>DASZQK010000039.1:0-12595 GCA_035549695.1 Caulobacterales bacterium | reverse complement strand
CGAACCGCACGGCGGCTCGTACCGATCCGTTCCTCGCCTACCGCGAATTCTATCGCGGCGACGTGGACATTCTGTTCAGCCTGCACGGCGATCACCACGTCCGCTTCGGTCTCGACCACGAAGACACGACGATGGACCAGCTCTCGGTTCGCAACGGCGACGCGAACTACACGGTTCGCACGTCTGGTTCGGGCAACGCAGGCTTGGGACTGGGTGCGAACGTCAGCTACTTCGAGCGCCGCGTGTTCAATTCGGGCGGCGGCTTCGAAGGCACGTCGGACGCGTACTACATCCAGGATTCCTGGGATGTGACCGACCGACTCAACGTCTCTCTCGGATGGCGACTGGACAAGATGGAAGTCGCCAACCCGAACGGCGAGACCTTCATGAAATTCGATCATGAAGAAGCGATCCGCACCGGCTTCTCCTACGACCTTTTCGGCGATCAATCGTCCAAGGTATATGGCTTCTACGGCCGCTATTACCTGCCGATTCCGTCGAACACATCATTCCGGATGGCCGCGCCCGCGCTCGACGTTTCCGAATTCTTCCTTGCGCCGACTAGCGGTCCATTGGTCGATAGCAACGGTCAGCCGATCCTCGGCGCCCAGATCGTCAACCAAACGACCACGGGTCCGTGCCCGACCAGCCCGTACCTGGTCTCGTCCGGGAACGCCGACGCCTGCGTCGTTCGTAACCCCGGTGTGGCCCCGGCGGTGGAAGACACGATCGCCGAGAATCTCCAGTCGACCTACGAAGACGAATACATTCTGGGCTACAGCACGCAGTTCAACAACGAATGGTCGGGCGGCATTTCGCTGACCTACCGCAGCCTCGGCCGCGTGGCTGAAGACGCGGGCCTCGACCACGCAGTCACGAACTATTGCATGCGTCATGGCTTGGATTTGTATTCCCTGGGCTGCACGTTCAGCGGTTCCGACGTGTTCCGGATCATCAATCCGGGCGAGGATGCGCGCATCCACTTGGCGACGGCTCTTCCGAACGGCGAACAAACCATCACGCTGTCGAACGACCTCGATATCAACCTGCCGCCGGTTCGCCGCGAATATCTCGGCCTCGAGTTCACGGTCTCCCGTGCTTGGGACGGCAAGTGGGGCCTCGACGCGTCGTACACGCTGTCGCGTTCTGAGGGCAACTTCGAAGGCGCACTGAAGTCCGACATCGGTCAGGTCGACCCGGGCATCACCGAGGATTACGACTTCTTGTCGTTCATCCCAGGCCAGTACGGGCTCCTGCCGAACCACCGTGCGCACCAGTTGAAGGTCCGTGGCTCGTACGCGCTGATGGACAACCTGATCGCTGGCGGCGTGCTGACGGTGTTCTCGCCGCGGCACTATGGCTGCGTCGGTGCGGCTTCGGCGGGCTATGCGCCGGGTCCGGACCTCTACGACAACACCACGCTGGGGACAGCGAACCCGGACCCGACCCCGGATGACATCCCGGACTACACCGACGGTCAGCTTACCAACGACCTGTACGGCGTTCCGGCGAATGCGCGTTTCTGCAATGGCGTCGTTGTGGATCGCGGGTCGAAGTTCACCACCGACTGGCTCTACAACGTCGACCTCTCGTTCCGCTACGACCTGCCGGAAAGCGTCATGCGTTTCGGTCACGGCACGCTGCGTCTGGACATCTTCAATGTGTTCAACGCGCAGGGTGTCCAGGAAGCCAACGAGAACGGCGAACTTGCGGTTGGGACGCCGGATCCGCACTACCAAGCCGCGACGGCGTATCAAACGCCACGCTCGGTGCGGATCGGCTTCGACTGGGCGTTCTAAGAACCTCCAACAGAACCACCGACTATCATTGGCGGCGGGCTTCGGCCCGCCGCTTTTCTTTTGCGTGACGCGCGGGGGCGGAAAAAAAGAGGCGCAGCCCGCAATGGCTGCGCCTCTGCGTGTCGCTCAAGATCCTCGCTTAGAACCCGCCGCCCGCCTCTTCGGCGCCCACGGCCTTGATCGCGAAGGCGTAGTCGTGCGCCAGTTCGCGCAGCACTTCGAAGCGCCCGGCAGAGCCGGCGTGCCCGGCGCCCATGTTCATTCGCAACAGCACTGGCCGGCCGCTCGTCGTGCTCGCGCGCAGCTTGGCGGCCCATTTCGTGGGCTCCCAATACGTCACCCGCGGATCGGAGAGGCCTCCGGTGGAGAGCACGGCCGGATAGGGCTTCGCGGCGACATTGTCGTAGGGGCTATAGGAGGCGATGTAGTCGTAGTCCGTCTCGTTCTCGATCGGATTGCCCCATTCGGGCCATTCCGGCGGAGTGAGCGGCAGCGAGGTGTCGCTCATGGTGTTCAAGACATCCACGAACGGCACGCCGCCGATGACGCCCGCCCACAGGTCGGGACGCATATTGGCGATTGCGCCCATCAGCATCCCGCCCGCCGAGCGCCCTTCGGCCACGATGTGGCCTGCGCGCGCGTAGTTGCGGCGGACCAGTTCCTCGGCGCAGGCGATGAAATCGGTGAAGGTGTTCTTCTTGGTGAGGTGGCGTCCGTCGAGGAACCATCCGAAGCCCATTTCCGAGCCCCCGCGCACGTGCGCGATCGCATAGACCCAGCCGCGATCGACAAGGCTCAAGTGGCGGATGTCGAAATTGGCGTCGATAGTGATGCCGTAGGAGCCGTAGCCGTACAGCAGGCACGGCGCCGAGCCGTCCAGCGCCAATCCCTTTTTCATGAGCACCGTGATCGGCACCTGTTTGCCGTCCGGCGCCGGCGCGAAGAAGCGGTGCGCTTCGTAGTTCGCCGGATCGTGGCCGGAGGGGACTTCCTGGGTCTTGCGCAGAACGCGCTGGCGCGTGGCCATATTGTAGTCAAAGGTCTGGGCCGGCGTCGTCGGCGAGGAATAGACGAAACGCTGGTTCGTCGTATCGAACTCGTATCCTCCGACCGTATCCAGCGTGAACGCCTCTTCGGTCATCGCCACCGCATGTTCGCCGCCGGTCCGGTCCCGGATGACGATTCGCGGCAGCGCGTTCGCGCGTTCGACGCGCGTCAGGTAGTTCTCCGTCGCGCTCATTTCGAGAATGTAGCGCCCCGGCTGATGCGGCAGCTCATCGCGCCAGCGCGCGCGGCCGGTCTGTCCAATGGCGCACGTCATCACCTTGAAATCGACTGCGTCGTCCGCATTGGTGAGGATGTACCAGCGCCCATTCCAGTGCGTTGGCGTGTAGAGCAGCTTCTCTTCGCGCTGATGGAACACGACCGGCGCCGCAGTCGGATGGCCCGCAGGGATCAGATGGTATTCGCTCTGTTCCTGATTGCCGCAGGAAATAAGGATAAATTCGCGGCTTTCGCTGACGCCGACGCCGATGAAGAAGCCGTCGTCCGGCTCGTCATAGACGAGCGCATCTTCGGCGCCGCGCGCGGGTCGGCGGAAGATTTTCGCAGGGCGGCCGTTGTCATCGCGGAAGGTCCAGAAAATATATGCGCCGTCGGGGGACCAGGTGAAATCTCCCGTGCAATTCTGCACCGGGCTTGCGAGCGTCTGCCCCGTGCTCAGATCTCTCACATAGACGGTGTAGATTTCCGAGCCGTGTTCATCGACGGCGTAGGCGAGCAGCTTATGGTCCGGCGAGTGCTCGGCTTGCAACACCTTGTAGAAGGCCCTGCCTTCGGCCAGCTGCGGCACATTGAGTAAGATCTCTTCCGGCCCGGCCTGTCCGCGCGGTTTGCGCACGTAGAGGGGGTATTGTGCGCCGGTTTCGTAGCGCCGGTAGTATTCCCACGGCCCGTCGGGCGAGGGCACGCTGGAATCGTCCTCTTTGATCCGGGCCCGCATTTCCTGATAGAGCCGCTCCTGCAGATCGCGCGTCGAAGCCAGCATCTGTTCGCGATAGGCGTTCTCGGCGTCGAGATGCGCTTTGATGTCCGCGCGGATCAGCGTCGGATCGCGCATCACGTTCTGCCAATTGTCGTCCTTCATCCAATGGTAGTCATCGACGCGCGTGCGCCCGAGCTGCGTGATCGAAAAGGGCTCGCGCCGAGCGGCGGGCGGCGTTGGCGCGGCGGCGAAAGTGGTTGGCGCGGTCGTGGTCATGACGGTTCCTGAAGCAGTGCAGGCGGGCAAGGCGAGAGCGGGCAGGGCTGCGCCCGCTTGCAGGATCTGACGGCGGTTCATAATGTCCCCAAGTGCGGTGTGCGGGCCGATGCTAAAGGGACGGCTTGCCTGGGCAAGCTCAAAGCGCCGCGGCTTCAGCTCAAGCGCAACATCAACGCCGTCGCATCGTCGGAACGCTTCCAGCGCGGGTGACGCGCGGCGCTGGCGTCGCCATTCTCGATCTCGCGCAATTCCCGGCCCAGCTCCTGCAGCCCGCGGCCCAGCGCGTCGCTGACAAGGCTTCCCGCATCATGGTCGCCGTAACGGTCGACGAGCGCCGCGAAGCCGTCCGTGGCGAGCAGCAGATGCGCCGGGCGCGTGAGCGGCAGGCGCCACGTACGGGCTTCATCCGCGCACTCCGCGAACAGGCAGAAAGCCCAGCCGCCGCCGGGGCGGTTCTGCCGGTCACGCATGCGGCGGAGCAGGTCGATCGTGGGTGCGTGGCGGAGCAAAGGCGCCTCGCCCGCGTCGGCGGCCGCCTTTGCCGCGAGCTTGGTTTCGTTATCAGCAGCCGCCGGCGGGCCGCCGATTGCGTGGGCGCGCCCGCCGTCCTCGAGCGCGAACAAGCGGCAGTCGCCCAGATCGAGGCCAACGAGCCCCTCATCTGTCTCGGCCGCGAGCAGCAGCGACGCCAGCGGCATGCGCCAGTGCTCCTCGGGCAATCCCCCGGCTAGATCGCGATACGTGTCCAAGGCCGCGCTGCTGGCGCGGCGCACCACATCGCGCAGCGCATGTTCGCTGGCGCCGATGGCCTCGCCGTGCAGGCGCGTATTGGCGAAGTGCGCGATCCAGCTCGCGTCGGAGGCCCAGCGCGTCAGCGGCGTCTCGTGCAGATCGGTGGCGCCGTCGATCACCCAGGCCGCGCCGCCATTGACGCCGCAGGCGTCGTCATTCTGCTTTTCGCGGTCCCCGGCGAGGGAGAGCGATTCGATGACGGTGAGCATGGTTGGCTACGCCGGATAAAGCAGCGCGACGGTCTCCGCCACGCAGGCGGGGCGGGTCTCGTCCTCGATCTCGACGGCGCACTCGCTGGTGATCTGGCTGCAGCCGCCGCGCTCCTCCACGGCCAGCAGCTTCAGGCGCAAACGGATGCGCGAACCCACCGGGACCATGTTGGTGAACCGCACCTTGTTGGAGCCATAATTGATGCCGCGCGCCACCCCCGTATAGGTCACGATATTCCGCGCCATGAACGGGATCAGCGAAAGCACGAGATAGCCGTGCGCGATCGGCCCGCCCAATTCCTTGGTGGCGCGCTCCACGTCCACATGAATCCACTGGAAATCGCCCGTCGCGTCCGCGAAGCGGTTGACCCGTTCCTGGGTGATGTCGAGCCAGTCGGACACGCCCAATTCCTCGCCGACGTGGGCGGGCAGGTCGGAGAGGGCAATCTCGCGCATATAGCTAAAATCCAGCAGCTTCTTCGGGGGTTCCTAGCCCGGATCGGCCCGGGGGGCCACTGGCGGAGTTCGTTGCGGAACGCCAACTAAGCGCCGTTGCCCCGGAACCCGACGCAGGCTAATCCGCCCCCATGTCCATCGCCCCCACAGCGCCCGCAACCGAGGCGCTCGCCAAAGAATTTGGCCTATCGTCCGAGGAATACGCCCTCATCCTGCAGAAGATGGGCCGGCCCATTAACGCCACGGAGCTGGGCATTTTCTCGGTGATGTGGAGCGAGCACTGCTCGTACAAATCCTCGCGCGTGCACCTGGCGAAATTCCCGACGAAGGCGCCGCACGTGATCTATGGGCCGGGCGAGAATGCGGGCGCCATCGATATCGGCGAGGGGCTCGCCGCCATCTTCAAGATGGAGAGCCACAACCACCCATCCTACATCGAGCCGTACCAAGGCGCCGCGACTGGCGTCGGCGGCATCCTGCGGGACGTCTTCACCATGGGCGCGCGTCCTGTCGCCATCATGGATGCGCTGCGCTTTGGCGATCCTTCGCACCCGAAGACGCGCCGCCTCGTCGACGGCGTCGTGCGCGGCATTGCCGGCTACGGCAATTGCGTCGGCGTGCCGACGGTCGGCGGTGAGACGAACTTTCACGCACGCTACAACGGCAACATTCTCGTCAACGTGTTCTGCCTCGGCGTCGCCAGGAAGGACCGGATCTTCACGAGCGCCGCGAAGGGGTCCGGCAATCCCGTCGTCTATGTCGGCGCCAAGACCGGCCGCGACGGCATCCACGGCGCCACCATGGCGAGTGCGGAGTTCAACGAAGAAGCCGAAGCGCAACGCCCGACCGTGCAGGTCGGCGATCCCTTCCTAGAAAAGCTGCTGATCGAAGCGTGTCTCGAACTGATGGAAAGCGACGCCATCATCGGCATCCAGGACATGGGCGCCGCCGGCCTCACGTCATCCTCGGTTGAAATGGCGTCCAAGGGCGGCGCGGGCATCGAACTCGACATCGACGCCATCCCCGCGCGCGAAGAGAACATGACGCCCTACGAATTCATGCTCTCCGAAAGCCAGGAGCGCATGCTGATGACGCTGAAGCCCGGCCGCGAGGAGGAAGCCAAGCGCATCTTCCACAAATGGGGTCTCGACGCCGTCGTCATTGGCGTCACCACCGACACCGGCAAGCTGACGCTCAAATGGCATGGCCAAGTCGTGTGCGATCTGCCGCTCGGCCCGCTTGCCGATGAAGCGCCGAAGTACGAGCGTCCCTACGTTCTGCCGCGCCGGACCGCCGGCGTCTCGCCGGCGGGAAACACGACGGTTGCAGCAATCGCCGGCGGTCCGGGCTTCGTCGAGGCGATCAAGAAATTGATGTGCTCCCCCGATCTCGCCTCCAAGCGCTGGATCTGGGAGCAATACGACCGCCACGTCATGGCCGACACGGTGGCCGATTCACAAAGCGACGCCGCCATCATCCGCCTCTATCCGGGCAAGCGCGCGCTCGCCATGACCTGTGACGTGACGCCCCGCTATGTCGAGGCCGATCCCTATGAAGGCGGCAAGCAAGCCGTCGCCGAAGCGTGGCGCAATCTCACCGCCGTCGGCGCCAAGCCGCTCGCCGTCACCGACAATCTCAATTTCGGCAACCCGCAAAAGCCCGAGATCATGGGCCAGATCGTGGCGTCGATCGAAGGCATGGCCGAAGCCTGCCGCGCACTCGATTTCCCCGTCATCAGCGGCAATGTCAGCCTCTACAATGAAACCAACGGCGAAGCGATTTTGCCTACGCCGGCGATTGGCGGCGTTGGGCTTATCGAAGACCTCGCGCATCGGGCCGACGCCGGCGCCGTGAAAGCGGGCGACGTGCTCGTCATGATCGGCTTGGCCGAAGGTGAAGGTCATCTCGGCCAGTCGCTCTATCTGCGCGAAGTGCTCGGCCGCGAAGAGGGCGCGCCGCCGCCCGTCGATCTCGCGCTTGAGAAGCACAACGGCGATTTCGTGCGCGGCTTGATCGCGGAAGGGCTCGTCAGCGCGTGCCACGATCTCTCCGACGGGGGCCTTGCCTGTGCGGCCGTGGAAATGGCGCTCGCTTCCGATGTCGGCGTCAGCCTCGGCTACCAGGGCGACGCGCATGACGAGGGATTCCTGTTCGGCGAGGATCAGGCGCGCTACCTGATCGCGTTGCCCGCCTCCCAGTTGGATGTCTTCGACCGGCGGGCGGTGGACGCCGATGTGGATTATTTGGTGGTCGGCGAGGCCGGCGGGCGCGATGTCGCCTATCTCGGCGTCTCCGGCCAGCGTGAGCGGGTCGCGCTCGACGAAATCCGCCGCCTTAACGAAGCCTGGCTCCCCACCTACATGAAGGGCGCGGCGTAAGGTCTTACGCTCTACCGGGTTAGCTGGTCTTCCGCTTCTCGGGGCGCGAAGAGATAGTCGCACTCATGCTTGTTGTTGGGAGTCCAGGTCTCGTTGGAAAAGGCGGTGATGGGCATGAAGCCGTCGAGGCGGCTTTCATTGGCGGGTTTCAAGATGCGGTGCGCGCCATAACCAAGGTCGGCCAGCAGATCGAGAATCTCGGCGTTCCGCGCTGCATGTGCGGCGGCGTCGGCGTCCGCGTCGCGATGCAGCACCTCGCACACGATCCACGGCCGCGCCGCGTTCACCGTCTCGCGCATGCCGCGAAGGGCGAGCAATTCGGCGCCCTCGACATCGATTTTGATCAGCGGAATCTCGCCAAGCCCCAGTGCGCCGGCAATATCGTCAAGCCGATAGCACGGCGCGTAGTGCGCCTCGAGCGTCCGGTGCGGGCGCAGCTGCGCCATCAGCGTGCCGCTGCCGTCGGCGGACTTCCCTCCGCGCACGTAAAGTTTCACCAGCGCGTTGTCGTCCGACAGCCCAACGGGAACAATTGCGTGATCCTCCAGCGCATTTGCCCGAATAATCTCCTTCAGTATCGCGGCGCAGATCGGATTCGGCTCGAACCCCAGATAATGCGTCTGCGAATTGAGCGAGAAATGATCCAGCAGCGTCTGGCCCGTATTGGCGCCCACGTCGAGAAAAGCGCCAAGCCGTCCATCGAGCAAGCGCGCGAAAAGCTGGGTCTTCCAATTGCCCGGCCACGACGCGGGCAGGCGGCTGGCATTGGGCACGGCGCCCGGTACGGTCAACGCGCGGCCCTGCATGTGCACGGGATAGCGCGGCTCCAGGCTGCGCCACACCTCGAATTGCGCGCGCCGCAGATACCTGCCGGCGGCGCCGCCCCAAAAAGAGGGTTCCATGCATATCTCCCTGAACCGGCTCTTGGGCTAATTAGAACGCGGCGCTTATCCGCCCAGGGCGCCGCCGGGGGAACGCATTGATGGCTCAGTTCGATTACGATCTCTTTGTCATCGGCGCGGGTTCCGCGGGCACGCGCGCGGCGCGGCTCGCGGCGCTCTGCGGCGCGCGAACGGCGGTGGCGGAGGAATATCGCATCGGCGGCACCTGCGTCATCCGCGGCTGCGTGCCGAAGAAGTTGCTGGTTTATGCCTCCGAGTTCGGCCAGTCGTTCCACGACGCCAAGGGTTTCGGTTGGACCGTCGAGTGGGCGCGCTTCGATTGGGCCACGTTGCGCGAGAATGTGCAGGACGAAGTCGCGCGTCTTTCCGGTCTGTACCGGCGCAATCTCGAACGCGCCGGCGTGGGCATCTACGAGGACCGTGTCACGGTGCTCGACGCCAACACCGTGCGCCTCGCCAAGTCCGGCGCCACCTATTCCGCCGAACGCATCCTGGTCGCTACTGGCGCGAGGCCGCTGCGCGGACAAGGCGTCAAGGGCGGCGAACTCGCCATCACCTCCAACGAGGCCTTTTTGCTGGACGCGCTGCCCAACCGCATCTTGATCGCCGGCGGGGGCTATATCGCGGTCGAATTCGCTTCGATCTTTTCCGGGCTCGGCGTGGAAACAACGCTGGCCTACCGGGGCGATCTCATTCTCCGCGGATTCGATGATGACGTGCGCCGCTATGTGCAGGCCGAGCTCGAGCGCACCGGCGTCAAGATCATCACGCAGGCGGCGCCCGTCGAGATCGCGCCGCTCGAATCGGGAAAACTGGTGTCGCTGTCGAACAAGATGCGCCTCGAAGTCGACGAAGCGATGCTCGCGCTTGGACGCGCCCCCAATACTGAGGCGCTAGGTCTCGAGAAGGCGGGGGTTCGCCTCACAGAGCGCGGCGCGGTCGCGGTGGACGTCTATTCGCGCTCCAGCGTCCCTTCCATTTTCGCCATTGGCGACGTCACCGATCGAATCTCTCTGACGCCGGTCGCGATCCGCGAGGCGCAGGCATTTGCCGAAAGCGAATTCTATGGCCGCCCTGTCGCCTTCGATCACGCCGATGTGCCGTCCGCCGTGTTCGGCCGGCCGCCGATCGGCGCCGTGGGCCTGACCGAAGCGGCGGCGCGGGCGCAGTTCGGGGATGTGCACATCTACAAAACGGCGTTCCGCCCCATGAAGCACATCGTCGCGGGCAATGACCAGAAGACGCTGATGAAGCTCGTGGTTCATCCGAAGGACGACCGCGTGCTGGGCGTGCACATCGCCGGCGCGGATGCGCCCGAGATGATCCAGCTCGCCGCCATCGCCGTCAAAGCCAAGCTTACCAAGACGCAGTGGGATGCAACGTGTGCGTTGCACCCCACGGCGGCCGAGGAACTGGTGCTGTTGCGCGAGCGCAGCGCCTAGCGGCGACGCCAGTCGCGGTAACGGTCGCGCTCATTCCAATCGTGCGGCACATTGCGGCCGACGGCGCGCCAGTCCGCGCCGTAGCCCGGTCGCGGCGCGAAAATCCGGTCGACAGGTCGCCCGTTTCCGGCGAACACCAGCACGTCACAGCCCGCGCGGTTGCAGCGGTCGGTGTAGTGATAGGTGTAGCCCGGGCGAAAATGGTAGTCGCGCACGAGCGTGCGATAGACGCGGTCGCGCGCAGTTACTGTGAAGGCGGAGTAACGTCCCTCGACGTTGATGGCGCCGCCATATCCGCCGCGTCCGCCGTAGCCTTGAGCGGCCGCCGGCAGTGCTGTCGCCAGAGTCGCCGCGGCAACCGCCGCGCCAAAGATTTGCTTCAGTTTCATCGCATTCGCTCCTTGGAGCTTCGTCCTCGCGCGGCGGATTCGAGCGCAATCGGCGTGAACTCCCGATGAGGCCCGCGTTCGGATTGCAGCGGCCCGCGAACCGCCCTGAAAGCGGCGCCTTGACCGCGGATTCATCAAAAACTAACCGTGTCTCTCCAAGCGTCGCCGTTCTGGCTTCGCTGAATTGAGAGGGCGAGAACATGCCCGCGCGTCTGGTTTCCGTGATCAACATGAAGGGCGGCGTCGGCAAATCGACGACGACCGTTTCGCTTGCGGAAACGTTGGCGATGCACCAGCGCCGCCGCGTTTTGGTCATCGATCTCGATCCGCAGACCAACGCCTCGATCATGGTGGGCGGGCCGGACCTGTGGAACCAGATGCGCGAGGCCGAGCGCACGCTCGATTTCTATTTTGAATCCTACATCGTGCAGCAGCGCGCCAAGCCCTTCAAAGGTCTGATCGAACACAAGGTCACCGACCTCAAGGGCAAGCCCGACGTTTCGCTCTGTGCGTCGGCGCCGGAGTTCCGTATCGTTGAGCGCGATATGATCGAGAGCTTCGTCAAGCGGGGCTTCCACATCGACGCGATCCAGAAATGGATTCTCGAACGCTTCGCCAACGGCCTCAAAACCGTGATGAACGATTTCGATTTCGTGCTGATCGATTGCCCGCCCGGCATTTCATTGTTCGCCGAGGCGGCGCTGATCGCCGCCGACGCCATCGTCGCGCCGACCATTCCGGACTATGTCTCGCGGCTTGGCCTGATCTCGTTCCGCAAGCGCGCGCTTCGTCTTATCAATGAGCGTCGCGGCGGGCCGTCGCAGCTTTTCGTCATCGCCACCAAGTACGACGACACCTTCTCGCTGCACCGCTCCGAGGCCGCGCTGCTCAAGGAGAATCTCGGCGACGCCATGTTCGATGTGCGCATCCCGCAGCATGTCGACATCGCCAAGGCGGCGGAATGGTCGGACAAGCCGCGCACCTTCGATCAGAAGTACGGCGCCATGGCCCCGGTCGTCGCGCGCATGGGCGAAGAGTTTCTCACCAAGATCGAGCGCACGCCGACGCTATGAGCTTGAATAAAACGCTCGACCGCTTGTTCGACGAGATCAGGCGCGAAGCCAAGCGCAATCCCGATTTCGCCAATCGCCTCGATGCCGTGCTGCGGCTGCATACGTCGCGGCGCGAAGTCGACGAGGCGCTGATCGAGGAAGAACGGAGCGCCGGCGTGGCTCCGGCGGAAACGCCTCGGCCAGCGGCCGCTCCGCAGAAAGCCGCGAAAAAACCCGCCGGCGAGACGCCGGCGGTCCAAAAACAAAAAACGCCGGCGCCGGAAATCAACCCCGTCGGGCTTTATCAGCGCGAAGGCGCGGACGCGCTCGCCGCTGCGCTCGCCGCCAAGGATCGCGACGCGCTGCTCGCTCTCGTCGCCGAGCACAATCTCGATCCCGGGGGCGAAGCCGATGCGCTCGATCGCGACGCCCTCGCCACACACATCATGGCCCAAGCCAAACGCCGGGCCGAGCGCGACAGCAAGCTGTTCGACTACTGAGCCCTTACCGACCCGGCGGCTGTTGTATCAGCGCGCCGAGCATCGCCGGAATGAACGCGTGCGTTTGTTCGTCGTAGATCGGAAAGCCCGCCGTGAAGCCCCAGTACGCCCAGCCCATGCCCAACGTCTCGCAGAGATAGCGCGCGCAATAGGTCCAGCGCGCGCGCTGCGCTAGCGGCACGCGCTCGTTCACGCCGAACTCGCCGATCTGCATCGCGTAGCCATGTTCGCGTCCCCACGCGGCGGCGCGCCCTAAGTCCTGATGCATGGCCTCGATGTCGGCGTCCGTGCCCCATTCGCGGCCGAAATGCGGAGCATTTGCGCCGAGGAAGGCCGCGTCCTGGTGCGTGAAGGCGAACGGCTCATAATAGTGCGCCGTCACCACGATGTTGGGATCGTCCGGCGGCGTCCAA
>DASZQK010000038.1:0-28560 GCA_035549695.1 Caulobacterales bacterium | reverse complement strand
CCGCGCGTGATGGGAATGTCTGGCCGCAGCGACTCCGAATGCGCCATGGTGTCGAGGAAGAGTTGGGTTTCGTCGCGCGCGACCGGATCGAGCGAGGCGTCCTCGGCCCGCTGCCGCGCGGCGGCGAGGTTGCGCATGAGGAAGCCGTCCGGCGCCAGCGCGCGATCGATTGCGGTGGTGGCGTAGACCCGCGCATGGGGGAAGACGGCCTTGAGGCGGCGATTGCCGCTGGTGTGGTCGAGATGCCAATGCGTGTTGACGATCGCGGCGATCGGCGCGTTGTGCGCCCGCGCGTAAGCCAGGATCGCATCGCTGTGCCCGACGTGACGACCGGTATCGACGACGATGAGCCCATCCGGCGCAGCGAAGATTACGGTGTTGCCGTCCGGTCCGCGATCGGCCGGGACCTCGCCCGGCAGCAGCGCCACGCTCGGCGCCAGCGCTTGCGGCGGCGCGGCCGCGACGTCGTGCTGCGGCGCCGCATCGCCTTCGCCGTTCGCCAGGGCGGCGAAGGCAAGCGCCGTCAACATGGCCATGAGCATGGGACGTCCCCGGTGAACCCTGACATTGCCGCCGCTTCTGCAGCGCCGGCGCCGCTGGCGCGACGGGGTTGCGACGAAGCTCCAGCTTTTTGCGGCGCCGCCGGGGCTTTCCTTCGACAGACTGGGCGGTTACCACTCCCAGGGGCTCGATCCGCTTCAGGAAAACGAAGCGGCGGCAAGAGGGTGTGCGGGGGCGCGCGGGCGCCTCAAATTCGCCCTCCGCAGAGGGGAGAGGGCGCACATGAATCTCGGCTTCACCTGGTTTGATCTGCTCGCCCTAGGGGTGCTGGCGCTCTCGGGCGTCATGGCCTTCGCCCGCGGGCTCATCCGCGAAGTGTTCTCGATCATCGCCTTTATCGGCGCGGCCGTGGCGGCGGTGTTCTTCGCCGACATGCTGCGCCCCCTGGTGGAGCAACTCACCCCGGTGCGCGGACCCATCGCCTCCGTGGCGGCCGGCCTCCTTATCTTCCTGGTGGTCTTCATCGCAATCACCGTGGTGACCTCGGCCGTGGCGAAAACGGCACACCAATCGGCCGAGATCGGCGGTTTCGACCGGGCCGCGGGCTTGGCCTTCGGCGTTCTCCGGGGCGTGCTGGTGGTGTCGCTGTTCGTGCTCTTGATGCGCCAGACCACCGACGACGCGCACACCTCTCCGCAGGCCTCCATGCCCGAGGCTATTGTGGCGGCGCGGACCTATCCCATCTACGAAGGCGTGGCCAAGGCCCTGGAGCAGATCCTGCCGCAGGCGCGCCAGCGGGCCCATGCTATAATTGAACAGCGGCGCCAGAATGAGTCGGCGTCGACCACCACTGCGACGACGACCACTGCGCCGGCCCAGTCCGGGGGCGCAACGACCCATTAAGGCAGGCCAGATGACCGACCGCCCCCTTCTCCGCTTCCTCGACGCGCCGGACGGAGAGGCGGCGGATGTCGAATGGCGGGACGACAAACCCCGAGAGGAATGTGGCGTGTTCGGCGTCTTCGGCAGCGAAGACGCCGCAGTTTTGACGGCGCTTGGCCTGCACGGCCTGCAGCATCGCGGGCAGGAAGGCTGCGGCATCGCCACCTATGATGGCGAGCGCTTCCACACCGAGCGGCACCTCGGCCTGGTCGGCGACAATTTCGGCGGCGACAAGCCGCGCCGCCTTCCCGGCTCCCAAGCCATCGGCCACACCCGCTACGCCACCCAGGGCGGCACGGTGCTGCGCAACGTGCAGCCGCTGTTCGCCGACCTCGCCTTCGGCGGCTTCGCCATCGGCCACAACGGCAACCTCACCAACGCCCGCGCGCTGCGCGAGCAGCTGGTGGAAGACGGCGCCATCTTCCAATCCACTTCCGATACCGAATGCATCCTGCAGCTCATCGCGCGCTCGCGCCGGGCTAAGGTGGTGGACCGCTTTATCGAGGCGCTGCATCAGATCGAAGGCGCCTACGCGCTCGGCTGCCTCACCAACAACATCCTGATCGGCGCCCGCGACCCCGTCGGCATCCGCCCGCTGGTCCTGGGCGACCGCGACGGCGCCATCATCATCGCCTCGGAAACCTGCGCGCTCGACATGATCGGCGCCCGCTTCATCCGCACCATCGAACCGGGCGAGGTCTTCGTCGCCACCAAGGGCCGCGACGGAACAATCAAGACCGAAAGCCACTTCCCGTTCGCCCGCCGCAAGGCGCGTCCGTGCATTTTCGAATACGTCTA
This sequence comes from Caulobacterales bacterium, assembly GCA_035549695.1. GTDB lineage: Bacteria > Pseudomonadota > Alphaproteobacteria > Caulobacterales > Aquidulcibacteraceae > Vitreimonas. Next base: position 26,319 of record DASZQK010000038.1, on the reverse strand, counting down.
TTTCGCGCGGCCGGATTCGGTGATCGATGGGCGCAGCGTCTATGACATCCGCAAACGCATGGGCATGCGCCTTGCGCAAGAGACGATGGCCGACGTCGACGTCATCGTGCCGGTGCCAGATTCCGGCGTGCCCGCCGCCATGGGCTTCGCGGCGCAAGCCAAGCTGCCGTTCGAACTCGGCATCATCCGCAACCACTATGTCGGGCGCACCTTCATTCAGCCGAAGCAGGCGATCCGCGATATCGGCGTCAGGCTGAAGCACGCCGCCAACAGGGGCGTCATTCAGGGTAAGCGCGTGCTGCTGGTGGACGATTCCATCGTGCGCGGCACGACCTCGAAAAAGATCGTGCAGATGGTGCGCGAAGCCGGCGCCAAGGAAGTCCACTTCCGCAGCGCCTCGCCGCCGATCAAGTTTCCGGATTTCTACGGCATCGACATGCCGAGTTTCGATCAGCTCATGGCCGCGCACCATTCGGTCGAGGAAATGACCTCGCTGCTGGGCGTGGATAGCCTTGGGTATCTCTCGATCGAAGGGCTCTATTGGGCGATGGGTGAAGAGAAGCGCGACAGCGCCAACCCGCAATTCACCGACCATTGCTTCACCGGCGACTACCCGACCCGCATCATCGACCACGACGCCGACCGCGCCTCCAAGGAATTCCAGCTCTCCCTGCTCGCGGAAACGGCGGCGGAATAGCCGCACTCAAATATGGATCAACGCATCGCACTCGTGACCGGCGCTTCGCGCGGGATTGGACGCGCCGTGGCGAAGGCGCTGGCGCGCGAAGGCTGCCGCGTCATCGCGGTGGCGCGCGCGCAGAAGGCGCTCGAGAGCCTCGACGACGAGATCAAGGCCGATGGCAAAGGCGAAGCCACGCTCGTTCCGCTCGACCTGAAGGACTATGACGCGATCGATAAGCTGGGCGCGGCGCTCTACGAACGCTTCGGCAAGATCGACGCGCTCGCCGCGTGCGCCGGCGCGCTCGGCCTGCTGACGCCCGCGCACCAGGCGACGCCGGCGCTAATGGAAGAAACCACCGCCATCAACTACCTCGCCAACCAGCGCCTCATCCGCTCCATGCATCCGCTACTGCGCGCGAGCGATGCAGGGCGCGCGGTATTCGTCACCTCGGGCGCTTCGAAGAACCCAAAGGCGTATTGGGCGCCCTACGCCGCCAGCAAAGCCGCGCTCGATGCGCTGGTGGTGTGCTACGCACAGGAAGTCGCCATCACGCCGATCAAGGCCAACCTCTACAATCCGGGGCCCACGGCGACGCAAATGCGCGCCAAGGCGTTCCCCGGCGAAGACCCCGCGACGCTGCCCACGCCCGACGATGTCGCCCCGCAACTTATCGCGCTGCTCCGCCCAGAATGCGAACTCAACGGCGCCTGGGTGCAATATGAGCGAGCCCGCGAAAAGCATTGACGGCCCCGCGCCGCCGCGTTTCTAATAAATATTATAATTTTCAAAAGTCCGGGGAGGACGTCGTGCGGGGATTGGTGCGAGGCGCTTTGGCGCTGACGTTTCTGTTTTCATTCGCCGCCGCCGCCGAAGCCCGCGGGTCGACAGCGCCGCTCTCCGGAACGCCCAACGGCCTCGCGCTGACGCCGCCCATGGGCTGGAACAGCTGGAACAAGTTCGCCTGCGATGTGAACGAGCAGACCGTGCGCGCCGCGGCGGATGCGATGGCCGCCAACGGCATGCGCGACGCGGGCTACCAATACATCGTCATCGACGATTGCTGGCAGGGCGCGCGCGATGAGCACGGCGACATCCAGCCCGACGCCACACGCTTTCCCTCCGGCATGAAAGCGCTCGGCGATTACATCCATTCCAAGGGCCTCAAGTTCGGCATCTACTCGGACGCCGGCGAGAAAACCTGCGGCGGCCGCCCGGGCTCGTGGGGCCACGAATATCAAGACGCCGCGCAATATGCGCGCTGGGGCGTCGATTATCTCAAATATGATTGGTGCAACACGGGCGTCGAAGGCGGTGATCAACCGGCGCACAGGCACCAGCTCAATCCCGTCTCCGCTTATTTGCTGATGAGCCAGGCGCTGCAGGCGACAGGGCGCCCGATCGTCTTTTCCATCTGCGAATGGGGCAATTCCGAGCCGTGGCTGTGGGCGCGCAATATCGGCAATCTGTGGCGCTCGACCGGCGACATCACCGACGCATGGGAAGGCCATCCGCGCGGCTGGGACAACGGCGTGATGAACATCCTCGACATGCAGGTCGACCTCGAAGCCTATTCCGGCCCCGGCCACTGGAACGATCCCGACATGCTCGAGATCGGCAATGGCGGCATGAGCGATACCGAGTATCGCGCCCATTTCTCGCTCTGGGCGCTGCTGGCCGCGCCACTGATCGCCGGCAACGATCTCGCTAACATGACCCCGGAAATTCGGACGATTCTGCTCAATCGCGACGTCATCGCCATCGACCAGGATCCGCTCGGCGTGCAGGGCCGGCGCGTGTGGAAGGACGGCGATTACGAAGTCTGGGCGCGCCCCCTCGCGAACGGCGGGCGCGCGGTGATCCTGCTCAATCGCTCCACCACGCCGCACCCGATCACGGTGACATGGGAGCAGCTCCAATATCCCGCGCGCCTCTCGATGCGCGTGCGCGATCTCTGGGCGCACCGGAGCCTCGGCAGCGCGACGGGCCGCTTCACCGCGACTGCGCCGGGCCACGGCGTGGTGATGATCCGGCTGGATCCGTAACGGGCTTACCTCAGTCATTTCGGTAGCGTCGATCCGGAATCCGAGCGTAGAGCGCCATGATCGGGTTCCGGGTTCTCGCTGCGCGAGCCCCGGAAGGACTGATAGAGTGAAGGCGTGACAAACTTCGACGCCATCATTGTCGGCGGCGGCGCGGCGGGCTTGTTCTGCGCGCTGACGGCCGGCGCACGCGGCAAGCGCGTGCTCGTGCTGGAACGCAACGCCGAGGTCGGCGCGAAAATTCTCATCTCCGGCGGCGGGCGCTGCAATTTCACCAATGTGAATGCTGGAGACGCCAAGTGCTTCATCTCCGCCAATCCGCATTTCGCGCGCTCCGCCCTCGCGCGCTTCAAGCCGACGGATTTCATCGCGCTCATCGAGAAGCACCGCATCGCCTATTATGAAAAGACGCTCGGCCAGCTTTTCTGCGAGGGTGCGGGGGCGGCGAAGAAGATCGTCCGGATGTTGCTCGATGAATGCGCAGCGGGCGGTGTTGAGATCCGAACCGATTGCGCGCTTCGCTCGGTTTCGCGCGGCGAGAGCTTCCGCGTTGAGACGACGCAAGGCGCGTTCGAAGCTGCGGCTCTCGTCGTCGCCAGCGGCGGGCTTTCCATTCCCAAGCTCGGCGCCAACGACATCGCCTATCGCATTGCCAAGCACTTCAACGTGCCGATCAGCCCCACACGCCCCGGCCTCGTGCCGCTTACGTTTGGCGAGGACGACCTCGCCTGGATGCGCCCGCTCTCCGGCGTCAGCACCGATGTCGTCGCGCGTTGCGGCAACGCCAGGTTTCGCGAAGCCGCGCTCTTCACCCATCGCGGCCTCTCCGGCCCGGCCACGCTGCAGGTCTCTTCGTATTTGACCCCCGGCGGCGTAGTCGAACTCGATTGGGCGCCGGATGTGAGCGAGGAATTTCTCGCCGAGCGCAAACGCGCGCGCCCAAAGGCGCTGATCAAGACGGCGCTCTCGGAGATCATTCCCGCGCGTTTGGCGGAAGCGCTGACCGTCCAGGCCGCACAAACGCCGCTCGGCGATCACAGTGACGAGGGCCTGCGCGTACTGATGCGCATCGTGAAAGTCGCCCGCTTCATTCCCACGGGCACTGAAGGCTACGCAAAAGCCGAGGTCACCGTCGGCGGCATCGACGTGAACGCGCTGTCGCAGCAAACGATGGAAGCCCGCGCCGCCCCCGGCCTCTTCTTCATCGGCGAATGCGCCGACGTAACGGGCTGGTTAGGGGGCTACAATTTCCAATGGGCCTGGGCCAGTGGCGCGGCGGCGGGGCGGGCGATTTAGTTTTGTTTGTCCAACACGATGCCATGGCCGTACTGGATTGGCAGCGGACGAAGAGTATCGAATATCCACTTCGGATAGTTCGCAGGGTTAATCGCCGCTTCAAGCGGCTCTCCGACTTCGAAGAAAACGTCGATTCCTCCGTGGTCGACAGCGGAGACTGCGAAGTGACGAGACACAAATCCCTTCTGGAACAGCAGTGCCACCGACTCAAAATATGCCTTTACGGTCCGTCGCGCGTCATCGACTGCAAGAGCATCTGGCTCCCGGCGTAGTCGCGCCTCATTCCAGGCGCGAACGCCCTCTCTGCCGTTCTCTTTCCACCAAGTCGCCAGACGCTTCAAAGCGGCATTCATTTGGGGACTTCGATATCGCTCGACAAATCGAACAAAAAGATCTGCCTCATGGACCGACTGCGCTATCTTGGCCTGGCGCAGACTGGCCCCCGCCGCGACCGCCGCAGCGATTGTCGAAATTCCCGTGAGAGCAGCGGTGGTCAGCGTCAAGACATCCATGCTCCTACTCGCCCTCCGCAAACGGATTCTTCCCCGCCTTGACGATCAGCCGCACCGGCGCGGCATGCAGGTCGAACGCATCGCGAATGCCGTTGACGAGGTAGCGCTTGTAGCTCTCCGGCATGTCCTCCGCGCGCGAGGAGATCAGCACGAAGGTCGGCGGACGCGCCTTCACTTGGGCGATGTAGCGCGGCTTGATACGTCTGCCGCGCACGGCGGGCGGTGGATGGCGCTCAACGGTGGCGCGCAGCCAATTGTTGAGGTCAGAGGTTTTCACCCGCGCCGTCCAGTCCGCGTGCGCTTCGAGCACCGCTTTCATCAGCCGGTCGAGCCCGACGCCCGAAAGTGCGGCCACGCTGACGAGCGGCGCGCCGCGCGCCTGCGGCACGCTCTCCCTAGCGACCAGCTTCATTTCCTCGAAATGCGCGCGCGGGTCTTCGATCATGTCCCACTTCGCCAGCGCGAACACGAGCGCACGTCCTTCGCGCACAACGAGATCCGCGATCGCCAGATCCTGCGCCGCGAACGGCTCGCCCGCATCCATCACCAGCACGCACACATCAGCGAAGCGGATCGCGTGCAGCGTCTCGCCCACCGAAAGCTTCTCAAGCTTTTCCTGCACCTTCGCCTTGCGGCGCATGCCGGCGGTGTCGATCAGATCGAAGCGCGTGCCGCGCCATTCCCAATCGAGCGTGATGCTGTCGCGCGTGATGCCCGCTTCGGGGCCGACGAGTAGGCGATCCTCGCCGATCAGCGCGTTGACCAGCGTCGACTTGCCCGCGTTCGGCCGACCGACAATGGCCAGCTTGATGGGGCGTTGCTCCGTCGGCGCCTCCACGTCTGCTTCCGAGGACTCAGCGGCAGGCGCGCCCTGCTGCGCCGCGACGATCGCCGCGTAGAGATCGCCCATGCCTTCATTGTGCTCGGCGCTGATCGCCACCGGCTCGCCAAAGCCGAGCCCGTAAGCTTCGAGCAGGCCATCATTGCCCTTCCGGCCTTCGGTCTTGTTGGCGACCAACACCACCGGCTTATCGGCGCGGCGCAGCAGATCGGCGAAGCGCTCGTCGAGCGGTGTCACGCCGACACGCGCATCGACCACGAACAGCACGATGTCGGCCTCTTCAATCGCCACTTCCGTCTGCGCGCGCATGCGCGATTCGAGCGATTCGTCGTTGAGGTCTTCAAAGCCCGGCGTGTCGATCAAAGTGAAATCGAGATCGCCCAGACGGCCCTCCGCCTCGCGCCGATCGCGCGTGACGCCGGGCGTATCGTCGACGATCGCCAGTTTCCGACCCGCGAGCCGGTTGAACAGCGTCGACTTGCCGACATTGGGTCGGCCGACGATGGCGAGCTTGAACATCAGACTTCAGATTCCGGGCGCTACTCTATCAGTCCTCCGGCCCGCCGCGCAGGGGCGGCCTGGATTCCGAACCTGACTGCGCCGTCGTTAGTGCAGCACGACCAGCCTGGCTTCGTCCGTCACAAGATAGATCTGGTTATCCGCGGCGATGGGCGGAATGAAGATCGGCTTGTGCAGGTCGATGTGGGCGCCGGTTTCGCCCGTCTCGGGCGCCACCGCGACCACTTCTCCCAGCGAGTTGGCCAAGATCAGCTTGCCGCCCACCATGATCGGGCCGGCCCAGGCGACACGGCCCTTGTGGTCTTCTTCCTTCTCATAGCGGCGAAGCTGGCGCACCCAATAGACGCCGCCCGTCGCCTTGTCGAACGCGGCCAATTCCCCATCGACGCTCACGGCGTAGAGCACATCGCCGGCGATCCATGGCGTTTGCGTCGAGGCAAACGCGCGCGCCCACAGGCGCGTGCCGGTGCGCACGTCAATGGCGGTCAGCACGCCCGAATGACTCGCGGCATAGACGACCCCGTCTTCGATCGCCGGGCGCCCGGCGATATCGTTGATCGAGGAGAGCGAGGTGAGGCGCCCCGTGCGGCTGAGAGAATCCTGCCAGAGGCGGCGCCCGTTGGCGCTAAGGAAGGCGATCAGTTCGCCCGACGCGAACGGCGCGATCACGGTGTCGCCGTCGACCGCAGGGCTTGAAGCGGCGAGGATGCGCGCCGGTTCGGCGATGGCCTGATAACTCCACGATTGCTCGCCCGTCGCCGCGTCGAAGGAGATTAGTTCGCTGTCATTGGTGACCGCGTAAACGCGCGAGCCGACGACGGTCGGCGCCGCATCGAAGGGCGCGCCAACCTGCGCGCGCCAGACTTCGTGCCCGTTCGACGCATCGAGCGCCACGGCAAAGCCGAAACCGGTGGTGACAAACACCCGGCCCGCCGCCGCCGCGAGCCCGCCGCCCCGCGCGCGGTGATCCTTGCTGTCGTGCGGCCGCAATTCTTCGGACCAGATTTGGCGTCCGCTCGCGGCGTCGAGCGCATGCACGCGTTGATCGGCGTCGAGGAAGAAAAGCTTGCCTTCGGAAATCACCGGCGGCGCGGCCAGGTGCGAGCGCCGGCTCGACCCCGCGCCGAGATTGGCGCGCCAGGCCACGTCCAGCGTAGCTTGGCCTGCAAGGTGCACCGGTGAATTGTCCGCTGTGCCGCCCGGTTGCTGCCAATCATTGATGGGCGCGACCGGCGGCACCACGACGGTATGGCCGGCGAGGTTCGGATCGGGCGCCAGCGTCTGCTCAAACGTCAGGATCGAGACGCGGCCGTCCTGCGGCTCCGCGTGCTGATTGTTGTCGTGATGCCCGAACGGCATGATGCTGCCGATCCGCTGCGCGGTCGAGCACGCCGACAAGGCGGCGGTCGCGGCGAGTACGGCGATCGGACCAAGGCGGCGGCTCATTTGTGTTCTCCAGGTGCGGGTGGGTTCGCCGGCGCCGGCGCCGCGGCTTCCGCCGGACCGGAGCCGATCACGGCGAGTTCGAACTGTGCGCGCTGACGCACAGAGGGCGGCGCATCGAACGCAAGTGTAATGCCGTTCAGCGTGTCGCGCGCCACTTGCAGCTGCCCCGCCTCCCAGGCTTCGACGGCGAGCAGTTCGCGGGCGAGATACGAAAACTGATTGTGCTCGGCGATCAGCGGCGCCAGCCGTTGCTGCACCGCCTGGAAGTCCTGCGTGTCCGCCACCAGGTACGCCGCGCGCAGGCGCGCCGCATCACGCATGGTCGCATCGTCGGCGGCCTCCGCGGCGCGGTCGAACTCGGCGATCGCGGCTTGCAGATCGCCCTGTGCTTCAAGCGCCGCGGCGCGTTGCATCATCGCCATCACGCGGTATGTCTTGGGCCCGCGCTGCGTCAGGGCCTCGAACGCGGCCGCGCCTTCCTGCAGGTTGCCGGCGCGAAGCTGTTCCTGGGCGGCGGCGAACGCATCCGAGTGCTTGCGCGCTTCGTCGATCTGATGATTGCGCCAGAACTCCCAGCCGACCACGCCGAGCAGCAACGCCACGAACGCGCCCAACGCCCACGGCCCATAGCGCTTCGCCATCGCCACCAGGCGGTCGGCGCGCACCTGCTCATCGACTTCCTGGATGAAGCTGTCGCTGTCGTTCGTCACGCGCCCTCAATCCTGCTCAAGCGGATCGGCTCGAAGCGGAAGCCCCCACCCGCAAATCGGCGGGCAAGCTAGCCGCGCTCGCCCTTCCGGGCAACGCGCGGCTGCCGCCGCTCCGGATTGAGTGCATAGGTCTCGGCTGCGGCAGGAAAACGGCGGGCGCGGACATCTTCGGCATAAGCCTGGACGGCGGCGCTGACGACGCTCTTGAGATCGGCGTAGCGCCGGACGAATTTGGGGGTCCATTCGAACAGGCCCAGCAGGTCGTCGGTCACCAAAATCTGGCCGTCGCAGACCGCGGAAGCGCCAATCCCAATCGTCGGCGCCTCAACGGCCGAGGTGACTTCGCGGGCCAGATCCTCGGCCACCCCCTCCACCACGATGGCGAAGGCGCCGGCCTTGTCCGCCGCCCGGGCTTCCTCAAGCACCCGGTCACGCTCGAAATTGGTCCGCCCCTTGGCCCGGAAGCGGCCATCCACGTTCACCGCCTGGGGCCGCAGGCCCACATGGCCCATGACTGGAATTCCCCGCTCCACCAGGAAAGCGATCGTGGCGGCTATGGAAGGGCTGCTCTCCACCTTCACCGCATGAGCGCCGGTTTCCTTGAGGATGCGGGCGGCGTTGGCGTAGGCCTGTTCGGCGCTCATTTCATAGGAGCCGAACGGCATATCGATCACGACCATCGCCCTCTGCGCGCCGCGCATCACCGCCTGGCCATGCAAAATCATCATATCGAGCGTGACGCCCACCGTGTTGGGCAGGCCGTGGACGACCATCCCCACGGAATCGCCCACCAGCAGCAGATCGCAATGAGGGTCGAGCAGGCGCGCCATCGGCGCCGTGTAGGCGGTGAGGCAGACGACGGGATCGCCTCCCTTCCGCGCACGAACATCCGGCGCCGCCACACGGCTGATCTCGGTTTGGTGGGACATGAATTCCGCCTGCAGCTTGTTGCGCCGCACAAGGACTTAATGGTTCGCGGTCGGACGCGCTAGCCGGCTCGCGCGAGGGGGTTTCAGCCGCGCGCCTGGCGCAACGCTGCGGCCCCGCCGCCGATGGCGCCCACGACCAGGAGGGCCTCCGTCAGCAGCACCGCCATGCTGGTTTGCGCGACCGCGCCATGCGCACGCGCCAATTCGAGGCCCAGCGACGCCATCAGCTCCGGACCCACGCCCGCCAGCATCTGGACACCGCCATAGACGACAGCCGCACCCGCCGCGGCGATGCCCACGGTCTGCGTCAGCCGGCGAAGTTTCGCCGTCTGCTCGCGCAGCGCGACACCCCTAGAGACGCGAACGGTAAAGCCCGCATCTTCGGGTTCGGGGGCTTCCGCGAAAGCCCGGGTCAGGGCGGTTTCAAAAGCGTCCATCAGGCCGCCTCCAACATGCGGCGAAGCTTCTCGGTTCCCCTCAAGACATGGGATTTCACTGTCCCCAGGGGAAGGCCGGTCATTTCGACGATCTCAGAATGACTCAATCCCTCGCCATGATTCAAGGTCACGCACAGCCTTTCGGCCTCCGAAAGCCGAGCCAAAGCACGTTCCAGGTCAATTTTTGCCCCGGCAGCGGCTTCTGGCGACGATTGCTCCGCCACCACGGGCGAAGCGTCGTCGATCACTTCGAACACCGCCTTCTGCTTCCGCTTGGCCATCAGGAACGTGGTCACCGCGATTCTCCGAAACCAGCCCGGGAACGCCGCCGGCGTCTCAAGGCTCGTCATATTGTCCCACGCTTTCATGAAGGCCTCCTGAGCGAGGTCGTCAGCTTCGGCGTGGTTGGCGCACATGCGGCGGAGAAGGGACCGAGCCCATCCCTGCCGGCGGCGCACCAGCTCGGCGAAAGCCCCCTGGTCCCGGGCCTGAGCGCCGAGAACCAGGGCGGCCTCCGTGGCTGAAGACCAATCGATTTTTCCCCGGGCCACGAAATGGGTCTCACGCGTCGGTCTTTTTCTTTTGGGAGTTGTAGTCGACGATCGCCAGGACCAGGAACGCCAGACCCAGGAAGCCCAGGATCATGGCGGGGATGTTCATGAACCCGCCGTCCATCCAGCCGCCGTCCATATACCCGGCCAGGGCGAAGGCGGCGCCGAGCGCAAGCATCACCACGGCGCTGCCCAAGGTCCGGCGGGGCGAGGATTGCTGCCGCTGCGGCAGGCCCTCCGACAGCTTCTCGATGAGCGCCGGATCGAGCGTCTGCCCCTTGGCGATGGCCTCGGAAATCAGCTTGTGGGCGGATTGCTTGGTCCGCTCCCGGAACCACATCGGCAGGGCCACAAGAGCCACCACCGAGCCAAACACTATCCCCACAACGATGATAACAAACAGACCGTCGTATCCCATTCTACTTCTCCACTAGCCCGGGGGTTCAGCGCCCCTATTCGGTCATAATGATGCGGCCGCTGGCGGCAACGGATGCAGCCGATGACGGCGCAATGACAGCCCGAAACGCGAAATTGGCTAAGCGCGGTTAACCAAACGCCTTTTCGTAGGCGTCAGGTTTGAATCCGATCAGCAGCTTGGCGCCGGCTTCAACCACCGGTCGTTTGATCATGGACGGATTGGCCAGCATGAGCGCCACGGCCTTTTTCTCCGTGAGGTTGGCCTTGGCGGATTCCGGCAAATTGCGGAACGTCATGCCGGCGCGATTCAAGACGGTTTCCCACCCCGCCTGCTTGACCCACCCCTCAAGCCTGGCCTTCTCCACGTCCTCAACCTTGTAATCGTGAAAAACGTAGTCGACGCCGTGTTGCTCGAGCCAGGCGCGCGCTTTCTTCATCGTCTCGCAGTTCTTGATGCCGTAGACCGCGACCGTTTTCGATTTCATGCTTGTCCCTCAGCCATTCCAGGCGCGCGAGGCCCCGGAACCCGACTGACGCGATCGCTCACTCGTAGCCCAGGATCCTTCGCAGTCCCGGCGCATGATAATCGACCAGGCGCTTTTGCGCATCCGGCAGGACGTCGGGCACTTCGATCTGCCCGGTGAGGTTCTCGCGCGCCGTGCCGCTGTGCTTGCGATCCGAGCCGATGCGCACGCGCTCGCGCCAGTCGGCGGGCATGGCGATGCCGCAGGCGCCGAACAAGCGGCGAAAGAAATCTTCCGCCTGCGGGCTGTCGAGCGCTTTGAGGCTGGCGATGATGTCTTCGTAGCGGAAGACCTTGGCCTTTGTGCCGAGCCACGCCACTGCGTTGGCGTTGAAAATTTCGCTGAGCGCGGGGTTTTTGTCGAAGGCGCCGAAAATCATCAGGTTCAACACGTCGTCCGCCGCGGCGGCGCCGTGCTTGATGTTGTTCAGCCGGCCCTGGAATTCCTCCGAAAGGAAAAACCGCGCGCGCGCCAACACCCAGTCGTATGGGTCACGCACCAGCAGCACATGGCGCACATCCCGAAGCGCCACCGCCGAGGTGTCGGAAAACAGCAGATGGCCCCAGCTCAGCAGCTTCGTTCCCGGCGCGAAGGCGGCGAGATTGTTCTGCAAGTTGCCGAGCTGCACGAACTCGCGCCGGTATTGCTGTTGGATCGGCACGAACATGCGCACGATGTTGCGGATCAGATGCGTGCCGCTCTTGGGAACGCTGTTGAGGAACACGGGCGCCTCCAGTGGCGCCATTGCGAACCTCGCCGCCTCTTCGTCCAGCGTGTCGGGCTTCATGATGATGCGGGGATTGGCGTTCAAACCGGTCGGGCCTCCAGAGCCGGAATAGCAAACACAAAACCGGCGGCGAAGCCTAGGCCCCGCCGCCGGTCCATTTGCAGTTGTTTCGCGCCTCGGGCTTAGAAATGCGCCTTCACGCTGACGAACCCGGTGCGCCCGATATAATCGTATTGGGACGCCAGCACAGAATAGCCGACGCGCCCGGAGCCGCCGGAGAAGCCCGGATCGGAGAGCGCGGGCGGCGTCTCGTCCGAAGCGTTGCGCAGGCCGACGATGATGTCGAACCGATCCATCCGATAGCGCACCGAGACATTGTGATAGGTGGTCGCCTCGGTGTCGATCTTGAAGTTTGTCGCGCCGCTCGCACTTGAGAAGTTCGTGTAGTTCGAGTCGGACGAGTGGCCGATCGTCTGGACGTCCCAGAAGAACGTCCAATCGCCACGATCGAGTCGGAAATCGAGATTGCCGACGAATTGCGGATCGCCGACGCGAGCATTGTTGTCCTGGGTGACCTCCGGGATCAGTGCAATGCTGTCCTCGAACTGCCACGTGAACTGCCCTTGGACGCTGAAATCGCCCCACGGGAATTGGTGCGTGTAGCGCGTCGTCAGGTCGATGCCGCGATTGCGCTGCTCGGCGATGTTCAAGAAGTCGTCCGTCACCGTGTTGATGAGATACGGGCTAGCCGTCTGGCCACGCGTGAACAGGTTGCACAGCGCTTCCGTCGTGAAGTGCGTGGAGTTGTAGCAGCCGAACAGGATCACGCCCGCGCCCAGCGTCGTGACCTCGTTTTCGACCTTGATGTCGAAATAGTCGATCGCGACGCTCAAATCGGCGAAGCCGGGCGTCCAGACGATGCCGCCGGTGAACGCCTCGGACGTTTCCGCCTCGACGTCGCCGCCGCTCTTGGTCACGGTCGCGCTGGCGCCGGCGCCCGAGTAATTGCCCGGAATCCCATCCGCGGCGCAATTGTCGGCAACACGTTGGGAGATATTCCCAGCCGCCAGATTCGTCGCCCAGCGAATGCAAGGGTCGATCTGACGTTGGCTCAAGAAGCCGGTCTGATTGCCCAGAAATTGCTCGAACAGCGCCGGGGCGCGGAACGAGGTGCCCTGGGTCACCCGGAAGCGCCAATCGTGATTGAGCTGCCAGTTGAGACCGACCTTGTAAGTCGAATCGCTTCCGTACGATTCGACGTCGGTGTACCGCCCCGACAGCGTGAGCGAGACGTCCTCCAGCGCCGGTACGCCGCGCACAATCGGGATACCCAACTCGCCGAACACCTCCTGGGTGTTGTCGCTGCCTTTGGTGACGTCGGCCGTCGACGCCCCCCACACATTGTGCGCGAGCGTGACGGCGCCAGGCGTGTCGTTCAGCCGGTCGCGGCGCACATTGACGCCGAGAACCGCCCCGACATTGCCGGCCGGCATCGTGAAGACATCGCCGGAGATCGTGCCTTCAAGATATACTTGGTCGTAGATGGTGGTCCCGGTCTCGGTGTCGAACAAGAAGTTCTCCACCTCGGGCGAGGCGTGTCCGTTCAAGAAATCGCCGTCGAGCCAGTTCACATCGACGCACGGCTTGTTGCTGACCGGGGTGGTGTAGCCCACGCACGAGGCTGTGGGACGATCGATGTAGTAGCCGCCGCCGAAATTGACGCCGAAATCGTTGCGCAGTTTCGATTGGTCCATCGCGTCTTGCAGCAGCACGTCCTGCGAGTAGCTGGCGTCGGAGTGGCTGCCTTGGACGTAAACGTCCCAGTCGAACGCGCCGAGCCAGCCGTCGAAACTGCCCTTCACGCCGGCGACCACGCGATAGTAATCGACCTCTTGCGACGATCCCGCGCGACCGGTGATCGGCGTCGGGCTGAGGATCGCGCTGCCGAGCCAGCCTGCGTTCAGCGAATCCGTTGGCGCGATGGAGCCGAAGCCGGGATAGAAATAATCGTAAGAGAACAGATAGGTCCAATATTGCCGCACGCCGTGCTGCTCGGACGTGCGCCGGCTCAGCAGCACTTCGGCGTACGCTTCGGTGCTGGCGGTGATGTCGTAGCCCATCTGGAAAAACGCCGTGTAGCGCTCCAGCTTCGGCCACAAGGTCGCGTTCTGCAGCGCTTCCGGACTGGCGTTGGTGGCGCCGCGCGTGACAGGGTCGACTTGATTGAGGCCGACCCATCCCGAAGGCGATGTCGGATTGGTTTCGTCCACCTGCGTTCCGGGGAAGATCGTTTCCGGAAACAGCGCGCCGATCTGTCCGCTCGGATCCCATTGCACCAGCACGCGGCCATCCGGCGAATCCAGATATTCGCCGTCGGCGAAGGCGCCGCTGTAGGAATATTCATAGAGCCAAATCTGGCCGGCGAGGATGTCGTCGCATTGCGGCTTGCCTGTGCGCGGATCGATCGTGTCGCTGCGCTGACCGGTGGCGCTGTTGAACATGTAGTTGACGCCGCACGAGGTGTATTTGCGGTCGCCCAGGGTCAATTCGTTGTGGCGATACCAATCGACCGACGCGGTGATGTACCCGCGGTCGAACGTGTGGCCCCACACGGCTTCGGCGCTGTACTCCGCTCCGCCCTGCTCCCAAGGCGCATTCGCGTACATGGTGAAATCCGCGCCGTCGAAATCGCGCCGCGTGATGATGTTGACGACGCCGGCGACGGCGTCGGAACCGTAGATGGACGAAGCGCCGTCCTTCAGAATTTCGAAGCGGTCGACCACCGCCGAAGGCACCACGTTGAGATCGAACGCGGAGACTTCGCCGCGCGTGCCCGCGGGCCCGCCGCGCCGTCCGTTGACCAGGACCAGCGTCCGGTTGGCGCCAAGGCCGCGCAGCGAGATCGTCTGCGAGCCGGGGCCGCCCTCGGTGACGAAGGCGCTTGAAATCGTCGCATCATTCTGCGGCGAGCCGGCCGCCAGCGACGACGATTGCAACAATTCGGCCACGTCGGCGGTGCCCGAAAGCGCTCCGTGCTCCATGGTGATCACTTGGATCGGCGACGAGCTGGTGAATTCGTTGGCGTGCAAGCGCGATCCGGTGACGACGATGGTGTCTTCACCGTTGTCGTCCGCGGTCTCGGTGGATTGCGGCGCCGGCGTCGTGATGGGAGCGTCGGCGTCCGGCGTCTGGGCCGGCGCGGTCTGCGCGAACGCGGGGCCCGCCGCCAAACCTGTGAGCAGCGCCCACGCCGCCGTCGTGCGCAAAAAGCTCTTGTCCGACCTGGATTGTCCCATGAGGCCCGCCCCTAAAGTTCCCTCGGGCGCGGCACTGCGCGCCCGAAACCTAGGGCGAGCCTAAAGGGGGCAAAATCTCCAAGTCAAACAAAGTGGCCAGAATACGGTCGAAACAGGCGCCTGCCGTGACGTTTGCGACACAATTCCGCAACGTTCGGCGAGGGCGCCCAAAGCATCGACGAATGGAGCGGTCCAGCGAATAGTCGCTGGCCTAATACTGAATACCGCACTCGTTCTTGATGTAGTTCTCGATCAAAGTCAGTTCGGCGCGGCGCATTTCGGGGTTTAGAGCGCCGTGCGGCATGTCCGGAATCGTCGTGAACGTGTGGGGTTTGCCGGCCGCGCGCAGCGCCGCATCAAATTGTTGTGAGTGCCAGATCGACGCCGTCTGATCGCGGTCGCCGTGATAGATGAGGATCGGAATGTTGGCCTCGCTGGCGTGTTGCAGCGGATCCATACCGTCCACCGTCACGCCCTGCAGCTGGCGCTGGATGCGGTTCTCGCGCCAGAGCGTGCCGATGCGCTGCAAGCTTGCCACGCCCGCCCCTGAAATTGCGCAGCGATAGGGCGAATTCGGCCTCACCGTTGCGGCCATGGCGGCAAAGCCGCCATATGAGAATCCGTAGATCAGCGCGCGGTGCGGATCGGCGATGCGCCGGTCAACGAGCCATTGCAGCCCGTCGTCCTTGTCATCCTGCATCGCCATGCCCCATTGCTTGTCGCCGGCGCGCCAAAGCTGTCCGCCCCATCCGGTCGAGCCGCGGAATTGCGGCTGCAGCACCGCGAACCCGCGCGAGGCGAAGTATTGCGCGTAGGGAATGTCGCCCCCGCCCCACGAGGAATCGTTGCGGCTCCACGGCCCGCCATGGGGCTGCACGATCACCGGCAGCGGCGCGTCGCCTTCGCGCCAACCGAATGGAAGCGTGAGGAAAGCTGGAATGCGCAAGCCGTCGCGGGCCTGGTAATAGACTAGCTGCGTCGGCGCGAGCTGCGCTGTGGGAATACCCGGCGTCGATACGCCGAGCGGGATGAGCTGGCTGTCGTTACGCAGCAGAAAATAGGCCGGCGGCTGACGCGAGCTTTCGGCGACCACGATGCGATATTCGCCATTCTTCCCCGAAATGATGACGTTGAGCCCGCCAAGCTGGCGCCGCAGTCCCTCGTC
This sequence comes from Caulobacterales bacterium, assembly GCA_035549695.1. Classification (GTDB taxonomy): domain Bacteria; phylum Pseudomonadota; class Alphaproteobacteria; order Caulobacterales; family Aquidulcibacteraceae; genus Vitreimonas. The sequence goes on along the minus strand of DASZQK010000038.1, from coordinate 10,228 downwards.
GAGCGAGCGAAAACCGCTGTCGGTGTAATACGGGGTCTCGGTGTCGGCGAGATACGTGAAGCCGATGATGCGCGTCGGTTCGGTCCCCACATGATCGATCAGCACATTGCCCGCGTCATACTCGCGGTGCTGAAACATCGTCTCCACGAAGGCCCGGCGCGAAATGCTGTAGCTGCGGATATAGGCGAAGTTCTGCCCCTGATCGTCGCGCACGATCAGCAGGTCGGGATCGTTCGGATCAAACGCCAGCACGGTAAGATTGCGCCGTTCGCGCGCCTCGTAAGTCAGCGCGGGCTGCTCCACCCAGGAATTGCTCGACGTATCGAACACGGTGTGGCCGATCACCCATTGGCCGCCGCGGAAATCGGCGAATTCCTTGACCCGGAAATTGCCGTCCCGGTCGACCACGTCCACCGGCGCCTCGTTGTCCGCAAGCTGCGCCACCCGCTCGCCGCGGCCCGTATAAACGTCGACCTTGTAGATGAAGGTCGCGTCCAGCGTCGCCTGCGCCATGAGGATGTGACGCGGATCCCGCGGCAATTGATCGATCAGATCGATATTCAGGAACTTGTCGACATAGCGCTCGAGATCCGTGCGCGGTCCGCCTTCCGCCAGCGGCTCGACCCATTGCGAGCCGTCGAGGTTCACGATGCGCGCGAGCGCCGTGTACGTGCGCCCTTCGATGCCGGCGCCGACCGTGACTGGCTGCTGCATGATCACCAGCAAACGATCGGGCGCCACCCACTCGATCCGCGAGAAAAACACTTTGTTGCGCGCCGCCGCGCCGCCGACGCCGAAGCGCACCGGGGCACGATCGAGCGCGTCCGTGCGCCAGATCGAAATCGACCGCTCAACGCCGTCCAGACTGGTGATGGCCGCGAGATGGGCGCCGTCCGGAGAAAGGCGCATCTGCGACAGGGCCGGTTCGCGGATCATCGCCTCGAGCGGAATCGGCGTGCGCCCGGGCGCTTGCGCCGCGCCGTAGCCGGCGAACCCAAGCGCCAGCGCCAAGCCAATTGCGAACGCGCGGCCGGCCACGCGAACCGCGCCGGCCAATGATCGAGGTGAAATCCGGGTCATCGGCAAGGATTAGCGCACTGCCACGCGCATCCTCAAGGCTGCCTCATGGCGCAGCGGCCGATTGTGACAATTTCCGCTCGCTTTGCCGCAGCGCCGCGCCGACTGGACAGCGACGCGCCCACGCGCGCATGTAACAGGATTGTTTTTTCCATTGGAGCGTCCCATGGCCAACATGCGCGAAGAACGGATCGACGGCCCCGACGGGATGAAATTGTTCGTCCGTTCCTGGCGCCCCGAGGGAAAGCCGCGCGCCGTCGTCGCCATCTGTCCAGGCTTCAATGCGCACAGCGGCCAATATCTTTGGGTCGCCGATCAGCTCCTAAAGCACGATCTCGCCGTCTACGCCGTCGATCTGCGAGGGCGGGGCCAGTCCGATGGCGAGCGCTTCTATGTCGAGGCCGGCCAGTATGAAAAGGACCTCGGCGCGCTCATCCAGCTCGCGAAATCGCGCGAACCGGGCCTTCCGCTCTATTTGCTCGGCCACAGCGCCGGCGGCGTCACCGCATGCGTCTACACGCTCGATCACCAGGCCGAACTCGCCGGCCTCATCTGCGAAAGCTTCGCCTACCGCGTACCCGCGCCGGATTTCGCCATCGCGGCGCTCAAGGGCCTCGCCCATCTGGCTCCGCACGCTCACGTGCTCGCGCTCAAGAATGAAGATTTCTCCCGCGACCCCGCGGCCGTGAAGGCCATGAACGAGGATCCGCTGATCGCCCACGAGACGCAGCCGACGCGCACGGTCGCCGCGCTCGCTATGGCGGATGATCGGCTGAAGAAGGAGTTTCCCAGGATCACGCTGCCCCTCTTCATTCTGCACGGCACGATGGATAAGGCGACGAAGTATCAGGGCAGTCAGGAATTCTACGATCATGCCGGTTCGAAGGATAAGACGCTGAAACTCTACGAAGGCCACTACCACGACTTGCTCAACGATCTCGGCAAGGAAGACGTGATGGCCGACATCGTGCAGTGGATTGAAGCCCGCCTCTAATGAAGCCGGACGTTCACGCCTTCTTCCATGAAGCCACGAACACCGTCACGTACCTCGTTGTCGACCCGGCGACGCGCGCCGCGGCGCTGATCGACTCCGTGCTGGATTTCGAACCGGCGAACGGGAAGTTATGGCGCGCCTCGATCGGTCGCGTGCTCGACGCGGCGACGGCGCTCGATCTCGACGTACGCTGGATTCTCGAAACGCACGTCCACGCCGATCACCTCAGCGCCGCGCACGTGGCTCATGAGCTCACCGGCGCGCCCACCGTGATCGGCGACCGCTTTCCCGAGACCCAAGCCCTCTTCGCCAAGCGTTTCCTGGCCGACGACATCACGCCGGAGTTTCGCGCCTTCGATCGTCTCGTGCGCGACGGGGAGATTCTCCCGCTCGGCGCTCAGAGCATCCGAGTCATGCGCACGCCCGGTCACACCAGCGGCTGCGTCACTTACATCATCGACGACGCGGCCTTCATCGGCGACACCATGTTCATGCCCGACTATGGAACCGCGCGCACGGATTTCCCCGGCGGCGACGCCGCCGCGCTCTATCACTCGATCCGGCACATTCTGGCCCTGCCCCCGGAGACGCGCCTGTTCGTCTGTCACGACTACAAGGGGCCGGGCCGCGAAGCGTTCGCGTGGCAGGCCAGCGTCGCGGAGCAGAATGCGCACAACGTCCAGATCAGCGCCGACGTGGACGAAGCCAGCTTCGTGGCGGCGCGAAGAGCCCGCGACGCGGCGTTGGCGCCGCCGCGGCTGCTGCTTCCCGCTTTGCAGGTCAACATACGCGGCGGGCGGCTGCCCCCGCCGGATCGCGATGGCGTCGTGCGCCTGCGCCTGCCGGTCAGCCAACCCGCTTGACGAGCGTCAGCGCCTCGTCGCGCTCGGCGCGGTCGAGATAGCAGAGGTAGCCGCGCTCGACCATGCGCCGCATGCCCTCGTAAGCGTGCATCAGCTCTTCGTAGGCCGCGCGCAGACCGGCCAGGCGCGCGCTGTCCTCTTCGCTGGGCGGAGCAGGCCGTTCGGTCATTTGCAGCGCCGCCGCCACCCAGTCCGCGCGCGCCTGCGCCGTCGCGCAGGCCAGGCGCTTGAACCTGCGCACATCGACGCGGCCCACCGTGCGCGCCAACACCTCGCGATTGGCCTCAAACGTGGCCGCGTCGATCTCCTCGAGATGCGCAAGCAAACGCCGTTGCTCCTGTGCATCGAGTTCGACTGCGCGTTGAAAGCGTTCGTGCGCCATGGCTTCCGCTCCGTTCCCGGACGTGAACAAGGCTAGCGCCGCGCGGTTAATCCCCGATGCATTCCGGGGCTCCACTCACGGCCTATGCCTTTCGTCGTTTGTCGAACTCCGGGTGGCGAAAGCAAGTGACAGCGTGGTCATTGACCATTCCGACGGCCTGCATGAACGCATAAACGATCGTCGGACCGACGAACTTGAATCCCCGCGCCTTCAAATCCTTCGAAATGCGCCGCGAAAGCTCGGTTTCGGCCGGCGCGCGGTCTTTGAGGCGCAGATGGTTGATGATGGGCTTACCATCGACATAGGCCCAAAGGTGGGCTGAGAATCCCTCGCCTGCGTCTCTCATGACCAGCCAGGCGCGCGCCGAAAGCACGACGCCTTCGATCTTGGCGCGGTTGCGGACAATGCCTTCGTCCGCCATCAGCCTCTCGATTTTCTTCGGCGTGTACCGCGCAATCTTCTCCGGATCGAATCCGTCGAAGGCGCGGCGATAGTTTTCGCGCTTGCGCAAAATGGTGATCCAGGAAAGGCCGGCCTGCGCGCCCTCGAGCATCAGCATCTCGAACAGCGCGCGGTCGTCCTTCTCCGGCACGCCCCATTCGCGGTCGTGATAGTCGAGATAGAGCGGATCGACGCCCGGCCAGTTGCACCGCGGCTTGCCATCCGCGTGGGCAATGTGGCCGGGCGCCATGGCTTAGTTCGGCAATTGCGCGCGGCTCGTGATCTGGAACTGGGTCGCAGCGCCCGCCGCTTGAGTGAGGCCCGCCCGCGCGCCCGGCTGCCCGCCGCCGACCCACACATTGACCTGCCCGGGCACAATCCGGCGCACGCCGCTCGGGTCGACGATGCTGAGCGCGCGGTCGCGGAGCGTGAACGTTACGGTCTTCGTCTCACCGCGCGCCAGATGCACACGTTGGAAGCCGTTGAGCGCCCGGATCGGCGCGCCCGCGACGCCGGGATGCGCCAGATAAAGCTGCACGACCTCATCGCCATCCATCGCGCCGGAATTCGTCACGTCCACCGACACCGTGACCTGCCCGTTCGCGCGCACGCGCGCGTTGGAGACGCGGGCGTTGGCGTAAGCGAAGCTCGTGTAGGAGAGGCCGTAGCCGAACGGATAGAGCACCTCGCCGTCGAAGTAGCGATAAGTGCGGTGCGCCATCGAGTAGTCGTTGAACGCCGGCAGTTGATCGACCGATTTGTAGAACGTCACCGGCAGACGCCCCGACGGGCTGTAGTCGCCCGCTATCAGCGAAGCCACCGCCGCGCCGCCTTGGCCGCCCGGATACCAGGCTTCGACGATCGCCGCCACGTGCTGGTCCGCCCAATTGATCGATACAGCGCTGCCCGTCATCAGCACGAGCACGGTCGGTTTGCCCACCGCGCTCACACGCTCCAGCAAGCGCTCCTGCGGCGCGGGAAGATCGAGGCTGGTGCGGTCGCCGCCGGCGAAGCCCGCCGCCGCTACGCGCATTTCCTCGCCCTCGACGCGCGCCGAGAGGCCGCCGACGAAAATCACGACGTCGGCCTGTTGCGCCGCCGCCACTGCGTCGTCGCCGTTGGAGGCCGGCGTACTCCACACCAGACGCTGCTCGCCGCGCACCGCGCGTTGAAAGCCCTCGATCTTGATCGAGTAGTGACGGTTCGCTTGCAGCGTAATCGCGCCAGACGTCAGCGCGGGCGCATCGCCGACGCCCCACTCGTCGACCACCAGCTGATCGTTGACCCACACCTTATAGCCGTTCTGGCTCGCAAAGCGGAACGTGTACGCGCCGGTTAGCGTCGGGGTGATCCAGCCGCTCCAGCGCGCGGAGGTTTCGCGGTCCTGATTGTCCCACGTCACCGTCGCGTTGGGTTCGACAGCGCTCGTGGCCGCGCCTTGCAGGTCGACGCCGTCAAAGTGCTCCGCGCGAAGGCCATGCACGCGGCAGCCGCGCCGGCCAATGGTTTGGTCCGCGCACAGCACCGCATCCGGCACCGGATCTTCCGCGGGACCGACGAGCCCGACGCCCTGCGCATAGATGATGCGCGAATTGGGGAAGCGGGCGCGCAGGCCGTCCAGCACCGTCACCGGATGCGACGGACTTCCGTAATAATTGCCGATCAGCGCATCGAGGCTGTCGGCATTCGGGCCGATCACCGCGATCGTCCGCGGTGCTTGGCGCAAGGGCAGCAGATTGCCCTCGTTCTTCAACAGCACCATCGAAGCGCGCGCCATCGCCTCGGCCTGCGCGTGATGCGCGGGCGTATCGTTGTCCGCCGGCGTGATATTGCGAAACGGGCGGTCGGCGGGCGCATTCATCAGCCCGAGGCGATAGCGCGCCGTGAACAGACGCACCAGCGAACGGTCGAGCAGGCTTTCCTGCAGGATGCCTTGATGCACCGCATTGATGATCGCTTGCGTCTCAACGTTCCAGCCGGCGCGATAATCGCCGCAGATCACGTCCATGCCCGCCGTGAACGCCGCCACCGCACCTTCCTCGGGCGTCGGCACGTAGTGCAGGCTGTCGGCGCGATAGATGTTCGCCGCCGCGCCGCAATCGGAAACGACATAGCCCTTGAAACCCCAGTCGCGGCGCAGATGCGTTTCCATCAGCATGGCGTTGGCGCAAGCCGGCACGCCGTCGAGCGCATTGTAAGCGCACATCACCGAGCCGACATGCGCCTCCATCACCGTCGCGCGGAACGCGGGCAGATACGTGTCTTCGAGATCGTGCGCCGTGGGGCGCATGTTTTGCTCGTGACGACCGGCTTCCGGCCCGGAGTGGACGGCGAAATGCTTGGAGGTCGCGATAGTGCGATAGAAGTTCGGATCGTCGCCCTGCAGGCCGCGAATGAAGGCGATACCGATCTGCGAGGTGAGATACGGATCTTCGCCGTACGTCTCCTGCCCGCGGCCCCAGCGCGGATCGCGGAAGATGTTGATGTTCGGCGACCACACCGTGAGCCCGCGATACCAATCCGTTCCGCCGTTCGCGTGCACACGCTCGGCGTATTTAGCGCGAAACTCGGTCGAAATGACGTCCGCCGATTGCTGCATCAGCGGCGCGTCCCACGTCGCCGCCATGCCGATGGCTTGTGGAAACACCGTCGCCGTGCCGGCGCGCGCAACACCGTGCAGACCTTCGTTCCACCAATTGTATTCCGGAACGCCAAGGCGCGGGATCGCCGGCGCGGTGTGGCCAAGCTGGGCGGCCTTCTCTTCGAGCGTCATCTGCGCGACCAGGGCGGCGGCGCGCTGTTCTGGCGTGAGGGAGGTATTGGCATAGGCCGGCGCCGCGCCGCTCGTTTGCGCGACAGCCCCGCCGCCGAGGCCAGCCACGGCCAGCATCGCCGCAGCGATCATGAACTTCCGAACCATCACGCGCGTCCTCCGGAGTTTTCTTTTCGAGGTACCAGATGGGAGCGCTAACACAAGACTCCTTGTGTTCTTTGTCCGTTCTGATAGGTCACGTGGCCTCGCGAAGGAGCGCGCATGGCGGACACCGCCGCCATTCTGCATGTCGACCTCGACGCGTTTTATGCGTCCGTCGAGCAACTCTTAAATCCGCGCCTGCGCGGAAAGCCGATCGCAGTGGGCGGGGGCGTTGTGCTGGCGGCGTCCTATGAAGCGCGCGCCTTCGGCGTACGCGGCGGCATGCCAGGCCGGTGCGCGCGCGAGCTGTGCCCCGAACTTATCTTCGTCGGCGGACATTTCAGCGAATACGAACGCCTGGGCGACGCCGCCATCAATGTGCTGCGCGATTTCACGCCCGACGTAGAACGCATCTCCATCGACGAAGCCTTCGCCGACGTCTCCGGCTGCGAAGCGCTGTTCGGTTCGCCGGAAAGCATCGCCCGCGCCGTCCGCAAACGCGTGCGCGATGAGCTCGGCCTGCCGATCTCCATCGGCGTCGCGCGCACCAAACATCTCGCGAAAGTCGCTTCGCAAGTCGCCAAGCCCGACGGGCTTGCGATTGTCGACCCCGCCGCGGAGCTCGCCTTCCTGCACAACCTGCCGGTCGATCTCATGTGGGGCGTCGGACCGGTGACGGCGCAGCGGCTCGCCGAGGCCGGCGTCGCCACGATCGGCCAACTCGCGGAACATTCGCCGCACGCCCTGCAGCGCCTGCTTGGCCGCGCTGCCGGCCAAAAACTCACCGCGTTGGCTTGGAACCAGGATCCGCGCCGCATCGAGACGCAGCGCCGCGCGCATTCCGCCGGCGCGCAATCGGCGCTGGGCCGCAAGCCGGCCGTCGCCAGCGTCTTCGAACCGGTTTTGCTCAATCTCGCCGACCGCATCGCCCGGCGCCTGCGGGCCAAGGATCGGCCCGGGCGCACCGTCACGGTCCGTGTCCGCTTCGCCGACATGCGCTCCGTTTCGCGTGCGCGCACACTGGCCGCGCCGATCTCGGCGACAACAAGTCTGGCCGAAACGGCCATCGATCTCGTACGCGGCGTGTTGAAGCACCACCCCGACGAGCGGACGATCTCGCTGCTCGCCATCTCCGTCTCGCATCTCGGCGCGGATCCCGCGCCGCAGCTCGAACTCCCGTTCCGCTCCGCCGACGAAGGCCGTCTGCCTGGCAGCCGCAAGGGCATGGCGCGCCTCAAGGCCGATCAAGCCCTCGACCGCGTGCGCGCACGTTTCGGCGCCCATGCGCTCGGCTACGCGGCGGGCGCGCGCGCCCCAAAGGCCCTCACGCCCGACGCATTCCGCGGCCTCGCCGAAAAGGAACTTTGAACGCGCTCAGGCGCGCCGCGCTGCGTCGATCGCCGCTACATCGATCTTGCGCATCGTCATCATCGCCTCAAAGGCGCGCTTCGCTTCCGCGCCTCCGGCGGCCATCGCCTCGGTCAAGGTGCGCGGCATGATCTGCCAATTGAGGCCCCACCTGTCCTTGCACCAGCCGCACGCGCTTTCCTGCCCGCCATTGCCGACGATGGCGTTCCAATAGCGGTCCGTCTCGGCCTGATCTTGCGTGGCGATCTGAAACGAAAACGCCTCGGTCTGCTTGAACATCGGCCCGCCGTTGAGGCCGATGCAGGGGACGCCGCAGACGGTGAACTCCACCACCAGCACGTCGCCTTTCTTTACCGGATGGGTAGTCGCTTGGCGCGCGCCGCACGGCGCCGACGGCGCTGTCGGGGAAGGTTCCCGCGTAGAAGTGCGCGGCGGCCTCGGCGTCGCGATCGTACCAGATACAAATCGTGTTCTTGTTCACGCTCATTCCCACTCGATCGTGCCCGGCGGCTTGCTCGTCACGTCGTACACAACCCGGTTCACGCCGCGGACTTCGTTGATGATGCGCGTCGCGGTGCGGCCGAGAAACTCCATCGGGTATGGGAAGAAATCCGCCGTCATGCCGTCGCTTGAGGTGACGGCGCGCAATGCACACACGTGCTCATACGTGCGCCCGTCGCCCATCACGCCGACGGTCTTCACCGGCAGCAGCACGGCGAACGCCTGCCAGATCTGATCGTAGAGCCCGGCCTTGCGGATTTCGTCGAGATAGATCGCATCGGCATGGCGGAGAATGTCGAGCTTCTCGCGCGTGATTTCTCCCGGCACGCGGATAGCAAGGCCCGGCCCGGGGAACGGATGGCGGCCGACGAATTTTTCCGGCAGCCCGAGTTCACGGCCGAGCGCGCGCACTTCGTCCTTGAACAATTCCCGCAGCGGTTCGACCAGCTTCAGATGCATGCGCTCCGGCAGGCCGCCGACATTGTGGTGCGACTTGATCGTTACCGACGGCCCGCCAATGGCGCTCACGCTTTCGATCACGTCCGGATAGAGCGTGCCCTGCGCCAGGAATTTCGCGCCGCCGATGGAGCGCGCCTTCTCCTCGAACACGTCGATGAAGAGCTTGCCGATGGTTTTGCGCTTCACTTCGGGATCGGTGACGCCTTCGAGCGCGGAAAGAAAGCGCGTGCTTTCGTCTGCGTGAATGAGCGGGATATTGTAGTGATCGCGGAAAAGCGTCACCACCTCCTCCGCTTCGCCGAGCCGCATCAGTCCGTGATCCACAAATACGCAATGCAGCCGGTCGCCGATCGCTTCGTGAATCAGCACCGCCGCCACGCTTGAATCCACCCCGCCCGACAGCCCGCAAATCACTGTGCCGTCGCCCACCTGCGCGCGGATGCGCTCGATCGCTTCGTCCTTGAACGCGGCCATCGTCCAATCGCCGCGGCAGCGCGCGATCTTGTGCGTGAAATTGCGCAAGAGCTTCGCGCCGTCCGGCGTGTGCACGACTTCGGGGTGAAACATCACCGAATAGAATTTGTATTGCTCGTCCACCGCGATCGCGAACGGCGCGTTCTCCGATGTCGCCACCACGTGAAAGCCCTGCGGCAGTTCGGTGACGCGGTCGCCGTGGCTCATCCACACCGGATAGCGTCCGCCGACTTCCCAGAAGCCCTCGAACAGCGGGCTATCGGCCTTGATCTCAATATCCGCGCGACCGAACTCGCGCGCGTGTCCGCCTTCGACCTTGCCGCCGAGCTGCTGCGCCATGGTCTGCTGGCCGTAGCAGATGGCGAGGATCGGCACGCCCAGCATGAACACTTCCTGCGGAGCGCGCGGGCTCTCGCCCTCGAGCACGCTGGCGGGGCCGCCGGAGAGGATGACAGCCTTCGGATTGAAGCCGCGCGCCAGCACCTCGGCGGCTTTGTTGTAGGGATGGATTTCGCAATAGACGCCCGACTCCCGCACCCGCCGCGCGATGAGCTGTGTGACCTGAGAGCCGAAATCGATGATCAGCACCCGGTCGTGCGACGCGCCGGGATCAGGATTTGCCACGGATTTTTGCGAAGAAGCCTGGGCCATAGCGTGAAATGGAGCGCTTCGGGCGTTGCGTCAACGGAGCCGCCCGCCCCGCGCATAACCGTTCCGGTTGCAGACTTATCCACATTGGTTAATGTTCGTTAACC
>DASZQK010000037.1:0-12788 GCA_035549695.1 Caulobacterales bacterium | reverse complement strand
CCGCCCCGCCGGGCGCTCGGTAGGTGACGTAAAAGCGATTGCTTTCGATTTGCTGCTCGGAATAGCCCGCCGTGTTCGGACCGGCAGCCCGCACGTAGGCGGGCGCCGAGGCGCAGGCCGCGACCGCGGCCAGCGCCATGAGCGGAATGAAGCTTCGAAACATGATGCGATCCTGTTCAAGATCCCTGGGGCTGCGTCATAGCAGATTTAGAGCGAAAGCGCCGATTCAAGGCCAAGTGAAAGCGCGACGTCACGGAAAGCGGAGGGCGGGGGCGCGGCCAGTCGCAGGCGGTCGCCCGCCGGGTGGGGAATATCGAGCGCCGCCGCGTGAAGCATGAGACCCGGAATGTCCGTCACGCCAAGGCGAAACAGCCCGCCATATTTACCGTCCCCGGCAATGGGGCGGCCGACATGGGCGAGATGCGCGCGGAGCTGGTGCATGCGCCCGGTTTGCGGCTCGAGTTCGAGGAGCGCTGCGCTCGGCGTCGCGAGGAGCGTCCTGTAGCGCGTCCGCGCGGCCAGCCCGTCCGGTGCGACCTCGACGATGTCGAGCCCCCCGCGGGTCGCCTTGCGGAGCCCCTTATCGATCTCGCCCTCTCCGGGCGCCGGCGCGCCGCCGCAGACGATGGCGAGGTAGGTCTTGTTCGCATCGCGGGCCGCAAACGCCTCCGAAAGAAAGGCCGCCGCCGGCTTCGTGCGGGCGACGACGAGCACGCCGGAGGTTTCGCGGTCGAGGCGGTGCACCAGACGTGGGCGCTTCCCGTTGGACTTGGCGAAGACCGCGAGCATGTCTTCAAGGCTCTGCGTCACGCCCGAACCGCCTTGCACTGCAAGGCCGGCGGGCTTGTTGAAGGCGAGGACGTGAGCGTCTTCGTAGAGAAGAAAATCGCGAGGACTAGCCATTGCGCCCCGCGCGCAGCGCGCGCCACTTGTCCAATCGCTCCTTGATTGGCGCTTCGCGGCCGGCGCCTTTGGGCTCGTAGAAAACGCGCGGCGTCATCTCGTCTGGAAAATAGCCCTGACCGGAGAAACCGCCTTCGGCGTCATGGTCGTACTCGTAGCCGGCGCCGTAGCCCAGATCCTTCATAAGCCGCGTTGGCGCGTTACGGATGTGCATGGGCGGACCCAGCGTTCCCGTTTCCGCGGCGGCTTTCTTTGCGGCGCCAAAAGCGACATAGGCCGCGTTCGATTTGGGCGCGGTGGCAAGGTGGATGACGGCGAGCGCAAGGTGCAGCTCCGCCTCGGGTTGGCCAAGGAAATCCACGGCATCTTTCGCGGCGTTGCAGATGAGAAGCGCGGTGGGATCGGCGAGGCCGATATCTTCCGCGGCAGCGCGCACAAGGCGGCGCGCTATAAAGAGCGGCTGCTCGCCTCCCGCCAGCATGCGCGCAAGCCAGTACAGCGCGGCGTCGGGATCGGAACCGCGGATGCTCTTGTGCAGTGCGGAGATGAGATTGTAGTGCTCCTCGCGATCCTTGTCGTAGGCGGGCGCGCGCTTTTGCAGCAGATTGCCGAGCGCCTTGACATCGAGCTTTTCTTTCGCCGGGAGCGTGAACACTTCTTCGCTGAGCGTCAGCGCGTAACGGCCATCGCCGTCGGCGAGATTGCAAAGGGCGAGGCGCGCTTCCGGCGTCAGCGGCAATTCGCGGCCGATCTCCGCTTCGGCGCGCTTCAACAGCAATTCGAGCGCATCGTCACCGAGACGCTTGAGCACGAACACTTGCGCCCGGGAGAGCAGCGCCGCGTTGATCTCGAAGCTCGGGTTCTCCGTCGTGGCGCCGACCAGGGTCACGACACCCTCTTCCACGTAGGGCAGGAATCCGTCCTGCTGGGCGCGGTTGAACCGATGGATCTCATCCACGAACAGCAGCGTGCCCTTGCCACTGGCGCGGCGCCCACGCGCAGTCTCGAACGCTTTTTTGAGATCGGCGACGCCCGAGAAGACGGCGGAGATTTGTTGGAACTCGAGCCCCGTCTCGTGCGCAAGCAGGCGTGCGATCGTGGTCTTGCCGACCCCGGGAGGCCCCCAAAGGATCATCGAGGAAAGACGCTTTTGCGCCACCATCCGCCCGATCGGCCCGTCGGGCTTGAGAAGATGATCTTGGCCGACGACATCATCGAGTTTTTGCGGCCGCAGCCGATCGGCGAGTGGGCGCGGCGCCGCCTCGCTCAAGCCGGAAGCCTCGAACAGATCGCTCATTCCCCATAGATAGGCGAACGGCTCGTCGATAGCGACGCATCATTGGTCGACGACGGGTGGCCGGGCCGGGCAAAGCGCTCCTAGCCTCCACTGCGAGGAGCAGAGCCGATGCTGGACGCGCTATATGCCGCTTTCTTCCAATCCCTGAGCGGGCCCGCGGACGAGGCGCCCGTCACGCCGCCGGCTGAACAGACGAGCGCCGTCCCCCTGGAAACGCCGGCGCCGGCGCCCGCCGCACCCGTGCGGCATTGCCGCAACATGACGCCGACCGGCTCCCACATTCCGGTGCGAGTATGTGCAACCGACGAGGAGGAGCGTCGCCTGGCCGAGGACACGCGCGACGATATCCTACATCGGCCGCATCTGGCGCTAAGCCCCGAACAGATCCAGTCGCAACTCGCCAACAAGCACTAGAACGCGAACCGGATTTCACCGTGCCGGCCGTTGCGTTCAACGGCGATCACCCATTGCCGAAGCCCCGAGAGCATAGCGTTTAGCTCGCCAGCATTGCGGACCGGGCGCCCGTTGACCTGACTGATGATGTCGCCGGGCGCAAATCCGGCGCCCGCGGCGATGCCGTCTTGGTCGAGCTGTTGAATGAACACGCCTGTCGCGAAAGGATCGAGGCCCGCGTCCTCCGCGGTCGCCGGCGTCAGCGTAACCACGCGCGCCCCGTTCAGCGGGTTGCGTCCGGTGATCGTGACGGCGTCCGGTGAACCGCCGGGCGCCGCTTCGGCGGAGGCGGTCAGGGTCAAACGGCGATTGCTGCGAAGAATGTCGATCGGAACGCGCGCGCCGGGGCGTTGGGTGGCGAACTGGTAGCGCACGCCGCCTTCGTCATGCACCTCGACGCCGGCGATATTGAGCACGACGTCACCCCTCCGCAGCCCCGCGCGGGCGCCCGACGATCCGGGATAGACATCCGTGACCATGGCGCCCTCGGGCCGTGACAAGCCTAAGGATCGCGCCAGATCGCTGGTGACGGTTTGCGCACGTACGCCGAGCCACGGACGAATGACGCGTCGCCCGCCGGCAAGAGCGGACTCGACAACGCGCCGCACCATTTCCGCCGGAATGGCGAAGCCGATGCCGTTGGAGCCGCCCCCTTCGCTGTAGATCGCCGAATTCACGCCGACGAGGGCTCCATTCATATCGACCAGCGCGCCGCCGGAATTCCCGCGATTGATGGCGGCGTCGGTCTGGATGAAGAAGGCGTAGTCTGAGGCGCCGATCTCGGTGCGCGCCAGCGCGGAGACGATGCCGCTGGTGACTGTCTGGCTCAAGCCGAAGGGATTGCCGATCGCGAGCACGAGATCGCCGACTTGAAGCTGGTGCGTGTCGGCAAAAGGCAGCGTCGGCAGGCGTTCCCCGTGCGCATCGATACGCAACACCGCCAGATCCGCCCTCGCATCGGCGAGCACAAGCTCGGCGTCGAACTCGCGCCGATCCGCCAGCACGATTTTTAGCGATTGCGCCCCCTCAATCACGTGATTGTTGGTTACGATAATCCCGTCCGGCCGGACGATGACGCCCGATCCCAGCGAACGCTCCACCATTTCGCGCGGGACGCCGCCGCCGCCGAAGCGCCCGAAGAATGGATCGTTGAAAATGCCCCTGCTCTGACGAACGATGCGTTGGGCGTAAACGTTGACGACGGCAGGCGCGGCGCGCGCAGCGACGGGTGCGAACGAAAGCTGCATCTGTCCCTGGTTTGTCGGCGAAACGCGCGCCAGGGGCGCGGCCTGCACCAGCTGGATCGCCGGTTCGTCACTCTGTGCGCGCTCTTGCGCGGCGAGCGGCGCCATCGCCAGCACACCCCCCAGGAAACCGGCGGCTATCGCGACAAAAGGCGATATTTTCAAAAGCGTTTCACGCGTGATTTTCATGTCGGGCCCGATTGGCTCAGGTGCGCTAGATTGCGTCTGGTCGTGACGAAAACGTGGCGTGCAAGAGTCGTGCGGCGCGCTGAAATGCCTTGATCGGGGCCGGCAGAGCTCAATACATCGGGAACCCAATGCGCCTGCGAAGCGGAGAACGCGATGCCTGACAAAACACCAATGGGACCAGAGAGCGGCGTCACGCCGCACTTAACCGTCAAGGATGGGCGCGCGGCCGTCGATTTTTACAAGAAGGCGTTTGGCGCAAAGGCCGTGTTCATCGCACCCGCCGCCGATGGCAAGCGCCTCATGCACGCGCATCTTGTTATCAATGGATCGTCGCTGATGCTGGCAGATGACTTTCCCGAACATATGGGCGGGAGAGCCACGCCGCCTCCAGCCGCCGTCACGCTGCACCTCCAGGTGAAGAACGCCGACAAGACGTTCGCCAAGGCGGTCGACGCGGGCGCCAAGGTGAAGATGCCGCTCACCGACATGTTCTGGGGCGACCGTTACGGCCAAATAACCGATCCGTTCGGGCACACTTGGTCGATTGCCTCCACCCTGAAGGGCGCCGCGCGCAAGGCGGCGATGGCGGCGGCGCCGCCACCCCCGCAACCCGTGAAAAAGTCGGCAAAGAAGAAAGCCGGGAAGCACTGACAAAAAAAGGGCGGTGCACACGCACCGCCCTTTCGAAATTCGAGGTGCGAAACCTTAGCCCTCGTCGGTGTAGATCGCTTCCGGGCGCGGGCCGCTGTCTTGGCCCTTGGCGCTTTCATCGCGATCGACGAATTCGATCACCGCCAGCGGCGCGTTGTCGCCATAGCGGAAGCCCGCTTTCAGCACCCGCGTATAGCCGCCGGCGCGCGCCTTGAAGCGCGGCGCGAGCGTGTCGAACAACTTCTTAGTTTGCGTCTCGTCGCGCATGCGCGCCAACACGAGGCGGCGCGAGGCGAGATCGCCCTTCTTGGCGAGCGTGATCAGCTTTTCGACGACCGGGCGAAGCGCCTTGGCCTTCGGCAGCGTGGTGACGATCTGCTCATGCTTCACCAAGGCGGCCGCCATGTTGGCGAACATCGCCGTGCGATGGCTGGCCGTGCGGTTGAGCTTCTTCTGGGCGAGGCCGTGACGCATTGGATTTCTCTTTTAGATTTGATCTTCGTATTTCTTCGCGAGGTCTTCGATGTTGTCCGGCGGCCAGTTTTCGACGGCCATGCCGAGATGCAGGCCCATCGTCGCCAGCACTTCCTTGATCTCGTTGAGCGACTTGCGGCCGAAGTTCGGGGTGCGGAGCATTTCCGCTTCCGACTTCTGGATGAGGTCGCCGATGTAGACGATGTTGTCGTTCTTCAAGCAGTTCGCCGAACGCACCGAAAGTTCGAGTTCGTCGACCTTCTTGAGCAGCGCCGGGTTGAACGGCAGGTCCGGCTTCTCGCCGCCTTCCTTCTTCGCCTTCGGCTCTTCGAAGGTGATGAAGATTTGCAGTTGGTCCTGCAGGATGCGCGCGGCGTAGGCGATCGCATCTTCCGGGCGGATCGAGCCGTTGGTTTCGACTTCGATGATCAGCTTGTCGTAATCGAGCACCTGACCTTCGCGGGTGTTGTCGACGCGATAGGCGACGCGCTTTACCGGCGAATAGATGCTGTCGATGGCGATGAGGCCGATCGGCGCGTCATCGGGACGGTTCTGCTCGGCGGGGACGTAGCCCTTGCCGGTGTTGACCGTGAGCTCCATGCGCAGCGAGGCGCCGTCATCGAGCGTGCAGATGACGTGCTCGGGATTGAGGATCTCCATGTCGGAGACGGTCTGGATCGCCGAGGCCTTCACTTCGCCCGGGCCGTCGGCCTTGAGCATCACGCGCTTGGGGCCTTCGCCGCGCATGCGGATGGCGACTTGCTTCAGGTTCAGCACGATGTCGGTGACGTCCTCACGCACGCCGGGGATCGAGCTGAATTCGTGGACGACGCCGTCGATCTGCACCGACGTGATTGCGGCGCCCTGCAGCGAGGAGAGCAGAACGCGGCGAAGCGCGTTGCCGAGCGTCATGCCGAAGCCGCGTTCGAGCGGCTCGGCAATCAGGGTCGCGCGGCGGGCGCTGTCGAAGCCGTGCTCCACAACCGGCTTCTTCGGCCGGATCAGCTCCAGCCAATTCTTTTCAATCGACATCATGCTCATGGGTCGCGCTCACTTTCTTGAGCCGCGCGCGCTCATCAGCGCTGCGCCGGCTTTCACTGAATTTCCTAGACGCGGCGCCGCTTCGGCGGCCGGCATCCATTGTGCGGGATCGGCGTGACGTCGCGGATCGAGGTCACGGTGAATCCAATTGCCTGAAGCGCGCGCAGCGCGCTCTCGCGGCCCGAACCGGGGCCGGACACGTTCACCTCGACGGTGCGCATGCCGTGCTCCATCGCCTTGCGCCCCGCATCCTCGGCGGCGACCTGCGCGGCGTATGGCGTCGACTTGCGCGAGCCCTTGAAGCCCATCGTGCCGGCGCTCGACCAGGCGATCGCATTGCCTTGCGCATCGGTGATCGTGATCATCGTGTTGTTGAACGACGCGTTCACGTGCGCGACGCCCGTGACGATATTTTTGCGCTCGCGCTTCTTGACGCGCCCTGCTGCTTCCTTGGCCACGGCGAGTGATCCTTACTTCTTAGTCGCTTGTTTCTTACCGGCGATCGGCTTCGCCGGGCCTTTGCGCGTGCGCGCATTGGTGTGCGTGCGCTGGCCGCGCACCGGCAGGCCACGGCGGTGACGCAGTCCCCGATAGCAGCCAAGATCCATCAGCCGCTTGATGTTGGTCGCGGTTTCGCGGCGAAGATCGCCTTCAACGGTGTAATCGCGGTCGATCGTTTCGCGCAGCTGGAGAACCTCCGCGTCCGTCAGTTCGTGCACGCGCCGCTGCGCGGCGATGCCGACCTTTTCAGTGATCTCCTTGGCGACAGTCGGGCCAATGCCGTGAATGTATTGCAGCGCGATCACAACGCGCTTCTGGGTCGGAATGTTGACGCCGGCGATCCGGGCCATGTGGGACGCTCCAATGCGCAAAACCCGCGGCGCCGCCGGGCCTTTGACCCGGACGACATCGCGGCTTTCTAAACTTCGCGAAGGGGCGGTTATAGCGGCGGAAGACGCCCCGTCAACTGCAGCAGCGCGCGGATTTTCGCGCGGCGCGACAGCAAAATAGGAAGTATGCGCGGGGCCTCAAGACCCCGCCGCCTCGCCGACCTCGTCGAACCGCTTCCGCGCGGCCTGGATGCAGGTGCGATGCCTCACGGCCCAATCGCCGAGCGCCTGAACGGGCTTCAAAAGGTCGCGCCCCAGCTCTGTCAACGCATAGTCGACGCGCGGCGGGACAGAAGGTGTGACGGTGCGGGTGACCAAGCCGTCGCGCTCCAGACCGCGAAGCGTGAGGGTGAGCATGCGCTGAGAAATTCCGTGGACTACGCGTTTGATTTCATTGAATCTTTTTGATCCCTCCCCGAGGCGGACGATGATCAGCACGCTCCACTTGTCGCCCACACGTGAGAGAACGTCGGCAACGGCGGGGCAGTTCTCCGAGTGAACTTCAGGCACAGCGCTGTGCCCTGGTTCAGCAAAAGTGCCTTCTTGCGCGGTTTTCATGGTCACTCATATAGCCCTGGTTACGTATTTATACCAGGAGCTTCCCACATGCCTGTTCCCCATCGTCCCAGAGTCGCCGTCGTGGTGGGCAGCCTTAGCCACGGCTCCATCAACCGGAAGCTTGCGCTCGCCTGGGCCAAGCTGGCGGCCCCGAAGCTTGACTTCAAGATCGTGGAGATCGGCGGCCTGCCGCTCTACGACCGTGAGTTGGAAAGCCCCCTTCCCGCGGCAGTCGCGCACTTCAAGCAGGAGATCGCGTCAGCGGACGCCGTGCTCTTCCTGACCCCCGAATATCTCCGCACCATACCGGCCGCCCTGAAAAACGCGCTTGAGTGGGGCGCGCGGCCCTATGGCACAAACGTGTGGGCCGGCAAGCCGGCCGCCATCGCTGGCGCGACCCCCGGGGCGATCGGAACAGCGGTGGCGCAATCGCACCTTCGCAGCATCGCCACCATCCTCGAGTTAATCGTGATCTCGCAGCCCGAACTCTACCTGCAGCTCAAAGCGGACGCGATCGACGCGAGCGGCGAGATCGTGGATGAAGCGCTGAAGGATCTGTTGGCCCGCTTTGACGATGTGTTCGCGGCCTGGATTGAACGCCAGAGCCACCAAACGCTGTTGGCGGCGGCGAATTTCTAGAACCTATGCTGAGCTTTGGGGCGCCTCTCTTGTCGAGCGGATTCCGCTCGGCGAAGGCGCCTCGCGGCGAACGCTCCGATGATTTGCCCAGCCTTTGTTTGAGCTCAGACCGTTACCGTGTTTTGCACCGCGAAAATTTGCCAAGCGCCGGGTGCGCCCTTGAGCGGATATTCGCCGCGATCAAGGAAAGAGAACCCTGCGCCAACCGTCAGATCGCGCACGGTCCTCGAGACGAGCACTTCGTCTTCTCCCGCCAAAGCCGCGACCCGGACCGCAATCGTGATCGCGATGCCCGCATAGATCCCAGCGCGTCGGCCGCACTCGCCGGTATGCAGACCCGCGCGGATCGGCAAGTCCAACGAACGGGCGGCGTCTGCGATGGCGAATGCCGCACGCATTCCGCGCCCGGGGCTGTCGAACGCGGCGAGGAAGCCGTCGCCCGTCGTGTTGATCTCCTCGCCCTGATAGCGCCGAAGCACCGCGCGGACGGCCGCGTCATGCTGAAGGATCAGGGCTCGCCACGCCGCGTCGCCCACGGCGCTTTGCCGCGCCGTTGAGTCGACGATATCGGTGCAGAGTATGGTGGAGAGGCGCGTATCGCTGTGCGTCAGGTCGCGTCCGCCGGTCAGAAACGCCTCGATCTCACTGGCGATCTCTGAAGTTCCCTCCGTCCAGGCAATGTGATCATCGCCCTCAATCGCAACGAAGCGCGCGCCCGGAATGTGCGATGCGATGTAACGCCCTTCCTCAACGTTGGCGTCGCGATCGCGCGTGCGATGCATGACGAGCGTGGGGACGCGAATTGTCGGCAGAATATCCCGGACATCGATCTGGCTGTTGAGGCGTGCGAGCGTGACTGCGGCGCCGGGACTGGACGCCATGCGCTCGAGGCGGCCGAACCAATCGGCGAACTCCCTGTCGCCGAGGCGGCTCGGCGCGATGCCGGAAATGTCGCCGCCTTTTCCCCAGTCGCGCGCCAGAGACTCAATCCACCGCGCACGCGCCTCGAGGCTGGGCGCCCAGGGATAGTCCCCCGCCGGCTGGCGCCGGGCAAAACAACCGAACAGGATGAGATGGGTCGTGCGATCCGGCTGGGCGGCCGCGAACATGGTGGCCATGTTGCCGCCCTCGGACGATCCAAAGATCGCCGCGCGCTCGACGCCTGCTGCATCCATGACGGCGCGAATGTCGTCCATGCGATCGTCAAGCGTCGGATAGCCCACGTCGCGGTCCGAACAGCCGGTGCCGCGCTTGTCGAACTGGATCACGCGCGCGAACGTTGCGAGCCGCGCCATGAAGGCGGCCCATCTCGGGTCCTCCCACATCACCTCGACATGACTGATCCAGCCTGGCGCGTAGACGATGGTAATCGGCCCTTCGCCGAAAACCTGGTAGGCGACGTTCACGTCGCCGCTCTTGGCATAACGCGTTTCAGGAGTTCGCATGGCGCGCGCCCTGAGCCCAGACTACGCTCGAGGACGCCGCACCGCTAGCGCGCGAGCGCACGGTGAATGTCGGACGCGACCGTTTCAATGTCAGCCATGCCATCAATGGTGACGAGTTTGCCCTGCTCCTTGTAGTACGGGATGAGCGGGGCCGTTTGGCCAAAATAGGCGTCGAGGCGGACCTTGTAGCTCTCGGGATTGTCGTCGGCGCGGCCTTCCTCGGCGAAGCGCTTGGCGATCCTCGCCATCAGCTTTTCGGCGTCCGCTTCAAGCTGGATCACGACATCAATTTTCTGGCCGTGCCTGGCGAGCAGTTCATCGAGCGCTTTGGCCTGCGCCAGGGTGCGCGGATAGCCGTCGAATATGAAGCCCGGCGCGCCCTTGTGCGTGGTGAGCTTCTCTTCGATCAGGGCGTTGACGATGTCATCGGAGACCAACGAGCCGGCGTCCATGATCGCCGCGACGCGTTTGCCGAGTTCGGATCCCGAAGCCCGGGCGGCTCGCAGCATGTCGCCGGTCGAGAGTTGAATGAAACCACGCTCGCTGACCAGGCGCTTGGCCTGCGTGCCCTTGCCGGCGGCCGGGGCGCCAAAAAGGATGAGGTTCATCGCCTTTGATTTCTGCGATTTTCCGAACAGACCCATCAGCGCCCCCCATGCAGCATCATCTACGCGTGACGCCGCCTCCACCGCCGCGCAGCTTCGATTTCTTGATCAGCCCTTCGTACTGGTGCGCCACCAAGTGCGACTGAATTTGCGCAACGGTGTCCATCGTCACGGAAATGACGATCATCACCGACGTGCCGCCGAGATAGAAGGGCACATTGTAGGCCGAGATCAGCACTTCGGGCAGCAGACAGACAACGGTGATGTAAGCGGCGCCGATCACGGTGAGGCGCGTCAGCACGAAATCCAGATATTCCGCCGTCTTCTTGCCGGGGCGGATGCCGGGGAGGAAGCCGCCGTATTTCCGCAGGTTGTCGGCCGTCTCTTCGGGGTTGAACACAATGGACGTGTAGAAGAAACAGAAAAAGATGATGAGGAACGCATAGAGCAATAGGTGGCCGGTATGACCATAGGCCAAAGTCGCCTGAAGCCAATGCAAGGCGTCGGCGGCGGGACCGCTCTGATTGGCCATGCCGGCGAATTGCGTGATCGTCTGCGGCAGCATCAGCAGCGATGACGCGAAGATCGGCGGAATGACCCCGGCGCTGTTGATCTTCAGAGGCAGGAACGAACTCTCGCCCATAAACATGCGATTGCCCTGCTGCCGCTTCGGGTACTGCACCACGAGGCGGCGCTGCGAACGCTCGATGAAGACGATGAACACGATCGCAGCCAGCATAACGACGCCAATGAGGAGTATTCCCGTCCAGTCGACGTCGCCCGTGTGCGCCAATTGCAGCGACTGAAGGATGATGCCCGGCATGCCGGCGATGATCCCCGTGAAGATGATCAGCGAGATGCCGTTCCCGACGCCCCGCGCCGTCACCTGCTCGCCAAGCCACATCAGGAAGATCGTTCCTCCCGTCAGTGTCACGACCGTCGAGAACGTGAACATGAAGCCTGGATCGATCACGGCGCTGTTTTGACCGGACTGGAGGCCGACCGCGATCGTGTAGGATTGGATGAGCGCCAGCACGACCGTGAGATAGCGCGTGTATTGGTTGAGCTGCTTGCGGCCGGCTTCGCCTTCCTTCTTCAGCCGCTCCAGCGAGGGCATGGAGGTGGCGAGCAGTTGCACGATGATCGAAGCAGAAATGTAAGGCATCACGTTCAGCGCGAACACCGCCATGCGCTTCACCGCGCCGCCGGAGAACGTGTTGAACATGCCGAGGATGCCGCCGGCGCCGCCGCCGGAGTTCTGCTCGAAAGCGCGTGCGAAGGCGTCCGGATCGATGCCGGGGATCGGGATGTAGGTGCCGATCCGATAAACCACGAGCGCGATGATCGTGAACCAGATGCGCTTCTGCAGATCCGTCGCTTTGGCGAAGGCCGAGAAATTGATGTTGGCTGCGAGTTGTTCTGCGGCTGAGGCCAAGGCGCTGCTCCCAATCCTCCCCTAAGGGAGGGCGTTCCGGCTTCTCCCCTTCGGAAAGGAGAGACTTACTTCGCCGCCGCTGCTTCCGCGGCCGGCTTCAACAGCGTCACCTTGCCGCCCGCCTTTTCAATGGCGGCAATTGCCGCGGCCGACGCCCCAGTAACGGTGACGTTCACTTTGGCCTTGATCTCGCCCTGCGCAAGGAGCCGGACGCCGTCTTTCTTCCGCCGGACCAGGCCGGCGGCGATCAGCGCGTCTTCCGTGATCTCGGCTTTTGCGTCGATCTTCTTGTTATCAATCGCCTTTTGCAGACGCCCGAGATTGACCCAAGCGTGCTTCAAGCTGCCGCCCGGCACGCTGAAGCCGCGCTTCGGCATGCGCATGTGGATCGGCATCTGGCCGCCTTCGAAGCCATTGATGGACACGCCGCGACGGGACTTTTGCCCCTTCACACCGCGCCCGCCAGTCTTGCCCTTGCCCGAGCCGACGCCGCGGCCAACGCGCATCAGCTTCTTCGAGGCGCCGGGATTGTCGGCCAATTCGTTGAGCTTCATCGTCGTTATTCCATCACTTCAATGAGGTGACCGACCTTGCGGATCATGCCGCGCACAGCCGGCGTATCTTCAAGATCGACGACCTTGTTGGCGCGCGTGAGGCCCAGGCCAACGAGCGTCGCCAGTTGGCTCGGCTCACGCCGGAGCGGGCTCGCAACGCGCTTCACGCGCACGGTCTTTGCAGGTTTCTTCGCCATGGAAATCAGCCCTCCGCCGGCACGTCGCCAAGGCTCGCACCGTCTTTGCGGCGGCCGACCAGATCGGAAACCTTGAGGCCGCGACGGTTCGCGACGTGCCGCGGGCTCGTCTGCCGCTTCAGCATGTCGAACGTTGCGCGCACCATGTTGTAGGGGTTCGAGGACCCCTGGCTCTTCGCCACGACATCCGAAACGCCAAGCACTTCGAGCACG
>DASZQK010000036.1:0-1718 GCA_035549695.1 Caulobacterales bacterium | reverse complement strand
CCCGGATTATTCATGGCTTATTGCGGGTTGGTGGGTTGGGTTTGGTTTTCGGGGTGGGTTTGGTTTTTGGCGTGGGGCTGGGTTGTTGGGGGCGTGGCGCCCCCTTTCCCCCAACGGCTTTGGAGCCTGGGGCGGCGCGGGCCAAGGCGTAGGGGCGTCGTCAGCCGCTGTCGAGAGCAGGCGGCGTTTCGCCTGACGCCGCGGATCGAAAGGCGCGTACCGCTTGCGTGACCTTCGCCAGGTGATCCCAGAACGGCCAAGCGGCCGAGAGCAGCACGCGCACGCGCCGCGTCGAGGCGATGATGCGAGCCGCGACCTTGATCAATTGCGTGCGCCACGTCGAGGCGTGGCCCTCGCCGAGCGGGTCCGCCTGGCGCCGACGATTGAACGCCTTCCGCTTCTCGCGCCCCACGCGGGCTTCCGGCGGCAATTCGTTCTCAGCGCGGGGCGGCGCAGGCGGATCAGCCACGAGTCGCCGCACACGCACCAGCAGGTTATACGCCAGCGTGTGCAGCGCGAGACGAAACGAGTTGGCCATGTAACGATGGTCGCTCAAGCGATCCGCCTTCAGTTCGCACTTGAGTTCTTTGTTGCGGTTCTCGCTCTCGCCGCGATCGGCGTACTCGTCGTAGGCGCCTTGCGGCAGGACGCGCGCCCCGCGCCGATTGGTGACGACCGCGCGGCGATTCGTGCCTTGGGCATGCGCTTCGCATTTGACGATCGTCCACCGCGGCGCGTCCCACGAACCGGACTGATATTCCAACGCGGTGAACCGACGTTGCGGCTCGTGCGTCGTTTCCCACGCGGAAACCGCGGCCTCCAGCGTCGCTTCGCTCTCCCGCTTCAGCACGGCGTTCATGCCGATGCCGATCGTGTAATCGATGTCCAGCTGCTGGCAAGCGGCGAAGAACGCGGGCGTCGCATAACCGGAGTCGGCCCGCAGGTGAATCCGCACGTCGGGCCAAGCCGCGCGGAGCCGCGCGACAATCATTTGCAGATCCACGTCCGCGCCCAACGTCGCGTGCGCCGTTCCAAACAACAACGCGGGAAACACCACCTGATCGTTCTCGGCGCAGGTGATGGCTCGCGCGAGATATTGATACTGACTGTAGTAGCCGTGGAAGAACGTCAGTTGCTGCTGGCCGTGCGTCGGATCGTCGAAGACATCGATGTCGAGCGTCAATGTCCGCGGCGGTTCGGCGAACGACGCCACAAACTGTTCGAGGAACCAAGCCTTCAGCCGCAACAGGTCGCCGGCCGTGACCGCGTTCTCCATCCGCGAGAGCGTGGGCTGGCTCGCCAGGTCCGGGTCGTCGGGCCGCCGACCGGCGATGATCTTGAACAGCCCATCGGCGCGGAGCGTGTCGTGATCGTTTTGATCCGGGTAGTCGGCGAGAATGCCGAACACGCGCTGCCGAACCATCTCCGCCATGCGATGCGCGCCGCCCACCCGCGCGTCGCGCAACTGCGCGGCGAAGCCCGCCGTCCAGCCCAACCGCTCGTCAAGCTCGCGGATGGGCAACAGCCCGGCGTCGGAGGTGACCTGCTCGAGGACCGCCTCGACCTGAATCGGCAAACCGCCCAACAAATCGTACTCAAGCGGCAGCGCAGCCTGTATACTCATCGCCAGCCTCCGTGCGTTGAAGGAAGTCGTTGTTAGTCAACTTCTTAGACGCATCCGGAGGCGTTTTTATTCACCATGCCATGAATAATCCGGG
>DASZQK010000035.1:0-59766 GCA_035549695.1 Caulobacterales bacterium | reverse complement strand
GCGCTCGCCGCCGACGACGTGCCGCTGGCGCTGCGTCTGACGCTGAGCACCGGTCAGGCCGGGCTCGATGCGAGCGCGCTCGCGCCGCTCAACGCGGCGCTCGCCGTGGCGCAGCGTGCGCGCGGCGATCAAGCGACGCTGGCCGTACATCGGCGCATCGACGCCGCCGGCGCGGCGATGGCGCGCGGCGCGGCGCGCGACGTCACCATCATGGCCGCGCTGGGCTTCCCGCTCGACGGCGCGGTGCAAAGTTTCCTGCTCGCCAACCCGCCGCAAGGCGGCGCGCGCGGCGATCCCGGCGCGATGGCGGCCCTGAGCTCGGCGATCGAACGCCGCGCGCCGGCGGACGCGGCGCTGCTCGCTGTTGTCGCGTGCGGCGATGGGCCCTCGAAGCTCGACGCGGAGACGCTGAGCTATCTGCTGCGCGTGCTGCGCAGTATTGGCATGGAAGATGAAGCGCGGCGCATGGCCGTGGAAGCGATTTTGGCGGGGCAGCCGAGTTAGGGATCACCAATCAGTCCGTTGCGGACACATATAGCTGGCGGGGCGATGTGATGGCTGATGATGAGTCAAAGTCCGAGCCCTGGATCGCGATTGGGGCGATCGGCTCGCTTCTCGCTGGCGCCGCGGCGGTCTTCGGCGTGATGCAGATGAGACAAGCGCCGGCCACGCAACAGCCCCCGCAGCTATCTGCGCATGAGTATGTGCTGCACGCGCAATTCGCTTCGATTGGCGACCTGGCGGTGGGAGCGCCTGTGCGAATTGGCGGCGCGAGAATAGGCACTGTCGGCGAGATCAGCGTTGACCCGGCGACCTACAGGGCCGTGGTGACCATGTATTTGGATGAGAAGGTCCGGTTGCCCGAGGACAGCACGGGAAAAATAGACAATCCCGAACACGGCGGCGCGACCAGCATCGATATCGTGCCGGGACCAAGCGACACAATGCTGCCTCCCGGCGAGCAGCTCCTCTTCACGCAGGGCGCGATCAACTGGGATGCTCTTCACGCGGCGCAAGCGGCGCCGCAATAGCCGCCGGCATTTTACCGTTTTCGTTCACTTCTTGCCGCTAGCTTAACGCGATGAACGACGCGGCTCTCATCGAAGCGTTTCTGGAGATGCTGTCCGCGGAGCGGGCGGCGCGGGTGAATACGCTGGAGGCGTACCGGCGCGATCTGGAGGATGCGGGCGAAAGCGTGCGGCTGGCGAGCGCGCGCGCTGAGCAGATCGAAGCTTATGTCGCGGCGCTGGCGAAGCGGGGCTTGTCGGCGGCGACGACGCGGCGGCGGATTTCGGCGCTGAAGCAATTCTATCGCTTCATGCTGCAAGAAAACATGCGCGGCGACGATCCGACCGCGCGGCTCGATCCGCCGAAGCGCGCGCGCTCACTGCCGAAGACGCTTTCAAGCGAAGAGATCGCGCGCCTGATCGATGCGGCGGGGAGCGCGCGCGACCGGGCCTTGATCGAGCTGCTGTACGGCGCCGGGTTGCGCGTGAGTGAGCTCGTATCGTTGCCGCTGCGCACGGCGCCGAAGGCCGGGCAGAACCACATGATCGTCGAAGGCAAAGGCGGCAAGGAGCGCATGGTGGTGCTGGGACGCGCCGGGCTCGAGGCGCTCGCGGCGCATCTTGCGGCGCGCGAGGCGCTGTTGCCGAAGGTTGAATCGCGGCGCGAGAAGGCGGCGCGCTGGCTGTTCCCCTCCGCGAGCGCGGCTGACGGCAAGCTGACGCGGCGGCGGGTGGCGCAAATCCTCGAAGCGGCGGCGCTGAAAGCCGGCCTCGATCCGGCGCGGGTTTCACCGCACGTGCTGCGTCATGCGTTCGCGACGCATCTGGTGGACGGCGGCGCCGACCTGCGCACCGTCCAGACGCTGCTGGGGCACGCCGACATCGCCACGACGCAGATTTACACCCATGTCGCCGAGGGGCGGCTGAAAGCGCTGGTGGAGACGAAACATCCGCTGGCGAAACGCAAAGGGCGCTGAGCTTATCCGCGCCGCGATGTCCACTGGAACTTTGCGGGGCGGCGGGCCATTTCTGCAGCATGACAGAGCAGACATCCCACCCGATCACGGCCGACGCGGGGCGCGCAGCCGCGCTCGTCGTTTACGTGCTCTTTCTGTTGAGCATTCCGAGCTTCGCCGTCTTCGCGCTGATCGGCGTGATCATCGCCTACATGTCGCGGGAGCGCGCACTGGGCCTGGGACGCGCGCACCTCGACGAACAGATCCGGATCTGGTGGATCGCGTTCCTGTGGGGCGTCGGGCTGTTCGTGATCATGGGCGTCGGCTGGCTGCTGTCTTTCGTGCTGATCGGCTTGCCGATTCTGGCGATCGCGTGGGTGATGGGTTTCGTTGTCATGCTCTGGTTCACCGTGAAGAGCGCCTTCGGCCTCATCGCCCTGCTCGAAGGACGACAAGTGGGCGCCTGGCTGGGTTAGGGCTTGTGCGCGAGAGGCGCGCGATCAATCCACTCCGAAATCGTAGAAGTGCGCGCCGACGCCGCCCATCATGCCCGCGGTCTGCGCCTGGCCGGTGCTGATGATCATCACGTACTCGCCGGGTGCGAGCGGCGCTGTGGGCGTGAGTTCATAGAGCACCGTGCCGGCCGGCGCACCGCGCTGATTGGCCGCTTCGCGCGCATCGAGCGCGATCTGGCGGTCGGCCGGAACTCCGGTGGAATAGCTCATATAGCCGCCGCCGATGGAGATTTCGCGCGTGTTGTTGCGGCGCACTTCGAGGCGGGCGAGCGTGAACAGCCCTTGCGGCTGCATGTTGTTGGGAATGGCGAGAACGAACGTCGGCGTCGGGCTCGCGGTGAGGCGCAGCATCGCGCGCACGCCCGGCAAAGCCGCGTATTGCGCGACGCCGCCAAAGCCCATCGCCCGCGCGGCGGTGCGGATTTGCGGATTGGCTTGGCGCATCACCGAATGCTGCGCGCCCTGCAGCAGCGTCAGTTCATCGTAGGTCGTGGCGGCCTGACAGGAGAGCGCCCCTGTTGCGAACCCGGTCGCGACTTCAGCCGCCGCCGGCGCCGCGAACGCCGCGAACAGCGCAAACGCGGACACGCGCAGCAAATTGGACGCTTTCATACTCCCACCCTCCCATCGCATTGTTCCGGTACGGTAATGAGAGGCGCGGCGCGATGCAATGGGGAGGCAACTCGGGCGCGCTTCTTGAAGCGCGAATGGGAAGGTTCAGTTTTGAACTCGGCGCAATTCAAAGGCCATAGGCCGCTCTCATCTCCGGCTCTTTCGCCGCGACCTGTTTGGCGAGATCGACGATCACTTTGGCCTGCTTCCACGTCGCGTCGTCTTGCATCTTGCCGTCGAGCATGGCGACGCCGGCGCCGTCGGGCATGGCTTCAAGAATCCGCAGCGCGAATTTCACTTCTTCGACGTCCGGATTGAACACGCGTTTGGCGATGGCGATTTGGGAGGGATGCAGCGTCCAGGCGCCGACGCAGCCCATCAGATACGCGTTGCGGAATTGCTGCTCGCAGGCGTCCGGATCGTCGATGGCGCCGAAGGGGCCGTAGAACGGCTTCAAGCCATGCATCACGCACGCATCGACCATTTTGGCGAAGGTGTAGTGCCAGAGATCCTGCTGCACGCTGGCGCGCGCCGAACCATCGGCCTTCGCGTCTTCAAGCACGCGATAGCCGGGATGGCCGCCGCCGACGCGCGTCGTCTTCATCTTGCGCGATGCGGCAAGATCGGCGGGGCCGAGCGAGACGCCCTGCATGCGCGGAGACGCGCCGCAGACGGCTTCGACGTTCGCAACGCCGGTCGCGGTTTCGAGAATGGCGTGCAGCAGAATGGGCTTTGAAAGCTGATGTTTGGCTTCGAGCAAAGCCAGCAGCTGATCCATGTAATGGATGTCCCAGGGCCCTTCGACCTTGGGGACCATGATGACGTCGAGCTTATCGCCAAGGCCGGCGACGAGCTGCGTGACGTCGTCCAAGTGCCATGGCGAATTAAGCGCGTTGACGCGGCTCCAGAGCGAAGCGCCGCCGAGATCCATGCGGCCCATCTCGATGGCGCCGGCGCGCGCGGCCTCTTTCGCGTCGGCGGGGATCGCGTCTTCGAGATTGGCGAGGATGACGTCGACTTGCGCGGCCGTCTCGGGAACCTTGGCGCGAACTTTTTCGAGGTGCGGCGGCACGAAATGGATCATGCGCTCGAGACGGATGGGGAGGTCGCGCAGAGGCGCCGGCGCGCCGGTGGCCAGGGGCGTGAAGAAGGAACGCGGGGGCTTCATGCCCACCTCCTCTTGAGAGGAGGGGGTAAGGGGGTGGAGTGAAACGCCGCGGCGGCAGCTCTAGGCGCCGTCTTCTGAGGATGCGGAGGTTCACCCCGCCCCCTGCCCCCGCCCCCCAAAGGGCGGGGGTCCTGAATCTGCGAACGCATCGCTGAAACTCCTTCGCAGGCGCAGCATGATCTGCTGCGCGGAGCTTCGCAATCACGATCCCCGCCTGGGGCTTTAGCTTGAAGCAAAGAGGTTTGAGGCTATTGTCCGCGCCTTCCGGGGCGTCCGTCCCGTGGGGCCGAGCCGCTTTGCGCACCTATCTGGATTTCGAAAAATCGATCGCCGAGATCGAGGCGAAGATCGAAGAATTACAAGCCTTATCAGAGGCTTCCGGCTCCGAGGCGATGGCCATGGGGGTGGAGCTTTCGCGCCTTAAAACCAAGGCAGAGCGTCAGCTCGCCGACACCTATTCCAAGCTCGACGCCTGGCAGAAGACGCAAGTCGCCCGCCATCCGGAGCGCCCCCGGTTCCGCGACTATGTGGCGGCTTTGGTGACCGATTTCGTCGAGCTTTCGGGCGATCGGGTCTATGGCGAGGACGCCGCCATCATTGGCGGACTCGGCAAGTTCCTGGGCCGGCCATCCCTGGTGATGGGCCACGAGAAGGGCCGCACCACTCAAGAGCGGCTGAAGCACAATTTCGGCATGGCGCGGCCCGAGGGCTATCGCAAAGCGGTGCGGCTGATGGATCTGGCCGAGAAGTTCTCGCTGCCGGTGATCAGCATTGTCGACACGGCGGGCGCCTATCCCGGCATTGGCGCGGAAGAGCGCGGGCAAGCGGAAGCCATCGCGCGCTCGACGGAGCGGTGCTTGACGCTCGGCGTGCCGATGGTGGCGGTGATCGCGGGCGAAGGCGGTTCGGGCGGGGCGATTGCCATTGCTGCGGCGAACAAGGTGCTGATGCTGGAGCACGCGATCTATTCGGTGATCAGCCCGGAAGCCGGCGCGGCGATCCTGTTCAAGGACGCGGCGCGCGCGAAGGACGTGGCCAACGCAATGAAGATCACGGCGCAGGATTTGCACGGCCTCGACGTGATCGATGAGATCATACCCGAACCGCTGGGCGGCGCGCATCGCGCGTCGGGCGCGGCGGTGGCCGCGGTCGGCGCGGCAGTGGCTGAAGCCTTGGACGCGCTCGCCGTGAAGAACTCCGAGGAATTGCGCGCCCAGCGCCGCGACCGCTTCCTGGCGATCGGCCGTTTGGCAGCGGAAACGGCGAGCGCTTAGCGGCGCGCACCCTTCGCCAGAAGGATGATTTGCGCAACGCGGGCGCGTCGTTAAGTATGCGGCGCCGCCGCCCCCGGGAGATCATCGTGCGTTGGACCTGGCTGATCGCTGTGCTGACGCTCGCGGCCTGTCACGCCGCTTCGCAGACCGACACGATCCCCCGCCTCGCACGCCACGGCAGCGCCACACAGCTCATTGTCGATGGCAAGCCGTTCTTGGTGCTGGGCGGCGAACTGGGAAATTCGACCGCATCGGATCTCGCCTATCTCGACCGCTCCTGGCCGCTGTTCGATGCGCTGCACATGAACACGGTGCTGGCGCCGGTGACGTGGGAGACCATCGAGCCGCGCGAGGGCGAGTTCGATTTTTCCCAGGTCGATGGGCTGATCAATGCGGCTTACGATCATCGCAAGCGCCTGGTGCTGCTCTGGTTCGGTTCCTGGAAGAACTCAATGTCGAGCTACGTTCCGGCGTGGGTGAAGCGCAACGAGCAGCGCTTTCCGCGCGCACGCGATGCGCAGGGGCGCAGCCTCGAAATGCTGTCGGCCTTCGTCGATGCGAACCGCAATGCCGACGCTGCCGCTTTTCGCGCGCTGATGGCGCATCTGCGCGAAATGGACGGGAAGCGCCACGTCGTGCTCATGGTGCAGGTGGAGAACGAGATCGGCATGATCCCCTCGGCGCGCGATCACGGCGACGCCGCGAACGCGGCGTATGCGGCGCCGGTGCCCTACGACGCGCTGCACGCCGTGCTGGCGGAGCGCGCCCCGGCCCAGCCCTTCGTCGCACGCTCATGGCCGCAGGCGTTCGGCGACTCGGCGGCCACGGAAGAGCTGTTCATGGCCTGGCATTTCGCGCGCTACACCGAGGCCGTCGCCGCCGCCGGAAAGAGCGCTTACCCACTGCCGATGTATGTCAACGCCGCGCTGCTGCGCCCGGGCAAGCAGCCGGGCGAATATCCGAGCGCGGGGCCTCTGCCGCACGTGTTCGACGTCTGGCGCGCGGGCGCGCCGTCGATCGATTTGCTGGCGCCCGACATCTATTTCCCGAACTTCGTGGAATGGTCGGGCGCCTACGCGCGGAGCTTCCCGCTGTTCGTTCCGGAAACCGGGCGCGCGCCGGAAGCGACGCCGGCCAACGCGTTCTTCGCGTTCGGAGAGCACGATGCGATCGGCTTCAGCCCGTTCGCGATCGAGGATTACAAACCCGACGACAGGCTCGGCAAATCGTATGCGACGCTGCGCGAGCTCGCGCCGCTGATCCTCGCGCATCAGGGCGACCGGCGCATGCGCGGGTTTCGCGCGCCGCTCGATTTCGAGGGCAATGTCGATGACACGCCGCAAGACATCGCGCTCGGGGGCTACACGTTCCACATCGCGTTCCGGCAGATGTTCCGCGCGCCTGAGGATCAGGACGTGCGCGCGCACGGCGGATTGATCATCCAGCTCGGCGAGGACGAATTCCTGATCGCGGGCTCGGGCCTGACCATCACTTTCTCCGCCGACGGCGCGAACGTGGGCATCGAGAGCGCGATCGAAGGGCGCTACGTGGACGGGCGCTGGCGGCCGGGCCGCTGGCTCAATGGCGACGAGACCCACCAGGGCCGTCACGTCCGCTTCAGCGCCGACGATTTCACCATTCAGCGGGTGCGGCTTTATCGCTATCACTAGGGCAAGGCGCCGGGCGGCCCGAATTCCGCCGCCTTGGCTTGGCTCAAGGGAACCTAGAGCTTCGCAACCGCTTATGGCCTTTGCCGACAGGAGGTCGCCTCAATGGATGATGCCGCTCTCTCGCGCCGCGCGCTGGCTTTGGCGCTCGGCGCCGCCGCCGCTTCGCAAATGCTTGCTGCGCCCGCTTGGGCCGCTGACACCGACGATACCTATTCCGAGCCGGAAATCGTCCAGGCGGCCGAGCGATTTTTCGGCGCCGGGGCGGAAGGATTGGCCACGGTGGTGCGGCACGTGTTCGAGCAGAATGGGAGACCGACCGGCTACATTGACGGCCAGGAAGGCGCGGGCGCCGTGGGCGTCGGCCTGCGCTATGGCGTTGGGCGGCTGCACCTGAAAAACCGCAGCGAAGCGACGCGCGTCTATTGGCAAGGCCCATCGGTCGGGTTCGACACCGGCGGCAACGCGGCGAAGGTATTCACGCTGGTGTATGGCCTCGGCAATCCGGATCGGATTTTCCGCCGCTTCCCGGGCGTCGACGGTTCGGCCTATTTCATTGGCGGCGTCGGCGTGAACTACGCGCGCGCGGACGGCATCACGCTCGCGCCGATGCGCGCGGGCGTCGGCTTCCGGCTCGGCGCGAACATCGGCTACCTCCACTTCTCGCGGCGCCGGCGCGTCAATCCGTTCTGATCAAATTCGGCGGCGCGGTCCGACGTCTTCTCCTCCTATTCCGCGGCCTGCCTCTTAGCTTCTTCGATTGCCTTCTTGCGCGCTTCGTGGCGTTCGCGGAATTCCTCGGCGAACGCCGAGGCGAGGATGCCCGTCGGCATCGCGACGATGCCGATGCCCGCGACGGCGACCAGGCCGGCCGCGATGCGGCCCAGTACGGTTTCCGGATAGACGTCGCCATAGCCGACCGTCGTCAGCGTCACGATGGCCCACCAGAGCGCGCGCGTGATCGAGCCGAACGCTTGAGGCTTGGTGTCGCCTTCGATGAAGTAGAGCAGCATCGCCGCGATGTAGACTTGCGCCGCCGCGACGCAGGCCGAGGCGAACAGAGCCGGCCCCGCGCGCTTCACCGCGGCGCCGACAATGGCGAAAGCCGGCACGTAACGCGCCAGTTTGAAGAGACGGAAGAGGCGCAAGGCGCGAAGCCCCGCAAGCCAGCCGCCATGCAGATGCGGAAAGAACAACAGCACCAGAAGCTCGGGCAGGAACGCCAGAAGATCGGTGATGGTGATGGGCTTGGCGAGAAACAGGAGCCGGCCCATGAGGCCCGCATGGTCGGGGTTTTCGCCTTCGGACCAGAAGCGCAGCGCGAATTCCGCAGCGAACACCCAGACGATCACCGCGTTGATCTGGCCGATAATGTCGCGCGCCGCCGGCGAGAACGGCGTGTCGGGACGGATCGCTTCGGTCTCCACCGCAAGCGCGGCAAGGCTGATCAGCACCAGCACGATGATCGTGCCGGAGAAGAAATTGATCCCGCCCGGATCGTCCGGCTCAAGCCAATCGTGGACGTAAGCCTTCGCGGTGGTGTGACGGCGCTTGATGAGCGGCACGGGCTTCTTCCCTTCCCAGGCGATCATAACGCCTCGGGCCGCGCGGAAAACCTTTCTCAGCCCGGCGTTGTGAGCTTGAGGCCCGCCACGCCTGCGATGACCAGAGCGATGCAGAAGAGCCGCGCCGGATGCGCGCTTTCGCCAAACAGGATGAGCCCGGCCACGGCCGCGCCGACAGCGCCGATTCCGGTCCACACCGCATAAGCGGTTCCAATGGGAAGCGCCCTCGCGGCGAGCGCGAGCAGATACATGCTGGCGGCCATCGCCGCGAGCGTCAGCGCCGAGGGCAGCGGCTTGGTGAAGCCGTCGGCGTATTTGAGCCCGATCACCCAGCCGATTTCAAACAGGCCGGCGATGATGAGCAAAATCCAGGGCATGATGTTCTCGCGTAAGCAAAGGCTGTCGTCGGAAGGTTAGCCTGCTGACAGCGGATGTCAGCAGGCGGCGGTATCATGGCGGGAGCAGAATCGAGGAGTTTGAGCGATGGCGCGGATCAATTTTGTCGAACTGCCGGTGAAGGACATTGGCGCGGCGCAGAGCTTCTACACAGCGGCGTTCGCCATGGATATGACCGCCTTCGGTCCGACCTACGCCTGCACGATGTCGGGCGATGTGGATTTGGGCCTGCAGGCCGATGCGAGCGAAGCGACGAAAGCGCCGCTGGCGGTGATCCATGTGGAGGATGTGGAAGCGGCGCTGACGGCCGTGCGGAAAGCGGGCGGGACGATCACCAAAGCGATCTTCTCGTTCCCTGGCGGGCGGCGCTTTCACTTCACCGATCCGAGCGGGAACGAACTGGCGGCGATGCAAGCGGAGGAGATGTAGCGCCCTCACTCAGTCATTCCAGGTGGCCGAAGGCCGTCATGGAATCCGGGGATCGTGGGGCTCGGTTGCCCTGGATTCCACGACACGCTCTGCGCGTCTGGAATGGCTGAGAAAAGCGAGCGCCGATCCGCTAATTCCGCAGCGTCCCGCCCGTCGCCTTGCCCACGGCCGCGACGATCTTCGCACTTACAGCTTCGATCTCCGCATCCGTCAGCGTCTTTTCGCGCGGCTGCAGCGTGACCTCGATGGCGAGGCTTTTCTTGCCGGCGGGCATGCGTTCGCCACGATAGACGTCGAACAGCGCGACATCTGCAATCAGCGGCTTTTCGGCGCCGAGCGCGGCGCGGACGACATCGCTGGCTTTCACGCCGTCATCGACGATGAAGGCGAAATCGCGCGAGAGCGGCATCAGGTCGAGCTTTTCGAGCGGCGGCTTGGAACGGCCGGCCTTGGCGCGCGGCGGCGGCAAAGCATCGAGCAGGATTTCAAACGCGAGCGCGGGCGCTTCGACATCGAGCGCCGCGAGCACGCGAGGATGAATCTCGCCAAACCAGGCGAGTGGCTTGGCGCCAAGCACCAACGCGCCGGCGCGGCCGGGACGCCACCAAGCGGGAACGGTGTCGTTGGTTTGCAGGCCGGCGGTGGGCGCGCCGAGCGCTTCGAGCACGGCGAGGACGTCGTGCTTCATGTCGTAGAGATCGGGCTGCGGCGCGGCTTTCCAGTGGCGCTGCGGGCGCGCGCGCCAGACGGCGGCGACAGTGCGCGCCTGGCCGGTTTCGCTGTCGTCGCGATAGACGGGGCCGGCCTCGAACAGGCGCGCGTCGTCGTGGCCGCGATCGGCGTTCTTCTGCGCGGCGACCAGCAGATTGGGCAGCGCCGACGGGCGCATGCAATCGAGTTCGGACGCGATCGGGTTGGCCAGCACGAGCTTCGCGTCGCCGCCGCCGAACAAAGCGGCGTGCTTCTGCGCGCAGAAGCTCCACGTCACCGCTTCGAGATAGCCGAGCGCGGCGCAGGCGCGGCGCGCGATGCGCGTGCGGCTTTCGCCGGCGCTCGCGGGCGGAGGGCGATAGCCACGCGCACGCGGCGCCTCGACGACGGGAAGTTTGTCGAACCCTTCGATGCGGGCGATTTCCTCGACCAGATCGGCGGGGCCTTCGACATCGCGCCGCCATGTGGGCGGCTGCACGATGAGCTTCTTGGAACCCTGTTCGCCTGGCGTCGATTCAAAGCCGAGCGCTTTCAGGATCGCGCGCACACGCGTGGCGGCGACGTTCATGCCGGCGAGCGTGCGTACGCGGTCGGGATCGAAGGACACAGTCTTCGGCTGCGCGGGCGCCTCGCCGGCGATCATCACCTCGCTCGGTTCGCCGCCGCAGAGATCGAGCACCATGCGCGTCGCCAGTTCGATGCCGGGCACGACGAAGCCGGAATCGACGCCGCGCGCGAAGCGGTATTGCGCGTCGGAATTGATGCCGGTGGCGCGGCCGGTTTCGAACGTGCGGATGGGATCGAAATATGCGCTCTCGATCAGCACGTCGGTCGTCGCTTCGCTGCAGCCGGAATATTCCCCGCCCATGACGCCGCCGAGACCCAGCACGCGCGCATCGTCGGCGATGACGCACATGGCGGGCGTGATGGCGTAAGTCTGCCCATCGAGCGCCTTGAAGCTTTCGCCTTCGCGGCCGAGGCGCGCGCGCACGGCGCCCTTGAGCTTCGACGCGTCA
Organism: Caulobacterales bacterium; assembly: GCA_035549695.1. Classification (GTDB taxonomy): domain Bacteria; phylum Pseudomonadota; class Alphaproteobacteria; order Caulobacterales; family Aquidulcibacteraceae; genus Vitreimonas. The sequence goes on along the minus strand of DASZQK010000035.1, from coordinate 48,450 downwards.
TAGACGTGCAGCGGACGCGCGCGGTCGTAGGAAAGATAATTGGTGATGTCGACGAGCGCGTTGCGCGGACGAAGGCCAATGGCGCGGAGACGCCGCTGCAGCCATTCGGGCGACGGGCCGTTCTTCACGCCGCGGATGAGGCGCCCCGCGAAGATCGGGCATGCGCTCTGATCGTCGGTCTCGACCTTCACCGTCGATTTGTAGCGGCCCGGCACGGGCATGATCGGTTTCAGGTTGAACTTGCCGGCGCCCGCGGCGGCGAGATCGCGGGCGATGCCGACGACGCCCAGCCAATCGGGACGATTGGGCGTGACTTCGAAATCGATCACCGGATCGGAGAGATGAAGGAGTTCGGCGATGGGTTCGCCAATCGGCGCATCGTCGGGAAGCTCGGCGATGCCGCCATCGGCCAAGGCCGCGTCGCGATCCTTGCCGAGCGCGCTGGCGCGCGCGCTCCAGAGATTGAAGCGCTCGGTGCGCAGACCGAAGAGATCGCCCTCCATCTCGATTTCGGTTTCGCTGCAGAGCATGCCGTTGGAGACAACGCCGCGCACCGGGCGCGCTTCGAGCGTGATGCCCGTGCCGGGCACGTACGCGCCGATCGGCGCGTAGATCGTTTTGAGGCCCGCGCGCGCATTGAGGGCGCCGCAGACGATCTCCTTCATGCCGTCCTTGGTTTCGACTTGGGCCACTTGCAGCTTATCCGCGTTTGGATGCTGCGCGGCGCTGACGATGCGCGCGACGCTGAAGGCCGCGAGCTTCGCCGCGGGATTCTCAACATGCTCGACCTCGAGGCCGGCCATGGTCATGGCGTCGACGATTTGATCGATGCCCGCGTCCGTCGTGAGGTGATCCTTGAGCCAGGAAAGGGTGAATTTCATTGGACTTGCTTTTGCGACAACATGTTGAGCTCAGGCCTTCTCCCCCGGCGACGCGGCGTCAGTGCGGAGTGTCGGTCTGCGCGCCGTCCCCTCATCCGGCCTTCGGCCACCTTCCTCCCCTCGCGGGGGAGAAGGACTTCAATTGCGGGCGCGTTCATTAGCCAACGCCTTGCGCCAAGCCCGGCAGCAGGTATGGGCTGAACCCGTAGTGTTTCAGCCAGCGCGTGTCGGCGTCGAAGAAGGCGCGGAGATCGCTCATGCCGTATTTCAGCATGGCGAGACGATCGACGCCGAGGCCGAAGGCGTAGCCCTGGTGCTTCTCGGGATCGAGGCCGCAATTCTTGATGACGTTCGGATGCACCATGCCGCAACCGAGAATCTCCAGCCAATCCTCGCCCTGGCCGATCTTGAGCTGACCGCCGCTGCGATCGCACCGGACGTCCATTTCCGCGCTGGGTTCGGTGAACGGGAAATGGTGCGGGCGGAAGCGCACTTCGACGTCGTCGACTTCGAAATACGCCTTGATGAACGCCATCAGCGTGCCCTTGAGATCGGCCATCGTGGTCGTCTCGTCGATCACCAGGCCCTCGATCTGGTGGAACATCGGCGTGTGCGTCGCGTCGCTGTCGCAGCGATACGTCCTGCCCATGCAGATCATGCGGATGGGCGGCTTCTGCTTCATCATGGTGCGGATCTGCACAGGCGACGTATGCGTGCGTAAGAGCTTGCGTTCGCCCTTCTCGTCCGGCTGAAAGAAGAACGTGTCGTGCATGTCGCGCGCGGGATGCTTCGGCGGGAAGTTGAGCGCGGTGAAATTGTACCAATCGCTTTCGATGTCCGGGCCTTCCTCCAGCGCGAAGCCCATCTCGCCGAAGATCGCCGCGAGTTCTTCCATGACATGGCTGACGGGATGGATGGCGCCGACGCGCACGGCTTGCGGCGGCAGCGTCACGTCGACGGCCTCGGCGCGCAGCTTGGCTTCGAGCGCGGCTTCGGCAAGCTCGGCCTTCTTCAGCGCGATCGCTTCGCCGACCCGGTCCTTGAGGCCGTTGAGCTTGGGGCCCATCACCTGACGCTCATCCGGCGACATCGCGCCCAGCGTCTTCATCAGAGTGGAGACCGCGCCCTGCTTGCCGAGCGCCTCAACGCGCACGGCCTCGACCGCGGCTTCGTCCGAAGCGCTTGAAATACGGGCGAGAAGCTCCTGCTCCAGGGCGGAGAGATCGGTGACCGGGGCGTCCATGGTGGAGCGTGTTTAGCGCCCGCGCCGGAGATTTCCAGCACCCATTCCCCACGCACCGTCATCCCGGACACCGCTCAGCGCTGATCCGGGACCCAGGGGCCACGCGCGCAGCTCTACGTTCCCTGGGTCCCGGGTCTCGCTTCGCTCGCCCGGGATGACGGATGAGTTAGTTAGTGGTCCCTCTGAGCAATCTCGTTCGCGGCCTGCACCAGTTCGATGTAGCTCGCGCCCAGGGCGACGACGTATTCGTTCTGGCCCCAGAAGAACGGCCAGTCTTCGCGGTTTTCGGGGAAATCGGGTTTCAGGATCAGCTCGCCGGGGACGACGCCGCCGGCGATGAAGCTGAAATCGGCGCGGTTGTTGCCATAGGCGACTTCCTTGGACACCGACCCGACGCCCGATACGAAGGAGACGTTCGAGCCCGGGTGCGTGCCGTAGAGATACGCCAGCGAACGGAACACCATGTCGTCGCCGATCAGATCGGGGAATTGCTGGTGCAGGTCGTGCTGCGTCAGCGCGATCTGCACGACAGCGCTATCGCCGGCCCAGCCGCCCTCGGTGATCAACATGCCGAACGGATTGGCGCTGGTCATCTGCGTGAGCTGCGCGGCGAGCGCGCGAACATCAGCCTCCGCGCGCGCCTTGTAGGCCGGCGGCATCAGCGGAATGGCGCGCGCCACGGTGCGCGCATTGAACATGAAGCGCTCATGCACTTGCGGCCACATCGCTTCGATGCGGTCGGCGTATTTCTGATCGTGCGTGGTCGCGAGCAGTTCGACGGCGGCGGAGAATTCTGCATCCAGCGGATTTCCGCCGGTGGTGTTGCCGTGCTGGAAGGTCGACGGCGGCCGGGCGTGCTCCTCGGTCCAGATGCGCTGCGCGGCGGCGAGCGCCTCGTTGGCCATCGCGTCATTGTAGCCCTTGAGCACGCGGGCCGCGGCGGCGAACGCCGCGGCGGAGCCGTAGTTTTGCGAGGTGGAGTGATTGGTGAACGCCCAGCGATCATCGTCGACGCCGCTGAAATTGCCGCGCACCTGGTCGAACCGGAGACGCGGATCGTAGACGAGGCCGTCGGTCTTGGTCACGGCGTCGCCGAGATGGTGGTATTGCCACACATAGGGCTCGGTGACGCCGTTAATGGCGTAGCCGAACGCGCGCTGCGTCGCGAGCAGCCAGAGCATGCCGTGTTCGACCTGCTGCAGCACGTCGGGCTTGCCGTCGGGCTGATGGATTTCGACGTGCCGCAGACGCTCGTCGATTGCGGTTTCGTCGCGTTCGACATGATATTGTTCGCGCACGCGCGCGAGCGTGTGGACGACGCTGAATTGCGTCGTCGTCGGCAGATCGAAATCGCCCGCATCGTACCAGCCCCCGACATTGATGCCGGGAATATGCTCGCCCGGACGAAAGCGATTGTCCGTCGTGGGGCCCTGCGCCCACAGATCGATGTGTTCGTGATTGATCGGCGCCTGACGCGCGTCGTCGCGGTGGCTGTCGCCGTGCCACACGCGATACGCTTCGCTGACCAGCACGTGATCCATCTGCACGGCGAGGAAGACGTCATTGGTGGGATGCCACGCCTCCGCATAAATGTCGCGGGCGATGCGGAACGGGACCGTGCGCTGGCCTTCGTATTCGATCACGTAAAGGCCGGGCTCGCGCACGCTGGAGAAATCGAAGCGGCGATAATTGTAGCGTAGGTAAGCGCCCTGCCACGCGGCCGCCGGACCTTCGAGCGCCACGCTCGATGAGCCATCGGCATTGACGCGCACGAGCCGCGCGGTCGCGGGCGCGCCCGTATCGTTGCGATCGAGTTCGATCACCGCGATCTTGTCTTGCTGCGGCGCGTAGCCCAGCTGGCTATGCGCGATCATCGGCGCGCGCGTCCAGCCGGGAATCGTTGTTGCGCGGATGGTCCATTGCAGCACCGCGCCGCTGCGGCCCGCGGGCAGAAGCGAGCGGAACACGAACCAGCCGTTCTGCGCCTGATTGCGGCCATCGTAGAACGACACGGGCTCGCTCGACGCGATGGAGACAGTGCGCTCGGGGTCTTCCGGCGCGAGCGAGAAACGGCGCGCCGTGGCGATCGGCAAAGGCGCGGCGACGCTGTCGCCGCTGCGGCCGATGCGCTGCGGCGGCCCCGGCGGCGCGATGCGCTGCATGTCGCCAGACGGATAGATCGGGAAAGCGCCGGCGACGCCGTCAGCGATGAAGGAACGGTGGAAGTAAGCGGACGGGATGAATTCGAGATTGAAGCCAGCCTTGCCGACCAGCGCCTCCGGCAGCGGGCGATCGAGCACGACGCTGACGATGACGCTGTCGCCCTGGGCTTCGCTGCGGATGGTGTAGTTGAAATCGTATTGGTCGTAGCGGAGATGCGTCTCGATCACGCCGTGCGCCTGGTCGACCGTGCGGTTCACCAGCGAGCCGATGTCGTCCCACTGGCCGGGCGTGGGGAGCATGCGGACGTCGCCATTGGTGGCGGTGCGGACGCCGTGATGGATCAGCTCGACGCCGCTGATTTTGCTGTCGCTGAAATTGCCGTCGTACCAATTGGAGAAGACGAGCACGTTCAAGCCGCGCTCTTCGTAATAGCCGCGGTCAGTGAGGGTGAGCGTCTGCTGGGCGGGCGCTGGCGCGGCGGCCGGCGCAGCACGCTGCGTCCGCGCGTCGGCGGCGCCAATGCTGAGCGCGACGGCCAGAACGGTCAGAAGTGCGGCTCTCACGTGCGTCTCCCCTCGCCGGCGGTTCAAGTCCGCGTTTTTGCGAGGAATGATAACGCTCACATCGGAGCGGCGGAGGCAACCGCCGGGGTAATCACGTCGGTGTCAGAAGCCGGCGGTTCTCACAGCCATGTACTGCGAGGCGCTCAAGCCGCCTTCGCTTGCGCGACGATGGCCTTGAACGCTTCCGGCTGGTTCATGGCGAGATCGGCCAGGACCTTGCGGTCGAGTTCGATGCCAGCCTTCGCCAGGGCGGCGATGAACACCGAATAGGTCATGCCCTCTTCGCGGACCGCCGCGTTGATGCGCTGGATCCAAAGCGCCCGGAAATTGCGCTTCTTCAGCTTGCGGCCGACATAGGCGAACTTGCCGGCGCGTTCGACGGCCGCGTTGGCGGCGCGGAACGTGGTCGAGCGGCGGCCGTAATAGCCCTTGGCCTTCTTCAGAATCTTCTTGTGACGGGCGTGCGCGGTGACGCCCCCTTTGACGCGAGCCATTGCAATCTACTCCGCTAAATCAATCGAGGCCGTACGGAATCCAGAGCTTGACGCGCTTGGCGTCCGGCTCTGCGAGCACGTCGGTGCCGCGGTTTTGGCGGATGTACTTGCCATTGTGGCTGATGAGGCGGTGGCGCTTACCCGCGGGGCCGGCCTTAACCTTGCCGGACGCCGTGAGCTTGAAGCGCTTTTTCACGCCGCTCTTGGTCTTCAGTTTCGGCATTTGTCCCTCCTGGGTGGGATGAAGGCGTCCGAAAACGCCAAATGAGCCGCCACGGCATGCCGTTTTAGCCGGGCCGCTCAGAAGAGGCGGGCGTGTAGCATGGGTGTTGTGGGTGGAGCAAGCGGCCGCTGGCTCAGCTTCCGCCGCCGAGCGTTCCGCGAGCGCCCGGCGCGGGCCCCCGCACGCCTTATGAGGCGCGCGGCGCCATCACCATGACGACCTGGCGGCCTTCAAAGCGCGGCTCGTGTTCGACCTTGGCGATCGCGTCCAGTTCGGCGCGCATGCGCTCCAGCAGCTCCATGCCCAAGTGCGTGTGCGCGAGTTCGCGGCCGCGGAAGCGCAGGGTGACCTTCACCTTGTCGCCTTCCTCGAAGAAGCGATGGATCGCCTTCATCTTCACCTGGTAATCGTGGTCGTCGATGTTGGGGCGGACCTTGATCTCTTTGAGTTCGATCCGCTTGGCCTTCTTGCGCGTGTCGGCCTTTTTCTTCTGCTCCTCGAACCGGAATTTACCGTAGTCGAGAATCTTGCAGACCGGAGGGACGCTATTGGGCGCCACCTCGACGAGATCAAGGCCGGCTTCCTGAGCGGCTTCCAAAGCGGCCGAGATCGGCATCTCGCCTTGCTTGTCGCCGTTCTCGTCGATCAGGAGCACGCGCGGCACCCCGCGGATCTCCTCGTTGACGCGCGGGCCGTCCTTGCTGGGCGGCGGCGCGGCGTAGGGACGTCTGGCTATGTGGCTATCTCCTTATTGCTGTTGGTCCAAAGCATCCTGACCGCCCCAAGCTTCTGCTTGCGGACGGCCGGATTCGCGGGGCGCACTATCGCTTGGCTGGCGCGCGGCTTCAAGCCGTGGCGGCGCGCACGTAAACGCCGCAATTGCGGATTTGCCGGTCCACCTGCTCGACAGGGATGTCGGCGACGACGGCCGCCGTCAGCGCCACCACCCCGCCGGGGCCGCGCGGCGCCCTCAGTTCCACATCGTCACGCGAGGACACGAATACAAGGCACGGCGCCCCCGCGGCGGCGGCGACGTGCAACAGATCGACATCATCGCCGACGGCGAACGAGGCGCGCTCGGCCAAAGCGGCGCTTTGGAACAGGTCCGGGCGCATGACGAGGTTCTTGGCATGACGCTCGGCCTGGGCGATGGCCGTGCCTATTCCCCGCTCCTCTTGGCCGCCGAGCACGACCGGCGTGACGCCCTGGGCGGCGATGGTCCGGGCCAGCTGCACGTATTTCTCGGGCGGCCAGCGGCGCTTCGGCCCGACATCGGCCCCGCGCGGGGCAAGCAGGACGTAGCGGCCGCGAATGCCGAAATAGTCCGGCGAGAGGCGCGGGGCGTCACGGAGCGCCACCCGCACCCAGGAGAAATCCGGAAGCAAGGGGCCCTTGAGCTCGATGCCGGCGCTCTGGAGCTGGGCGGCCAGGCGATCGAGATTGTGCTGGCCGCCGGCGTCCTTGAACGGATGCGACGCGCCCGGCGCCGCTCCGCACCAAAGCGGCGGCCACGGCCGCAGGCCCTGATAAATCGCGCTGGTGCGCCGGGAGTTTTCGAGGTCGTAGACCATGTCGTACTTGGCCGCGCGGACGCGGCTGATGAGCTGCACGATAATGGGCTGCTCTTCCTTCGCCGATTGCGCGCCGACGGCCGTGGTGGCGCTTTCGCCGACGGTCGGGGGACGAATGGCGGCGTCGGTTTCGACGGTGTCGAAATAGGGGCACTTCTCCGCCATCACGCGGAACGGCTCGGCCGTCAGCAGCGTGATGCGCGCGCCGAAATGGTATTCGCGGATCGCCTTGGCGGCGGCGAGCATCTGCACGAAATCGGCGAGCCCGCCCATCTTGATCACAAGCACCCGCTTGGCCGCGGAAGGCGCCGCCTTCGCTTGCGTCTTTTTCTTGAAGATCATGCGCGGGCTCCCAGCAGACGGTCGTACACGTGCAAGGTCGAGGCTTGGAGCACGGCGGTCGTGTAACGCTGCCGCACCCTGTCTCTCCCTCTCCGCCCCATCGCCCCACGCCCCTCGGGTCCGAGATCGATCAGCCGCTCGATCGCCGCGGCGAGCGCGGGCGCGTCGCCAGGAGGAACGAGCAAGCCTGTCATTTCGTCCGCCACGGTTTCAGTTAGTCCGCCATGGGCGGCCGCGACTACGGGTTTCCCCATTGCCTGCGCCTCGACCGCGCCGCGCCCGAACGCTTCCGGCTCCAACGAAGGAATCACGGCGGCGTCGGCCGCGGCAAGGGCGATGTTCATTTGACCGATATGGCCGACGATGGCCACGCTTTCACGCAGTCCGGCCCCCATGATCGTCGCCTTCAGCTCCTGCTCGTAGCTGCGCCGGCCCTGCGCGTCGCCGGCGAGGATCGCCTTGACGGCGTCGGGGCGATTCGCCTGCACGCGCATCATCGCCTCGATCAGAACGCGCTGACCTTTCCAACGTGTTAGCCGCGCGGGAAGGATGATGACGAAACGCTTATCGTCGGGCGCGAGGCCCCAGCTTCCGCGCATGGCGGCGATCTGCGGAGCGGAAATCTTATCGGGGTCGAACTGATCCATGTCCACGCCGCGTGGAATGGCGACGACGCGGTCGGGATCGAGATGGTGTGTCCGCAATACGTGATCGCGCGTGTATTCGGAATTGGCGATGACGATGTCGCCCTTGGCCATGACGGAATTGTAGATGCGCTTGAGCCTCGTTCGGCCGCTATAGATGCCGTGATAGGTGGTGACGAACGGCAGCTTGAGCCGGCGCGCGGCCATCCACGCGCTCCACGCCGGCGCGCGCGAGCGCGCGTGAATGAGATTGATGGAGCGCGCCCTGGCCAGGCCTTCCATGCGCCGCGCATTGAGGACGACCGTCAGCGGGTTCTTGGAATCGACCGGAAGCCGGATCAGCTCACCGCCGGCCGCCTCAAGCTCGCGCTCGAGACGGCCGCCGGCGCTGGCGACCAAGGCAAGCCCCCCGGCGCGCTTGATCGCCTGCGCCATTTCAATCGTGGTCCGCTCCACACCGCCAGCGTCGAGTTGAGGTGTGACCTGCAGAACCGAATACATGTGACCTTCTTGCAATGCTTCGCGCGCCGGACAAACAGGACAAATGCTGTCCGGCGAAATTGGAACCCGAGACGGACAGTTCCGGCCGGGGGCGCCGATGTCGCGTCCGACCAGGGCGGAAGCAAGGCCCGCGCCGGCAGCCCCGCCTTGGATTCGCCGCTTGATTTGCCTAACGCCCTGCCCCTCTGTTGAGGCGGGGAGAGACGCCGAAATGATGATCGTCGCCGCACTGCTGTTTCCGTTCGCCCTACAGGCCGAAGCTCCCGCGGCGTCAGCCACGGCGCCGGCCGCACATCTGACCGGGAGCGGCGAAGCGCGGTTCCGGCAGTGCGTCGACCTGATCGATCAAGGCGCCGAACGCGCCTATGAAGAAGGCATGGCGTGGGCGGCCGAGACGCATGAGATCGGCGGCTATCGCTGCGCGGCCATGGCGCTCACCGCCCAGCCCGGACGCGCCGCGGAAGGCGCGCGCCGGCTTGAGTCCCTGGCCGTGACGCTGAACCCCGAGGCGACCGGGCTGCGCGCCGAACTCTTCTCACAGGCCGGCAACGCCTACCTGCTGGCGTACGATTCCGCGCATGCGCGCAGCGCCTTCACGCGCGCCATCGCCACCGTGCAGAGCACGCCCGAGCAACTGCCCGATCTTCTGATCGACCGCGCCCGGGCCTACGCGATGGAGCACGATTATCGTAACGCCGAGGAAGACCTTTCCCACAGCCTCGACATCCGCGCCAATGACGCGCTGGCGCTGCGCCTGCGCGCCTCGGCGCGCATGCATCAGAACGCGTTCGAGCTGGCCGAGGCGGACGCGCAAGCGGCGGTGAATCTGGATCCGACCAATGTCGAGTCGCTGGTGATGCTGGGCAACGCGAAGGAAGCGCGCCGGACCGGCCAGCCGGTCGACACGCCGTAAAGCCACCGCTCCGGAAGCGTCAGGCGCGCGCCGTCGCGCCGTTCGGAGCGGCGGGTTGCTGCGGCGCGTCGCGAGCGATGGCGCGGGCGATGGCTTCGCGCTGCGCGGCCGCGCCGGCAAGGCCGACCTCCTGGCCGGTCACGACCACAAGCTGTCCCGAACCGGCGAGCGCTTCGGCGATGTTCTGCCGCGTCTGCATCTCCAGGATCGACAGGATCGCCGCCGTGCCGGCCGCGTCACGGCCCTTGAACACGTCGCCAAGCAAGTCGAGCTGTTGCGGGCGCATCGACAGCACCCCGGACGCCGCACGCGTGGCCTGGCGCGGGCCGCCTTCCAGCACGCTGACCGCGGCGCCATTGGAATTGGCGGCAATGGTCTGGAACGGCGCCACGCCGATGGCGCCGACCTCATCCTCGACCGTGTAGGTGAAATTCGCGCTGTGGAAATTGACGCCGAGCGCCATGCCCGCCTCGCCGAGCTCGTCGCCGTCGCGCTCGGCCTTGCGCAGACGTTCGATCGCTCCCGACTCCACCTCGTCCAGCGAACGGCGCAGCACTTCATCGTTGCGCGCGCCGACTTCAGCGCGGAAGGCGCTCTGAATGCGGGTTTCGAGCGCGAGGCCGAAGCCTTCCATCTGATAAACGTATTTCAGCAGGTCGCGATTGAGGCTGAACTGGATGCGCGCCTGGATGACGAGGCGATGGTCGTCCGCGGTGTTGGCGACGAAGGGCAGCGCCATGCAATATTGCGGGCGGAGATTGACCCAGCCGGTCTTCTCATCGATCAGCGAGATGATCTTGCGCTGGCCGGTGGCGAGGTCGAGCCCGGCGACTTCGATCTTCGGCGCACTGGGGCCGCGGACGATCGCCTCCTCCCAATCCCACATGATGCCCTTGCCCTTGAGCGCGCGTTTGAAGCCGTGCTCGTCGTGGGTCATGTAAGTGCCGTCGGTGCGGCAGACGTAAAAGCGGCGCCAGGCATAGATGGCCAGGGCAAACACGAGCGCGGCGCCGACAGCCAGCGCTACCACCATCATGGTCGTCATGAGCGACCTCCCGCGGCCGGTCGATCCGGCCCACCCAAGCGCCAAGCTTAACTGAGATCACGGCCGAGGGCACGCGAAAGTCCGCAATGGCGCGCTCCGCGCGCGAATTACGCCCATCAAGGGCGCACGGGCGGCGCATCCATGGCCAAAGCGCATTGGGCCAACCGCTCGTTGCGGATCACCTGGGCGCGGGCGACGATTTGCGCGGCGCGGCGGCGGACGTACGGCCCGGGACTGTCGACGCGCCAACGATTGGGGCTGGGAAGAACCGCCGCAAGCCGCGCGGCCTGCAGAGGCGTCAATTCGGAAGCGTGCACCCCGAAGCGCGCCTGCGCGGCGGCTTCGACGCCGAAGATGCCATCGCCCCACTCGGCGGCGTTGAGGTAAGCCTCGATAATCCGTCGCTTAGGCCAGAGGAACTCGATCAGCGCGGTGAAATACGTTTCAAAGCCCTTGCGGATCCAGGAGCGCGAGGGCCAGAGGAACAGGTTTTTCGCCGTCTGCTGGCTGATGGTGGAGCCCCCGCGCATGCGCCCGCCTTCGGCGTTCGAGTCCATCGCATCCTGGATCGCCTCGACGTCGAACCCGTCGTGGCTGCAGAAATGCGCGTCCTCGGCGGCGATGACGGAGCGCACGATGTAGGGCGACATCTGCGTGAGCGGCACGGGCGTATGGCGGATGGTTTGTCCTTCTGCGGCGCGCTGGAGCATGAGCACCGTCACCGGCGCCTCGACGAAGCGGTACGCCGCCGCCCACGTCACGGGCGCGGCGAAGAGCGCAATGAACAGAATGGTGGAGATGGTGGAGACGAGGCCGAAGCGTTTTTCGCGCTTGATGCGCCCAAGATCGACGTCGAGATTCTTCCGCGCGTCGCGCAGGCGTGAAGCCGGCGGCGCCTCCGCTCCCGGCAGCGGGATGTCGGGCGCTTCGCCGAACGCCTCGAAACCGGAATCGACGCCGGCGACCGGCCCGATCGGCTCGATGCGCGGGGGCTCGCCGTCGTCCTTCATGTCTCCCATTCCTGGCGCACCTCTGGGTCGGTTTCGCGGCCGGCGTGGGCGAGTTTGAGGCGCTGAAACCCGCGGTCGTCAAGCAGGCGCCGGAGCGCCCACACAGCCATGCCGCGCACCAGCGGCGAAGCGTCGTTCAGACGCGCCTCGGCGGCGCCGCTCAGCCCGGGGTCGCCGGAATTGCCGATGGCGCAGAGCACGTTGCGCACGAAGCGGTCGCGCCCGGTGCGCTTGACCGGCGCGCCGGCGAAGCGGAGCCGGAATCCGGCGTCGTCGAGGGCGGCGAGTTCGGCTAGCGGCGCAAGGCGCAATTCGCTTCTCATCCCCAGACGGTGTTCGCGCGCCTGCGCGGCGAATTTGTTCCAAGGGCAGACAGCCAGGCAATCGTCGCAGCCATAGACGCGATTGCCGAGGGCCTCGCGGAACTCGCGCGGAATCTGGCCTTTGTGTTCGATCGTCAGATAGGCGAGGCAGCGGCGCGCGTCGAGTTGGAACGGCGCGGGAAAGGCGTTGGTCGGGCAGGCATCGAGGCACGCGCGGCAGGAGCCGCAGCTTTCCGTGTGCGGCTCGTCGGCCTCGATGTCGGCGGCGCTGAGGATCGCCCCAAGGAAGAGCCACGACCCGTGCGTGCGCGAGACCAGGTTCGTGTGCTTGCCCTGCCAGCCGAGCCCGGCGCGCTCCGCCAGGGGCTTCTCCATCAGCGGCGCGGTATCGACGAACACCTTGACCTCAGCGCCGGTCTGGCGCGCGAGCCACTGCGCCAAATGTTTCAACTTTCCCTTGATGACGTCGTGATAGTCGCGCCGCGCCGCGTACGCCGAAACCAGCCCTTGCGATGTTTCTTCGAGCAGCGCGAGGGCGTCGTCGTCGGGCGCGTAGCTCTGACCGACGATGACGACGCTCCTGGCCTCGGGCCAAAGCGCTTGCGGGTGTGCGCGGCGATCCTGCGCCATCCACGCCATGTCCCCGTGACGGCCCCGCGCGAGATACTCGCGCAGGCGCGCGGCGGCCGGCCAATCGGCATCGGCGCGGGTGACGCCGATGGCGTCGCATCCGAGCGCTTCGGCCCGGGCGAAGAGAGCCTCGCGCAGCCGTTTGGCGTCTTCGTGCGGCATGCGCCTGCTTAGGCGCTGCGCCCGGCGATTTCCATCGCATCAGCTGCGATGCCGATCAGCGGCGCTCGCCCACAGCCTCGTTGAACATCGTCAATTGCTCCTGCGTTAAGCTCTGATATTCGGTTTCGCTTTGGATCAGCATCGGCATGTAGCGGGCCCTGACCGTCGCCGGATCGGCGTCCTCCGCGGCCAGGCGCAGCGCCGCCTCCACGCGGTCGTTGAGCGCCATGAAGCGGTCCTCGACGGCCAGGAAGCGCTCGCCAAAAGCCCTCTCCTCGGCGCTCCGCGAAACAAGGTCGGCGCGCTCCAGCGTGAGCGCGGCGCGGTGCGCGCGCGTGGTGGCGGCCATCGCGTCCGCGGCCGTCAGCAGCGCGTTGGCCCGCCCTTCCGGCGCATCGACCGCAAGCGCGCGCATGCCGCGATAGAGTTCGATCATCGCCCCGAGCCCGTGATACGTCGTGGAATTGGGCGGGGCCATTTGTTGGCGCGCGCGCAGCGTGATGATCTGCCCGTCCACCAGCAAGATGGCGGAGGATTGCAGTTGCGGCGCGAGCCGGCGCGCCGTCGCCGTGTCGTTGTTGGCGAAGGCGTCCGCCACCTGAATCATGATGTCGAGCACGCGGTCGATGTTGTCGATGTAGGCGGTGAGGTCGCGCCGCAGCCCGCGGGCGGCCTCGTCGTACGTTGTGCTGCCGTCGGGAGCCTGAAACGCGGGCAACGCCGCGGCTTCCGCGCGTGCTTCGCGCAGCACGTCGCGGCCCTGCGCCGAGGCGACGCGGATTTGCGCGAAGACGGCGAGGATGTCTTCGCGCGAGGCGCCGGGCGCCACGCTGACAAAACGGCTGAGCGCGTCGCTGGCCCGACTGGCGTGTGCGAGGATGGCGGAATAGCGCTCCATCCATGCGCCGAATGCGCGGTCGGCCTCGGTGGCGGTGACGCCGGCCGTGCTCGATTGCGCCACCGCCGCCACGGGCGCAAAAGCGGCCAGCCCCGCGACGAGGACGGCGGCGACAAGCTTCCTGAACATTGTTTCCCCCCGGACGCTGCTTCAGTAGCGAAACGGCGGGGCGCGCGCCAGATCAACCGGACGAAGCGCTGCGCGGCTCGAAATCCTCGTGCCCATGCGGTTCGGCGCGGCCGCGCGGATCCGGATGGATGATGATGTCGGCCGTCGGGTATTGCGCGCGGATGCGGTCTTCCGCCGCGACGACGAGCTTGTGGGCTTCCTCCAACGTCATCTGCGGATCGAGCTCTGCGTGAAACTGGATGTGAACGTAGGGCCCGCTGGTGCGCGTGCGCAGTTCGTGCACCCGGCCGAAGCGGGGATCGGCCTCGGCGAGCGCGCGGATGCGTTCGCGATCCGCGTCGGGCAGTTCACGATCCAGCAGATGATCGGCGGCCTCGCCTGACACGTGCAAAGCGCCCCACGCCAGCCAAAGCGCCACCAGCGCCCCGGCGGCGGCGTCCGCCCAGGCGAGACCGAAATAGGCGCCCGCGCCGAGCCCGACGACGACCACCACATTTGCCGCGACATCGCCGCCATAATGCATCCGGTCGGCGCGGGTGGCGATCGAGCCGGTGCGCTTGAGGGCGCGGGTCTGCGCATAGACCAGCGCGATCGTCACGACGATGGAAATCCCCATCACCATGAGCCCCTCGTCCCCGTGCGCGATCGGACGCGGCGCGAGGAAGCGGCTCAGCGCCTCGAGGCCAATCAGCACCGCCGACACCGCCACCAGGCCAGCCTGGATCAGCCCGGCGAACGCTTCGGCCTTGCCGTGTCCGAAACGGTGCTCGCGATCGGGCGGGGCGGCCGCGTAGCGCACTGCAAAATAGGTGAAAAGCGACGCCGCGAGATCCAGCATGGAATCCGCCAGCGAAGCGAGCATCGCCACGGAGCTGGACGCGAACCAGGCCCAGGCTTTCAGCACGATGAGGAAGCCGGCGACGCCCACGGAGAGGGCGGCCGTCTGGCGGGTCAGGCGGGTGTGCTCCGCGCTGCTGGCGGGAAGTGCGGGTGCGGTCACGCCCGCTCATATGGCGCCGCGGCGCGCCAACGTCGATGGTGTAGCGGCGTAACTTCGTGGCGAACGGCGCCGTATTCCCAGCAGGATCGTGGCATTCTAGGTTCAAGAGCATGGGCGAAGGCGAAGCTCAGATCGAGAACCCGCCGGACGCGCCGACCGAGCCGGCGCCGCCGGCGCGGGAGGTGATCTATCGCCACAAGTTGGCGACGCGCATCACGCATTGGATCAACGTGTTCTGCATCAGCCTCCTGCTGATGAGCGGTTTCACCATTCTCAACGCGCATCCGCGGCTTTATTGGGGACAATACGGCGCCAACGCCGATGCGCCCGTCTTCTCCATCACCAGCATGCAGCGGGAAGGCCGCTGGATCGGAATCACCCAGATCGGCGCGCTGCGCTTTGAAACGACCGGCGTGCTCGGCGCCTCGGAGATGAACGGCCGCGTCGTTCCGCGCGGCATGCCGGCCTGGATCACGCTGCCGAGCTATCGCGATCTGGCGACGGGCCGGCGCTGGCATTTCTTCCTGGCGTGGCTCTTCGTCGTCAACGGCTTGGTCTATCTCGCCTTCGGCTTCGCAAACGGCCATTTTCGCCGCGACATCGCGCCAACTCGGGAAGAGTTGAAACCCAAGCGCCTTTGGGCGGACATCGTCGCGCACGCCAAGCTGCATATCCCGCGCGGCGAGGAATCCAAGCGCTACAACACGCTGCAGAAGATCGCCTATGCGGGCGTGATCTTCCTGATCCTGCCGCTGATGCTCCTGACCGGCTTGAGCATGTCGCCGAGCTTCGATGCGCTCGCGCCCTGGCTGCCGCAAGTGTTCGGCGGGCGCCAATCGGCGCGGACGATCCATTTCATCACCGCCAACCTCATCGTGCTGTTCGTGGCGGTGCATCTGTTCGAGGTGTTCCTGGTTGGCGCCTGGAACGAGATCCGTTCGATGATCACCGGCTATTACGAAGTGAAGCCGGAAAAAGCGGCGGATGTGAAATGACGTCCAGGCTCCTCGTCCCCTCGCGCCGCGGCCTCATCAAGGCGGGCGTCGCCGCCGGCGCGAGCGCGCTGCTCGCGGGCTGCGATCGGCTCAGCCGCGCGCCGGCGTTCCGCGATTTCATCGGCGTGGAACAGGACGTGACCAAGGCGGTGCAGCGCTCGCTTCTGTTTCACCAGCCGCTCGCGCACGAGTTCAAGCCGTCGCAGATGTCGCCGGTCTTCAAAGTGAACGGCTCGCGCATGCCGAGCGACGCCGGCTACCAGCGCCTGCTCGACGCAGAGTTTCGCGACTACCGCTTGAGCGTCGGCGGCCTGGTGGCCAATCCGCTCTCGCTTTCGCTGCGGCAAATCCACGACTTGCCGACGCGCACGCAGATCACGCGGCACGATTGCGTCGAGGGCTGGAGCGCAATCGGCAAATGGACCGGCGCGCCGCTGAGCGAGATCCTGCTGAGGGCGCAGCTGATGGGAGAGGCGCGCTACATCGTGTTCCACTGCGCCGACAATTTGCGCGACATCGGCGACGATCCCGGCTTCTATTATGAAAGCATCGATCTGTTCGACGCGTTCCATCCGCAGACGATCCTGGCTCACACGATGAACGACCGACCGCTCGAAGTCGGCCACGGCGCGCCGCTTCGCCTGCGCGTCGAGCGCCAGCTCGGCTACAAGCAGGCGAAGTATGTGATGCGCATCGACGCCGTGCGCAGTCTCGCCGGCATCGGCGGCGGCAAGGGCGGATATTGGGAAGACCACGGCTACGAATGGTACGCCGGGATTTGAACCGCCTCGCGTCGATGCTATAAGCGCCCCGTGGGGTGAGACATGCGCATTTGGCGTGCGGTAGTGATTGCGGCGCTGCTCGGCGCCGCGTCCTGCGGACAATCGGCGACGACTGAAGAACAAGCGGCGCCCGCGCCCAGCGTGGACGCAGGCGGCGGGCCGACGATCTTCTGCGAAGAAGTCGGGCGGCGCATCTCGCAACAGGATTGCGACGATTTCAACGCGCTGGCGCGCGACGCGCAGGCCGGCGTCGCCGCGTTCAACGCGCCGAAGGACATGCGACGCGGCGAAACGCACACATTGCAGCTCGCCATCAGCTATGCGCCGCCGCAAGTGCAAATCGCCCCACCCGTCTCCGCGCAAACGCCGACCGAGGACGCGCCCGCCGCGAATGAGGAGATGCCTCCGCCGCCCGCGCCCGCAATGGCTGATGACGAACACGCGGTGCGTCGCGAGGACGCCGCGAGCGGACCTGGCGGCGTCACGGCCGCGCAGGCCGGCCCGCCGCGGGCGCAGACGCCGGCCGAGACGGTCGAGGGCCTGCCGGGCGACACCGTGCAATTCACACCGCTCGTGGGGCGCTTCATGAAGGCGGATCTCACCGGCGTCGGGTTCGACATCACGGCCGCTTCGCCGGCGACGCAGGAAGTGACGAAGGACGGCGTGACGACGTGGTCCTGGCGCGTGGTCGCGCGCGAGGGCGGGATCCGCTCCCTGACGCTGACGACGGTAGTGCAGGGCTGCACGGCGCAAGGCGAATGCGTGCCCCTGCGCACGACGACGCAAAACTACACGGTGAGCGTTTCGGTGAGCCCGATCGACAAGGTGCGGGACTTCCTGGTCGGAGCGCCGGATTGGCTGAAGATCATCACGGCGGTGATCGTGGCGCTGACCAGCTTGATCGCGGCGATTTTCGGGCTGCGCGCGGCAATCCGGAAGGGCCGCAGCGGCGCGTGACCGTTCGCGGTCCCTTGACGCGCCGTGCGATGCTGAGCGCTTCAATGGCGCTGACCGCATGCGCGACGACGCCTCCGCCCGCGGGCGAGCCGGCAATCCTCGACACCGACATCGGCGGCGACATCGACGACGCCTGGGCGTTGATGATGTTGCTGAGGACGCCCGCGCTGTCCTTGAAGCTCGTGTCGACCGACGGCGGCGCGACGCTCTATCGTGCGCGCGTCGCGGCGAAGATCCTCGACGCCTGCGGCGCCGGCCATGTGCCGATCTCGCTTGGGATCGATCCCAGCAATCCCGGCCTGCAACAGGCGAGCTGGCTCGGCGAATACGATCTCGCCGGCTATCCGGGGCCCGTCCATCGCGACGGAGCGAGCGCCCTGATCGAGACCATCCTGGCGTCGCCGACGCGGGTGACGGTGATCTCCATCGGCCCGGCGACGACGCTGGCCGCGGCGCTGCGGCGCGAGCCGCGCATCGCGGCGCGGGCGCGCTTCGTCGGCATGTACGGCTCGGTGCGCCGGGGCATGCCGAACGACCCCGAACCGATCGCGGAGTGGAACGTCAAGCAGGACCCGGCGGCGCTGCGCGCCATCTTCGCCGCGCCTTGGGAATGCACGATCACGCCGCTCGACACGTGCGCGCAAGTGGTGCTGGATGGGGCGGACTACCAGCGCGTGCGCGCGAGCAACGATCCGTTCGCGAAGCTCATCCTCGCGCAATACGAAGCATGGCGCGGACACGCGGACTGGTTGGGCGCGGATGTCGATCCCGCGCGCAACACCAGCACGCTGTTCGACTGCACCGCCATCGAACTCGCGCACAATGAAAGTTTGTTCGAGATCGAGACGCTGCCGCTTATCGTGACGGATGACGGGTTCACGCGGATCGATCCGGCCGGGCGACCCGTGCGCTGCGCGACAGCGTGGCGCGATCTGGCGGCGTTCAAGGCGAAACTGGCGGAAACGTTCGCGCCCTAGCGGTTCCCCGGACAGCTTGCTTAGCAAGCGTGATCCGGGGCCCAAGGTTCGGCGTGCCTCCGTCCAGCATCACACTTGCCATCACGTTGGGCCCCGGATCAGCGCAGCTTCGCTGCTTGTCCGGGGAATCGTGGTGAGCGCTACTCCGCCGCCACCGCCGCCGCGTCTTCGTCCGACAAAGGTTGCGCGAGGCGCGTCAGCATTTCCTTCGGGCAGATTTGCCAGAATTTCGCGCGCGCGATCTCCCACTCTTTCAGCATCTCCTGCGCCAGCACGGAGCCGGTGCGTTCGACGTGTTCAGCAAGCATGTCGCGCAGGAGATCGTCCCAGAACGCCGCGCCAATGCGCCGCCAGATGATGGTGTCGGGATTGGCCATCTGCGCGAAACGGTCTTCCGGGTCGTAGACGAAGGCCATGCCGCCCGTCATGCCGGCGCCGAAGTTTTCACCGACGGCGCCCAGGATCGCGACCGTGCCGCCAGTCATGTATTCGCAGCCATTGGCGCCCACGCCTTCAACCACCGCGCTCGCGCCCGAATTGCGCACCGCGAAGCGTTCGCCCGCGAGGCCCGCCGCGAACAGCTTGCCGCTTGTCGCGCCATAAAGACAGGTGTTGCCGATAATGGCGTCGTAGCGCGCGCGCGCGGCGTTCTCATTCGGCGGTTTCAGCGCGATAAGGCCGCCGGAAAGGCCCTTGCCGACATAGTCGTTGCTGTCGCCGGTGACTTCGAGCGCAATGCCTTGCGCGAGGAACGCCCCTAAGCTTTGCCCCGCCGAACCGCGCAGCTGAACGGTGAGGCGTCCTTCCGGCAGCGCGTGCATGCCGAACTTGCGCACGACGAGGCTCGATGAGCGCGCGCCGATGGCCCGTTGCGTGTTGCGCACCGCATAGGTGAGCTGGAGCTTTTCGCCGCGTTCGAAAAAGGCCGCGCCGTCGCGCACGATCTGCGCGTCGAGCGTATCCTTCACCTCGTTGCGGATTTCCTGCGCGCAATAGGCCGGGTTCGGGCTGTCGACGCGAACCAGCAGCGGATTGAGGTCGATATCGTCCAGGTGATCGGCGCCGCGGCTGATCTGCTCGATGAGGTCGGTGCGGCCGATGATTTCGTTCAAGCTGCGGAAGCCGATCTCGGCGAGCAGCTCACGGACTTCTTCGGCGATGAAGGTCATGAGGTTCACGACCTTCTCCGGCGTGCCGGTGAATTTGGCGCGCAAGCGTTCGTCCTGGGTGCAGACGCCGACTGGGCAGGTGTTTGAGTGGCATTGGCGCACCATGATGCAGCCCATGGCGATCAGAGAAGCCGTGCCGATGCCGTATTCCTCGGCGCCGAGAATGGCGGCGACGACGATGTCGCGGCCCGTGCGCAAGCCGCCATCGGTGCGCAAGCGCACGCGGTGGCGCAGATTGTTGAGCATCAGCACCTGATGCGCCTCCGCGAGACCCATTTCCCACGGAATGCCGGCGTATTTCACCGACGTCTGCGGGCTCGCGCCGGTGCCGCCCACATGGCCGGCGATCAGGATCGTGTCCGCGTTTGCTTTGGCGACCCCCGCCGCGACCGTGCCGACGCCCGATTGCGCGACGAGCTTTACCGTGACGCGCGCGTTCGGATTGATCTGCTTCAGATCGTAGATGAGCTGCGCCAGGTCTTCGATCGAATAGATGTCATGGTGCGGCGGCGGCGAGATGAGCATCACGCCGGGCGTGGAGTGCCGCAGGCGCGCGATCAGCTCCGTTACCTTGAATCCAGGCAATTGCCCGCCTTCGCCCGGCTTGGCGCCTTGCGCCACCTTGATCTCCACTTCGCGGCACTGGTTGAGATATTCCGCGGTGACGCCGAAGCGGCCGGAGGCGATCTGCTTCACGGCGCTGTTGGCGTTGTCGCCGTTTGGCAGCGGCGTATAGCGCGCGCGGTCTTCGCCGCCCTCGCCCGACACCGATTTGGCGCCGATGCGGTTCATGGCGATGTTGAGCGCCCCATGCGCTTCGGGGCCGAGCGCCCCTAAGCTCATGCCCGGCGTGTTGAAGCGCTTGCGGATCTCGTTGACGCTTTCGACTTCGTGCAGCGGGATCGGCGTGCCGGCGTTCTCGCGGATTTCCAAGAGATCGCGCAGCTGGATCGGTTCGCGCAGGCGCCGCTCGCGCACGCCTTCGGAATAGATTTTGTAGGCGCGATAATCGCCGGTATCGCAGGCCTTCTGCAGCTGGTGGATGCGATCGGCTTCGAGCGCGTGACGTTCGCCGGACGCGCGCTGGCGGTAGAGCCCACCGACAGGCAGCGCCAGCACTTGTTCGTCATAGGCGCGCTCGTGCTGGTCGAGCGCTTCGTGCGCGAGGCCGGCGAGGCCGATGCCGGAGATGCGGCTGGTGAGGCCGGGAAAGAATTCGTCGACCAAAGCGCGCGAAAGGCCGATGGCTTCGAAGTTCAAACCGCCGCGATAGGACGAGATGACCGAGATGCCCATCTTCGAAATGATCTTGAGCAGCCCGGCTTCGATCGCCTTCTTGTAGTTCGCCGCCGCCTCTTCGCGCGTGAGCTTGCCGGCGAGGCCGCGCGCGGTGCGGTCGGCGATGGTGTCGAGCGCGAGATAGGCGTTTACGGTGGTGGCGCCCGAGCCGATCAGCACGGCGAAATAGTGTGTGTCGAGGCACTCCGCCGAACGCACGGTGATGGAGCAGAACGAGCGCAGGCCCTTCGCCACGAGGTGCGCGTGCACGCCGCCCGTCGCGAGGATCATCGGCACGCCGACGCGACCGGGGCCTTGGTGCTCGTCCGTCAGCACGACGTGGCTGCGGCCCGAGAGCACAGCCTCTTCCGCCTCGGCGCGGATGCGGTCGAGCGCCTGACGGAGCGCGCGCCCCGCTTCGTGCGCGCCGCCGTGAACCGGCGAAGCGACGGCGAAAGTGCAGTCGATCTCGGCGACGGCGTCGCCAAGCTCTTCGACCATGCGCTGATACATGCCGTTGGTGAGCACCGGGCTCGACAGCACGTAGACGTTCGCCTGCGTCTGATCCTGCGCGAGAATGTTGCCGAGATTCTTGAAGCGCGTGGCAAGGCTCATCACCCGCTCCTCACGCAGCGGATCGATCGGCGGGTTCGTGACCTGACTGAAATTCTGCCGGAAATAGTGGGATAGCGGGCGGTTCTTGTCGCTCAACACGGCGAGCGGCGCGTCATCGCCCATCGAGCCGACGGCTTCCTTGCCCTCCTCGATCATCGGCTGAAGGATGATTTCCAGGTCTTCCAGCGTCATGCCCGCCGCGAACTGGCGGCGCAGCAGCTCGGCGCGATGCTCATAGAGGCGCGGCTCATCGCCTTTCAGATGCGCATCGAGATCGATGACGTTGCCGAGCCATTGTTCGTAGGGGTGCGCGGCGGCGAGTTCGTCGATGATCTCTTCGTGGTGATAGAGTTTGCCGGCGTGCGTATCGACGCACACCATCTTACCCGCGCCGACGCGGCCGCGCTCGATGATCTTGCGGTCATCGAGCGGGCACATGCCGGTTTCCGAGCCGACCACGAGCAGCCCGTCTTCGGTCAGTGCGTAGCGCATGGGCCGAAGGCCGTTCCTGTCCATGCCGGCGACGGCCCAGCGGCCATCGAACATGGCGAGCGCGGCGGGCCCGTCCCACGGCTCCATCACCGCGTTCGAATAGCCGTAGAGCGCGCGGTGTGTCGGCTTCATCGTCTTCGACTTGGCCCACGCTTCCGGCACCAGCAGGGTCTTGGCCATCGGCGCCGAACGACCCGCGCGCACCAGGACTTCGAGCACGTTGTCGAGTGCGGCGCTGTCGGAGCCGCCCGGCTGGATGATCGGCTTCACGTCCGCGTCGGCGGCGCCGAATGCGTCGGACGCCATGCGAATTTCGTGACTCCGCATCCAATTGGTGTTGCCCTTGAGCGTGTTGATCTCGCCATTGTGCGCGAGCATGCGGAAAGGCTGCGCCAGACGCCATTGCGGGAACGTGTTGGTGGAATAACGCTGGTGATAGACCGCGACGCACGAGACGAAGCGCTCGTCCTTCAGGTCCGGATAAAATTCGTCGATCTGTTCGGCGAGGAACATCCCCTTGTAGATCAGCGTCTGCGCCGAGAGCGAGCAGACATAGAGCTCAGCGATATTGCTGGCGAGCGCGCGCTTCTCGATGCGGCGGCGACAGATGAAGAGGTCGCGGTCGACCGTGTCGTCGTCTCGCGCCATTGGATCGTGGAACAGGATTTGCTCGATCTCAGGACGCGTCGCGTTGGCTTTGTCGCCGATGGCGGCGATGTTCACCGGCACCTGGCGCCAGGAATAGATCTCAAAGCCCGCGCGCAGGATTTCGCTTTCGACGATCACGCGCGCGCGCTCCTGCGCGCCGAAATCGTTGCGCGGCATGAAAATCTGCCCGACGAAGATCGGGCCGGATTTCGGCGTGTGCCCGCCGCGGACGACGATCTCGCGGAAAAAATCCTGCGGCGCATCGATCAGAATGCCGGCGCCGTCGCCGGTCTTGCCGTCGGCGTCCACGGCGCCCCGATGCCAGAGCGATTTGAGCGCCATCAGCGCCAGCGTCACCACATCGCGGCGCGGCGTGCCGTCGATGGCGACCACGAGGCCGACGCCGCACGCATCGCGTTCGTCTTCGCGCTTGTAGAGCCCTTGCGCTTCCAGCTTGGCGCGCTCGCGCTCGTAAGCGGAGACGTAGTCCTGTTCGTTGAATTCGGTCATCGCCGTTACTCCGCGGCGACGCGGCTCGCCGCCGCGCGTTCTTGCAAATAGAGGTGCATCGCGTCCGCCGCGTCGCGGCCTTCACGGATGGCCCAGACGACGAGCGAGGCGCCGCGGACGACGTCGCCGGCGGCGTAAACCCCGCCAATGCTCGTGCCCATCGTCTTGTGATCGACGCGCACGGCGCCCCAGCGCGTGGTTTTGAGGTTCGGCGCTTCCCACGCTTGCGGCAGGTTTTCGGGGTCGAAGCCCAGGGCGGCGATGATGAGATCGGCGGCGACGTTGTATTCGCTCTCCGGCACTTCTTCGGGCGCTTGCCGACCCGATGCGTCCGGCGCGCCCAGGCGCATGCGCACGGCTTTCACGCCGGATGCTTTCGCGCCGCCGCGCAAGGCTTTCGGCGCCGCGAGCCAATCGAACAGCACGCCCTCTTCTTCCGCGTTGGCGACCTCGCGCTGCGAGCCCGGCATGTTGGCGCGGTCACGCCGATAAAGGCAGGTGACGCTCTTGGCGCCCTGGCGCGTCGCGGTGCGCACGCAATCCATCGCCGTGTCGCCGCCGCCGATGACGACGACGCGGCGGCCAGAGGCGTTGAGCGTCCCGTCGGTGAACTCCGCCACCTCGTCGCCAAGTCCGACGCGGTTCGAGGCGATGAGATAATCGAGCGCTTTCACCGTGTGCTTGTCGCCGCCGTTCGGCGCATTGAGCGGGCGCGCGGCGTAGCAGCCGGTGGCGATTAGCAGCGCATCGTGGCGCGATTGCAGTTCCTCGAACGACACCGTCTCGCCGACATTGCAATTCAGCACGAATTTCACGCCGCCGTCCTCAAGCCGCTTCACGCGGCGCTCGACGACGTCTTTCTCAAGCTTGAAGTTCGGGATGCCGTAGATCAGGAGGCCCCCGGCGCGGTCGTGGCGATCATAGACCGTGACCTGATAGCCGCGCAGACGCAGGCTCTCGGCGGCGGCAAGGCCCGCGGGGCCGGCGCCGATGATGCCGACGCCCTGCGAACGCTCGCGCGGCGGCGCGATGGGCGGCACCCAGCCTTTTTCCCAGGCGGTGTCGGTAAGGTATTTCTCGACCGCGCCGATCGTCACCGTGCCGTGGCCGGATTGCTCAATGACGCAATTGCCTTCGCACAACCGATCTTGCGGGCAGATGCGGCCGCAGACCTCCGGCATGGAATTCGTGGCGGCGGAAACCTGATAGGCCTCCTCCAGCCGGCCCTCGGCCGTCAGCCGCAGCCAGTCCGGGATGTTGTTCTGTAAAGGGCAGTGAGACTGACAGAACGGCACCCCGCACTGCGAACAACGCGCGGATTGTTCGGCCGCCTTTTCGGCGATGAACTCGCGGTAAACCTCGTGATAGTCCCCCTTGCGCGCCTTGGCCGGGCGCTTTTCGGGGCCTTGCTGGTCGACCGAGACGAATTTGAGCATGCGTTCGGCCATGAACGCTCTCCTGGGAGCCGGCTTGGGGCGGGATGGAAGCTCTATATGGGCGTTTGCACGGCCCATCAAGACAAAATCATGCTTTAAAGACAGTATTACTGTCCTATTAGCTCGTACATGACTGCAAAGGTCGCAGGCCTCGATGAGTTTTTGATCGACTCCCGGTTCTGTGGCCATTGGAGCGGCAATTCTTCGAGGGACGCCCGTGGATCCAATCCATCTCTTTCAAGCCGCCCTGCTGGGCATCCTGCAGGGCCTGACGGAATTCCTGCCGGTTTCCTCCACCGCGCATCTTCTGATCGGCGAGCGCCTGCTTGGCTTCGACGATCCGGGCGGCGTGTTCACGGTGATGATCCAGCTCGGCTCGATTCTCGCGGTGATGTGGCTCTACCGCCGTCGCATCTGGGATGTCGTCACCGGTCTGCCGGGCAAGCCGGAGGCGCGGCGCTTCACTTTGATGCTGATCCTTGCCTTCATCCCCGCGGTGATCGCCGGCGTGTTCTTCGCGAAGTACGTGAAGGAGGTTCTTTATGAGAGCCTCAACATCATCGCGGTCGCGCTCATCCTCGGCGGCATTGCGATGCTGCTGATCGAACGTTTCCGGCCAAGCCCCGTCGTGAAGGATGCGAGCTTCACGCCGATCCCGCGCGCGATCGGCATCGGGATTTTTCAAACGCTGGCGCTGATCCCCGGCGTCTCGCGCTCAGGCGCCACGATTTTCGGGGGATTGCTGCTGGGGCTCGATCGCCGCGCGGCGGCTGAGTTTTCGTTCTTCCTGGCCATGCCGACCATGCTCGCCGCGTTCGTGCACGATCTGCTCGAAGTTAAGGACAGCCTCAGCGCCGATCGCGCGGCGGAAATCGCGGTGGGCTTCGTGTTTGCGTTTCTCTCCGCATGGGTGGTGGTGAAGCCCTTCCTGGCTTCAGTGACGCGCGTAGGCTTCGGGCCCTTCGCGCTTTACCGCATCCTCATCGGCGGCCTCGTGCTCATTGCGCTCACGACCCACACGATATGACGAAGCTCTGGACCATCGGGTACGAGAACGTCGGCGTTCCGGATTTTATCGGGGCGCTGAAGGCGGCGAAGATAAAGACGCTGGTGGATGTGCGCGAGATCGCCAATTCGCGGCGCGCCGGGTTTTCGAAAAAGGCTCTGGCGGGCAGCCTCGCGGAGGAAGGCATCGGCTATCTGCATCTGAAAGCGCTGGGTACGCCGAAGGCGGGGCGCGAAGCCGCGCGGGCCGGCAAAACACAAGTGATGCATCGCATTTATGAGGCCAAGCTCGCCGAGCCCGAAGCGCAACTGGCGCTGGCGGAAGTCGCGGAGATGGCCGTCAAGGGGCGCATCTGCCTCATGTGCCTCGAACACGATTGGCGCGTCTGCCACCGCGCCATCATTTGCGAACACCTCGAACCGATGGACGTGACGGCGGCGCATTTGGCGCCGGAGGCGAGCTAAGGCTTTCGAAAAAGCTCCAGTGTCCCGATAACGAGCAATCCAACCCATGCCGCCCCGAACGCGAGGTTCATCACCTGCGCGGCGCCCACATATGACATTATCGCCGCAGGCAGCGGCAACACGCTTAGCGCGGCGAGGATGAAGCGTTTCCGCGCGCTGAGCACACAAATCGCGGCCGCGCCGAGCGAGCCGAACGCCAGCCCAAAATATTTGCTCCAACACCACGGCGCGACCGGAAGATGCGCCGAGGCGTTGGCGTAGTCCGCCGTCATCGCCAGCTGCGTGCTCGTTTCAACGATATCCGCCGCCGTCCCAACCAGCAGCGGCGCCAGTGCGAGCCAAACGAGTGCGCGCTTGAACCCGCCCGCGAGCATCGCCGCGCCGGAGGCGAGAAACAACGTGTACGTCGGGATAAAGCCGAACAAGTCGAGCCGATTGCCGGCGGTCATCGCGTCAAGCACGCCCTGGTCCGCCGGATCGCCAAACACCGCATTCAAATCTGCGGGCGTCACAGCACGCTGGAACAAGGCGAGCGCCGCGGTGAAATCGCCCTGCGCGAAGTGCGCGGCCCGCACGGAGGGCAAAAGCCCAAACGCCACGACGATCAACAAAGTCAGGGCGCCGAAGACGGCGGTCGCCAGCGGCCAAAGCCGCGTGGTCACGCGATCTGCTTGGTCTGGAATTGTCCGTACGGGCGGAAGCGCCAGAGATAGGCTGGGACAATGGCTTCCACGCTCTCGAGCGACGTGACGCCAAGATCGGCGATCGTCTTCGCGTCGGCGCTGACGACGCTGTCGCGGCGCAGCAGCGTGACCTGATCGCCAGTGAGCGGCGCCTTCATCAGCGGATTGAGCTTGAATAGCCACTCGGTCAAAAGCCCGAGAATGCCGGCCAAGGAAAACGAAAGCGGCAGCATCGGCACGCGGCGATCCGTCTCGGCGCGCACGAACTGCAGCAGCTCCTTGAACGTATAGACGCGCGGCCCGCCGAGTTCGTAGGTCGCCCCGCGCGCATCGCCGCGATCGAGCGCGGCGCAAATCGCATCGGCGACATCGCCGACATAGATCGGCTGGAATTTCGTCTTGCCGCCGCCGATCAACGGCAAGCAGCCGAGCGGGAGATATGAAGCCAGCCGCGCCATTGACGCGAAGCGGTTGAAGAAGGTGTCCTCAGGCCCAAACACGACGGACGGGCGCAAAATCGTCGCGCTGGGAAGCGCGGCGCGCACGGCCTGCTCTCCGGCGAATTTTGTCTTGGCGTAGCGCGCGCCCTTGGGCGCAGCTCCGAGCGCCGAAACGTGAACCATGCGCGCAACGCCGTTGGCGGCCGCCGCGCGGGCGATGGCCTCGGCGGCGTCGACATGCAGCGCCTGAAAGTTCTGCTGTCCCTCGCTCAGCATCACGCCGACCAGATTGACGACGCCCGTCGCCCCCTCCAGCGCCCGTTCTATGGAATCCGGGTAACGCACATTCGCTTGAACGATCTGGATCTGGCCGACATCGCCGGCGACGCGAAGGTCCTGCCCCAGGTGCGGACGGCGCATCGCCACGCGCACGCGCTTGCCGCGCTTCGCCAGCGCCCGCACGACGTGCCGGCCGACAAAGGCCGAACCCCCAAAAACGACGATCAAATCGTCCATGCTCTACCCCGTTCGACCCGTCGCTTATGGGGCGCTGCGCCGGGCTTGTCCATGCGGCGGGATAGGCGTCTACCAACCCGCCCTCAGTCATTCCGGGGCTCGCGCAGCGAGAACCCGGAACCTGACGCAGCGCATCACGCTCGGGTCCCGGATCAGCGCTGCGCGCCGTCCGGAATGACGGAAGAGAGGCTGGCAGGAAACCGGTGGCGTTCTATTCAGCCAGCCGCTTCAGCTCTTCTTCGCTGATGTCTTCGTTGGAATAGACGTTTTGCACGTCGTCCAGATCTTCCAGCGTATCGAGCAGCTTCATCAGGCTTTCGGCGTGATCGCCCGCGATCGGCACTTCCGTTTTCGGACGCCACACGAATTTTGCGGACGCGGGCTCGCCGAACTTCGCCGTGAGCGCCTTGGCTGCATCAACCAAAGCGGCGATAGAACAGGTGAGCACGTGCTCCTCGTCTTCGGCCACGCAATCGTCGCAGCCGGCTTCGATGGCGGCTTCGAGCATGGTGTCTTCGTCGGCGGCTTTGAGTGGGTAACGGATTTCGCCGACGCGATCCCACAGGAACGCAACGGAGTTGGTTTCACCCATATTGCCGCCGTTCTTGGCGAACGCCGCGCGCACGTCGCCGGCGGTGCGGTTGCGGTTGTCGGAAAGGCACTCGACGATCACGCCGACGCCGCCGGGGCCGAAGCCTTCGTAGCGAATCTCTTCAAGGTTCTCCGCGCCCGCGCCGGTTCCACGGTCCACCGCGCGCTGGATGTTGTCCTTGGGCATCGAATTGGCGCGCGCGTCGGCGATGGCGCGGTAGAGGCGTGGATTGGAATTGGGATCGGCCCCGCCCAGCTTCACCGCCGCCTGGATTTCGCGGGCGATCTTGGTGAATTGCTGCGCGCGCTTTTTGTCCTGCGCGCCCTTGCGGTGCATGATGTTGGCGAATTTCGAATGGCCGGCCATGGGGTATCCCGCACCCGCTCCCTAAATAGCGAAGGCGGGGCTTGTAGCCCAAGCCGGGGGAAGCGGGCAAATGCGGGCGACGGTGCGGCCATATCGGGCCAGCGATGCGGACGTGTTCAAGGCGCTCAATGTCGCCTGGATCGCCAAGCATTTCGTGGTCGAAGCCTCCGACCTCAAATCCCTCGACCACCCCGAAAAAGTCCTCGAAAGCGGCGGCGCGATCTTCATGGCGGAGTACGACGGGGAATGCGTCGGCACGTCGGCGCTCATCCCCTACGACGCCGACACGCTGGAGCTCGCCAAGATGACCGTGGCGGAGCATTGCCGCGGGCTCGGCATCGGCGCGGCGCTGATGGAGACGAGCATCGATCTTGCGCGCGCACTTGGCGCGCGGCGACTTTATCTTGAATCCAATTCCAAGCTCACGCCCGCGCTGACGCTCTACGAAAAATACGGGTTCGTTCATTTGCCCCCCGAGCGCCGGCCAAGCTCTCCTTATGCGCGCGCGGACATCTTCATGGAGCTGCTGCTCTCAAAATGAATTGCTGCGCAGCGCCACCACGATCGCAGTGGCGACGGACGCAAAAATCCCCGACGCAGGCGCCACGAACGTCCAGTACACGCGCTTCAGTTCCGCGAACCCCTGCTCGGCGTGCAATTCACGCACGTACGCAAGATAACTGAGATTGAGCGCATCGAAGATGTAGATCATCGCGATCGCGACGAAGGCGGCGAACGCATAGGCCGAGCGCGGCGCCGAGAAACCGACCGCGAGCGCAAGTCCGAGGCCGACAATGCCGATCGCCGGCGCCAGCATGTAGTCGCCGA
This sequence comes from Caulobacterales bacterium, assembly GCA_035549695.1. Classification (GTDB taxonomy): domain Bacteria; phylum Pseudomonadota; class Alphaproteobacteria; order Caulobacterales; family Aquidulcibacteraceae; genus Vitreimonas. The sequence goes on along the minus strand of DASZQK010000035.1, from coordinate 18,961 downwards.
CGCTGACGTCGTTGGCGTAGCCGACGCCCTCCATGCCGAGCGCAACGCCAATGGCGGCGCCGAGCAGCAGCGCGCGCTCAAGATACTTGACGTAAGGCGGCGTCGGCTCGCGCATCAGTCGCGCCCGCGCAAGCCTTCCACCGGCGCGCAGCGGATCGCTTCGCGCTCCGTCACCACCCAATCAAGCGGCGCGTCGAGCGGACCGGCGGGAACGGCCTGCATTTCCTGCTCGGAATAAGCGAGCCCCACTGCAAGCGCGCCTTCGGCGCGGCGCACGGCAAGAATACGGTCGTAATGACCTCCCCCCTGCCCCAGACGATGGCCGGCGCGGTCGAAGGCCAGCAGCGGCGTCAGGATGAGGCGGGGCCTCAGCTCCCGGCCGACCGGGGGCGAGGGCACGCCGAACGCATCCGCTGTCAAAGCCTCGCCCGTGCGCCAGGCGAAGAAGCGCGCCGGGCCGGCGCGCGTCTCCATGCGCGGCAGGGCGATTTCGCGTCCGGCTTTGGCCAACGCGGCGAGCAGCGGACGCGGGTCGATCTCCCCGCCCACCGGCCAATAGCCGGCGACCGGCGTCAGTTGCGCCAAATCCAGCGGGAACGCTTCCATGAGCTTCAGCGCTGCTTCCGCGCTGGAACAGGCGGCGCGCTGGGCCCGCATGATCTGACGAGCTTCCGCTTTCCGGGTTTCCAGGTCGCTCTCCCCGCTCACGGACCTGTCCCTCGAGAAAAGGTTGGGCGGCACCACATGCGCCGTAAGACAAACCACCCCCTCGGACCCTAGCAAGCTAAGGTGGGCGCCAGGTATCCCGACCGAAGTTGACCCGTAAGGGGCCGCGGGCGGGACAGAGCCAGCTCCCGTGAGAGAATGTACGGTCCCCGGGATGTACGCTCACGCGCGCAGCAGGAACCGCCCAGGCGGAAAAATAGGCGTGTTCGTCCCTGCTCTCAAGGATTGAGCAGGGGTTTGGTCTCCGGCGCGCGCATCGGCTTAACCGTCTTCGCCTCGGTCAGCAGGTCGGCCAAGCGGTCGATCTCATTGCGCGCGCGCACCAGCGCCGCGCCGGCGGCCTGCGCCTCGTCCAGCAGCGCCAGCGCGGCGAGGATGAGGCGTTCGCCATCGCGCCTGTGCGGAAACCGCTCGAGCCGCGCCTCCAGCGCCGCCGCCAAGTCCTCAAGACGCTTCACCTGGTCCGGCGCGCACTCGACGCTGAGTTCTTGACCCAGGACGCGCAGGACGGCGTGCGCCATTGCGGTCAATTCCTCCGCCTATTCATCTCTGGCGGCCGCGCCCAGCGCCTTCACCGGCTCGGCCAAGGCGGCCGCGACCATGTCGGGATTTGGGTCGCTCCCGGCCTGGGTCAAGCGTGCTTCGATCGTTTTGATCGCTGCATCGAGATTGCGCATCTGCGCCAAAAGCGCCTGCGCGTCGGGATCGAGTTGAACCGTCATGATCCAACCCAATTTATGCCTCGGGACGATTCGCGGAAACCCGGTTTGCATTTGCGCCGCCTGGACGGGCGGGCGCGGGGGGACTAAGCGGACGGCGACGGCATAAGGAGCGTGAAATGGCGGTACGGGTTGCGATTAATGGCTTTGGACGGATCGGCCGCAATGTGCTGCGCGCCATCCACGAAGCCGGCCGGACCGACGTCGAAGTGGTCGCCATCAACGATCTGGGCCCGGTCGAAACCAACGCCCACCTGCTCCGCTATGACAGCGTGCACGGTCGTTTCCCCGGCGAAGTGAAAACCGGCGAGGATTTCATCGACATCGGCAAGGGACCGATCAAGGTCACGGCGATCAAGAACCCGGCTGAGCTGCCGCACAAGGCGATGGGCGTCGACATCGCGCTCGAGTGCACCGGCATCTTCACCGCGCGCGACAAGGCGGCGATCCACCTCGAAGGCGGGGCCAAGCGCGTGATCGTCTCGGCGCCCTCGGACGGCGCGGATGCGACCATCGTCGTCGGCGTCAATGACGGCACGCTGACCAAGGATCACCTCGTCATCTCCAACGGCTCGTGCACGACGAACTGCCTCGCGCCCGTGGCCAAGGTGCTGAACGACGCCATCGGCATCCAGCACGGCATGATGACGACGATCCACTCCTACACCAACGATCAGCCGACGCTCGATCAGATGCACAAGGACCTCTACCGCGCACGCGCGGCGGGCCTGAACATGATCCCGACCTCGACCGGCGCGGCGAAGGCGATCGGGCTCGTCATTCCCGAACTCAAAGGCAAGCTCGACGGCGTTTCGATCCGCGTGCCGACGCCGAACGTCTCGGTTGTGGATTTGAAATTCGTGGCCAAGCGCGCGACGTCGAAGGACGAAGTGAACGCGGCGATCAAGGCGGCGGCGGAAGGCCCGATGAAGAAGGTGCTCGGCTACACGACGCATCCGAACGTCAGCCACGATTTCAACCACGATCCCCACTCGTCCATCTTCCACATGGACCAGACCAAGGTGATGGACGGAAATTTCGTGTCGATCCTCTCCTGGTACGATAACGAATGGGGCTTCTCGAACCGCATGGCGGATTTGGCGGCCGTGGTGGGCAAGCTCATCTAGTTTTTCAAGACCTCGCCCGGCGGGCGGGGTTGGTCTAAAGGAAGCCGGAGCCGCGCGCGCCTCGCCGCCGGCGGGAGGATCGGTGATGGGACAAGTTTCAATTCACGCCGCCAGCGTGCCGATGTTTGTCGCTTTGATGAACAACATGAACACCTGGCTGGAAAAGGCTGAAGCCTACGCCACGGAAAAGAAGTTCGACGTGAACGTGCTGGCGTCGGCGCGCCTTGCCCCGGACATGCTCTCGCTCGCGGGGCAGGTCGACATCGCCACCGCGTGGGCGAAGAATTGCATGTATCGCCTGGCTGGACAGACCCCGCCGGACTATGCCGCCAGCGAACCGACCATTGCCGCGCTCAAGGCGCGCATCGCCCGCGCGCTCGACGACGTGCAATCGATCAGCGCGAAGGATCTCGAAGGCTCGGACAGCCGGATCGTGAACTTCAACCTCGGCCCGGATATCAAGATGAGCCTGTCCGGCTCCGACTACCTGTTCAAACTGGCGCTTCCGAACTTCTATTTCCACGTGACGACCATGTACGACATCCTGCGCCACAACGGCCTCATGATCGGCAAGCAGGACTTTCTGATGGGCGCGTTCGAAGTGCCGAAGTAACCAAACACCCATCCCGGATGCGAGGGAAGCGAGCAGTCCGGGGCCTGTACGCACAAACGTTCGAGAATATGGGCCCTGGACTTGGCCTTCGGCCAATCCGGGGATAGGTGCGTGCGGCGCACCCGGAGCAATTTGAATGACCGCCTTTCGCCGCATCGAAGACATGAACGCCGCCGGCAAGCGCGTCTTGGTGCGCGTCGATTTCAACGTGCCGATGGCGGACGGAAAGGTCACGGACGACACGCGTCTCCGGGCCGCCCTGCCGACGATCCACGCCCTTCAGAAGCAAGGCGCCAAGATCGCCCTGCTCGCGCACTTCGATCGGCCGAAAGGCAAGCGCGTGGCCTCGATGTCGCTGCGGCCAGTGGTCCAACCGCTGGCGAAGCTGCTCGGCGCGCCGGTGGCGTTCGCGGACGATTGTGTCGGCGCGGAAGCAGCGGCGGCGGTGAACGCGCTGCCCGCGGGCGGCGTGATCCTGCTTGAGAACACGCGCTTCCATGAGGGCGAAGAGAAAAATGATCCGGCGTTGGTCGCGGACATGGCGAAGCTGGGCGATCTCTACGTGAACGACGCGTTCTCCGCCGCGCACCGCGCTCACGCTTCAACCGAAGGCCTGGCGCGCGCGCTGCCCGCCTATGCGGGCAAGCAGATGGAACAGGAGCTCGACGCGCTGAACGCCGCGCTCGGTTCGCCGAAGCGGCCGGTGATGGGCATCGTCGGCGGCGCGAAGGTCTGGACCAAGATCGACCTTCTGAAAAACCTCGTGAGCAAGCTCGACCGCCTCGCCGTCGGCGGGGGCATGGCCAACACATTCCGCTACGCGCAGGGCTACGATGTCGGCGGTTCGCTCTGCGAACGCGAAATGGCCGAGGTGGCGCGCGGCATTCTCGCCGCCGCCGAGGCCGCTGACTGCCTGCTCATCCTGCCGACGGACTTCGTGGTGGCGGAAAAGCTCGAAGCCGGGACGCCGACACGCGTTCGGCGCATGAACGAAGGCGTGGCCGACAGCGAGAAGATTTTCGATCTCGGGCCCAACAGCACGGCGCAGATCATTGACGCCATCGAATCCTCGGCGACGCTGATCTGGAACGGCCCGCTGGGCGTGTTCGAAATTCCTCCGTTCGACGCCGCAACGACGGCCGCGGCGAAGCGGGCCGCGGAATTGGCGAAGGCCCAAAACCTGATCGCCGTCGCCGGCGGCGGCGACACCGTCGCGGCGCTTAACCATGCCGGCGTCGCCGGCGATTTCACCTTCGTTTCGACGGCGGGCGGCGCGTTCCTGGAATGGATGGAAGGCAAGGCGCTGCCCGGCGTGGAAGCGCTGAAGGCCTGACCAATCCTGCGCAATGACAGCGCAGTCATGTCTCCACGCGTGCACAAGCGCGCACATTCCGCATGACAAAACGCGAATACGCTATGCGCCGCGCGCTTGATTGCGCATGAAGACGCACCAGACTCATTCGCGCTTTCGGAGACCACATGGCGCGCATCACTTTACGGCAGCTCTTGGATCACGCGGCCGAGCAGAGCTACGCCATCCCGGCCTTCAATATCAACAATATGGAGCAAGGGCTCGCCATTCTGGAGGCGGCGGATGCGGTGAACGCGCCCGTCATCATCCAGGCCAGCCGCGGCGCGCGCTCCTATGCGGGCGATGTGATCCTCAAGCATCTGATCGACGGCTTGGTGGAAATGTATCCGCACATCCCGATCTGCATGCACCAGGATCACGGCAACAGCGAAGCCACCTGCGCCACGGCGCTGCAATACGGTTTCACCAGTGTGATGATGGACGGTTCGCTCGAGGCCGACGGCAAGACGCCGGCGAGCTATGACTACAATGTCAACGTCACCCGCAGTGTGGTGAACATGGCGCACTGGATCGGCGCGTCCGTGGAAGGAGAAATCGGCGTCCTGGGTTCGCTCGAAAGCGGCATGGGCGAAAAGGAGGACGGGCACGGCTTTGAAGGCAAGCTCGGCCACGATCAACTCCTCACCGATCCCGATCAGGCCGTCGCTTTCGTCGAAGCCACGCACGTCGATGCGCTCGCCATCGCCATGGGCACCAGCCACGGCGCCTACAAGTTCACGCGCAAGCCCGACGGCGACATTCTCGCCATGCACGTGATCGAGGCGGTGCACAAGAAACTGCCCAACACCCACATCGTCATGCACGGCTCCTCCTCCGTGCCGCAGGATCTGCAGGAGATCATCAACGCCCATGGCGGTGAACTGCAGCAGACTTGGGGAGTACCGGTCGAAGAAATTCAGCGCGGCATCAAGTTCGGCGTGCGCAAGGTGAACGTCGACACCGACAACCGCCTCGCCATCACCGGCGCGATCCGCAAAGTGTTCTGGGAGAAGCGGGCCGAGTTCGATCCGCGCGCCTATCTGAAACCCGCGAAGGAAGCCATGCGCAACGTCTGTATCCAACGCTTCCAGGAATTCGGCGCCGCCGGCTGGGCCGACAAGATCAAGCCGCTGCCGATAAGCGCCATGGCCAAACGCTACGCCAAGGGCGAGCTCGATCCCAAGATCGGCGCGAGCGCCAAACTCGCGGCGGAGTAAATGCGACGCGACCACGCCCGCACCTGGACGTGCGGCCGCTGCGACGCGGCGAATGTGCAAAAGCTCACCAAGTACGAGGCGGCGTTCGATCGCAAGCCGGTGCGCGACGAACATTGCGCCCAATGCCGGGCTGTCGGCCACGTAAAATACTGCGCCTTGGCCATGCCGACGATCGACGCGGAGATCCTCGAATGGTGGTGCGCCGATTCCACGCTCGCGCTTCTCGATCAGGACGAGGATCTTCTGCTGGCGACCGCGCCGATCGATCTGTTGCTTGAATTCTATGAGGACGACGCCAAAGTTCGAGACCGCAAGGCGGACTTGTTGGCCGCGCTGGCGTTGGCCTTCCCCATGTCGGAAGGCGCCGAGCGGACGCGGCTGCGCTCGGTGTTGCTGCGAGACCGCGCGCTGTGGGACCGAGAGGGCTTCCTCACGTTCGCCGAACGCAAGGCGCTCGCTTCGGCTATCGCGCGCTGATCCACGCCTCTCCGTTGCAGGCGACTGCGCGGGCAGTCCATAAGACGCGGTCATGAACCGCTGCCGCCTCTACCTCATCACGCCGCCGCGCCTTGAGCCTACATTCGTGGACGCGCTGGGCGCCGCGCTCGCCGGCGGCGACGTAGCCGCGGTGCAGCTGCGCCTCAAGGACGTGGCGGATGTCGACGTACTGGCGGCGGCGAAGGCGTTGAAGCCCTTGGTGCAGGAGGCCGGCGCGGCCTTCATCGTCAACGACCGCCCCGATCTGGCCGCCCGCGCGGACGCGGACGGCGCACACATCGGCCAGCTCGATGCGGGTTACGCAGAATCGCGGCGCCTGCTCGGCAAGGACAAGATCGTCGGCGTCACCGCGCACAATTCGCGGCACCTCGCCATGGAGGCGGCGGAAGCCGGCGCGGACTATGTGGCGTTCGGCGCCTTTTACCCCACAGAGACGAAGGCGCCGTCGCACTGGGCCGAGCCGGAAATCCTGGAAATCTGGCACGAGACGATGGAAACGCCCTGTGTCGCTATCGGCGGCGTCACGGTCGACAACGCCGAGCCGCTGGTCCGCGCGGGCGCCGATTTTCTCGCCGTGGCGAACGGCGTGTGGAAACACGCCCAAGGGCCGGGCGCGGCGGTCGGCGCTTTCAACGCGCTGTTCGACCGGCTCGCATCCGCGCGGCGCTGAGCCGGCATCTCCCCGTGCGGGGAGATGAAACATGAAACTGTTTGCCGTTTGCATTGCCGCTCTTGGCGTGCTCGCGAGTTCCGCCTTGGCGCAATCGGACCGCGCCGCGGACTGGCGGGCCGACATCGACGTCGCGCGCAACGAGTTTCTGATGAAGGACCGCTCGTACTCGGCGGAAAACCGCGCCCGCGCGGACGTGCTGCTGCAGAACCTTTCGGCCCGCGCCGATCGCCTCAACGACGCGGAAATCGAGGCTGGTCTGGCGCGCGCCGCGGCGCTGGCGGACAACGCGCACACGCGCGCTTACCTGTTGCGCAATCGCGGCGTCTGGCGGCGCTATCCGATCCGTATCTGGAGCTTTCAGGGCGAGTGGCGCGTGGTCGCGGCGCGGCCCGAGCACGCCGACCTGCTCGGCGCGCGTCTCGTGCGTGTCGCGGGCGCCAGGGTCGCCTCGGCGCAGCAGCTCCTGCGGCCGCTGTTCGCCGGCAACGACAATTGGGCGCGCTACATGGCCGGCTACAGCCTCACCAGCCCGGATGCGCTGATCGGCGCCAGGCTGCTGCACGGGGACGGCAAGGCGCGATTTGTCTTCGAGCGTGACGGCCGGCGGATTGAAACGGAGCTTGCGCCAGAGCCGTTCGTTCGCCGCGACGTCCCTGAGGAGAATTGGTGGTTTCTGTCGCCCGCGCATGCGGCGAGCGCGGGCTGGCGCCATGTGCTCGAAGGGCGCGCGCTGACGCCCGTGCTCGCCGGCGCGAACGAATCCTATCGGTTCGTGCGGTGCGAGGGCGACGTGGCGTATCTGCAAGTCAACCGCGCGAGCGACGCGCCGAGCGGAGAGACGCTCGGCGCGTTCGGCGAGCGCGTCCTTGCCGATCTCGCCGCGCGCCCGCCAGCCCATCTCATCGTCGACCTGCGCTTCAATACCGGCGGCGATCTCACGCGCGGCTGGGCGCTGTTCGAGGGTCTCGCCGCCTCGCCCCTTGGGCAGAACCGGGGGCGAACGCTGGTTCTGGTCGGTCCTAACACCTTCTCCGCCGCCATTACCCATGTCGTGCAGATGCGCCAATTCTCGCACGCGCTGCTGGTCGGCACGCCGCCCGGCGACGGACTCGAGACCTGGTCTGAAGGCGGCAACGTGCTGCTGCCGCATTCGCGCATCAACATGCATTTCGCCGATCGCGCCCATACCTATTCGCTTCGCGCGAGCGGACTGCCCGACGACCTGGTCGCGCTCGACCTCAATGTCGACTCACTGGAACCCGATCGCGCCGCCGATTGGGGCTGGGACGGCTATCGCGCCGGGCGCGACGCCTATGCCGAAGCCGCGCTCGGCGCGCCACTGGTTTGCCCCGGCTGAGCTTGCCAGACCCCAAGCGCATCGCGCAGAAGAACGTCATGAGTTCGAAGCGCGCGCTTGAATCGCTGGGCAGGGTCAGCGTCTTCAAGCGCCTGGGGCCGGGTCTCATCACCGGCGCGGCGGACGACGATCCCAGCGGCATCGCCACCTACTCCCAGGCCGGCGCGCAATTCGGCGTCAACATGCTGTGGACGGTCGTGTTGACCTATCCGCTGATGACGGCGGTGCAGTCGGTCGCCGCGCGGATCGGGCGCGTCACCGGGCGCGGCCTGGCGGCGAACATGGGACGCATCTTCCCTCGCCCCGTCGTTGGGGCGCTGGTGGGCCTCTTGTTCGTGGCCAATACGGTGAATGTCGGCGCGGACCTCGCCGCGATGGGTGCGGCCGGCAAGCTGCTCAGCGGCTGGGACCAGCACGCGCTGACGCTGGCGCTCGCGCTGGTTTCGCTCGGCCTGCAAATCATCGTGCCCTACCACGTCTATGTGCGCTTCCTGAAATGGCTGACGCTGGCGCTGTTCGCCTATGTCGGCGTCGTGTTCGCGGTGCACATCGACTGGGCCGAGGTGATTGCGCGCACCTTCGCGCCCCACCTCAGCTTCAGCCGCGACGCCGTGACCGTCGTCGTCGCCGTGTTCGGGACGACGATCAGCCCCTACCTGTTTTTCTGGCAGGCGTCGGAAGAGGTGGAGGAGGAGGAAAACGATCCGGACGCCGCGCCGCTCGTCGAGAAGCCGGAACAGGCGCCGCGTGAACTCTCGCGCATCCGCTGGGACACTTATCTCGGCATGGCCTTCTCCAACCTGATCGCCTTTTTCATCATCCTGACGACGGCGGTGACGCTGTTCGCGCATGGCGGCGGCGCGATCGAGAGTTCGGCCGACGCCGCCGCCGCGCTCAAGCCGGTGGCGGGCGATTTCGCCTTCGTGCTGTTCTCGCTGGGCATCATCGGCACCGGGCTTCTGGCCGTGCCGGTGCTGGCGGGATCGGCGGCTTACGCGCTGAGCGAAGCGTCCGGCTGGACCTCGGGGCTGGAGAAGCGATGGCGTGAAGCGCCGGCCTTCTACAGCGTGATCACGCTCTCGATCCTGATCGGCCTGGGCATCGACTATGCGCCCATCGACCCGATCAAGGCGCTGTTCTGGAGCGCCGTGCTCAACGGCGTCATCGCCGTGCCGATCATGATCGCCACCATGATCGTCGCCACGCGCCGGCGTGAGATGGGCGATTTCGTCGCGACGCGTTTGCAGCGCTGGTTCGGCTGGGCCGCCACCGTCGTCATGGCCTCCGCCACGCTCGCCATGCTCCTGCTGAGCTGACGGAACCCGCGCCCGCGCCGCTGGTTTGAGAAGCGACCCCTTTTCGCGGAGCGCACGTCATGCCGGAGCAAAAACTCGCGGGCCGCAAGGTTGCGGTGCTGGCGACCGACGGCTTTGAGGAAACCGAATTGACCGAGCCGCTGCGCGCGCTGAAGGCGGCGGGCGCGGAGGCCGACATCGTTTCTTCCCGCGCCGGAGAGATTCAGGGCGTCACGCACAGCGAAAAAAGCCGCAAGGTGCGCGTCGACAAGACGCTGAGCGAGGTCGACGCGCGGACCTATGATGCCTTGGTGCTGCCCGGGGGCGTCGCCAATCCGGACGCGCTGCGCCTCGAACGGCCCGCCATCGCCTTCATTCGCCGCTTCATCGAAGACGGCAAACCCATCGCCGCCATCTGCCATGGACCGTGGACGCTGATCGACGCCGGCGGCGTGCGCGGCAAGCGTGTCACGTCGTGGCCCTCGCTGAAATGTGATCTCAAGAATGCGGGCGCGGAATGGGTCGATGAAGAAGTCGTGGTCGATTCGGGCCTCGTGACCTCGCGCAAACCCGACGATTTGCCGGCCTTTTGCGCGAAAATGGTCGAAGAAATCGCCGAAGGGCGGCATGTCGGCGCCGCCATGTGAGCCGCGAGCTTTTCCGCGACCGAAAGTCTCGGGTTTTCCCTCTTGGGTTTTCGCCGCCGATCCTCTATCTCCTCCCCCAGGAGGCGTCCGCTCTGAGCGGCGACGCCTTTTTTTCATCTCAGGCCGAAAGGACACGCGAACTTGAAAGGCGCCGCGAATATCGCTGACCGCTTGAGCGAAGCGCAAAAAGCCAAGCAAGCCATGTTGGAAAAAATGCGCGAACGCAGCGCGGCGCTGAATACGCCCGAAGCGATCGCCAAGCGCGAAGAGGTCGCGAAAGCGCAGGCGGAACGCGCCGAAAAGCGTGCGCTGGCCGAGATGCTCCGCAAGGAGCAAAAGGGCGCGGACCGCAAGGCGCGCAAGGAAGCGCGCGAAGCCGCCGCCCGCGCCGAGGAAGAGCGCCTCAAGCGCGAAGCCGAGGCGGCGGAAGAGCGGCGTTGGGCCGAGCAGGCCGCGCGCGATCTGGCCCGGGCCGAGCGAGAAGCCGCCGAGCGCGCGGCGCTGGCGCGTCAGAAGCAGGCGCTCGAAGGCTGGGAAGCGGCGCGCAAGGCGCGCGGCGGCCGCTCCGGCCGCTAACTCGGCTTCGATTGCCGATTGGTCCAGGCGTAGCTCACGATCAGGAAGAGCGTGAACAGGACGGCGCCGATCCACGGCGTGTAGTCGGCCAAAGACGGCGGCAGCGCGACGAATGGATGCTCCTTGTTGGTGGCGACGATCAGCCCCGCCTGCAGGATGCCGAACAGGCTCTCCCCGACGATGAGGCCTGACGCCAGCAGCACGCCGAAGCGCTTGGCCATTTCAGCGTTGGGACGCTTTTCCATCGCCCGGTTGTAGAACCAGCCGATAATCGCGCCGACGACGACCGGCTGCGTCGCCGACATGGGCAGATAGATGCCGAGCCCTACGGCCAGGGGCGGCAGGCGCAGCAGCTTCATCAGCCCCAGCACCTCGTCCAGCACGATGAGGGCGGCGCCCAGCACGACGCCGGTTCCGATCAATCCCCAATCCAGCTGGGCGTTGAGCACGCCCTGGGCCAGCGTCGAGATCAGCACCGCCTGCGGCGCGGGCAGCGCCTCGCCGGCGATGGCGTGCCGATTGGGATCGCCCGGGAAGCCATAGGCACGGTTCAGCAGATCCAACACCGGTGGGATCACAGCCGAACCGGCCAGCACGCCGACGATCAGCGCCACCTGCTGTTTCCACGGCGACGCGCCGACCAAATGGCCGGTCTTGAGATCCTGCAAATTGTCGTTGGAAATGGTTGCGACGGAGAAGACGACCGCGACGAGGAAAAGAGCGAACGCGACCAGCGCATGCGTCGCGTTCGGCCCAAGGATGGGCTGAGCGTACACCGCCAGCAACGCCGCGGCCGAGACCGTCGCCAGAATGCCGATTCCCGAAACCGGACTGTTCGACGCGCCGATCAGCCCGGCCATATAGCCGGCCACGGCGGCGATGAAGAAACCCACGACCACGGCGAAAATGACGCCGCCCAGCGTCAACGTGAGCGCAAGCGGAGCCAATTCGCCGCCGTCAATGAAATTCCAGATCAGCCATGCGATCATGGCCAGGCACACCAGGCTGATGAGCACGATGGCCGGCATGGGAATGTCGCGGTCGTCGTGAGCGCCGGCGGCGCGCGCGCCGTTCGCGCGCGCCTTCAACGTCGCATTCACGCCGGCCAGCAGCGGCCCCACCAGCTTGACCAGGCTCCAAATCGCCGCAATCCCGATCGCGCCGGCGCCGATCAGGCGGACTTGGCGCCACGTCGTCGTCACCGCTTCGCCCACGTCGCCGCTGAAGCCGTGCGTCATCATCGGCACGAAGCCGGCCCAGGTGATGAGCAGGCCGAGCAGCATGGCCATGCCGACGGAAATGCCGACGATATGTCCCGCGCCGGCGAGCGCCAGCGTAAAACCGATGTCGACGCCGGTTGCGCCGGCGCCAATCCGGAACACTTTCGTCAGCGACTCGGCGGAAATGCCGATGAACGAAAGGACCTTGAGCAGCGCCGCCGTCACCGCGCCGAACGCCACCACCAGGGGTCCGCGCCTGCGCTCGATCGCGTCGGGAGACGCTTCGTCGCCCGTGGCTCCGACCTTCAACACCTCGGCCGCGGCGACGCCTTCGGGAAACGGCAATGGCGTGTTGACCACCAGCGCGCGCCGCAAGGGAATCGAGAACAGCACGCCGAGCGTGCCGCCCAGCGCGCAGATCAGGAACGTCGTCCAATAATCGAAGCCCTGCCAATAGCCGATCATGACAAGGCCCGGCAGCACAAAGATGATGGCCGAGAGCGTGCCGCCGGAAGACGCCACCGTCTGGACGATGTTGTTCTCGCGAATCGTGCCGGTGTTGAGCGCGCGCAGCACGCCCATTGAGATCACCGCCGCGGGAATGGAGGAGGCCACCGTGATGGCGACGAAAAGGCCGAGATAGACGTTAGCGGCCGTGAACACCATCGCGATGATGGCGCCGAGGATCAGCCCTCGGATGGTCAGTTCTGAAGCTTTCATCGCCCTCCCCCGAAAGGAGGGACTGTAACGCCCGCTTTGAAGCGCTCAAGGCCGCTTAGACATCGTCCCTTGCGTCATCGCCCGCCTCCGCGTCCTGGACGGCGAGCAGGTCTCCGCTCGAATCGCCATCCGGGAAAGCGGGATCGGGCGCCGCGCTGTCGCTGACTTCCACATCGCGCCCTTCCGGGATCGCGAGATAGGGCGTGGCGGCCGCGAACAGCATCGCCGCAAGGATGATGAGGAGGTGCATGGGTCCCCTCCGCGATCGAGACGAGCCCGATTAATGTCCCGCGAATGCGACCAAACTTTGCACCGGCACGCCCATGTCCGCGATTTTACCCGCGCCGCCGAGATCGGGCAGGTCGATCACGAAGGCCGCGCCAACGATCTCGGCGCCCGCGCGCCGGAGCAATTGCACGGCCGCCTCGCAGGTGCCGCCGGTGGCGATCAGATCGTCGACGACCAGCACCGTCTCGCCCGGCTTCACCGCATCGACGTGAATTTCCACTTCGTCCGCACCGTATTCGAGCGCGTAGGTCTGCCGCAGCGTCTCGGCGGGCAGCTTTCCCTTTTTCCGCACCGGCAGAAATCCCGCCGAAAGCTGGTGGGCGACGGCGCCGCCAAGGATGAAACCGCGCGCCTCGATGCCGGCCACCTTGTCGATCTTGCGCCCCGCGAACGGCTGCACCAGTTCGTCCACGGCGCGGCGGAACGCGCGGGCGTCGTTGAGCAGCGTGGTGATGTCCCGAAACAGGATTCCCGGTTTGGGATAGTCCGGGATGGTGCGGATCGAGGCGCTCAAGTCCATGAAATCGCTCCTGTCCTTCTCCGCTTGCGGCGGAGGCGACGGAGGGGCGGTCCATCCCCTCAGACGATCTGCTTCGCAGCCTGCCAGCTCCCCCGCAAGCGGGGGAGCAAAACACCGACGCACTAGGAAATCGGCTCGAACCTGCCTACGTCATGAGTTCGCGATTTTCCCAGGAGCCTCGTGGCCATGATCCTCGACCCCACCCGCCTCGATGATGAAGAAGACGAAAAGACCAAGGAACAGCAAAACGCGCCGGCGGTGATCGAAAAGGCCCTGTTCGATGCGCGCGTGGTCATGCTGACCGGCGAAGTGAACGATCAGCAGGCGCGCCGGGTGACGGAACGCCTGTTCGCGCTGGCCGCGCAGAACGCCAAACCGATCACGTTCGTGATCTCCTCGCCGGGCGGGCACGTCGAAAGCGGCGACATGATCCACGACGTGATCAAGTTCATCAACGCGCCGGTGAAGATGCTGGGCACGGGCTGGGTGGCCAGCGCCGGCGCGCTGATCTATTGCGCCGCCCCGCGCGAAAACCGCTTCTGCCTGCCGAACACCCGCTTCCTGCTGCACGAACCGCGCGGCGGCATCGGCGGCATGGCGTCCGACGTCGAGATTCAAGCGCGCGAAATCCTGCGCATGCGCGAACGCCTCAACCGCATCTTCGCCGACGCCACCAATCAGCCGATCGACAAGATCAAGCGCGACATCGACCGCGATTATTGGATGCTGGCGGACGAGGCCAAGGCGTACGGCCTCGTCGGCAAAATCGTGAAGAGCCAGGCGGAGCTGGGATAGCTCAAGCGGCCTCTTCGCGCAGCGCCTTGCGCATGTCGCGCGGGCTCATGCCGAACCAACGATGGCTGCTGCGCGTCAGCGCGGAGGTTTCGGCATAGCCCAGCATTTCCGCGACGCGTGAGAGCGACACGTTGGGCTGGCTCAGAAGCTCGCGCGCCATGTCGCGGCGCACCTCGTCCTTGATGGCTTCGAAGCTTGTCCCCTCCCCCTGCAGGCGGCGCTGCAGCGTGCGTTCATGCAAGGCGAGCGCGCGCGCCAGATCGGCCTGCGTGCATTCGCCGATGCGCATCATGCGGTCGATGAGCGCGCGGGCGCGCGCCGACACGCCCTGCTCCAGAACGGGTGCGGTGCTCTCCAGAAAATGCTCGGCGATCTGACGCAATTGCGCGTCGGCGCGGTCGCGCGGCTGCTCAAGCGCCTCGCGCGAAACGAGCAGGCCCTGCCGCGGCATGGCGAAGCGCACGGCCGGTGCGCCGAAGGCCGCCCGGTAGGCGGCCGCGGGAGCGTGGCGCGCGTGCCGGAACCATACCTCCTGCGGCGGCGCGCCGCTGATCATGCCGATGAACCGCGCCGCAAAGCAGATCATCCGCTCGCTCGACTGCAGCATCTTCATGGGCCGCGCCAAGCAGTGTTCGAGCGAAAGAAATTCGCTGCCAGGTTCGTCGGCGCCGACCAGGCGCGCTTCGAGCGTGAGATTGTGGAAATGCAGGAAGCGCTCGGCATAGCCGATGGCCCCGCGCGCGGTCTCGGCGTTCTGCATGACGACGGCGAGCGGGCCCAGCGCATCGTCGCGCCGCATCGCCCCCAGCCGCAGGCCGAAATCCGGACACGAGAGCGCCGCCGCCGCGCTCTCCAGCAAACGGACAACGGCGCGGAATGAGACGTATGCGTCGCGGTCAACGCCGTCGTCGAGACGCGCGGCGGCGAGCAGGGCGTCGGCGTCGCCGCCCAACTCATCCACCAGCGCGCGAAATCCGCGCAGGGTGTCGGCGCGCACAATCTCGATCACGATCGCGTAATTCTACGCCGATCGGCCTGGGTTTGTCGCTTCAAGATAAGTTTTCGTCGCCTGAGGAAAAGCCGCGCCCCGGAAAGGCGGGTATCGACGCCGCCCCACGATTTGGAATTGGCCAGACCGTTTGAGGACGGAATGAACGCATCAGGGATTCCCCGCACGTCTCCGCAATCGTCCGCGGAGCTCGCTCACGAACTTGAACACCTGATCGAGGCCAATCAGACGACGCGCATCCTCGTGCGCGAAGCATGTGCGACGCTGATGGAGACGGTCGAACTGCACCTCGACCAGACCGATGCGCAACTGAAGCGGCTGCTGGTTGAATTGCGGCGGCGCTGACACCGCTTTCCCAGCCGCTTTGTTCCAATCTAACAACACGGTAGTGCAATAGGCGCCGCGGCGCGCCGAGCCCGCCGCATTTTCGCCCCGCGCGGCGGCGAACTCCCCGAGCGCGCGGATCGCCCTCGGCTGGCGGACCGCGTTTCACGAGGGGACCTCGAACAGAATGGCGGCGCGTCGCCCCCGCGCCGCTTCCGCCTGGGCGTGCGCCACGGAAGTGACGGGAGTTTGGAGTGCTGCTTACTCGATTGAAGCGTTTCGCCGCCGGTCTTGCGCGCAACACGACCGGTGACAAACACCCGCGAAACCGGTTCGGTTCCGCCGCCCGTTCCCATCTGGCCTCGTTCGCGTGGCTCGCCTTGATCTGCGGCATGGGGGCGAACGCCTACGCCATGGCCGTGTCCGAGCATGTCGGCCCGTTCGACGCCGAGACGCCGGCGATCGCCATCGCCCAGGCCCCGCGGGCGCCGCCGATCGATCCCGCCGACGTGCGCCTGTTGGCCGCGACGGCATGGGCGGAGGCGCGCTCCGAGGGCGAGATCGGCATGCGCGCGGTGGCGCACGTGGTCGTCAATCGCGTCGGCGAGGGCCGCTTCGGCGACAGCCTCAACGAGGTCGTGCTGCATCCGCGGCAATTCTCTTCGTGGAATCGCGACGATCCCAACCGCCCGTTGGCGCTTCATCCGGAGCGCTATGCGCGCTCCGGCGTCAATCTCGCCACGTGGCGCGTGGCGCAGGAGGTCGCGCGCGAAGTGCTGGAAGGCCGCTCGACGGACCCGACCCAGGGCGCGCTGTTCTACCATGCACGCAGCATCCGCCCGTACTGGGCGAGCGCCGGCGTCGGCAAGCGCATCATTGGCCATCACGTGTTTTACGCCGACGTCACTGCGCGCGCGGGCGCGTGACCGCTCAGTGCTTCACGTCGCGCCAGACCTGCTTGTACGTGAGGTAGAGCAATCCGGTCAGCACCAGCAGGAAGATCAGCACTTTGACGCCGAGCGATTTGCGCTCGACCATGTGCGGGTCCGCCGCCCATTGCAGGAACTGGGCGACATCCCTGGCTTCCTGATCGAGCGTGTTGGGCGTGCCGTCGTCATAAGTGACGACGCCATCGGCGAGCGGCGGCGGCATCGAGATCAGGTGGCCCGGGAAAAAGCGGTTCACATACTTGCCGTTGCTCTGCTCGCCGGTATAGCCGGTCATCAGCGCATGGACGTAGTTCGAGCCGCCGATGCGGGCGAGCACGATTTCGGAAAGATCCGGCGGCAGCGCTCCCCCGTTTGACGCGCGCGCGGCGGCGTCATTCGGGAACGGCTTGCGGAAATGATCCGAAATGCGCCCTGGACGCTCCGTCGGCTGGCCGGTGTCGGGATCGATGTCGGCGATTTGCACGCTGTGCGCGATCGAGGCGAGGTACGGATTGTCGTTGATGCTCACGTACGCGCCATGCATTGGACGTCCGTGCTCATCCCTCGGCAAACCGATGCGCACGGACTCTTCGTGCGTCTTCTCATCGCGCACGCGATAGGCGGCGAACGGCGCTCCCGGCTGGGCGAGATCGTCGTACGAGAGATGGTTCATCGAGTGGCAATTGGCGCAGACCTGCCGATACACGGCGAAGCCGCGCTGCACCGCGCCCATATCGTAATTGCCGAGCGGTCCCTCGAAGCTGAAATGCTGCTCCGGCGGCTTTTCCGCTTCCGAGGCCGCGAACGCGGCGGTCGCGCCGAGCGCACAGACCGCGCCGAGGGCGATGATCCAGCGACGCACCATGTTCACGCCCCCTGCTGAGCTTCGCCGCCGGCGATCGACTTGGCGATGGTGTCAGGCACGCGGCCCGGCGTTTCACGCAGGCCCAAGAGCGGCAGGATCACCAGGAAGAAAAGGAAGTAGTAGGCGGTCAAAATCTGCGCCAATTGCGTCACGGAGAACACAAACGGCAGCTCGCGCTTGACCGACACGTAGGGCGCCCTCAGGCCCACATCGGCCTTGGCCGCCGTGATCTGCTCTTCGAGCGCTTCCGACGTCAGCGCGGTGATTTGCGTCTCGCGCGGCGAGCCGCCGGTGATGGCGATGACGCTCGCGTGTGTGCCGCCCTCGCGCTGGATGAAAACCGAGCTCGCGCCATGCTCGCCCATCTGCACCCGCGTCGTCGCCATGGCGTCCGGCATCATTTCCGGCGCCGGCACGTCGATCGCCTGGCGCGTCACGGCGCCGCCTTCGATCCAAGACACGGTGGCGTGATACGGCGCGGCGGTGACAATGGCGAAGCCCGGGCTCTTCGATCCGCACCAGCCCAGGCCAACCGCGGCGGCGACGAAAAAAATGAAGAACCAGCGCGCCGCCGGGCGGTACCGCATCGAGCGCACTTTGGAGCTGTCGAGCCACGGCAGCACGAACAGGATGGCGATGGCGCCGAACATCAGCCCCACGCCGGCGAGCTTCGCGGGGATCGGGCCGACGTCGAAGTCGATCGCGCGCAGGATCGCGTAGAACGGCCGCAGGTACCATTCCGGCTTGATCTCGTTCGGCGTCTGCGCGGCGTTCGCGGCGATGAAATTGTCGGGATCGCCCAGGGCGTCGGGATAGAAGAACACGAACACCGCGAACATGATGAGGAAGATCGAAACGCCCAGCATGTCCTTGATGGTGGCGTGCGGCGTGAACGGAACCGTATCGTCCTTGGTCTTGGGATCGACGCCGGTCGGATTGTTCTGACCCGCTTCGTGCAGCGCCCAGATGTGCAGCACGACGACGCCGGCGATCACGAACGGCAACAGATAGTGCAGCGAGAAGAAGCGGTTGAGCGTCGGATCGTCGATCGCGTAGCCGCCCATCAGCCACTGGTGGATGCTTTCACCGACGATCGGCACCGCGCCGATCAGATTGGTGATGACGGTCGCGCCCCAGAAACTCATTTGGCCCCACGGCAGCGTGTAGCCAAAGAACGCGGTGGCCACCATCAAGAGGTAGATCACGCAGCCGAGAATCCACAGCACCTCGCGCGGCGCTTTGTACGAGCCGTAATAAAGCCCGCGCAGCATGTGGATGTAGACGGCGACGAAGAACATCGAGGCGCCGACCGCGTGGATCGGCTGAATCAGCCAGCCGAACGGCACGTCGCGCTTGAAGCGCTGCACGCTGTCCAAGGCCATCGAAACGTGAGGCACGTAGTGCATCGCCATGACGATGCCGGTGACGATCTGTACGCCGAGGCAGAGCGAGAGCACCGCACCGAACGTCCACCAATAATTGAGATTGCGGG
>DASZQK010000034.1:0-85055 GCA_035549695.1 Caulobacterales bacterium | reverse complement strand
TTGAGGCCGCGACGGTTCGCGACGTGCCGCGGGCTCGTCTGCCGCTTCAGCATGTCGAACGTTGCGCGCACCATGTTGTAGGGGTTCGAGGACCCCTGGCTCTTCGCCACGACATCCGAAACGCCAAGCACTTCGAGCACGGCGCGCATCGGGCCGCCGGCGATGAGGCCCGTGCCCGGAGGCGCCGCGCGCAGCATGACCTTGCCAGCGCCCCAATGGCCGCGGCCATCATGATGCAGCGTGCGGCCCTCGCGCAGCGGCACGCGGATCATCGTCTTCTTGGCTTCTTCGGTCGCCTTGCGGATCGCTTCCGGCACTTCGCGCGCCTTGCCGTGGCCGTAGCCGACGCGGCCCTTCTTGTCGCCGACAACGACGAGCGCGGCGAAGCCGAAATTTTTACCGCCCTTCACCACTTTGGCGACGCGGTTGATGGCGACGAGCTTATCGACGAACTCGCTGTCGCGCTCGTCCCCCGACGCCTCGCGCCCGCGACCCTCGTCGCGGCGCCCGCGGCCGCCGCCTTCGCGTCCGCCGCCGCGACGCGAGCCGCGCGGACCGCGCCGCGGTTGTTCCGTCCCTTCCGCTCCGCCGGCTGTTTCGTCAGTCATAGATCAACCTCAGAATTCGAGGCCGCCCTCGCGGGCGGCGTCGGCCAGGGCCTTCACCCGGCCATGAAACAAATATCCGCCGCGATCGAAGACGACGGTCTTCACCCCAGCCGCCTTGGCGCGCTCGGCGATCAGCTTGCCGACGGCGGCCGCGGACTCTTTCTTCGCGCCGCTCTTCTTGAACGACTCTTCCTGAGTCGAGGCGGCGGCGACGGTTTTGCCCTTGGCGTCGTCAATGACTTGCACGGAGATGTGCTTGGACGAGCGGAACACCGACAGGCGCGGGCGCCCGTTCGCCGCCTTCTTGAGATGCGTGCGATTGCGCTGGATGCGACGTTCGGTGACGGTGAGCTTGCGGGCCATGGCTTACTTCTTCTTGCCTTCCTTGCGGCGAATGTGCTCACCCGCGTACTTCACGCCTTTGCCCTTGTAGGGCTCCGGCGGACGATACGAACGGACTTCCGCGGCGACCTGGCCAACCTTCTGCGCATCGATGCCGTTGATGCGGATTTCAGTCGGCTTCGGCACGGCGATGGTGACGCCTTCCGGCGGCGTGTAGACGACGTCGTGGCTATAGCCGAGATTGAGCTGCAGGTTCTTGCCGGCCATGGCGGCGCGATAGCCGACGCCGGTGAGCTCCAGCACCTTTTCGAAGCCCTGCGTCACGCCCTTCACTTGCGCGGCCACGACGGCGCGCGTCGTGCCCCACAGAGCGCGGGCGCGCGGCGTGTCGTTGCGCGGCTTCACGGTGAACTGGCCGTCGGCGAAGGCGACGGCCACGTCGTCGTGCGCGCGAAACGCGAGCGCGCCCTTGGGGCCCTTCACGTTCACGTTCTGCCCGCTGACCGAGATTGTGACGCCTTGCGGCGCGGGGATGGGTTTCTTACCGAGGCGGCTCATCTCAGTAGACCTCGCAGAGGATTTCGCCGCCGACGTTGGCGTCGCGGGCGGCGGCGTCGCTCATCACGCCCTTCGGCGTCGACAGGATCGAGATGCCGAGGCCGTTGCGGACAAGGCCCAGGTCCTTGATCGAGGAATAGACGCGGCGGCCAGGTTTCGACACACGCTGAATCTGGTGGATGACCGGCGCGCCTTCGAAATATTTGAGCTCGATTTCAAGCTCCTTGCGTCCGTCCTTTTCCACCTCGGAGAAGCCGCGGATATAGCCCTCCTCCTGAAGCACCTTGAGCACGCGCACGCGCAGCGTCGACGCCGGCGAGGTGAGCTTGGAGCGCCCGCGCAGCTGCGCGTTGCGGATGCGGGTGATGAGATCGCCGATGGGATCGTTCAGGTTCATGCCCGTTGCCTCACCAGCTCGACTTGACCATGCCCGGGATCTGGCCCTTCGAGGCCAGGTCACGGAGCGCAATCCGCGAGAGCTTGAGCTTGCGATAGAAAGCGCGCGGCCGCCCCGTCAGCTCGCAGCGATTGCGGATGCGCGAGGCGGCGGAATTGCGCGGCAATTGCGCGAGCTTGAGGCGCGCGGCGAAACGCTCCTCCAGCGGCAGCGCTTCATCGAGCGCGATCGCCTTCAGCTTCGCACGCCGGGCGGCGTACTGCTTCGATAGACGCTCGCGCTTCTTGTTGCGCTCGATTGAACTCGTCTTTGCCATGCTTCTCTCTGTCTCCCGATGCGTTCTGGGGTGGAGCTTTCGCTCAGTTCCGGAACGGGAAATCGAACTCTTTCAACAAGGCCTTGGCTTCATCGTCGGTTTTCGCGGTGGTGCAGACGATGACGTCCATGCCCCAGATCTGTTCGATCTGGTCGTAATTGATTTCGGGGAACACGATGTGTTCCTTGACGCCCATGGCGTAATTGCCGCGGCCATCGAAGCTCTTGCCGTTCAGGCCGCGGAAGTCCTTCACGCGCGGCAAGGCGATGTTCACCAGCCGGTCGAGAAATTCGTACATGCGGTCCTTGCGCAGCGTGACCTTGCAGCCGATCGCCATGCCTTCGCGCAGCTTGAACGCCGCGATCGACTTGCGGGACTTGGTCGCCACCGGCTTCTGACCTGAGATCAGCGCCAGCGCATCCATTGCGCTTTTGAGCTTCTTCGAATCCGCCGTGGCTTCGCCGACGCCCATATTGATCACGATCTTGTCGAGCGCAGGCACCTGCATCTCGTTCGTGTATTTGAATTGGTCCTTCAAGCGAGACCGGATTTGGCTCCGATATCGCGTCTTGAGGCGCGGCTCGTAAGCTTCAGACATCGATCTCAACTCCGGAACGCTTGGCGATGCGGACCTTGCGGCCGTCAGCGTGAGTCTTGAAGCCAATGCGCGTGGGCTTGCCCGTCGAAGGATCGCGCACTGCGACATTGGAAATATGAATGGGCGCTTCCTTCGAGATGACGCCGCCTTGCGGGACGCCAACCGACGGCTTGGTGTGGCGCTTGGCCATGTTCACGCCCTCGACAAGGACGCGCGCTTCGGCCGGACGCACTTCGAGCACCTTGCCCGTCGCCCCCTTGTCCTTGCCGGCGAGCACGACGACGGTGTCGCCCTTTTTGATCTTCGCGGCCATGATTTAGAGGACCTCCGGCGCGAGCGAGATGATCTTCATCTGGTTCTTCGCGCGCAGCTCGCGCGGCACCGGTCCGAAGATGCGGGTGCCAATCGGCTCGCCTTGATTGTTGATCAGCACCGCCGCGTTCGAATCGAAGCGGATGGTCGAGCCATCCCTGCGCTTGATGTCCTTCGACACGCGCACCACGATGGCCTTGCGGACATCACCCTTCTTCACCCGCCCGCGCGGCATCGCTTCCTTCACCGACACGACGATGATGTCGCCCACGGTGGCATAGCGGCGCTTGGAGCCCCCAAGCACCTTGATGCACATCACGCGCTTGGCGCCGGAATTGTCGGCGACATCGAGATTGGTTTGCATCTGGATCATGACGTCATGCTCCGACGCGGCCGACGACTTCCCAGCGTTTCAGCCTGGACTTCGGCGGACATTCTTGAATTTCGACGATTTCACCCGTCTTGAAGGCATTGGCCTCATCGTGGGCGTGGAACTTGGTGGAACGGCGGACCGTCTTCTTCAGCACGGGGTGCAAAAAGGTGCGCTCCACCTGCACGACGACGGTCTTATCGCCCTTGTCGCTCACGATCGTCCCTTGCATTACGCGGCGCGGCATCGATGGCTCCTCAAACCTTGGCCTTCGGCGCCTTCTCGCGCAGCACCGTCTTGGCGCGCGCGATCTGGCGGCGGACTTCACGCACGCGCGAAGTCTTTTCCAACTGTCCCGTGGCCTGCTGAAAGCGCAGGTTGAACTGCTCTTTCTTCAGCTTCGCCACTTCGTCGGCGACATTGGCGCTGTCGCCTTTGCGGAAGTCTTCGACCTCCTTGCGGATTTCACGCAACTTCATCACTGGCCCTCCAAGCGGGCGACAATGCGCGTCTTGATCGGCAGCTTGGCCGCACCCAGACGCAAGGACTCGCGCGCCACCGTTTCCGGCACGCCGTCGACTTCGAACATGATGCGGCCCGGCTTTACGCGCGCGGCCCAGAATTCGGGCGCGCCCTTGCCCGAGCCCATCCGCACTTCGGTCGGCTTTTTCGACACCGGCACATCCGGGAAGATGCGAATCCACACGCGCCCCTGGCGTTTCATTTCGCGAGTGATGGCGCGCCGCGCGGCTTCGATCTGACGCGCCGTGACGCGCTCCGGCTCCATCGCCTTCAAGCCATATTGACCGAAGGTGAGCGAGGCGCCCGACGTCGCCAAGCCATGGATGCGGCCCTTGTGCGCGCGGCGGAACTTGGTTTTTTTCGGTTGCAGCATGGTCGCTTAGCCTTCCGCGTCCGAGCCGGCGTCTTCACCGCCGCGCGGCGGACGGCGTCCGCGGCGCGGACGATCGCGATCAGCCGAGGGGGGGCGATCATCTCGCGCGGGCCGATCGCGATCACGGCGTTCGCGGTTTTCACCCGTATCGATCGCGCGCTTATCTTGCGCCATCGGGTCGTGTTCGAGGATCTCGCCTTTGAAGATCCACACCTTCACGCCGATCTTGCCGTAGGCGGTGTCGGCTTCGGCGAAACCGTAATCGACGTCGGCGCGCAGCGTGTGCAGCGGCACGCGGCCTTCGCGATACCACTCCATGCGCGCGATTTCCGTGCCGCCCAGACGGCCAGAGACGTTGATCCGGATGCCTTGCGCGCCAAGCCGCATGGCCGATTGCATGGCGCGCTTCATGGCGCGGCGGAACGCGACGCGGCGCTCAAGCTGCTGAGCGACGCCTTCGGCGACGAGATTGGCGTCGGTTTCGGGTTTGCGCACTTCGACGAGGTTCAGGTGAACCTCGGTGTTGGGCGCCATGTGCGAGAGCTCCTTGCGGAGCTTCTCGATGTCGGCGCCCTTCTTGCCGATGACGACGCCCGGCTTGGCCGTGAGGATCGTGACGCGGCACTTCTTGAGCGGGCGCTCGATGATGATTTTGGAGATACCTGCGGCCGAAAGGCGATCGCGCAGGAACTTCCGAATTTTGATGTCTTCGTGCAGCAGGCGGGCGTACTCGCCGGTGTTCGCGTACCAACGCGAATCCCAGGTGCGGTTGACGCCGAGCCGCAGCCCGATCGGATTGACTTTCTGACCCATCAGGCCGCCTCCGCCTGCTTCGAAGTGTCGCGAAGCACGATGGTAATTTGCGAGAAGAACTTCTGGACGCTGACGCCGCGGCCGCGCGCGCGGGCGTGCATGCGGCGCATCACGATGTTCTTGCCGACGTGCGCTTGCGCCACCACCAGCTCGTCGATGTCGAGCCCGTGATTGTTCTCAGCGTTGTCGATCGCCGACTGCAGGCACTTCAACACATCCTTGGCGATGCGCTTCTGCGAGAAACGCAGTTCGTTGCGCGCCTTCTCGGCCGAGAGGCCGCGGATCGATTGCGCCACGAGGTTCAGCTTCTGAGGGCTGATGCGAAGCGTGCGCAGCACGGCGCGCGCTTCGTTCGAGGCCTGCTTCGGAGGGGCTTTGGGCTTACCCATCGCTTATTTCCTCTTCGCTTTCTTGTCGGCGCCGTGGCCGTAATAGTTACGCGTAGGCGCGAACTCGCCGAGCTTGTGGCCGACCATGTCCTCGCTCACGAGCACCGGCGTGAATTGTTTGCCGTTGTGCACCTGAAAGGTGAGGCCCACGAATTGCGGCATGATCGTCGAGCGGCGCGACCAGGTCTTGATCGTTTCGCGGCGTCCGCTCGAAGAGGCCCTGTCGGCCTTGGCGAGCAGATAACCGTCGACGAACGGGCCTTTCCAAACAGAACGCGGCATATCTTCCTCAGCTCGATTTCTTCGCGTGACGACGACGGATGATCAGACGATCGGATGGCTTGGTCTTGCGGGTCTTGGGACCGCGCGTCTTCTTGCCCCACGGCGTCACCGGGTGACGGCCGCCGGAAGTCTTGCCTTCGCCGCCGCCGTGCGGGTGATCGACCGGGTTCATGGCGACGCCGCGTACGCTGGGCTTGCGGCCGAGGTGCAGCGTGCGGCCCGCCTTGCCCCAGACTTCGTTCATGTTGTCCGGGTTCGACACCGCGCCGATCGTGGCCATGCAGGTATCCTGCACCATGCGCACCTCGCCGGAGCTCATGCGCAGCTGTGCGAAGCCGGCGTCGCGGCCGACGACTTGCACGTAGGAACCCGCCGCGCGCGCCATCTGCCCGCCCTTTAGCGGTTTGAGTTCGACGTTGTGCACGATCGTGCCCACGGGAATAGCCTTGAGCGGCATGGCGTTGCCGGGCTTCACGTCCACGCGTTCGCCGGCGATCACCGTATCGCCCGCCTTCAAACGCTGCGGCGCGATGATGTAGGCGAGCTCGCCGTCGGCATACTTGATGAGCGCGATAAAGGCCGTACGGTTGGGATCGTATTCGAGCCGCTCGACTTTGGCTTCGACGTTCCATTTGCGGCGCTTGAAATCGATAATGCGATACGAGCGCTTGTGTCCCCCGCCGTGCCGGAACGCGGTCACGCGGCCCGCATTGTTGCGCCCGCCGGACTTGGTCAGCCCCTCGGTCAGCGCCTTCACCGGCTTGCCCTTGTGGAGCTCGCTACGATCGACGATCACCAATTGGCGACGGCCGGGCGAGGTCGGGCGGAATTGCTTGAGCGCCATGGATCAGAGCCCCGTCGTCACGTCGATAGAATAGCCGGCGAGCAGCGTGACAATCGCCTTCTTGGTGTCGGAGCGCTTGCCCTCGATTCCGCGAAAACGCTTCGTCTTACCCTTGCGGCGGATCGTGTTCACCGCACCGACCTTGACGTTGAAGAGCTGCTCGACAGCTTCCTTCACTTGGTCCTTGGTCGCTTCCAGCGGCACGCGGAAGACGACCTTGTTGTGCTCGGAAAGCAGCGTCGACTTCTCCGTGATCACCGGCGCGATGATAGTGTCGTAATGCTTGCTGAGCGCGGCCATCACGCGGCTCCTTCGGTTTTCTTAGCCGGGGCGCGCTTCTTCGGCGCGGCGGCGACGGGCTGGGCGGCGACAGCGCCCTTCTTCGCGGGACGCGCCTTCACTGGCTTGGCGTCCTTGAAACGCGCATGAATGGCGGCGACCGCGTCCTGGGTAAGCACCAACTTGTTGCGGCGCAGGATGTCATAAACGTTGAGACCCGCGCTCGGCAGGATGTCGAGGTTCGGGATGTTGCGCGCGGCGAGGGCGACCTTTTCGTCGACTGCGGCGCCGGCGATGATGAGCGCGTTGTCGAGCTTGAGCTTCGCCAGGTTCTGCGACAGCGCCGAGGTCTTGGCGTCCTTCAGCGCGATCGCGTCGATCACGATGAGATCGCCACTGACGACCTTCGACGACAACGCATGGCGCAGTGCGAGCGCACGGACTTGCTTCGGCAGATCGTGGCCATAATCGCGCGGCAGACGATTGTGCGCATGACCGCCGCCCCGGAAGATCGGCGCGTTGGCGGCGCCGTGACGTGCGCGGCCCGTGCCCTTTTGCTTGTAGAGCTTGGAGTGCGAACGCGCGACTTCGCCGCGCGACAGCGTCTTGTGCGTGCCGGCGCGCCGCTTGGCGAGCTGATACTTCACCATGCGTTGCAGGATATCGCCGCGGATTTCGGTGATGCCGAAGACGGCGTCGTCGAGATCGACGGAGCCGGCCTTCTTGGCGTCAAAGGTTTGAACGTCGAGCTTCATCGCCTCACTCCGCCGCGGTCGCTTGCTTGAACGCGCCCGGCTTCGGCGCCGCGTCCGGCAGCTTCGCTTTCGCCGCGTCGCGCACTTCGACCCACGAACCTTCTGCGCCCGGCGTGGCGCCGCGCACAAACAAAAGTCCGCGCGGAACATCCACGCGGACGATTTGCAGATTCTGAGTGGTGACGCGTTCCTGACCGAGGTGGCCGGCCATTTTCTTGTTCTTGAACACCTTGCCCGGATCCTGGCGCTGGCCAGTCGAACCGTGCGAGCGGTGCGAGACGGAGACGCCGTGCGTGGCGCGCAGGCCGCCGAAGTTCCAGCGCTTCATCGCGCCGGCGAAGCCCTTGCCGATGGTGATGCCCGCGACGTCGACCTTTTGACCGACGACGAAGTGATCCGCCGTAATCTCCGCCCCAACCGGGAGGAGATTGTCTTCGCTCACGCGAAATTCCCGCACGACCGCCTTCACCGCGACCTTCGACTTCGCGAACTGGCCGCGCTCGGCCTTGGTGGCGTTCTTGGCTTTCGCGGCCCCGGCGCCGAGCTGCACCGCTGTGTAGCCAGCGCCCTTGACTTCGCGCCTCTGGTTCTTCGCGTTCTTCTTGTTGAGCGGCTTCGGCTCGACAGTCTTGCCTTCGCTATCGACGAACGCTTCCGCGTTCACGGTGCGGCGGCCGACGACCTGGCAGCTTTCGAGCGAGAGCACGGTGCATGGCACATGCGCGCCGTCTTCGGCGAACACGCGCATCATGCCGACTTTCTTGGCGATCACGCCGGTGCGTTGGGCTTTCGTCATCGCGATCAACCCAGCACTTGAATTTGAACGTCGACGCCGGCCGAGAGATCGAGCTTCATCAGCGCATCGACGGTTTGCGGCGTCGGCTGAACGATATCGAGCACACGCTTGTGCGTGCGGATTTCGAATTGTTCGCGGCTCTTCTTGTCGATGTGCGGCGAGCGATTGACCGTGAACTTTTCCACGCGCGTCGGCAGCGGCACCGGACCGATGACCGTGGCGCCCGTGCGCTTGGCGGTCGAGACGATCTCCTTGGTGGAGAGATCGAGCGTGCGGTGATCGAAGGCCTTAAGCCTGATCCTGATATTTTGCTGCATCATCGCCGTTCGTCCAAAACTCGCGTCGTCTCAAATCCAAACGCGCGGCGGCCGGCGTCCTCTCGGGAGGCGACGTCGGCGTGGCGCGCTCGCTTCGAGCGGCGTCAGTCCAAGGACGGATTTCGCAAAAAACGCGAGGCCGAGGAGCGTGTGACGCCCCTCTCAAGGCCCATGTGGCCCAGCCGTTCAGGCCGGAAATCCATGTGCGTTAAGTGCGAACCGCGTCTAAGCCTTGGGCTTACGGCCGGCTCGAAGAGGCGCTCAAATACAGGCGCGCCCCCGGGGCGTCAAGCGGTGATGGGCCCTCTACCGGTCCACGATCACCCGCCCGCTGCCGAACACTTCCTTACGCAAATTACCCGTCACTTCGGTGGCTCGGATCGTGCCGGAGCCAGCGATCTCGGCGTCGAGTTCACGCACCACGCCATCCACGCTGACGTCGCCAGATCCGGCCAGCGAGACCCGTAGAGTATCCACGGGCCCCATCAAGCGCACGTGTCCCGAGCCGCCGACGTCAAGATCGGCTTCCGCCGTGGGCCCATGATCCACGCTAACCCCTCCCGAACCGGCGATATCCACGGAGAGCTGTTGGACACGGGCGGAAAGACGGGTCTGGCCGGAACCACTCATATCAATGTCGGCGCGGCCGATGGCGCCGGACTGCACTGTGAACGTGCCCGAGCCGCCCAGTTGCCCGCGAAGGTCTCCGGTTAGCGAAGCCAGTGAGACCTCCCCGGAGCCGCCCATGGAAACACTTGCTCCCGAGGCTATGGCGCCGGTGCGCACCTCTCCCGAGCCACCGAGTTCCAGGTCGAGTTCGCGCGCGCCGCCCGCGGTGATCCGCCCGGACCCGCCGACGGAAAGCTTCAAGGGCCCCGCCACATCGGCGATCGTGGCGGCGCCGCAGCCGCCGAACGCCGCTTCAACCGATTGCGCCCTTCCGATTTGCGTCGTGGACCCGGAGTCCACGCTGATGTCGACGGCCATGGGGGCGTGGATGGTGATGAGCGGCAGTTGGTCGGCGGCAAGCTGGCCATAGCCGGACAGAACGACGCCATCCTCCCGGCAATCGCGGACCCGGCCGCGCAATTGGCCATCGATTTCGATTTTGTCGGCCCCCTCCTCGAAGGACACGGCCGGGGTCGGCACGCCGCCGGGATTGTTGATCTCGATGCTGATGTCCTGGCGGGCCTCGGGGATGACGACGACGCGCGCGGCGGCGTGCTCGATGTGCACGCCGGCGGCGGCATAGGTCCGGGCCGCGACCTGCTGAGCCGGCGCGCGGACGACGGGATCGGAGCCGAAGGCGTCGGCGAACTCCCATTTGATGTGACCGAAGCCCAGCCCCATAACGAGAGCGAATGCGACGGCGCAGACGACCGCGATGTTGAAAACGAAGCGCTCCACCGCACTCTCCTTGCGATCCAACCAGCCTCTTGCGGCCGAAGATGCCATCCCCAACCGCTTTGGATGCTTAGTTTCCTACCGTAATATCGCCCGAGCCGGCCTTGTGCATGCCCTCGATCCTGTCCGCGGACGCCACGCGCAGGTCGCCGGAACCCGAAAGCCGCGCGTCGAGCACGCCGACATGGCCCGCAAAAGTGAGGTCGCCGGAGCCGGCAAGCTGCGCGTCGAGGCGGTCCGCCGAACCCTGCGCCACCGCCAGATCGCCCGATCCAGCCAAGCGCATGGTCACGGCGCCGCCCAGCACTGAAGCCACGCGCAGATCACCCGAACCGCCGAGCGAGGCCTCCAGCGGGCCTTGGCGCACGGTCTCCATGGAGACGTCCCCCGATCCCGCCAGCGCCAGCCGCGCGCTCTGCGCATCGCCGGCGCGCAGATCGCCCGAACCCCTGAGGCTTGCTTGCAGCATCCCCGCGACGGGGCCGACGTCGACATCGCCGGATCCGTGCAAATTCACTTCAAGATCGCCGCTCGCTGCACCGACCGTGCTGTCGCCGCAGCCATCAAATGACAGACGCCCGCCGGCGGAGGCGCCGATATTGGCGAAGACCGCGCCGTGCGTCGAAAGGTCCACGGTCCGCGGCGCGCGAATGGTGATCACCGGCAGGGCGCTGCGCGGCACAGAACCCACGCCGACAATGCGCACGCTGGGCTCATGGCCGCGCCAGACGGCGCCGCAGTTGGAAATGCGTACGCGCCCATCGATCACGAGGCGGTCCCCTTCCATCCGGGCCCGCGGCGCCGACAATCGCGGTCCAGGGGTGGTTTCCACCGAGAAATCCGGCCGGTCTTCGGGGATTACGCGAAGCACGGCGGCCGCATCCACGATCTCGACGGTGCGGGCGGTGAAGGTCTGCGCCTCAGCGGGCAACGTCGCGGCCAACGCCGCTCCAGCGATCAAAATGGAAATTGCGCGCACCACCATGCCCCCTCTGTGCCTGACTGCTCATGGTGAGATGCAGATCAAGCCGGCGGCGGATGCGGCAAGCGGTCGGTAAGGCCACATTAACCGAAAACTCACCCCACGGGCCGAATAATCGCAACCAGGGATTTAGCGCCCGGAGGGGACATGCGACTGATTTTGGCGACCGGTCTTGCGGCTGTAGCGATGACAAGTGCGGCGCACGCTGCCGGCTATTCCGGCTTTGTCGGGCTATCAGGGACCCATCTAGAAGCGAACGACGGCACGCTGGACAGCGATGCGACGACACTGACGGGTTCGCTGGCGTTCGACCTGCGCGGCCGTTTCCAGACCCAGGTTGACGCGGAAATCTCCGACGTCGATGGGGCTGACGACACCGTCTATGGCGGCACAATCCATGTCGTGCGCCGGGCGGCCAGCGGCTGGATGCTTGGCGGCTTCGTCGGGGCTGTCGCCCAGGGCGACGTATCAACGACCAGCGCCGGTCTTGAAGCGGCAGTTTACCTCCATCGCTTCACTATCGCCGGGGCGGCGGGCTACGTAGATTCCGACGATGTTGACGGGGATGGCGCCCTGGCCCAGGTCGAGGGCCGCTTCTTCGTCGACCGCAACTTTCGCCTCGACGCTGCGGCTACATTCGCGACGTTTAACACCAGCGTCGGCGATTTCGATGCGACGGCGCTCTCGATCGGCGGTGAATACAAGTTCAGCGGCTCGGCCTTCAGCCTCTATGGCGGGTACACCAATCTCGACACCGACATCGACGACGCCACCGCCGATGTCGTGACGCTCGGCGTGCGTGTGAACTGGGACGAGGATCTTCTCGCGCGCGACCGGCGCGGCGCCAGCCTGCTTCGCGTCGGCGATTTCGCCAGCCTGTTCTAGTCGGGACCCGAAAGCGAAAAAGGCCGCGCCCTGGGGCGCGGCCTTAAACTTGCGTCGCGCCGTTCAATGCGGCGGGGCCGCGCCAGGCGGATTGTGCTGTTCGAGGAAAGCCACGGTCGCGCGAAGCGCTTGCAAGCGGGTCGCATCCCGTGAAAGCCAGTGATCTTCCTGCTGCAATTCCACCATCTCAACCGGACGATGGGCATTTTGCAGCGCGCGCAGCATCGAACTGCTCTGCGCGAACGGCACAACGGTGTCGTCACGGCCATGAATGATGAGAATGGGTGCGGCGTCGCCGCCGATCGCGTTGATGGGCGAAAGGCCGCGCAAAGACGGATCGTCATACCGGTCCACGCCAAGAAAGCGAGCCCAGTAGCGGACCGAGCTTGAGCGCTCGCCCGACCGCCCGACGCGCCAGGACAAGAACGCCGGAATATCCGAAATCCCCTCCATGTCGACGGCGCAGCGGTAGATGCCGTGCTGCAAAGTCACGCCAGCGAGCGCGGCGTAACCGCCATAGCTCGCGCCGACGATGCACACGCGCTGGGGATCGACAATGCCCCGACCGGCAAGATAGGCGACGCCATCCGAGAGGTCCGTCTGCATCTTGCGGCCCCATTCGCCGTGACCGGCGTCGACGAAGCGTCCGCCATAACCCGAGGAGCCGCGGAAATTGGGTTGCAGCACGGCATAGCCCCTTGATGCGATGCCCTGCGCAATCCAGTCGAAGCGCGCCCAGTCCCGCGATTGCGGGCCGCCATGCGGCAGAACCACCAAGGGCAGCGACGTCGGGTCACGGCCGACCGGCAAGGTGAGATAGGCCGGGATGTCGAGGCCATCGGCCGCCTTGTAGGTGATTGCGCGAACCTCGGCGATGTCCGCGCTGGGAATGTCGGGGTAGGCGCGGGCGATCTGACGCATGCGCCCGGTTGCTGTGTCGAAAACGAAGTAATTGCCCGCATAGCCGGTGCCTTCGACGTAGACGAGGAGCTTCGCAAAATCCGGCGTCGCGTTGATGAGATTGATCTCGCGGTTCGGGAACGTATCGACCACCCGGCGCCACGTCGCCGCCTGCGCGGGATCGTTAAAGCTATAGGTCGTGAAGTTTTCAGTGCGCGCATACCCGATGGTGCGCTGCTGGTGATCTTGGACAAGTCCGGTCGAGGCTTCCGGGCCGACCGCGTCGCCGACCTGACCCGTCGCAAGCGACACGGGATGGTAGAGCCAAACCTGCAAATCCTCATTCCACATGGCGAGAATCGCGGAATTGCCGTCGGCGGAGAATCCTTCGAGTTCGGGTCGCTCGATCTCCGCGGACTGCGTCATAGCGGTGCGCCAACCGTTGCCGTCGCGCACGCGGAGCGTCCACTGCCGGTGATCGTCATCATATTCTGTCGTGGCGACGGCGACGCCCGAAGAGTCGATGAGAAAGCCCTCGGTGTCTTTCGACCCCATTTGATGCGGCTCGGCCACGCCCGTATCGAGATCGACACGGACGATGTCGATACGGCCTTCCTGCATGGACCGGACGCCTCCCGCATAGGTCATCGCAAACGCCATGGGCTCGCCGTCGTGATGCCCGTAGACCACCGCGCCGAAGATCACGTTCGTGTACGAGGTCATTCCTCCATGCACACGGTTGATGAGCTGTACGGCGTTTCCAGTGCGAATGTTGAGACTGACGACCTGCCACATTTCGCCGACCATGAACAAATCTTGGATGCCGCTGGTCGTGCTCGTGTAGATCAGGACATGGTCGGGGCCGGCCCAATCGAGGACGCGCACTTTGGTGTTGCCCAGGTCGACCTGTTGCAACACTGTCCCGTCGAGCTGCACGACCGCGATGCGCGCAGCGTCGCGTTGCGTCGACACGTAGGCCACGGTCGTGCCGTCGTCTGAGAGACGCATGTCTGTGACCAGCGGCAAGTGAGCGTAGGCCTCGATCGGCGCAGCGCTTGAAACCGAGCCGTACGCGAGCAAAAGCATGCCGGTTAAGGCGGCGAGAACGCGCTTCATCTCGTCTTCCCTCCCGAACGCGCGGCGGCTTCGCCTTCTAAGCGCGCCCCAAAACCCAAGATGGCGAAGGCGTAGCAGACACGGGCCGAACGAAAAAGGGCCGCGCTCAGCAAGCGCGGCCCTTCACCGTTCAGTTTTCGCAAGTGCGACTATTCGAGGATCTTCGCGACCACCCCAGCGCCGACCGTGCGGCCGCCTTCGCGGATGGCGAAACGCAGGCCTTGGTCCATCGCGATCGGGGTGATGAGCTCGATCGTCATTTTGATGTTGTCGCCGGGCATGACCATTTCCACGCCGGCCGGGAGCTGGACAATGCCGGTCACGTCCGTGGTGCGGAAATAGAATTGCGGGCGGTAATTGGTGAAGAACGGCGTGTGACGGCCGCCTTCTTCCTTCGTCAGCACGTAGGCTTCCGCTTCGAATTTCTTGTGCGGCGTGATCGAGCCGGGCTTGGCCAGCACCTGTCCGCGCTCCACGCCCTCGCGGTCGATGCCGCGCAACAGCGCGCCGATATTGTCGCCGGCTTGGCCCTGATCCAGCAGCTTGCGGAACATTTCGACGCCGGTGACGGTGGTCTTCGTGGTCGGGCGGATGCCGATGATCTCGACTTCTTCGCCAACCTTGACGATGCCCTTCTCGACCCGGCCGGTGACAACCGTGCCGCGGCCGGAAATGGAGAACACGTCTTCGACCGGCATCAGGAACGGCTGGTCGATCGGGCGGTCGGGCTGCGGGATGTAGGTATCGACCGCTGTCATCAATTCCCGGATGGCGTCTTCGCCGATCGGCGCGTCGCGCCCCTCGACGGCGGCCAGGGCCGAGCCCTTCACGATCGGAATGTCGTTGCCAGGGAACTGGTAGGACGAGAGCAGTTCGCGCACTTCCATTTCCACGAGTTCCAGCAGCTCGGGATCGTCGACCATGTCGACCTTGTTCATGAAGACCACCAGGGCGGGCACGCCGACCTGGCGGGCGAGCAGGATGTGCTCGCGCGTTTGCGGCATCGGTCCGTCCGCGGCGGAGACGACCAGAATCGCGCCGTCCATCTGCGCGGCGCCGGTGATCATGTTCTTCACGTAGTCGGCGTGGCCCGGGCAGTCGACGTGGGCGTAGTGGCGCGCGTTGGTTTCATACTCGACGTGCGCGGTGTTGATCGTGATGCCCCGCGCCTTCTCCTCCGGAGCGGCGTCGATTTCGTCGTACTTTTTGGCTTGCGCCTTGCCTTCCTTGGCCAGCACCATGGTGATGGCGGCCGTAAGCGTTGTCTTGCCGTGGTCGACGTGGCCAATGGTGCCGATATTGCAGTGCGGCTTTGTCCGCTCGAACTTTTCCTTGGCCATCTCGCGTCCTCATCGCCCCCGGAATGGGGCCTTGGCAAACAGGTAAGCGTGGAGGCGCGGGCGCGCATTTCCGCGCCCGAACCGGATCAAGGTCGCGGTGTTTAGCTCCGCGCGCGGCAACGTCAAGCCCGGAACGGCTTGGATCGGACGCTAAACACCGCTATTCGTGGCCCCGCGACGGTCGTCCCGCAAGGGACGCGAACAGGGAATGCGGTGCGGGGCCCTCCCCAAATCCGCAGCTGTGCCCGCAACTGTAAGCGGCGAGCGCTCCGCCAATCACGTCACTGAGCCGGCTCGGCTTGGGAAGGCGGCGGAACGCGAAAACCCGCGAGCCAGGAGACCTGCCGCCGCAGTCGCTCTTCGCGCGGCCGGGTCCAGCCGCGGCGGAACGGAACCTCTCCGGTGAAGCGACGTGGGTCGGCCTCGCGCATCCGCGCGCCCGCATCGCTGTTGACGTCGCCGTGCGCGGGCCCGCGCGGCCATGACGGAGAGCGTCATATGCATCGTTCCCTCGTGATCACCGCTACGTTTTTGGCGACCTTGACCGCCTCCGCTTTCGCCGACGAGGACGAGATCGTCGTCACCGCGACCCGCGCTCCGGCCGCGGCCTCGCGGCTGCCGGCTGAGGTCGTCGTGATCGACGCGGACGCCGCGCGCGCACGCGGCGACGCCACGTTGGCCGACGCGCTGCGCGCCGCGCCCGGACTTGGCGTCGTGGCGAGCGGCGGAGCAGGGCAACAGACCAGCTTGTTCGCCGGCGGCGCCAATTCGAATCATACGCTGGTTTTGTTCGATGGGCTGCGCATCAATGATCCTTCGACACCGGGCTCCTCGTTCGACGCGGGCGAGGATGTGTATGGCGAGATCGATCACATCGAAGTCGTGCTGGGACCGATGAGCGCGGTGTACGGCTCCGACGCGATCGGAGGCGTGGTGAACCTGCTGCCTCGCCACGGGGGGCCAGGCGCGATCAGCGCTCGCATGGATGTATCCGGCGGCTCGTTCGGCACAATGGCGGCGATGGCCGGCGCCGATGGAACCCTAGGCGCTCTCCGATACGCGGTGACGGCGGAAGGTTTCGCGACAAGCGGCTATGATCTGGCGCCGGATCGCATGAGCACGCACACGGGAGAGCGCGACGGCGCATCCATGGGCGCCGTGACGGGCGTGTTCGATCTCGCGCTCTCGCCGGCGCTTTCCGTGGATCTGTTGGCCCGCCAACGCAAGGCGCAGGCCGAGTTCGATCCTTTCCCCTTCGATTTCGCGACATTTCGGGAATATCGGGGCGAGGACGACGATCTCGAGATCGCCCGCAACGACCTGACCCTTGCCCGCCTGGGCGCGACATGGACCGCAAGCGAGGCATGGTCGTTGCGCGCCACATATGGCGGCGTGCGCCAAGAGCGCGCGCAGCGGGACGACGGCGCCGACACGGACATTTTCCGTGGCTCGCGCCGCTTTGGCGAGCTGACGTTGGCCTGGAGGCCAGACGCCGTCGCGGCTTTTTCGGATGTCGCCGTGGTGGCTGGCGTGTCCGGCGAGCGTGAGAAGGTGAATATCGCACAGGGATTCGGGTTTCCGCCGCCCTCTTCCTTCACCGACGCGGACGAGAATCACAGCGGCGCGTTTGCGACTTTGCAAGGCGCGCTGGCGCGTCTGACGCTCACAGGCGCTGTGCGCGTTGATGATTATGACGGGTTCGGCTCGCACACGACGTCGCGCTTCGGCGCGTCGCTGGCGGTGAGCCATGGCGTGCATCTCTACGCCGCCTACGGCGACTCCTTCCGCGCACCGACGCTTTACGAGCGCTTCGTCTCGTTCGGCGACCCCAGCCTCGACCCGGAGCGCGGCAAAGCGTGGGAAGCAGGTGCGAACGCCGCGTTCGCCGCTTTCGGTCGAACGGATGGTCTCGAACTCGGCGCGCTCTATCGGCGCACGGATGTTCGCGATCTGATCGATTTCGGCCCATCCTTCACCTACGCAAACGTCGACAGGGCGCGCATCGAGACTGCGGAGGCGCGCTTCGGCGTGCGTCCACTTGGCTGGCTCGCGGTTCGGGCGACATATGTCTATACCGATGCACGCGATGTCGGCGCGGGCGCGCCGCTGTTGCGGCGCCCAAAGGACGCGTGGGTAGTCGATCTGGAAGCGGCGCAAGGCCCCGTACGCGCGACGCTGATTTGGCGCGAGGTCGGCGAAAGAGCAGACCAGCTCTACGGCGATGACGGCTTCGCGCTGGGCGTGGGCGTCACGCCTTCGTACGATGTGCTGCGAGCATCGGCATCGTATGAGATCCGCTCCGGTATCGAGCTCTATGTCGCGGCCGACAATCTCATGGGTGAGATCTATGAGCCGGCGAACGCCTATGCCGGCGCGCCCCGCAACGTGACCCTCGGCGTGCGGCTCAGGCAAGGCGGCTGAAAAGACGTGGGGCGCCGCCACGGCGTCCCACGGCGGTCGAATGGAGCGGGTAGAGGGAATCGAACCCTCGTCTTCAGCTTGGAAGGCTGCGGCTCTACCATTGAGCTATACCCGCAACCGCTCGTTCTGGCCGTGCGCCTTCTTGCTAAGGCTGGTGGAAGGGGCTGGATTCGAACCAGCGTACGCTCTCGCGGGCAGATTTACAGTCTGCTGCCATTAACCACTCGGCCACCCTTCCGGCCATGCTTCCGCGAGGACGCAAGCGTCTATAAGGAACGCCCCTGTTTCGCGGAGCGCGTCCTATACCTAAGCCCCCTCCCCCGCTCAAGCCGGGTGCGCCACAACAGTTCCGTACGCCGCGCCGGCAGTTCGAGGAAGAAACCGGCGGGCCATCCTGGATTTGGGGCGTGCACGCCAGTCTGTCCGCCCTGGCCAACCCGGCGCGGCGCATCGAGCGCGTGGTCGCCACGCGCAATGCAGCCGCGCGGCTGCCGCCGGGCGCCGAAGCGCATATCCTCGATCCGGACGCCATCGACGGCATGCTCCCGCCAGGCGCGGTGCATCAAGGGCTCGCCGTTCGCGCGTGGCCGCTTGAACCGGTCACGCTGAGCGCCGCGTGTGCGCCGGCGGATCGGCGCAGCGTGCTGGTGCTCGACGGGGTGACCGATCCGCAGAATGTCGGCGCGGCTTTCCGCGCCGCCGCCGCGTTCGGCGCGCGCGCACTGGTATTGCAGGATCGCAAGTCGCCGCCACTCACGGGGGCGCTAGCGAAAGCGGCGGCCGGCGCGATCGAAGTGCTTCCGCATGCGCGCGTCGCCAACGTCGCCCGCGCAATCGAGGAATTGCGCGGATACGGCTATTTGACCGTCGCGCTCGAAGGCGAAGCGGAGACAGACATCGCCGCCGCCCTCCATGATCCCCGCCCGGCCGCGCTCGTATTAGGCGCGGAAGGCAAGGGTTTGCGAGAAGGCGTCGCGGCCGCCTGCGAGCGGCGCGCGCGTATTCCGATCGCGGCGGCCGTGGAAAGTCTCAACGTCGCCGCCGCCGCCTCCGTCGCGCTTTACGAAGCGGCCCGCCGCTAATGCGCGTGCTTCGCCGCCGGTCGCTTGAGAACGAGCGATTTCAGAAAGAAGAAAATCGCGATCACGATGGCGTACCCGACTAGCCGGCTCGCACATTGCACCCAGAACGGCTGCTCCATGATCTGCGGGAGCTGAAACGAAGCGTGACTCGTCAGCACCGGCGCCAGGCGCTCCACGGCGACTTGCACAACAACGGCGAGCGCGCTGACCGGCAGCCATTGCTTCCAAGACTGCATCAGGATCGCGGCCGCCACGGCGATGAGCAGAGCGCCCGGTAAGTTGTTGATACTATTGAAACCCGATTTCAGAAAATCGAACACTGGATCGATATATGGCGTGATCGTGTCCATGCTTGCCCCTCTCGTTTAACGAGGTCGTCCCGCCCATCCGCGCAGCAAATGTTTTAGGTTGGGGGTGGCCGCGCGTCCAGACTTGGCGCGCCCGCCTCTTCCGCGCCCAGCCCCATGAGCACGTCGTCAACGTAGCGCTCGCCGATCCGAATTCCTTGCGGCGCCCGGCCGATTTCCTGGAATCCCAAACGCTTATAGACGCCGATGGCCGGCGCGTTTTCCGCATTCACCCACAATTGAAAGCGCAACGCGCCGCTCGCTCGGTGTGCAATCATGGCGGCGCGGAGCAGGCGCATGGCCGCTCCGCCGCCCCGCGAATCGGGATGCACGTAAACGCCGTGGACCCAGCGCACGTGCGCAAACGCTGGGTAAGGCATCGCATCCATGACGCACTTGGCGATGAGCCGCCCATCTTGGAACGCGCCCCATGCCTCGCCGCGATCCAGCATCGCCGCGACGTCCGCATCGTCGCGCGCGGCGTCCAAAGCCACTGTGTCGGCGAACGCCCCTGCCGCATGGGTCAAAGAGAGCCGATGGAGTTCGCGATACTCCCCAAGGTCGGCGGAGTTCAACTCGCGGCACAGCATCAGCCGCCGCCATTGAAGCGTTCGGCCCACGCGGCGACATCGGTGTCTTCGATCTTCTTGAAGAGGACGTCCGGCGGGCTGATCTTCAGGCCGCGCGGCAATGCGTCCAGCAGCGCCTTGTCGCCTGCGCCGGGCCACATGCGGTTCTTATTCGGCACGCCCAGCGCATCGAGCACCGTTTCCGCGGCGTCCGGAATGAATGGAGCGGCCAGAATTGCAAACGCCGCGCAAAGATTGAGCCCGACGCGTACGCCGACGGCGGCGGCGCTTCGATCTGTTTTAATCGCCGTCCATGGTGCGGCCTGTTGCAAGTATTCGTTTCCGGCCGCCCATATGGCGCGCAGCTCGGCGGCCGCTTTTCGCATTTCCATCTGTTCGTGAAATTGCGTGAGCGCGGAAAGCCGCTCCGAGAACTCCTTCCAGAGCCGTTCCTCGTTGGGGCCCCATTCACCGCCGTCAGGCACGACGCCCTCGAACTTGGACACGCAAAAGCGCGTGATGCGATTGACAAAATTGCCGAAGACGTTGGCGAGATCGGCGTTCACGGTCTGCTGGAACTGCTCCAGCGTGAACGCGGCGTCGGCGCTCTCCGGCGCGTTGGCCATCAGGTACCACCGCCAATAATCGCTCGGCAGCAATTCGAGCGCTTGATCCATAAAGATGCCGCGCTTCTCGCTCGTCGAGAATTTGCCGCCATACCAAGTGACCCAGTTAAAGGCCTTGAGGCGATCGACCAGCTTCCACGGTTCGCCCGAGCCCATGATCGTGACGGGGAAGCTCACCGTGTGGAAAGCGACGTTGTCCTTCCCCATGAACTCGACATAGGTGACGTCGCTCGCGCCCTCGTCTTCGCGCCACCAGCGCCGCCAATCGCCGCCGCCGGATTCGCTCCATTCGATCGTGGAGGCGATGTATTCGATCGGCGCGTCGAACCAGACATAAAACACCTTGTTCTCGAAACCCGGCCGCGGCTTGCCGTCCTTGGTGACCTTGATGCCCCAGGAGAGATCGCGCGTGATGGATCGATCGATCAAGCCTTCGTCGAGCCATTTGTAGGCGATCGACCGCGCCAGCTGCGGCCACTCCGTCGACTGATCGACCCAGGCGCGAATGCGCGCCTGCATCTTCGGCTGCAGCAAAAAAAGGTGCGCCGTGTCGCGGATTTCGAGATTGGTCGAGCCCGAAATCTTCGAGCGCGGGTTTTTTAAATCGACAGGATCGAGCAACGAGCCGCAATTGTCGCACTGGTCGCCGCGCGCGCGCTCGAAACCGCACACCGGGCACGTGCCTTCCACGTAGCGATCAGGCAGGAAACGCTTGTCGTCGTTCGAATACACCTGCTTGGAGACGCGCTCCTCGATCAGGCCATTCTGCTCAAGCGCCTCGCAGAAATGCTGCGTGAGGCGGTGGTTTGGCGGATTGGACGAACGCCCGAAATGATCGAACGAGAGACGAAATCCCTCGCAGGCGCGCTTTTGGATTTCGTGCTGTTCGTCGCAATAGGCGCGCACGTCTTGGCCTGCTTCCGCCGCCGCGAGTTCGGCCGGCGTGCCATGTTCATCGGTAGCGCAAATGAATAAGACCTCGTGCCCCTGCTGGCGGCGAAACCGCGCGTGCACATCCGCCGGAAGCATCGAGCCGGCAAGATTGCCCAGATGCTTGATGCCGTTGATATAGGGGAGCGCGGATGTGATCAGAAACCGGGACATGACGCGCATGTAGGATGGGCGCTCGCTCAAGTGCAAGCGCCCATCGCCCTACGCGCGGCGCGCGGCTGACTAGATCGTTCCCCCGCTCTTCAGCTGGTTGTAAGCGTCCGCCATCTTGGTGTCGTAGTGCGTCTGCTGGTACGCCGGACCGTTGTAACCACGGGCGAACGCCGCCCAGTCTTTGGCCTGCAACGCCGGCACAAGATTGTTCGTACGCACGAACGCTTCGAACGCCGCAAGCTGACGCGCCTCCGATTTGGACATGTCAGCGACGAATTCGGAGGCCGTGGCGAAACCGCAGACGCTGTGGTTCTGCCCCAAAATCTGGAACTTGCCATAACTCGCGGATTTGAGCGCCGCTTCCGGATTGAGTGCGTATGCTTCCTTCAACTGGTTCCAGCGCTCCTCCTGCGTGCGCGGATAAGGGCGCGTGCCGAAGGTCTTGTACGAGATGGTTGGGTTGCTTTCATCGTACTGGTGGTTGGTGAGACGCGAGAAAATGTGCGGCTCGAACAGGATGACTGGACGGCCGTCCGGCCCGAACGCGCCCACCGTGCCGGATTCAACCTTGGCTACGGCGGCCACGGCTTCCCATTCGCAATTGAAGCGCTGCGCAACGCCTTCAAAGTCGGCACGGGAGATCGGGTCTCGGGATTGGGCGCGCAGGGAGTCGATATAGACCGGGGGCGAAGCCGGCGGCGTCAGCGGCGGCGGCGGCGGCAGCGGTGACATCTGCGCGGGCGGCAACGGCGCGACGGGCGGCGCAGTTTGGATTGGCGTGGCTGGCGGGGGCGGAGGCGGCGCAGGCGGCGGCGAAACCCGGGGTGGCGGCGGCGGCGAACGGGGCGGCGCCGTCGTCGCGCCGCGGCTGCCGAACAACAGCTTGAACAAGACGTCGAAGATGCCGCTCATGTGCCGGTCTCCCCTGCTTTCAGCGCGCGCGGAGGGCGCGCCTGTCGTGTCCCCATTGGCGCATCGTTCTTAGGCTGACACGCAAGCCCGCGCCATAGAAGATCGCCTCATCGCTTCGCGAAGACGCGCCCCATGGCCTCCAGTCGTGAGCGCGGAGGTCCTTCCGGAGGACCGTCGAACCAGGACGGATCGAAGCGGGCGGGGAGCATCAGTTGTTCCCAGGATGGCTCGCCTTTGCGGCGGCGGAAGTAATCTTCGCCGGCGCTTCGGCCGATTTCGTGCAGACGAGCCAGCGTCGCGCCATCACCTGCGGCCATGTCCTTCATCGCCTCCAGATCGGCCTCGTCATAGCGCAATCCCAGGCGGGCGATTTCCTCCGGCTCATCCAAGCGCACGTCGAGGCGCTGGAAATGCAATACCGGAACTGGCGACAGGCGCGCGCCTCTCATCTCGCCAATCTCGCTGTTGATGCGCCAAGGCTTAGCCGGCTCCGACAGCGACTGCATCGTCACCAGCGTATTGAGCGAGGCGTCGTGGATCATCGACTTCAGCGCAAATACGGCGCGCGCCGCCTCGGGCGCCAGGGTCGCGAACAGGTCGCGCTCACGTGGGTCATAGCGTAGCGCGGGGCGCCAATATCCCGTGCCGACGGAGAGCATCAGCAACCTGTCGTCGCCTGTGTGCCAATTGAAACCATAGGGCGCGAGCGTCGCGACCTTCAGCAATTGGAGGCTGGGATCATTGAGCGCGGCGACGCCGCCATCCACGAACTCGCCTTCCGCATCGACGCCGGGGGCCGCGGTCTCGCCATCCGGAATGAGAGCGATGCGGCGCTCTTCAAAAAAGCTTGGCGCCGCCGCGCTCGCCAGAACGAGCTTGCGAATTTGGAAGCGCTTGTTGGGAAAACCGTGCTCCGGGCCCTCCCAGAACGCCGAACGCGGATTGTTGGTGAGGGTCCATGCCGAACCGGTGTCGACGCGCTTGGTGAAGACTGCAAATCCGGTCTTGAGCGCCGGCGAACCCAGTTCGTGATCACCGAGCTCGCGCGCCAAAACTTCGTCCAGCCGATTGGCGTCGAAGCGCGGCTTGCGTATGCCGGCATTGGCGCCCTGCGCGGAGAACACTTCCGGCGCCAGTTCGCGATAAAGCTGAGTGATTTCCTCGACCGACCGGCCCATCGCAAGAGCCGCCGCGATAATCGAGCCGGTCGACGTGCCGCCGATGAGATCGAAATAGTCGCAAAGCCGGAAATCCGCTTTGCCGCTGCGGCGCTTCAACCTCCGCTCGACCTCGCTTAGGATGCCCGCGGCCAGAATGCCGCGCACGCCCCCGCCATCGATGGAAAGGATGCGCTTGGGTCCCGCGCCGAACAGGCGCGCGTGGAGCGCCTGAGAACCACTTGCTTGCATGAGCCACCCCGACGCTCCTCTGGTACAAAAGGAGCGCCGAGGGGGAAAGCACCTGTCTGCTCAGTGACGGCCAGCAACCGTGCCGGCTACCGCGCCAGCCGCCGCGCCGACAGCAGCGCCCTGTTGCGCATCGCCGTTTCCGGTGTTGTTGCCGACCGCGGCGCCGATTGCCGCTCCGGTTCCCGCGCCGACTAGAGTTCCGCAGCCCGCGACCATCGCGCAGGCGAGCGCCGCAACGACAACAGATTTGATTTCCTTCATAATCTCGTCTCCAACACTCCCCTTCAGCAACGCCTGCGCAAAAATGCCTGTTCCCGCCCGGCGGGGGCTGGCAGATAGGCCGCCAGGGCCGCCATAGCTCAGCTGGTAGAGCACCTGATTTGTAATCAGGGGGTCGGGGGTTCGAGTCCCTCTGGCGGCACGCAATCGGCTTGGCGGCGCCTGGCGCCTTGCGGAGCGCGGACAAAGAGCCAAACATGTGCCCAACGGCCGAAGGCCGCCGGTAAGCGGCGCCCGGTGAGCGCGCCCATTCAGGTATGGAGGCGCGCTTGGCTGCGAAAAAATCTGACTCGGTTCGCGCGGTCGCTGTGCTTGGCCCCAGCGGGGCAGGCAAAACAACACTGATCCAGGAATTGGCGGCCGTGGCTCCCGACGGAAAGGCGCAAACCATCGCCCCGCCTGGTCCGACCACCGAAACCAGCATCACCGCCATCGATTTCATGGGCGACCGCTACGTGCTGATCGACACGCCCGGTGCAATCGATTTTACCGCTGAGATCGACTACATCCTTCCCGCCGTCGATCTGGCGCTGGTGGTCGCCGATCCGGCGCCCGACAAGGCGGTGTTGTTGCAGCCCTTTCTGAAGGAGCTGGAGCGCCTCAACGTTCCCCGCGCGCTTTTCATCAACAAGATCGATCAGGCCCACGGACGCGTGCGTGATCTGCTTGAAGCGCTGCAGCCCGCCAGCACGCAGCCTCTTGTGGCCCGGCAGATTCCCATTTGGAAAGGCGAGGAGGTCGCGGGTTTTGTGGACCTCGCGCTCGAGCGCGCTTTCATATATCGCCCCGGCCTCGCTTCCGAACGCATCGACATGCCCGCGGACCTCGTAGAGCGAGAGGCGGAAGCGCATTTTCACCTGCTCGAACAGCTCGCCGATCATGACGACGCGATGATGGAGCAATTGCTCAGCGACGCGATGCCCAGCATCGACGCCGTGTTCGCTGACCTCGTCCGGGAGACCGCGGAAGGGCTCA
Organism: Caulobacterales bacterium; assembly: GCA_035549695.1. Taxonomy (GTDB): domain Bacteria; phylum Pseudomonadota; class Alphaproteobacteria; order Caulobacterales; family Aquidulcibacteraceae; genus Vitreimonas. Next base: position 59,833 of record DASZQK010000034.1, on the reverse strand, counting down.
TCGTTCCCGTGTTTCTTGGCGCCGCCAGCCAAGCTTTCGGATTGCGGCGCTTGTTGAAGGCGATGCGGCACGACGTGCCGGGACCGTCTCAGGCAGCCAACCGCCTGGGGCTTGAGGGCGCAGGCGCGTACGTCATGAAGATTTCGCACGCAGGCCAGGCCGGAAAGCTCGCCATCGCGCGCGCCATGGGCGAGATTGCAGACAACGCGCAGTTTACGCTGAGCGATGGCTCGTCCGGACGAGCGGGTGCGCTCTTTTCGATCCAAGGCGGGCAATTCAAAAAGAGCGCGACCATCGCCGCCGGCGACATCGGCGCAATCGCCAAGATCGACCCGATCGCGGCGGGCGACGTAATCTCCGCCACCGGCTCGCCAGCAACAAAAATTGAACCGCCGACGCGCTTTCCGGTGTATCAGCTGGCCATCGCTACGAAGGACCGCAAAGACGACGTGCGCCTTTCCGGCGCGTTATCAAAACTCACGGAAGAGGATCCGGGCCTCACCGTCGTCCACGACGCGGCGATGCGCGAAATCCTCCTGCTCGGCCAAGGCGAACCGCATCTACGGCAGGTCCTGGAACGGCTGAAAACGCGATTCAACGTCGAGGTCGCGACGACGCGTCCAGGCACGCCGTTTCGGGAGACCATCAAGAAAAACATCACTCAGAAGGGCCGGCACAAGAAGCAGACGGGCGGACACGGTCAATTCGGCGACTGCACGATCGAGATCCGTCCATTGCCGCGCGGCTCGGGATTTCAATTTGAAGACCGCATCACCGGCGGCGCAATACCGCGCCAGTGGATTCCGGCAGTCGAAGAAGGCGTGCGCGAAGCCATGGAAAAGGGACCGATCGGCTATCCCGTCATCGACGTTCATGTCGCCTTGATCGACGGCGCCTATCATCCAGTGGATTCATCCGAGCACTCTTTTCACGCCGCCGGCCGGCTGGCGATGAACGAAGGACTGGCGCAATGTCAGCCCGTGCTGCTCGAGCCGATCGAGAAGCTTACGATTGCGACGCCGACAGCGTTCACCTCGCGGATCAACTCCGCGATTACGCGGCGCAACGGGCAAATTCTGGGATTTGACGCGCGCGAAGGCTGGCCAGGCTGGGATCAGGTCGAGGTTTATCTTCCTCATGCCGAACGGCAGGACCTTATTCTCGAACTCCGCTCGCTCACCCAGGGGCTGGCCAGCTTCGAGGCGCAGTTCGACCATATGGTTGAGCTGACCGGCAGACGCGCCGACGAAGTCGCCAAAAAGGCGCAGGCGGTCGCCTGAGGATAGCGCCACGGGAATAACGAAAACAATTTGCACAATTCGCGGCGCGCCCTATCCTCGATCAAAAGACGAGGGAGGAGCATTCATGCTCGGCGCCGTACGGTGCGCGGCGGTGCGCGTTGTGATCGCATTCGCTTGCGCCATCCTGCTTGCCAGCCCGACTTTCGCACAGCCGACCGCGGACAAGCGCGCCGCGATCCTGGCCTACGTAAACGCGCTGCAAACCGAGCACCGAAGCCTCGTCGGCGTGCAAGTGAACGAGTACGAAGTCTACATCCGATGCACATCGTTCAATCGCGTCGCCCAGCAGATCGGCGCGCGCCCGGCAATCATGGGCCTCGAGCTCATGTCGGCGATCGAATACCCGCCCTATCGCGAGTACCTGACCGACCGCGCGCTCTCGCAAACCGCTGCGGGCGGGCTCGTCACCATGAGCTGGCATCACCGCAATCCGACCGAGGTGTGCCCGCGCGGCGAATTTTACGAGTGCGCCAAGAAACCAATGACGCCTGAGACCTTGCAAGCCATGCTCACGCAGGGAACGCGCGAGCATGAACTCTGGCTGGCGGACGTGCACGCGATCGCCGATCTGCTCGCGGATTGGAAACGCCGGGGCATCGTCGTGCTTTGGCGTCCATATCACGAGATGAACGGGGACTGGTTCTGGTGGGGCCAGAAGGATCAATATCCGGACCTGTGGGACGCACTCTACGACGAACTCGCCGTGCGCCGCGGTCTCGACAATCTGATCTGGGTCTGGTCCGGGGACCGCGAGACACCGAACTCGGGCCGCTATTTTCCCCGCCGCCATCCGCCGGACATCGTAGGCGTCGATGTTTATGAGAATGATGGCGACAGTCCAAAATACGCCGCCGGACGCGCCAGCGTCACCCAGCGCGCAGGCGGCGCCGCGTTTGCGCTGACTGAAGTTGGAATCGTACCGAGCGCAGGCACCCTCGACGCCGTCAACCCAGCCTGGGTGCTCTTGTGGGGCGGCGAGTTCCTCAATGACCAATGGGCTTGGAACAACAATTGCGCCTATTGCAACACACCGTCCCAAGTGGCGGACTTCTTCGCGCTCGCGCGCACTCTGACACTTGAGGAAATGCCCGCCGACATACGCCGGCAGGTATCCGCTGGCGTCGCCCGGGGCCGGCCGCTGCGCCCCGACGATCCCACCTGCCCGGCCCGTTTGAGGTAGATATGGACTTCGACCTTCGCCGCCGCATGCTGGAAGAAACGCACGCGACACTGATCGATCGCCCGAACGCGAAAATCGTTGACGGCAATGGCGCGTTCGAGCGTTGGCGCGACCCCGTGCTCACCGCCGCGCATACACCGCTCTTCTGGCGATACGACTTCGATCCGAAAGCCAATCCCTTCCTCATGGAGCGCATGGGGATCAACGCCACCTTCAATGCCGGCGCCATGCCATGGAAAGGTCGCTACCTCCTCATGGCGCGCGTCGAAGGCGTGGACCGCAAATCGTTCTTCGCTGTGGCCGAGAGTGAAACGGGGGTCGATCGATTCCGGTTTTGGGATCGTCCCGTGGTGCTGCCCTCGACCGACGAACCGGACACAAACGTCTATGATATGCGCCTCACCGCGCATGAAGACGGATGGATTTACGGGCTGTTCTGCGCCGAGCGAAAAGACGCAGCGCAACCTCACGATCTCTCAGCGGCCACGGCGCAGTGTGGCATCGCACGCACCAAAGATCTGGTGAACTGGGAGCGCCTTCCCGATCTCGTGACCCGCTCCGGGCAGCAACGCAATGTCGTGTTGCATCCGGAATTCGTCGACGGACGTTATGGGCTCTACACGCGGCCGCAGGATGGTTTCATTAGCGTCGGCGCCGGCGGCGGCATCGGCTGGGGCGTCACACCTGACATGACGCATGCGGTGATCGACGAGGAGATCATCGTCGACGCCAAGGTCTATCACACGATCAAGGAAGTCAAAAACGGCCAAGGCCCTCCGCCGCTGAAGACGCCGCAAGGCTGGCTGCACCTCGCGCACGGCGTGCGCAACACCGCCGCGGGCCTGCGTTACGTGCTCTACCTGTTCATGACGGCGCTCGACCGGCCATGGATCGTCACGCACGCGCCTGGCGGGCATTTCATCGCGCCGGAAGGTGACGAACGCGTCGGCGATGTTTCGAATGTGACGTTCTCCAACGGCTGGATCGTCAACGAAAACGGCGATGTCTTCATCTATTACGGGTCGTCCGACACGCGCGTGCACGTAGCGACATCGAGCCTCGAGCGCTTGCTCGACTACGTGGTCAACACGCCGCCCGACGCCCTTACGTCGGCCGCATGTGTCCAGCAGCGTCTGGATCTGATCGCCAAAAACCTCGCGCGCGGGAGCGCCGAAAGCTTGTGAGCACGGCTCTCGTTCAGCGTCTCAGCGCGCTCGCGGGCGCCGCCGATCGTGAACTCGATGCGCTGCTCGCCTGGTGGACCGACAAGGCCGTGGATCATCTTCATGGCGGTTTTCACGGCGAGATCGACGCGCTTGACCGGCCCATAGCCGGCGCAAGCAAAGGGATTGTTCTCAACGCTCGCATCCTCTGGTTCTTCAGCTCCGCAGCAGCGACACGACCGGCGGCATTGCCCTACGCCAAGCGCGCCTATGATTATATTCGCACTTTCTTCGTCGACCGCGCCCACGGTGGCGTGTTCTGGGAGCTGGATGCTGCGGGGAGCCTCCTCAACGGCAAAAAGCAAGCCTACGCTCAGGCGTTCGCCATCTATGCGCTGATCGCTTATCACCGCACAACCCGCGACAGCGAGGCCCTACATTTGGCGCACGCGCTCTTCGCGCTGATGCAGCAACATCTGGTGGACGCGGAGCACGGTGGATACCTTGAGGCGCGTGATCGCGCGTGGTCCGCGCTGGCGGACGTGCGGCTGAGCGAGTTTGACGCCAACCACCCCAAAACAATGAATACGCACCTGCACGTGCTTGAGGCTTACACCGCCCTACATGCAGTCGCGCCGACGCCCGAAACGGAAGCGGCGCTGCGCGTCAGTATCGATCACCTCGTCAATCGCTTTTGGAATCCCGCCTCTCGTCACCTCCGGCTTTTCTTCACGCTCGATTGGCACGACCGCAGCGAGGCCGTTTCGTTTGGTCACGATATCGAAGCCAGCTGGCTGCTTTGGGAAGCCGGGAAAGCGCTTGGCGATCCACGCGTGGAGCAAGGTCTTGCACGCATCGTCATCGGCCTGGCCCACGGTACGCTGCAGGACGGCGTCGGCCCGCTAGGCGCGATCTGCAACGAACGCAAACTGGACGGCCAGTTCGATGGTGCGCGCGTGTGGTGGGCGCAGGCCGAGGCAATGGTGGGCTTTCTCAACGCCTTCGAACTGAGCGAAGACGTCTCGTTTCTGCGCGCAGCGGAAAACGTATGGTCATTTATTCTCGCTCATCACATCGATCGCGAGCGCGGCGAGTGGACGTGGTGGTCCGATCTCGACACGCCGGCGACGGATCGTTCGTACAAGGCCGGATTCTGGAAGGGCCCCTATCACAATGGCAGAGCCTTGCTGGAAGTCAGTCAAAGAGCGCGACGACTGATCGCGCGACATCAATAGGCGGGGAACATGCTGAGCTGGATAGATATAGCTATCATCATCGCCTATTTGGCGGCGACGATCGGGCTTGGGTTTTGGGTGTCCAAGCACGCCGAAAAGAATCTCGCTAGCTACTTCCTCGCGGGGAAGCGCTTGCCCTGGTACGTGCTTGGGCTCTCCAACGCCTCCGGTCAATTCGATGTCGCCGGTACGATGTGGATGGTTTCGCTCGTCGTCGTGTACGGCCTGAAAAGCGTGTGGATCCCGTGGCTGTGGCCAGTGTTCAATCAGATTTTTCTGATGGTGTTCCTTGCCGTATGGCTCCGCCGCTCAAACGTGTTGACGGGTGCGGAATGGGTGACATTCCGCTTTGGCGACGGCCCCGGCGCGCGCGCATCGCACCTCATCATCGTGTTGTTCGCGCTTATCACCGTGCTCGGCTACATGGCCTTCGGCTTTCTCGGGATCGGCAAATTGGTCGCCGACTTCTCGCCATGGCGCCTAAGCGACGATCCTCTGATGAACGACAAGCTTTATGGCGTCATCGTCGTGGGGCTAACCACGCTCTACATGATCAAAGGCGGCATGTTCAGTGTGGTGCTCACCGAAGTGTTGCAGTTCGTGATGAAGACGATCGTCGGCATCGCCATCGCCATCATCGCCATTCAAAACGTCACGCCGCAAATGATTCACGCGATCACGCCCGCGGGGTGGGATCAGTTGTTGCCGAATTGGCGCCTCGACTTGGACTGGAGCAGCGTTGCGCAGAACGCCAGCCCCGACAACCGCATCGTCGCCAGCGAGGCGGAACGCAAAATCGCCGCCGACGGCTACTCACTGTTCACGATCTTCCTGCTGCTGATGCTGTTCAAGGGCGTGTTCCAGGCGGGCGCGGGCCCAGCGCCCAATTACGACATGCAGCGCCTGCTTTCGGCGCGGACGCCCAAGGAGGCCGCCCTCATCAGCTTCTTTGTCAACATCGTGCTGTATTTCCCGCGCTACCTGATGATCACGGGGCTTGGCGTGCTCGCGCTTTGTTTCGTTGGCCCCGAGTGGACGCGCGAACAACAGGCTGCCGCGGCGGCCGGTCAGGAATTCCATGGCGACTTCGAGGCCGTGCTGCCGTTCGCGCTCAGCCACTTCATTCCAACGGGCTTGTTGGGGCTTACGCTGGCTGGACTGCTTTCCGCGTTCATGGCCGCGTTCTCGGCGGCGCTCAACGCCGCGCCTGCGTATCTCGTCAGCGACATCTACAAAAAATATCTGCGCAAAGATGCGCCGGATCGGCACTATGTCGGCGCGAGCATGATCGTCTCATTCGCATTCGCCGCAGGCGGTACGGCGATCGGCTTCTTCTTGGGCTCCATCAACGATATTCTGCTCTGGATCACATCGGGTCTCTATGGGGGTTACACGGCCGCGAACGTCATCAAGTGGTACTGGTGGCGGATGAACGGCTGGGGCTATTGCGCCGGAATGGCGGTCGGCATCGTTTGCGCGCTCGCGCTTGCGAAGCCTGAGTGGTTGGTTTTTCTCGGCGTATTCGGCGTCAACCCCGCGCAAGTCACGGCGCTCAACGCATTTCCGGCCGTATTCGTACTCTGCGTTCTCGCCTGCATAGTCGGATCTTACGCAACGCCGCCCACGGACATGGAGCGCCTCAAGGATTTCTACCGCAAGACGCGGCCCTGGGGCTTTTGGGGGCCCGTGCACAAGGCGTGCGACGCCGACACCCCCGGCATAGTCAAAAACAACCGATTTTGGCTCGATGCTTTCAACGTAACAATTGGCGTCGTTTGGCAGACGGCCATCACGGCCTCGCCCATTTTCCTGGTCATCCAGGATTGGAGCAAGTTTGCCGTCGCCCTCGCCATTGTCGCCGCATGTTCCCTGGTCCTCAAATTCACTTGGTACGATACACTGGAGGACACGCCGGCAGACTCTTCACTGGCCCAGTCCAAGTCCGCCACCGCCGCCTAGCGGGCGAGCGCCTGCTCAGCGATGCGATCCATGATCGCATAGCCCCGCGCGTTGGGATGCACGCCGTCGTCGGCTAAGTCCGGTCGCATTCCGCCTTCGGCGTCGCGCATGGCGCTGTGATAGTCCGCATAGCCCGCGTGGATGCTTTGGGCGTATGCACGCAGCCAAGTATTGATGGCCATGATCGGCGCCGCCGGCGCGACTGAGGGCGCCCAAAAGAAGCGGGACGCCGGCGGGATCGCGCCGAACACGACGTGAATTTGGTGCGCGCGCGCAAGCTCCGCCATCGAGCGCAGATTGCCCTGAGTCATCTCCGGCGTCATTGGCCCGGTGTTTCCCGCAACGTCGTTGGTGCCGGCCATGATATGTACGGTGCGCGGCCTCAGATCGATGACGTCCTGACGAAAGCGCACAAGCATTTGCGGGGTCGTCTGGCCGCTGATGCCCCGGCACACCCGGCCAGGCGTGAAGAACGCCGGATCAACGTTGCGCCAAAACTCAGTGATGGAATCGCCCATAAAGACGATGTCGACTGGCGCATGAGCGGCGGCCAAGCTGGCATTCTCCTCACGATACTTGGAAAGATACGCCCAATCCTCGTGGATACGCTGCTCGCGCGACATTTGGGCCACGGCGCCGGTGGCCGCCATCGCGGCGCCGGCCGTCGCGCCGAGAAAAACACCGCGTCGCGTCCAAACTCGCATCACAACCTCGGCAGCAGGGCGCAGATCTCGCCACGCAGGTTCGTCTTGGCGCGCGGCCCATCGTCGGAAAATTCAAGGTAGGCTCGTTCTCGCTCTTGGAAGCGCGGCCAGCGCGGCAGGCCCTGAGCGTTTGGGTCGCCCGTCCTGGCGAAATTCGCCCAATATGCCTGCATCGTGATGCGACGATCCCGCGGCGAAACGGGCAGATCATCATAGACGAAGGCAAGTTCGCCGCTGTGCCGCACGGCCGAGCCGTCAGGTTCCGCATGATCGAAGTGATACTGATAGACGGCGCGTCCGCGCCGCGCCTGCAGACGGGCGGTCTCCACCGTTGGGCACCGAAATGTCACGTCATTGGCAAGCTGTTCGTAGGCGTCGCCCAAGCGAGGGTCCGCCACCCCGCCGAAAGCATAAAGCGATCTCGCCAGCGCCTCGCGCGGGCCAAACGCCATTCGCAGATACGCTTCGGCCTGATCGGCGCCGCCGGGTAGCGTCAATTCTCTGGCGTTGCTGCCCAGCAAGAGCGGCACGTTGGCTGAAAGCCCGGCCGCAAACAGGTCGTGCGGCGGCGCGGGCACTACGCGCCCGTCCACCACGGCCTGAAGCCAAAGATAGCTTTGATCCGTGATCGTAGCGGAGCTCATCCGCAAATCCGCGGCGAGAATTTGCGCGGTGCTCGCCTCGCGCATGTCGCGCAGCGAATGCGCACCCAACAGGCGCTGCAATTGAAGGCCGATCTCCTCGTTTTCGCGAAGGCTCCGCGCCGGCCACCCGAATTGCGCCGTCCCGCTTTCTTGAATCGCTTTGGCGAACAGGCCCCGCGCCGTTGGCGACACCATGAGCAGACCCACGTCCTGAGCGCCGGCGCTGTCGCCCACAATCGTGACGTTGCTCGGATCGCCGCCGAACGCGGCGATGTTGGTCCGCACCCATTTTAAAGCGGCGACCTGATCCATGAGCGCATAATTCCCAGAGGCGCGCTCGGTGGATTCGGCAGTGAGCTCCGGATGCGAGACAAAGCCGAACGCGCCCAACCGATATTGCACGCCCACCATGACGATCCCGCGCAAGGGAAACGACGCAAGCACCTTGTCGCCTCCCGAGCCCGCGCGATTGCTGCCTCCATGAATCCAAACCAGCACCGGCAGACGCGCGCCCGCCCCAAGGCGGGGCGTGCGCACGTCGAGATAAAGACAATCCTCGCTCGATCGCCTGGCGTCGGCCTCGTTCCAACCGTAGGAGTTTTGAGCACATGCGGCGCCGGGACGTGTCGCGGCGCGAACGCCGCGCCAAGACGACGCCGGCTGCGGCGGGCGCCAGCGCAGAACGCCAACCGGCGGAGCGGCGAACGGCATCCCGCGAAATACGCTCGTGCCGTCCTCGCGAAGTTCGCCCCGGACGCTGCCGAGCGCGGTTCGCACGACGGGTTCTTGCTGCGCGAGTGCGGGTCCGGCCAACAGGTTGGCGGCCGCGGCAAAAAGCGCCACACGCCAGCCTTTCATGGGCCGACCGTTTTCATAAGCGCCGCTCTCGATGGGAACAGACGCGCCTGGAAAGGCAAGATCGCCGCGCCGATCGCCGGCGCGTCGGCCGCCATCGCGGCTCGGCGAACCGGCGCGATCACGGGGATTTCCGCTTTGCGCCGCGCTAGACGCGCGCTGACATTTTGCACCAGAGCGTCCACCATGGGCGCTGGCAAACGCCCGCCGAGGAAGACGGCGTCTGGGTTGATTAGACAATTGATCGCTGTCAGCGGTTCGGCCAAGAACTCGCCCGCTTCCTCGATCCACGCCGCCACTAGCGCCGCGCCCGCCGGGCTCAACGTCGTCAAGGCTTCCGGTGTAAACGCCTGGATCCCGGCTTGGTCCAGGCGTGCATAAATCGCCGATAGCGACACCTCATCCTGCAGCGCCCGCCCGTTTTTCGACCGCAAAGGCAGAAAACCCAATTCGCCACTGCGCCCGTTGGCGCCGCGATAGGTTACGCCGTCGATCACCAGCGCGCCGCCGAGGCCCGCGCTAATCAGGATGTAGAAGAAACTCGGCGCCTTGAGGCCGTGGCCGAACTGTAGTTCGCCGATAGCGGCGGCCACCGCGTCGTTTTCGACATAGACCGGAAGCGAAAGCGCATCAGAAAAAAGCTTGGCGATATCGGTTCGATCCCACACTTCATATCCAGCAGGCCGGTGAGGCAGCGCTACGTTGCCCAAATCGTCGGGCGCGGCCACGCCGACGCCGATGACGCGCGCGCGGGGGACGCCGCCGCGACCGAACAGCGCCTTCAATTGCGCGCGGAAAAATCCCACGACCTCGGAAGGAGGCGCGAAACTTACCTCCTGCGATGCGCGCGCGCGCACGCGGCCCTCAAGGTCGAGCGCCACCACTGTCATATGATCTCGGTCTATGTTGACGCCCACGGAGAAGGCGCCGTCAGGATTGACTGTCAGCTGCATCGCCGGCTGCCCGCGCGCGCCTTGCAGCCGCCCAGCTTCGGCGATGAGCCCCTGCGTCTGGAGCCTTTTGGTGATGTTGGCGATCGTCGGGGCCGTGAGTCCCGTCATCCCCGCCAGATCGGCGCGGGTGATCGGCCCGTTGACGCGGATGGCTTGCAGCATCACGCGCTGATTATAGTCGCCCGCGCGTTCGAGATTGGTTCCGGACAGATTGGGGCCTGGAGGCTGGTTCGCCTTGCCGCTCCGCCCGTTCGCCGCGCCACGCATTCCGCTCTTCCTCAACCCAATTTTAGCCGCCCCGACGCGGAAGGAAAAGCGCCGCTAGCGCGCCGCCGCCTGCACTTGGCGAACGCGCGCGTCGATCTCCCGTCTAGCGCGATCGCTAATGTCGGAGGCGTAGCGAATGTCGTCAAAGCTCCCCCGCGCTGCGAACGGGATGACTATGCCGCCTCGCGAGGAGCGCGGCGCCATGCGCGCGTCGATGCGCCGCGCGCGCAGATCGATGACGGCAATGCCTGGTATCGAAAGCTCCGGCGTATTGAAACTCAAATTGTTGCTGGCCAGCACACCGTCGGCAATGGCGAAAGTGGCGCTCATGCCAGTGAACGGCGTTCGCGCCTGAGGCGAAATCAGCTCATTGTTGAGCGCATTCCGCAGCGTGCGCGCCAACCCGCCCATATCAACGCCGCGTAAAGCGCCGGTGATGACCTCGACGTGAATGCGGCCGTCCGCATCATTGATCAAGTCGCTCTGACTGCGACCGTGCGTGCGCAGGCTGTAGGTGACCTCGGCCTTGCCCTCGAGGTTCTCGAAGTGCAGCGCGTCGCTGAGTAACGCGTTGGCGTCCACGCCGCTGAACGTCATGTCTTGCGAAAGCCGGACATCGGCTTCGCGCGCGTCGACTTCGATCCGCCCCCGAGCAGAACCGCCGTAAAGGTCCAGCTGGTGCAGCGTGGCGGCGAGGTAACCGTCGTTCACGACCAGGCCGAGAACGGAGTGATCAATGCGCATGTGCTGAAACAGCATCTTGTGCGTGGTGAGCTCGAGGTCCGCATTCACCGCTTTGAGGCCGCCAAAATCGATCGCCGCGTGTCCGGCCTCTTGCGTGATGTCCAGCGAACGCGGCGCGGCGATCGGCGCCGGCGCGGCTCCCGCCGCTCCCGCGGGCGCGCCGGCGTCGGGAGGCGGCGCAATCGCCGAGGCGGCGCCGGTGAGATACGGGTTGAAATCGAAATCGAACATCTCAAGGCGGCCGCTCACATACGGCTTGCCATGGCGCTGGGTGAGCACGAAATCGCCGCGCCCGCGGGCGTCGTCGAGCGAGAAACCGGCGTTACTGAACGAATATGCCCCGTTCTGCACTCCGAGGGTTCCGGACACAGCGAAGCGCTCCATGCCCGCGCCGCCGACGATCGGCGCACCTGCCCATGCCGAAAGCCGGCGCAGGCTGGGCCCGGACGCGCGCACCTGCCCCATGATCTCGCCTGTCGCCGCCGACGAGGTTCCATCGAACTCGGCGTCGAGTAATTCACTTGCGATCGAGAACTTCATCGGCGCCGCGCGCCCCGTCATCGCAAGGCGCGGCGATTGCAGCTCAAGACGCATCGTCACCGGATGAGAGAGATATGAAACCACGCCGCTCACCGTGAACGGCTTGTCCATGCTGATGAGCGCAGCCCGCAGGTCGGCGCTGTCCAGCGTCCATCCGGCGTTGCGCCGTGCGTCGAAAAAGGTCACTTCGCCGTCGCGGATGCGAATTTGCCGGAGACTGAATTCGCTCGACGTGGCGATATCCTGGGCTTGCCGGGCGATTTGCGATGACGGCGCGGGACCGATGGGCTGCATGCGCCAGTTCGGCGCGCCGTCGCGGCCGATTTCGAGAGCGATGCGCGGGTGATCGAACGCCAATTCGCGCACGACGACCTCGCGGCGAAACAGCGGAGCGATTTCCACGCCCACGTGCAACGCGTCCATCTGAACCAGCGCCGCCGCCCGCCCGCCCTGGGCGTTGGCAAGTGATGCGTCGTGGGCTTCGAGCCCTAGTACGGGCCAGACGCTGACGCCGACGCGGCCCGCTATCGTGAGCTTGCGCCCGGTGGATTGTTCGACCGCGTTGGATATTTCGGCGCGAATATCCAGGCGCGAGATGAGGTAATAAACAACGCCCGCGCCAATCCCCGCCAGGACGAGCAGCATCACCAGAACCACGCCGCCCCACCGCGCCACGCGCTTGACCTGCGACATCCGCCCCTCCCTGACGCTTTCGGTCCTTATAGGCGCTGGCGCAGGCGCCCGGAATGACTATCTATGCGACCCATGACCGACACTTCAAACGCTCCCGTTCCCGTGACCGTCCTGACCGGTTATCTCGGCGCCGGCAAGACCACGCTTCTGAACCGCATCCTCTCCGAGCAGCACGGCAAAAAATACGCCGTTATCGTCAATGAGTTCGGCGAGATCGGCATCGACAACGACCTCATTGTCGATGCGGACGAAGAAGTCTTCGAGATGAACAATGGCTGCGTCTGCTGCACGGTGCGCGGCGACCTGATCCGCGTTATCGAGGGGCTGATGAAGCGCAAGGGGCGCTTTGACGCTATCCTGGTGGAAACCACCGGCCTAGCGAAGCCCGCACCGGTGGCGCAGACCTTCTTCGTCGATGCGGATGTGCGCGCAAAGACGGCGCTCGACGCGATCGTGACAGTTGCCGACGCGAAGCACCTCACCCAGAGCCTCGAAGAAGCGCCGGAAGCGGCCGAACAGCTTGCTTTCGCCGACATCATTCTTCTGAACAAAACCGATCTGGTGAGCGCGGACGAGTTGAGCACGCTGGAACGGCGCATTCGCAGCATCAATCCGACGGCGCGCATTCACCGCACCGAGCGCTCCAACATCGCGCTCGATAAGATTCTGAACCAGGGCGCATTCGACCTGGACCGCGTCACCGAACTCGATCCGCATTTCTTGCCGGACCATGATTGCGACGAGACCTGCGATCACCACCACGATCACGACCATCATGATCGTGACCACGATCATCATCACCACCATGACCACCATGACGATCACGTCGGCGCGGCGGGGATCACCAGCGTTTCACTGAGCACGGAAAAGCCCGTCGATCCCGAAAAGCTCCTGCCCTGGCTTAACGATTTCACGCAAGAGCGCGGACCGGATTTGCTGCGCCTCAAGGGCATCGTCGCGTTTCCCGATGAGCCGAAACGGTTCGTGATCCAGGGGGTCCACATGATCCTGGAAGGCGATACACAGCGCGATTGGCGCGAAGGGGAGAAGCGCGTCTCGCGTCTCGTTTTCATCGGCCGCAATCTCGACCGCAAGGAATTGGAGGACGCGTTCGCCGCGTGCGCGGCGTGACGGCGCTCGTCTATTCCAAAGGCCAACGGCTCGCCCTCGGCGCGCCGGCGACGAGCGTGCATTGGCTTGGCGGGGACGCAGTGTTCACGCTCGGCGACGGCGCCGCCTTCAATGCGACGACGCGCGCGCGCCACGCCTTGCATGACGGCGCGATCCTGAGCGCAGCCGCGCATCCGGACGGCAAACGCCTCGTCACCGGGGGCGATGACGGGAAGGTGCTGATCTGCGCCGCCGGCGGCGCGTGCGAGACACTCGCGGATCTGCGCGGCAAGTGGGTTGATCATCTCGTCAGCGGCTTCGCCTCCAACACCATCGTCGTCGGCGCGGGCAAGCAAGCCATCGTCTTCAAGGCAGGCGTTGAATCGCATCGCTTCATGGCGCCATCGACGATTGGCGGCCTCGCGCTGGACGCCAAAGGGCGGCGTCTCGCGGTCAGCCATTATGGCGGCGTCACGCTTCGCTATGCGCTGATGGCCGACGACAAAGGCGTGCAGCTCAATTGGGCCGGCTCACACCTCGCCGTGACACTCTCGCCGGAGGCGGATTACGTTGTGTCCGCCATGCAAGAAAACGAACTGCACGGCTGGCGCATGCCGGAAAAGCTCGATCTGCGCATGAGCGGGTATGCCGCCAAGACGCGCAGCTTCTCCTGGGACAAACGCGGGCGTTGGCTGGCGACAAGCGGCGCCGATTGCGCGGTCGTGTGGCCGTTCGTCGGCAAGCTCGGGCCGCAGGGCAAGGAACCGCTGCTGCTCGCGCGCCGGGAGCCGCTGGTGACGGCCGTCGCGTTCCACCCGCATGAGGAATTGCTGGCGATCGGCTATGCGGATGGCGCGGTGACGCTGGCGCGTTTCTCGGATCAAGCGGTGATTGAGATGGATGAGCCGGGCGAAGGCGCCGTCGCCGCGCTTGCTTGGAGCAGCGACGGCGCTCGCGTGGCGTTCGGCGACGAAGCCGGGCGTGGCGGCGTCATTAATTTCGCCGACTAGCGCGCCGCGCGCGGTCAGGCGCTTGATCGTGGGCTACCGATCCCAAATGATTTCGCCGATCAGCGCCATCAAGCGCAGCGGAAGCTTAGATATCCGCATACATGCACGTTTCCGCGGCCGCGCCCGGATGCGTCACGGCGCCCAGATGCGCGGGGCCGACGCTTTGCGCGAACTTCCACAGCGCGCCCGAGCCGAAGCCCGTTTCGCGCGGCTTCCAGCTTTTTTTGCGCTCGGCCAGTTCAGCTTCGCTGACCTCAAGATCGATGCGCCCCGTATGCGCATCGATAGAGATGATGTCGCCATCCTTGATGAGCGCGATCGGTCCGCCGACTTGCGCTTCCGGGCCGATGTGGCCGATGCAAAAGCCCCGCGTGGCGCCAGAGAAGCGGCCATCGGTGATGAGGGCGACTTTGTCGCCCATGCCCTGCCCGTACAATGCAGCCGTGGTCGACAGCATCTCGCGCATCCCTGGGCCGCCGCGCGGCCCTTCGTAGCGGATCACGAGCACCTCGCCTTCTTGGAAGCGCCCGTGTGTAACGGCCTCGAAGCACGCCTCCTCGCCATCGAACACACGCGCGGGACCGCGGAATTGCAGGTTCTTCAGCCCCGCGATCTTCACGATGGCGCCATCGGGCGCCAGCGTGCCCCAAAGACCCACAACGCCGCCTTCCTTCGAGAGGGGAGACGAGAACGGACGGATCACTTCTTGGTCCGCGCGTAGCGTCACGCCTTCGAGGTTCTCGCGCAGCGTCTTGCCGGTCACGGTCATCAGGTCGCCGTGGATCAGCTTTTCGTCGAGCAGGACCTTGAGCAAGGCCGGCACGCCCCCCGCTTCGCCCATATCCTTCGCCACGAAACGCCCGCCGGGCTTCAGATCGCAGAGCCATGGCGTTTTCTTGAACGCCTCCGCCACGTCCTTCAGCGTGAACTTCACGCCCGCCTCGTTCGCCATAGCCGGCAAGTGCAATCCGCCATTGGTCGAGCCGCCTGTGGCCGCCACGACCACCGCCGCATTCTCGAACGCCTCACGCGTACAGATGTCGCGCGGGCGGATGTTCTTTTCGAGCAACGCCACGACCGCGCGCCCGCTCGCCGCAGCATATGCGTCACGGCTCTCATAGGGCGCAGGCAACGCACTTGAGAGCGGCAACGCCAAGCCGATCGCCTCGCTCACGCACGCCATCGTGTTCGCAGTGAACTGGCCGCCACACGCGCCATCGCCCGGGCACGCGTGCTTTTCCAGATCGCACAGATCTTCGAACGGCAGCTTGCCCGCCGCGTGCGAGCCCACGGCTTCGAACACATCGACCACCGTCACATCGCGACCCTTCCAGCGCCCTGGGAGAATCGAGCCGCCATACAGAAAGACGCTCGGCACGTTGAGGCGAAGCATCGCCATCATCATGCCCGGCAAGCTTTTGTCGCAGCCGGCTACGCCCACCAGCGCATCGTAGCAATGGCCGCGCATCGTCAGCTCAACGGAATCGGCGATCACTTCGCGCGATACGAGCGAGGACTTCATGCCCTCGTGGCCCATGGCGATGCCATCGGTGACGGTGATCGTGCAGAACTCGCGCGGGGTGGCGCCCGCTTCCTTCACGCCGGTCGAGGCGGCGTTGGCCTGGCGCATCAGAGTCGTGTTGCACGGGGCGGCTTCATTCCAGCACGAGGCGACGCCGACGAAGGGCTGCTCAATCTCGCGTGTGCCGAGCCCCATGGCGTAATAGTAGGAGCGGTGCGGCGCGCGCTCGGGCCCTTCGGTCACGTGGCGCGATGGCAGTTTGGATTTGTCCCAGCGGCTCATGCTTCGATTCCGTCCTCCAGCGAGGCGGAACATGATGAAGCGTCAGCGGGAATGCAACGGCTCAAACGGCCTTGAGCAACATCCATGAGGCGGCGCTGAGCGCCCAGAGCGCGATGGACACGCTGAGCGGCATGCCCGTCACGGCGACCGCCAGCCCGGCGGCGCCGAAACCGAGGCTTAGGAGCCGGCGATAGCGCCGCTTGTTGTCCAGGCGGGCGCGCGCGCGGTTCTTGGCAAGAAGCTGGGCTTGCGTGGGAACGGGTGGGCGCATTGCGCCACCCTATCGCCGTTCTCTCCAGGCTCCGTTAAGCTTCAGGGTTAACGGATCATTCCGCGGCGATACGCAAACCTGGTCGCGCCGCGTGAGCGCGCTCAAAATTGCCGACATAGTCGCGCGTTATCGGAACCACGTCGTTGCGCTTGGCCAATTGCAGCTGGAACACGACGTTGCCGCCTGCACGGAAGCTCGCTTCACTGCCGGCCAGATAGAATTCCCACATGCGGCAGAAGCGTTCGTCGTACAAGGCGCGCACTTCGTCGCGATGCTCGGCAAACCGCTCCCGCCAGAAGCGCAGCGTGCGCGCATAGTGCAAGCGCAACACTTCGATATCGCAGACGACAAGCCCCGCCCGCTCGATCGCGGGCATGATTTCCGAGAGTGCGGGAATGTAGCCGCCCGGAAAGATGTATTTCGCGATCCAGGGGCTCGTCGGCGTCGGACCATCGACGCGGCCGATCGTGTGAATTAACGCCACGCCATCGTCCGTGAGCAGGCGCGCGACGGTGTCGAAGTAGGATTGGTAGTTCGGTCGTCCGACATGCTCGAACATGCCCACGGATACGATGCGATCATACCGGCCGACAATATCGCGATAGTCGCGCAACTCAAAATGTACGCGCTTGTCGAGCCCCGCCATCAGAGCACGGCGCCGAGCGGCGGCGAATTGCTCCTCCGACAACGTGACGCCGCAAACCTCAGCCCCGTGCTCCTCGGCCAAGGTCAAGGCGAGCCCGCCCCAACCGCAGCCGATGTCGAGCACCTTCTGGCTGGGCCGCAGCAAGAGCTTTGCCATCAGATGCCGCTTCTTCGCGCGCTGCGCCTCCTCCAATTCCATGTCCGGATCCGCGAAATAGGCGCAGGAATATTGCCGGTCTTCATCCAAGAACAGGCGATAGAGTTCGCCGGAGAGATCGTAGTGCCGGGCCACATTGCGCCGCGCCGAGGCGCGCGAATTCGCGGTGGCGATCCAGCGCTGCACTGCCGCGCGGAGCCCCCGGGGCTTCTTCCGGCCTTGCAGATTGCGCACGCCTATTTCGAGAAAATCGTAGATGTCGCCACGCTCGATAGTGAGGCCGCCGTCCATGTAAGCTTCGCCGATGGCCAGGCCGACATTTGTAAGGATGCGCCATTCGGTGGCGCGGTCGCGCACGCGCACGATGATGGGCGCGTCATCCTCCGAGACCCCTCCGACGGCGACGGAGCGGCCGTTTGGCAGGCGCACAATGAGAGCGCCGACCTGGAAAAATGAGCGAATAAAGGCTTCCAGCATGTTGGCGACCGCCACCCGGGAACTGCCAACGAACGGGGGAGGTTCCGCGCAGCTCGATCCACAGCGGGCGCCTGCGCCAATTTGCCCTGTGCGGCTATAGGTGGTGAAAAAGGGGAGACGGGACGTGCCTCCACACCGCAAATGGACGCGCCGCGCAATTCTAGCCGCGACGGCAGCCTGCTTTGTCACCGATACGAGCGCCGCTTCGCGCGACACCGTCGCGCGCACTCAATATGGCCGGGTGCGGGGCTGGCGCCGCGACGGCGTGCTCTGTTTCCTGGGCGTGCGCTATGGGCGCGACACGCGCCTTGCGCGCTTCCAAGCGCCGAAACCTCCGGAGCCATGGCGAGGCGTCCGCGAGGCGCGGGCATACGGGCCGGCCTCCCCGCAGCGGGGCGGCGGCGACACCAACCAAAGTGAAGACTGCCTGTTCCTCAATGTCTGGACCCCCGCGCTCGACGCGGGCCGCCGCACCGTTATGGTCTATATTCACGGCGGTGCTTATTCCTCCGGTTCCGCGGCCGGGCCGCTGCTCGACGGCGCGCGGCTCTGTCGCCGCGGCGATGTCGTTGTCGTGACTCTCAACCACCGGCTTGGCCCGTTTGGCTATGCCTATTTGGCGCGGTTGGGAGACGAACGCTTCGCCGATAGCGGCAACGCCGGGCAACTCGACCTCATCCTCGCCCTCGAATGGGTGCGCGACAACATCGGCAATTTCGGCGGCGATCCTGGTTCAGTGATGGTTTTCGGGCAATCGGGCGGCGGAGCAAAGATCGCCACGCTCATGGCGATGCCCCGCGCCAACGGCCTCTTCCACCGCGCCGCCACCATGAGCGGCCAGCAAATCACCGCCTCGGGCCCCCTGAATGCGACGCGCCGGGCGCAGGCGCTCCTGCGCCAGATGGAGCTGACGTCCGCCGACATGAGCCGCCTGCTCGTCGTCCCGCCGGCGCTTCTCCTCGAAGCATCAGCCATCACAGACCCGGTTCTCGACTATGGTTCGCTCTATTTTGGCCCCGTCCTCGATGGCCGCAATTTGCTGCGCCACCCGTTCTATCCGGACGCCGCGCCGCAATCGCTCGGCATTCCAATGATGCTCGGCAACACACACGACGAAACTCGCGGATTCGTGGGCGCCGACCGCTCGCTCTTCGACCTCCGCTGGGAAGATCTGCCGGGCCGCCTCGCCGACGCCATGCGCGTCGACATCTCACCTGAACTCGTGGTGCGCCGCTACCGTGAACTCTATCCAACCTCAACCCCGAGCGAGGTGTACTTCGCCGCAACCACGGCCAGCAGATCCTGGCGTGGGCAAATCATTGAAGCCGAGGAGCGCGCGAAAGCCGGCGCCCCCGCCTATGTCTATCAGCTCGATTGGCGCGCCCCCGCGGAAGGCGGCTTGTTCGGCGCGCCGCACACGCTCGATATTCCCCTCGTCTTCGGCAATCTCGAAGCCTCTCCGTACATCGGCCAGCGCACGGGAGAGGCTGAACTCGTGTCGGCAAAAATGATGGATGCGTTCATCGCGTTCGCCAAGACCGGCGATCCGAACGGCGGCGTACTGCCGCCTTGGCCCCGCTACGCGCTTCCCGCCCGAGACACCATGATTTTCGACGTTGCGCCGCGTGTCGAACGCGATCCGCGCAAGGCCGAACGCGAACTGTTTGCCGTGGCGCCCTACGTACAGCCGGGCACGTAATTACGCCGCCAGGCCGCGCAGTCCCTCAGCAACCGAAATCACGGGCTTGTAGGCCAATTCCATGCGCGCCTTGGCGTCGTTTAGAACAGCGTCACGCGAGAGGATCATGGCGGAAAAACGCGTGAGCGGTGGTTCGCCCTTCAGGGGCAACACGGTCCAAAGCGCCTCGCACGCCGCGCCCACCGCATCGGCGACCCAGCTTGGCAGCGAGCGTTCGGGCAGCGCGATCCCGCGCGCCCCGGCCATACCGCTGATCATGTCGTGCATCGTGCGCACGCCGTCATCCAGAACAAAATAGGCCTCGCCCGGACGCCCCTTGGTGAGCGCGAGTTCGATCGCGTGCGCCAGATTGTCGATGTGGGTCGTCGATGTGCGATTGCGGCCGTGATCGACCCAAGACCATTTGCCGGCTTTGGCCATCGCCACGATCGCAGGCAGCAGAGTCGTGTCGCCGGGACCCCACACAAAGCGCGGCCTCAATACGATCGTTTCGAACTCCAGAGTGTTGGCGGCGCGCACCAATTGCTCCGCTTGAGCCTTGGTCGCCGAATATGGATATGGAGAGCGCGGCGCCAGCGGATAAGTCTCATCCACGCCGCGCAGATGCTGTCCCTGAAATAGCGCGGCCTCGGTGCCGATGTGGACGAAGCGCTTCACCCGCGCCGCGCGCGCTGCATCGAGCATGTTCCGTGTGCCGTCGACATTGGTCTTCCGCCAAGCGTCGCGTGGGCCCCATTGCTCGACAAAAGCGGCGCTGTGAACCACGGCCTCGGCCTCGCCGATGTGCGCTGGATTTATGATCGCGAGATCGCAACGCACCGGTTCCGCGCCCAGAGCGCGGATCGCCGCGTCAGACTTCTCCGAACGAGACATGGCGCGGACCGCATGGCCCGCCGCCGCCAACTTCCGCGCCGCCGCGGCGCCAACAAAACCCGAAGCTCCGGTGATGAACACGCGCATGCCTCAGCCCCTCGCCCAGCCTTCCACAAGCGCAACAAGGCGCGGCAGGCACACGCTCTTGAGATCGTAGCGCGCCTTCGCGTCGGCGCGCGCCTGCCGGCGCAGCGGCGCCATGCGCTCAGGCGCCTCGAGCGCGGTTATCAGAGCCTCGCTCCATGCGTCGTGATCGAAGAAGTCCACCAGCACGCCGTTTTCGCCGTGCCGAATGGCCTCAGCCACTGGCGGCGTCTTCGAAGCGATAATGGCGCATTCCATCGCCATCGCATCCACCAACGACCACGAGAGAGGAAAAGGAAACGTCAAATACGCATGCGCCGAAGACACGGCCAGCGCGTCGAGAAAGCGCTCGCGAGGCAGAGAGCCCACGAAATGCACGCGATTCTTGTCGAGACGGTCTCCGATCTCATCGAGAAAAACCTGTTTCCATGTCTTGCCCTGCGGAGGGGGTGCACCGTACTGGCGGCCGCTGTCGGCGCCGATGATGATGACCTCCGCCTCGGGACGCGCATCGAGGACACGAGGCAGAGCGCGCAGCATGATGTGAATCCCCCGCATCGGTTCAAGATGGCGGTTCACATACGTGATCACTTCATCGGCGGATGTGAGCTTGCGGCCGCCTTCGAGAGCGAAAGATGCGTCGGAGCGCGGCCCCATGGAGGCGCAATCGACGCCGTCGTGCTGAACGACGATGCGTTCGCGAAAGCACGCTGGAAACACGCTTCTTTGGAACTCGGTCGGCGCGAGCGCGTAGTCGGCGTGCGCCATGCCGAGCGCGAAGCTCGCATTGCGGGCGCGCACCAGCATGGCGGTTTCGTCGCTGCTTTCGTTCAGGCTCGCATCGAATCCCACGTCGAGCCCGCGGCCGGCGTAGTAGAACTCCGCGTAGAGAGCCATGCGCGCGTTCGGCCAGACATCTTTGAGGAACAGCGTTTCGCCCCAACCCACATGCCCAAAAATAAGATCGGGAGAAAATCCGTCCTCGGCGAGCTTGCGCGCGACGGCGGCGGCGGCAAGTCCGCGTTCGACATGCATTTGGAACCGGTGTGTGTGGCGAAGCTCGCCGGGGCGATAGTGCCGGACTTGGTAGGCGCCCATCGGAATCCCGGGCAGGCCAGGCGCGACTTTGTCGGCAATGGCGACAACTTTATGACCCCGCGCCCGCAGCGCCGGCGCCAAGTGCACGAACTGACCAGGGAAGTTGTTGTGCACGAAAAGGATGTTCATGTCGCTCGCTAGCGCGCACCCTCCAATCGCTGCCGGGCCGCATCCAGTTTCGTGCGCGCAGCCTTGGCGTCTTCCAAGCGCTCGCGTTGTTCCTCGACGACTTCGTCCGGCGCGCGGGCGATGAAGTCCGCGTTGCCGAGTTTCGCCTCGGTCTTCGCAATCTCGGCGTCAAGCTTGGCAATTTCCTTCTTCAGCCGCTCTGCTTCGGCGGCGAAGTCCACAATGCCTTCCAACAGCAGGGCCACCGTCGCGCCCTCAAGCACGAACGTCACCGCCCCCGCGGGCGCCGCTTCGTCTGTCGTCGAATATTCGAGACGCCCCATGCGATCGATCAGGCCCTGATAGCGTTCGAGCCGCGCCTCGCTGGCCTTGTCCGCGCCGATCAGCAGAAGCGGCACTTTCGCGGCCGCCGGCACGTTGAGCTCCGAGCGCGTGGAGCGCACGCCCTCGATCAGGCCCACGATCCAATCGATCTCGGCCTCGGCGGCGCCGTCGATCAGCGAGGCCGGCAGTTGCGGCCAATTGGACGTGATGAGCATGCCGTCCCGCTTCTGCCCGAAATCTCCGAGCCGGGCCCATAATTCCTCGGTGATAAACGGCATAAAGGGGTGAAGCAGAATGAGAATCTGATCCAAGACCCACGCGGTCGTGCGTCGGGTCTCCGCCTTCGCCGATTCATCCTCGCCCGACAGCGGCGGCTTGATGAATTCCAGGTACCAATCGCAGAACACGTTCCAGACGAATCGATAGATCGTCGTCGCCGCGTCGTTGAACCGGCGCGCCTCAAGGTCCGCCGTCACTGCGGCCGCCGCCTTCGCCGTTTCGCCGACGATCCAGCGATTGACGGTCTCCTTCGGACTGCGGGGGTCGTAGGCGTCCCACACAGCGCATTCATTCATCTGGCTGAAGCGAGCGGCGTTCCAAAGCTTGGTGCCGAAATTGCGATAGCCCTCGATGCGTTGCTCACCGAGCTTGATGTTGCGGCCCTGGGCGGCCATGGCCGCGAGCGTGAAGCGCAAGGCGTCCGCGCCGTATTTGTCGATGAGGTCGAGCGGATCGGTGACGTTGCCCTTTGCCTTGGACTGCTTCTGACCTTTCTCGTCGAGCACAAGCGCGTGGATATAGACCTCGCGAAACGGGACATCCTTCATGAAGTGAAGCCCCATCATCATCATGCGCGCGACCCAAAAGAAGATGATGTCGTGTGCAGTAACCAGCGTCGCGGTGGGGTAGAAGCGCTTGAGTTCGGGCGTTTCCTCCGGCCAGCCCAGAGTCGAGAAGGGCCACAGCGCCGAAGAAAACCATGTGTCCAGCACGTCCTCGTCGCGGCGCAGGCTGACGTCTTCTGTGGTTTCGTGGTGTAGGCGGGCGAGGGTCTGCGCCTCTTCCTCCGTTTCCGCCACGAACGGATTGCCGGCGTCGTCGTACCAAGCAGGTATGCGGTGGCCCCACCAGAGTTGGCGCGACACGCACCATGGCTCGATATTGCGCATCCATTCGAAATAGGTCTTTTCCCAATTTTTGGGCACGAACACCGTCTTGCCCTGCTCAACGGCGGCGATGGCTTTGGCCGCGAGCTTGGGGGCGTCGACGTACCATTGGTCCGTCAGCCATGGCTCGACGACGGCGCCGCTTCGGTCGCCGTGCGGCTCGCTGTGGCGGATGGCCTCTTCGCCCCGGCGCAGCCCCTGCTCTTCCAAAGCGCGCAGCACGGCCTCTCGCGCCGCGAAGCGATCCATGCCCTGAAAGGGGAGAGGGGCGGCTTCGTTGAGCGTGGCGCGACTGGTGAAGATGTTGATGAGCGGCAGCCCGTGACGCTTGCCCACCTTGAAGTCGTTAAAGTCATGCGCCGGCGTGATCTTGACCGCGCCCGTGCCCGCTTCGGGATCCGCGTAGTCGTCGCCGATGATCGGGATGAGCCGATCCGTCAGCGGCAAACGCACCTGCTTGCCGATCAGGTTCTTGTAGCGCTCGTCGCTGGGATTCACGGCGACAGCAACGTCACCCAGCAGCGTCTCAGGCCGCGTTGTTGCAACGACAATCTCGCCCGAACCGTCTTCCAGCGGATAAGCGATGCGCCAGAGATGGCTCGAAACCTCCCTCTGCACCACTTCAAGATCGGAGATCGCCGTCTCGAAGTGCGGGTCCCAATTCACCAGGCGCTTGTCCTTGTAAATCAGGCCCTCGCCGTGCAGCTGGACGAAAACCTTGCGGACGGCGTTCGACAGGCCCTCATCCAGCGTAAAGCGCTCCCGCGACCAATCGCATGACGCGCCCAAGCGGCGCAGCTGTTCGAGGATGCGCCCGCCCGATTGTTCCTTCCACGCCCACACCCGCTTTACAAAGTCCGCGCGGCCCATCTCGCGACGGCCAATATTGCCCTCCTGTGCAAGTTGACGCTCCACCACCATTTGCGTGGCGATGCCGGCGTGATCCGTCCCGGGCTGCCACAGTACGGATTTTCCGCGCAGCCGTTCGAAGCGAGCGAGGACATCCTGCAGCGTGTTGTTGAGGGCGTGTCCAATGTGCAGTGAGCCGGTGACATTGGGGGGAGGAATGACGATGCAAAAGGGTTCGCCCTCCGGCGCCGGCTTGAATGCACCAGACGCTTCCCAGGCTTTGCTCCAACGCGGCTCGACGTCTTTCGGATTGAAGGTGGTCTCGATCATGGGAGGGCGAGGCTATAGCAGGCCAGCCCGAGGCTCGTCATCCCGCCAAAACGCCGGCGTCCCGGCTAGGCCGGGACGCGGACGCCTTTCACTGTTTGTTGCGAAACTGATTAGCGCGCGAGGCGGGCGATCCGCTCGAGTTCGGCCTCGACGCGCGATTCAACGATCGCCGGCAAGTTCTGGTCCAGCCATTCCTTGAGCATCGGCTTCAAAAGCTCGCGAACCACGCCCTCGACCGTCTGGCCCGGCGCGTCGGCGATCCGCAGCGTGCCAGCCAGGCGCAGCATGGCGCCCGCCGCGGCGGAAGCCGCCGGCGGAGATATGATGCCCTCGGGCGCGGATGTCGCCGCTGGCGGCGGCGCTTGCACGCGAACCGGCGGGGGCGCGGCGGCCGGCGCGGGCGCCGGAGGCTCAGGTTCGATGGCGATGGACGGAGTTTCAAACACGATATCGTCTTCCGTTGTCTCCGCCGGCGCGGGCTCGGCGACGGCCTGTTGCGTCAAATCCAGCACCTCTTCCGGCGCGGCGGTCTGTTCCTCTTCGGAAATGATCCGGCGTATCGACGCCAAGATTTCTTCCATCGAAGGTTCGGCCTGGGGATCCTGCAGCGCCATGTCGAAGCCTCGCGGGCAAACTGAGTCGTTAGACTCGAAGGTTATGTGCGCGCGCGATTCTCGTCCATCCGGCGCGGAATCGGTGCGCACGCTCGACCAGCATGCTGGTTTCCATGATCTAAGGGAACGTTAACAGCCCGCTCAGAAACTGAACGCCGGTGGGCGTGCGAGATCGGGCGCAAGCGGCGGCGCGGCATCGAAATCCGCCCGATACGCCACCGTGTCTCCCGTTCGCGTGTAGATACGCGCGGAACCCGCCGCACCTTGTCGCACGATGACGCCCATCCTCCCGCCGGGAGACAATTGCGCGAACCACATCTCCGGAATGACCTCGGCGGCGCCATTGAGCAGGATGAGATCGTAAGGCGCGGCGTCGGCCCAGCCTTGCATCACGGGCTGGGAAACCGTCTTTACGTTGGTGACGCCCGACGATTCCAGCGCCGCCCGCGCCGCGAACGAGAGGTTCGGGTCGGGATCCAGCGAGTGCGCCTCGGCGCAACACGCCGCCAGCACCGCCGCGCCATAGCCGGTCGCGCCGGCGATTTCCAAGGCGCGGTCGGTCGCCTTCGGCGCCAGCGATTGGACAAGCTTGGCCAGATCGCGCGGGCGCAGAAGACATCGCCCAGGCGCGACCTCAAGATCGAGATCAGCGTAAGCGAGGGCGCGCTTGTGCGCGGGCGTGAAGCGTTCGCGCGGCAAGCTCCGCATCGCGGCGATAATCCGTGTGTCGGTCACGTCCGCGGTGCGGACCTGGCTCTCAACCATCATGTTGCGCGCACGCGCGAAATCCATGGCGCCTACCCCTTGCCGCGCCGCGATAGCCCGATCTTGGCGGGGGGCGCAAGCGGCGGACGGCCATTGCGCCATTGCGCCGCCGCTGGCGGATCGCTAGATCGACCCCCCTGGACGGCCTCGTGGCGGAGTGGTCACGCAGCGGACTGCAAATCCGCGTACCCCAGTTCGATTCTGGGCGAGGCCTCCATCTGACGCCCCCGGACCGGCCCGCTTGAGCGCCCAAACCTTCACCGGTCGGAAACCCGCCTGAAGAATATGTTGCCGTTAACCTGGCATTTACCGGTTAGGGGCATATTCACCGTGTCTTCCCTTGGAGACACCCCACCATACCCAACGCCTTCGAGCGGGCCGAAAGGCCCGCTCGTTTTCCGTTTGCAGCGCCCAAACAGGGGAGTGGGCCGGGGGCCTTTCCCCGCGGCGCCGAACTTGATAGAGAGCCCCTCCGCTGTTCCTCGGTAGCTCAGTGGTAGAGCAACCGGCTGTTAACCGGTTGGTCGTAGGTTCGAATCCTACCCGAGGAGCCATTTTTTCAAGGGCTTAGCTACTATGCCGCCGGCCCTCGATCCGCAAAATCTACGGTATATCTACGGAAATCGGCCCCGCTAGGCCGCTCTGGCGTCGGATGATAGGGCGACCGTGTCGCTTTGCGGCGCTTCCCGCCGGCGCAGGACCCACGCACAGCTGCGCGAGCAGGTCCGCTGGGGCTTCGCCGCCGAATGCACGCGGAAGATCGTGGAACATGCCTCGCATTGGCGCTCGACACCCCGCCAACCGTTCGCGGCGCGAATGCGCATGTCGTGGTAACAGGCGGTCGAGCAGTATTTTTGCCCCCGGGTATGGGGCTGGAAGCTACCGCGGCAACTGGCGCATACCGCCTCGGCAAGGAATTTGGACCGCCGACCTTTCCCCGCGTCGGCGCACGCTTTCGAACAGAACCGGCGGCGCACCGCATCATAGCCGGCCCGGAACGCCTCGCCGCACTGCTCGCAGTCGATTTCGGCCGCCAGCGCGATCTCACTCCGCGCGGCGCAGCGTGCCAGGTACTCGGCCCGCGTCGACGTCTTGAGGTGCTGCCGCGCTCGACGCGCACAAGCGGTGTTGGCGCAGCGGTCAGAGCAGTACAGCACCGCCGCGCGCCCCTTTGTCCCGCCGCTACGGCTGTCCGGAATCGGCGCTGCGCACTCAGCACAGCGCTCACGCTCGGTGAGGGACGCCCAGCCCGTGTATCCCGGCTGACCCATCTCCCACGTTGGGCGTTGATCGCAGCCGGACTGGCGAAGCGCCTGCTGCACCACGACGTCCGCCGCGTTGTCGGCATCGTCCCAGCGCCACCCCTCGAGGCACAGGCGAGCCCGAAAGCCCGCGCGCAGCGGTCCCTCAGCGTTCCATGGCTCGGGCATTCCCACCATGATCGCCACGCCGATCGCGGTTAGGCTCTCGCCTTTGGCTTCCGGTAAGGCGCGCTGTGGCGCGGCGCGGCGCGAGACCGCGATGATGTTGCTGCGAATCTCTTCGGCGCGCGTTTCGGCTTCCGGACGCGGCGACGTGGCGGGCCAAGTCGAGAAGAAACCAGCGGGACCGCGGTCATCGAGCATTGTCATTCTTGGGCGCGCCCGCCTGCTCGCTGCTCATGTTGAGCGGCGCCAAGAAAGCGTCGGCGTCGGCATCGGTGCGCGGATTGAGGTGCTCGAAGCGGCGAAGATCGTTGGCGCTATAAAGCCCCACCTCTCGGCCGATCCGGTATCCTTGGAGGCGCTGCAGGAAGTCGGCTCGGACCAGAAGATCCATGTCGAACTCGATTTCGTGCGAGCGCCTGCCTTCCGCCGAAAAGAGATCGCGCGCGATGGCTTGCTCCCACCTCACCAGCCATGGCTGGATTGTGCCCGCAGCGAACTGGCGGCGCATCTCCACAACGTTTGAATAATTCGCGTTGCTCAGGTCAGCGAGCATCGGCGGAGGAACGTTGAAGACGCGCGCCACCTCGAGCACCGCGAGGCGCCGCGCCTCCGACAACTCCGCATCGTGCGGCGTGGCAGACGTCTGGTTCCACGTCATGCCCTCTTCGAGCACGCCGATGCGGCCGGCATTGTCGGCGCCGCCATAGAGCGCCTGCAGGCTCTCACGAAGTGTCTTCGCGGCTTCGGGGCCGATCGTCTCCGGGTGCTGAACGAAACCGCTCAGCTTTGCACCGTTACGCCATAGGGCCGCGGCAAAGCGCTCCGTGGCGACGGCGCCGGCGAGCGCTTCGCGGCATCGATCGAGACGCGAGCGCGGTGTGAACGGATCGTCCCAGCGATCGCGCAGCACGAGCACTTCCGAGGTCAAGAGGCGGCGCGTTCCGACCTCATCGCTGACCTCAAAAACGATCCGGCGAGTGCCAGGAATTCGCGCGACGGCGACCTGACCCGGATGCAGAGGCCACAGCGCTGTTGGCGCTCCGCGGCCATCACGCTCGATTTCGGCAACCGCATATCCTTGGCGCAGGCAATGGGCCTGCATCATGGTCACGAATTCCGCCGGCGTTTGCAGATCATTCGGCGCCTCAGAGAGCAGCCGCGCCACCGGGTGACTCGCGGATGCTTGCCGCGCCCCGTCGCTCGCGCGCGTGTAAACGACGATCGGCAGGCTGCCAACGGCCTCGCTGATGAGCTGGATCGCGTTGAAGGCGGCAGCGTTGCCTTCCACCGTCGCCGGCGACACCAGTCCGCCGGTCAGCGTCGGAAGGCCAAGCTGGCCAAGCAAGTCCCAGCTGCTGGGCTTGGCACGCCGCTCGCTGCGGGCGCCGAAGATGCGCGTCAGGAAGTTCACAGGGTGTCAAGCCAGCGGCGCGCGCGCGCCAGGCGAAGCGAAGGATCACCTTTCGCGCGCGCCTGCACGCTGGTTCCTTCGTAGGCCGGGTGTGCGCTGACAACGGAAATTTCGGCGAGGTTGACCGCGCGCAGTTCGCGCCGGTTGCCCTGCCAGCGCTCTCCATCCTTCGCGACAGTGAAGCCGAATGAGGCGCCGCCGATGTCGCCGCGCTCAGCGAGAGCGAGCATGTCGCGGCCGACCGATGTATCGGGCACATCGAGATCGAACGCGAGACCGCGGCTGTCTTCGGAAAGACGCAGCGTGCCACTCTTGGTGCGAGCGAGCACGCTGCGGGGATCGTGATCCGCGAGGGCGAGCACATCGCGATTTTCACGCAGCGACGCTGCGAACGCGCCGGGGCGGATGATTTCCTCGAAGTCTGCGATCCGCGTCGCCACGTCGAAGAGCGCGGCGTGCCCTTCCAGGCGCCGACCCTTGACGCGCAGCTCGATTGAAGCTCGGCGCTCCATGTCGAGGTTTACTCGACCGGCAGATCGGCGGCGTAGGCAAAGGCGGCGGCGTTGCGGACGGCGACGTCCACATCGCGCATCGCCCTGACGATGACGCGGCCCTTGGCATAGGCCGTCGTCTCGTAGGGATTGACCAGGATGTCGGTGCCCGACCAATAACCGATGAGAAGCTGCGACCAGGCGCCGAAGATCACGGTCGATGTGTCGGGCGTGGCGCTGACGGTGGGGATCGCCGACGTGGTCGCCGCGGGATAGCCGGCCATCGCGTTGGGTGCTTCCATCAGGAAGCCGGCGCCTGCGTCATCCTCGACCTTGGTCACACCGCGGAAGATGGATGCGCCCTTCGGGCTCATAGCCCAACCGAGACCGGCGAGTGCCGCATCTGCGCCTTCCACCGCGGCGATGAAGGCGAGCACCTGAGCCCAGGTCGGGCCGGACGCGAATGTCGGATTGCCGACGCCTGATGTGTGAATGATCCCGGTCGGGGTGTTGCTGGAACCGTCGCCGAGCATCGCCTTCGCGTCGATCGCGCCGGCGATGACGGCGGCGAGGTCGTTGCGCACGAGCTGCTCGATCGACGGAGCGGCGTTGATGAGCGTGCGCCGAGAAAAGCTGGTCATCGCGCCGACGGTCTTCGGCGTGAGGTTCACATCGGTCAGCGTGGCGTCAGTTTCGGTCAATGACCCGTCTTCGGCGACCCATTGCGCGCTCGAGCTGCCCGTTTGCTTGGGGATGTCGACGGTTCCGACAAGGCCGTCGAGCACGGTTGCGCCGAGGCGACCGGTGATGAGCGAAGCGCGCAGCTTGTCGATGAAGAGATCGGCGCGGTGCACATTGGGCACGAAGTCAGCGGCAGAGGATCCCATGAGCAACGTTCGGCGCTCAACTTGGAACACTTCGTCGGGGACGGCGATGCCTTCGAAGGATCGGCCAGAACGGCGGACCACTTCTTGCGAAATCTCGCGCTCGAAACCAACGTCGACATTGTGGCCGATGTGAGCGGCGATCGCTTTCGTGATGGAGAAGTCCCGGGCGCGCTCTTCGTAGGCGCCGTCTTTGCCGTTGCCCTTGATGATGACGGGCGCTGCACGCTCGGCAGCGTCCAGTTCGCGCGCGCGTTCGATCGTCTTGTCGAGGTCTGCGACTTCCGACTTGAGCGCGCGGTGCTCCTTGTCTTCATCATAGGTGTAGTCGCGCGATTCGGCTTCCGCCTTGTCGGCAATGGCTCGCATTTTGGTGACAGCGGCGCTGCGCTTTTCGAGCAATTCGTGCAATTTCATCGCGATGTTGTGCCCTAAACCTAGAGCGCGCATTGTCCGTCAATCGGACCATTTCGATAAGCCGATCTTTTTGTTGCATCTCCGCTCACGCGATTGCACGCGCGTCAGGCGGCGCTGAGGTCAACTGCCATTACGCCGCGCGACGCATAGACCGAGCGCTTCTTCGGCGGCGTGCGCTGCGCGGCTCCGAGCGCCATGGCGAGCGCCACCGCACCGTCGACACGCACTGACGCGCGGCCGTGACTGCGGTCTTTGTCGATCTTCAAATTGCCGGCGGGATCGCTGACCGTGATCGCGTTCGACATTGCTGCGCGCAATACCGGATGCCCCCCATGGCGAAGGCGGCCAGTCAACGCGCACTCGGCGAGCACTTCGATGTCGGGACCTTGATCCTTGAAGCCCTGCCCGCGCGGCTGCAGCGTAATCTTCGCGCCGATGTCCGCGAGGTCCTGTTTCAAATCGTCGATGCGCCAGCGATCGAAAGCTATCGCCTCGACGTTGAATTCGGCGGCGAGCTTCGCGAGTTCTTCGGCAACGTAGCCGCTGCGAATTGTCGGGCCGGACGTGGCGATCAGATGACCCGCTGCGATCCACTCCTTGAAACGGTTCGCTTCTGAGTGCTTTCGCGTCGCGAGCGCGCCTTCCGGTGTCCAGAATAACGGCAGCACGTCGCACGCGCCGTCGTCGTCTGGAAAAACGAGCACGAGCGCGGTCAGGTCGTGCTTCCCCGAGAGGTCGAGCCCACCCCAGCATGATCGTCCCCGAAGGGCCGCCCGATCGACGGCGGCGCCGCACGCCTCCCAGACGCCGACGGGCACGATGCGCGCGTCCTGGTTTGCATCGACGCGCTGATTGAGGCGTCGATTTCGATATCGCGGTTCGAAGGCCGGAAGCCACCGCGCCTTGCGCATGTCGGCGAGGACATCCTTCTCGTTGAGATATGTGCCGAGCGCGGGATTGACTGCACGGAGCACGGCTTCGTCGAAAGGATCGGCATTCGCCGGTGCGGCGAGGAGATGCACGACGATGGTCGGATCGACACCGGCGAGGCCCTCATCGATCATGACCGAAAGGCGATGATCGTCGCTTTCGGCTTGCGTGCTGATGATGAGCCCGAGCGATCGAACCCTTTTTCCCATCCCCGTTTCGAGATTGTCGAGCAGTTCGAAGTCATCGCACTGCGCCAGCTCGTCGTAAATCCAGAGCGACGGCGCGAGCCCGTGCCCTTTGCGAGCATCGCTCGACAGCGCTTCGAACGTGGAGCCGGCGCCGTCTCCGCTCAGCACCTCCATGCGCTTTTCGTGTCGTTTGACGTTCACGCGCTCCGCAAAATCCGGGCGAGCAAGAATGATGGCCTCCATCTCCGCGAAGAGCTTGCCCGACATTGTGCGATCCACCGACGCGGCATAGACCTCCCCGCGCGGCTCGCTCTCGGGACCGATCATGTGACACAGCGCTAGGCCAGCGGTGAGACCGGTCTTGCCCTGACCACGCGGCTCCGAATCGACGGCGATGCGCGCGGATGATCCCTCGCCATACACTTTGGCTAGGAACTCCCTCTGGCCCTCGCGCAACTTCAATTTCGTCCCGGCGAGGATGCCTTTCGTGATGGGCAGGTCTTCCAGGAACGCAATGACGCGATCGAGGCGAGAGAGGCCGCGCTTCTTCCACGGTTCGGGGCGACGACGCGGTTTCTTTGGCGCGGCCGCGGTCTTCCGCCTAATCGATCCCGGCCCGCGCAATCCCATGTGTCAAACTAACTCTGTTGGCGGGCAGCGCGCCGCTCCGGACCGCGCAGCTCTCGTGATCGAACGCCCCCTGGGGCACCTAGTGCATCTTGCGCTTGCTCGCGTTCCAGGGGTGCGAGGGATCGCGAGGAAAGCCATTCACATCGCACCCACGATGCTTCTCGGGCGTCCACTGAAGGCCGCGTCGCTGCGCGTTCGTCTTGCCCTTGTGACAGGCGCCACACATTGACTGGAGGTTCGCAGGGTCGCGCTTCGGTCCGCCGGCGCTGATGGGCGTGATGTGGTCCACCTCGGATGCAGGCGCCCGTTCGCAGCCCTCGCATATCGGGGCGCGCGCGAGCTGTCGGGCTCGGATCCGCAGCCATTCGCTGGACGAATAGAAGCCCGCCATTACGTCGCCATCTCGAGCCGACCGCCGCGAAGCTGGGCCAGCAGCGCCTTGACGTGCAACGGGACTCGCCGCGTCGCGCCTTCGTTTGTGGTGGCGGGCTCTCGTTGCTCGTACCAGTGGCACGTGAGCGCCATGATGGCGAGCTTGGCCGATTGGGGCACGAGTTCTGCCGACGCAAAGCCCGCGGTGAAGCGCACTTGCACCGCATCGGGGTAATCACCCACGGCAGGCCAGGCCCTTACAGGTTCGATGGCTCCGCCGGGAAGGTCGACCACGTAATCCGTGTTAGCAGCCAGCGTGACGACGTTGCCCGTTACGTCACGGTGCTTGACCGTAACGACGTTCTGCAGAGGGGGCTTGGGCAACACCATGATCCCGGCGGGCCATGCGCGCGCCGTTAGCTCCCACGTCGCCGACGCCAACGCCAACCCCGTGAACGCTTCGACGAATTCACGCGCCGCGCGACCGAGACCGGCAATGATCGCGTCATCGTCGATGTGATCGATGAGCGCATACACTCGCAATTCTTCGAGCGTGACAGGTTCAGCGGTCGGCGCCGTGATGAGGGCAAGCGTCATCCGCGTAGGATAGCAATTCGCGCGCGAGGCGGCGAGGCACGCAATCTGCTTCGCATTGCTTCAGCGTGCGTCAGTCATTCGCCGACAGCGTCGCTTCCACTATTTCCCTCCCGGTCGCGCACAGGTCGGACGCCCACTTCAAACACTTTTCCGCAGCATCCAAATCCGCGCGCAACTCGGAGAGATGATCGTCTCCCAGATTAGCGAGGCGCTGGGCAAGCGCTTGCGCGCCGATCTCTTCGAGGCGGACCGTGAGCGCGAACGCCGCGCGTGCGGCAATGCCCATGCGTCCAAACGCATCTCCTTCCAGCGCACCGGCGTCGGGGTGATTTTCGATTTGTAGCATTGCTCTCCTCCTGCATGCGCAACATTTGCCGAAGAATGGCATGCCCGTCATGCGGAAGATTTTCCGCGGAATTTGTTACGCGTCAGATTTGACGCTCTCGCAGGCGCGCCCGGTAGCGGCGCTGACGTTCTGCCCCGGTCGCATCTTTCCTCTCCGGGCGCACCTCAGGCGCTCTATCGACGTGAGGCAGTTCCACACACTCCATGATCCCGGCGCAAAGCCGGCCGGCTTGCTCGGGCTGCACGATCACGAAAGCCTCTTCAAATAGTCCTTCGCCATATGCCGCCGACTGGCGGATGACGATCGCGCCGTCGGCGTTGAGATAGACCTCGATTGCGTCTTGCTGCGCCACGACCAGGCTCATGCGCGCCCCGCCGTTACGCCGTTACGCGTTACGTCACGCGTTGCACATGGTCGATTAGCTTGGGGCGAGCGCGCGGTGATCATAGTTGTTTCTCTCCTAGTTTCGTGACGGCTGGTGAGGCGGAGCGAAGCGGGCATAGGACGACACCCCGGAAGCCTTGCGGCTTCCGAGGCGGTCCTGCCCGGGGACGGTGACGGCTGGAGCCGGCGTCGCTTACGGGCCCGTGACTGCCGATGCAGGCGTCACGGTTCACGACTACTTGCGACGCTGCATCGCGCCGGCGGCCGGGCTTTCGTGTTTCGGACTGCCCTCGGGTTTTGGCCGCACCCCACAGTAACCCACATGAGCGCGCGCCCTGCCGTCATATCTAACCGACGACGCGCGCTCCGTTTGTTGCTAGGTGCGCGGCTCCACGGTGACGATGAGGTTTTCCGGTGGCCGCTTTCCGCCGAATGCAGATTTGTCGATGTAGATCGACCGGACCCTGGCGTCGTCGGCCTCTGTCTCGAAGAAGTACTTGCGCTTCGTCGCGCGCGCGAAGCGCAATTCTTGCTGCAGGAGTTTCTCGCTCATGCCGCCACCCCGCGAGCCGCATCCGCTTTCTCGACGACGGCGATCAACTCGCCGCGCTTCCAGCGGTTGCTGGAGACGCCGACTTTGAGCGGCTTCGGGTAGCGGCCCGACTTCACGCCTCGCCACAAGGTGGCGCGGGAAATCGGCGTCTTGGCGCCGCCGATAATGGCGCGCGCCTCGCCTTCGTTGACCAGATCGGGGATGTCTGACTGCATGTTTGTGCTCCGCGTATCAAAGCGACGCGCGGAATATCGTCGCGCGCAGAGCCATTGTCGTAGGAAATGACAGGCGCACTTCTTTCCTACAGCAAAATCAATGCAGTTCCTTTGCCTTCGCCCATATCTTCGTGACGGCGTCCTCTGTCTTGTGCTCGTCGAGGCGCCCCAGCGCCTCAACGACGACTGAGCAGGCACATGGGGCAGCGTCCGCTTTGTCACGCGAAGCGGCATTCCGGGTGGCGGGCATGTTGTGCTCGTCCTTCACCGCGCGAATTGCCATGGCGATGCGCAGGTCGCGGTCGGCGTTTTTGAGTTGCCGCCTGCGATTCGGATCAACTTCGATGCTCTTGGCAAGCGCCTCAGCGGCGTACGCAGCGAGCGGGTCGTCACGGTGCCAAAGATGCCGGAGCACATACGCCGCCGCGCCGAGAACGACACGCTCGGCTTCCGCGTCTCCCGCTTTCGCCTTCTCAAGCCAGATGTCGCGTTGCTCAGCATTGATTTCGAGCGGCTCGCCGTACCGATTGCGATGGATGACGATGCCTCGCCCGAACCAGGCACCGGCGGCCTCCTGCTGCGCGACGTCGCCTTGCCACACGGGACTTCTCAACTCTCTAAGAGCCGTGCTGATCGCCGCTTCAAAATCCGTTTCCGTCATTTCGCCCTCTTGAGTGACACGATCTCGGCCCCGCCTTTCACGATCCCCGCCAATCGACCTGCCCATAGATCGAGCGCCTCGCGTTTCTCTTTGGCATAATCGTAACGGGCATAGACGCGTGACGTTACGGTCGCTTTGGTCGCCGATGCGTGATTGAGCACGTGACCGACAATAAACGGCGAGATGCCCAACTCTTCCATTCCGGTCGCCGCTGTTCGGCGAAGATCGTGCGGCGTCCACGGCGTCACACCCATGATTTTCTTAGCATCGCCTTCGGCCTTCTCCTCTCGCTTCACGGCTTTGGCGACGGCGGCGCCCGTCATCGCCGCGCGACCGCCCGGCCCCGGAAAGACGAATGGCGGGGGCTCGCGACGCTTGCGCTCACAGAGCGCTTCCACGTTGGCGAGTTGGTCGCGCAGGATCGCAACCGCCGTGTCGGACAGCGGCACGACGTGCTCCCGGCCGTTCTTCGATCGATCGGGCGGGATGGTCCAAAGCGCGCGGTCCAAGTCGAATTCGGCGCGTGTCATGCCGGCGACTTCCCCAACGCGCTGCGCCGTGACCAGACATAAGCGGATGACGCGACGTGTCGATTCGCGCATCTCCGCATCCGGCAAAGAGCGCCACATCGTGGCGATCTCGTCAGGGCTCAGGACACGGTCGCGTTCTTTCGTCTCGGTTGGCCGCGCCATGCCCTCCACGATGTTCTCGTCGAGGTCGCCACGGCCCCGCGCCCACCGGACCATCGCCCGGACATCCTCGAACACGCGGTTCGCCTCCACGGCGGCGCCGCGGTCCTTCACGGCGTCGATCGCCTTGGTGATGTCGCGCCGGTGCAGATCGGCGAGCTTCACATCGCCGATGCACCCCGATGACCGGTCCTCCAGCGCAGCGCCATCGGCATTTCGACCGGAGACATTCTTTCGCAGCCGACGCGCAATCTCTTCGAACGATCGGCGGCCGGCGACGCGACGGGCGAGGTAGTTTTCCACGAGCTCCGTGACCGTTTGCGAGGCCGCGAGGGCCTTCTTCTCCGCCACGGGATCGCGACCATCGCCAACTTTGGCACGGGCATCACGCGCGCGTTGGCGGGCGCCAGTTTCGCCGCCCAAGGCCACTTCCGGGTACCGACCGAGCTTGAGCCAGGCGCGCTGGTCGTTGGGCTTGGAGTAGGCGAGATACCAGGTCTTGGCGCCGGCCGCGCTGACACGCAGGCAGAGGCCCTTCGTATTGGTGTCAAAAAAATCCGTCTTCGCTCCGGTCGCTGTCTTGGCGGCGCGGCAGAATTTGTCCGTCAGCTCGACTTGTGGCATGTGCGCCCCCCGACCAACCGGTTTCGTAGAATCTACGGAAGAATCTACGCGGAGACATGCGCTTTAACGACACGACGCGCAACAACGCGCGGCAGGAAGCAGCAATTAAAGCCTTGTCACACAGGCGTTTGCGCGGTGCACGGTGTATCACGGGATCGCGGCAAATTTCGCTCGGAACCCTCTGTTAACCGGTTGGTCGTAGGTTCGAATCCTACCCGAGGAGCCATTTTTCCATCGCAGCCCGCCGGCCCAGCCGCCCGCGGGCTTTTTCGTGTTCGGAACTGCCGCGCTCTGGCGGGCGTTGGCCGCGCACACGGAGGCGCGGGTGGCGAGCACGGCCGAACAATCGCTGGCTCGGACCACACTCACGGTTGAGCCGCTCGCGCGTTCGCGCACACGCCATCTACCGGCCCTCGACGGGCTGCGGGCGATTTCCGTGTTGCTGGTGATGATTTCGCATGCCGGCCTTGGCCACGTCGTTCCCGGCGGCCTCGGCGTGACCGTGTTCTTCTTCATCAGCGGATTTCTGATCACACGCCTCCTGCTCGAAGAGCATGACGCCAACGGACGCATCAGCTTCCGCCGCTTCTATGCGCGCCGTTTCTTGCGTCTTGGTCCGGCGCTCGTCGTTTACGTGCTGCTTGCAAGCCTCGCCATCGTGGCGGTCGGCGGCGCGTTCTGGATGCAAGACATCGCGGCGGCCCTGTTCTACTACGCCAACTATCATCAGATATTCACGGGCTTCCAGCATGCCGTTGCGCTGGCGCCCGACGGCGGCGCGGTTCGTCTGCAATCGCCGTTCTCCATACTCTGGTCGCTGGCGATCGAAGAACACTTCTACTTTCTGTTTCCGCTGACGCTCGCGTCGCTGGCGCCCAGCTTGAAACGCGGGATGTGGCTGTTCGTCGCCCTGCTTGTGGTCATCCTGGCTTGGCGCCTCTTCCTTGCCCACGCCGGCGCGACGCACGATCGCATCTATATGGGCACCGACACCCGCATCGATTCTATTCTTTTCGGTGTTGTCGCCGCAGTGACTGGCCGCCTCATGCGTCCCGAGCGCGCCCGACGAACCCGCCTGATCTGGCTTGCATGCGTCATCGGCGTTGCGCTCATGCTTGTTTCACTGCTTGCACGCGATCCGGCGTTCCGGGAGACGTGGCGCTATTCGCTGCAAGGGCTCGCGCTGACGGCGCTCGTTCCAGCCTTGGTTTTTGCGCCGGCGCTCGCAGCGCCGCGGCGCATGTTGGAGCATGATTTCATCGTCTACGTCGGCAAGCTCAGCTATTCGCTCTACCTCTATCAATATCTGGTCGTGATGTTGGCCACGTGGTTCTGCGCGCTGAACGCCTTGCCGCAATATGGCTGGACCTGGATCGCCATATTCGTCGCGCTCACGCCGCTCCTCGCCATGGCGTCCTACCACGGCGTGGAACAACCCTTCCTCAGATGGCGGCGGCGCCTTGGATCCAGCGCCTAGTGGTGACGTCGGCCGTGACGGTCGTCGTGGCGTTGATAGCGAAAGTGATTGAAGCCCGGCGAAGCATGGCGACGGAAGTGGCGGTCACGGTCGATCACGAACACGGCGGTTGGAGCAGTCCGGTAGTAGAAATAGTTCGAGCGCCAGTAGCCGTCATAGACCGGGCCGTAATAATTGTCGTAGTAGGCGTCGTAATAGCCGCCGCCGTAGCCATATTCCGCGCACGCCGTCGCCGAGAGCGCCGATGCGAGCGCGACTGCCGCCAATCCGAATCTGAGCATGGGCGCCTCCTGGTTCGCGCCATCCCTCGCCGGGCCAACTCGACCTTGCGAATAAGGGTTCCCGGCGCAGTGCAGCGACGTTATTCCGCCGCCACCGTCTCCACCGGCGGCTCCTCCGCCTGGCGGCGCCAAAGGTCGGCGTACAATCCATCCCGCAGAATGAGGCTTGCGTGCGTGCCTTGTTCGGCGATGCGCCCATCGTCGAGCACGAGAATCTGATCGGCGTCGGCAATGGTCGAGAGTCGATGCGCAACGACAACCGTAGTGCGCCCTTTGGCGGCCTCGTGCAGCGCCTTCTGGACCTCCGCTTCCGTTGCGCTGTCCAGCGACGACGTCGCCTCGTCGAGAATGAGGATTTTCGGATTCTTCAGCACGACGCGCGCGATGCCGACGCGCTGCTTCTCGCCGCCGGACAGCTTAAGTCCACGTTCGCCAACGCGCGTGTCCCAGCCTTGCGGCAAACTTTCAATGAAGTGCAACAGCTGTGCGCGGCGCGCCGCCTCTTCCAGTTCGGCCTGGGTTGCTTCGGGACGGCCATAGGCGATGTTGTGGCGAATCGTGTCGTTGAACAGCACGACATCCTGCGGCACCAGACCGAGCACGCCGCGTAAGCTTGCTTGCGTGACATCGCGCAGATCCTGTCCGTCGATAAGAACAGCGCCGGTGTCGGGATCGTAGAAGCGGAACAGCAGCTTGAGCACGGTGGACTTGCCGGCCCCGCTAGGTCCCACGACGGCGGTCGTCTCGCCGGCGCGCGCCGTGAACGTGACTGCGTGCAGTCCGCGGTCCCGCCCTTCGTGCTGGAAGCCGACATCCTCGAATCGAACCTCGCCGCGCGGAGCGAGGAGGACGCGCGCTCCCGGCCTGTCGGCCACATCCGGCGCTTCGTCCATCAGCTTGAACATCTTCTCCATGTCAATGGAGCTCTGTTTGATTTCGCGATAAGCGAAGCCGAGGATGTTCAGCGGTGCGTAGAGATTGCCCATGATCATGGTGATGGCCAGGATATCCCCAGGCCCCATGCGCCCGCCGGCCACCGCCCAGCCCGCCGCGACGACCATGCCCAGCAGGCCCGCCGTCATGATGAAACTCTGCACGACGTTGAGCAGCACAAGCGACGTGTTGGATTTGACCGCGGCCTTGGCGTAGGAGGCGAGCGCCTTGTCGTAGCGATCGCTCTCGCGCCCCTCGGCGGCGAAGCTTTTCACGGTCTCGAAATTGAGCAGCGAGTCGACGGCGCGCCCAGCCGCCTCGTTATCTTTCTCGTTCATCTCGCGACGGTGTTGCAGACGCCACTCGGTGACGCCGAACGTCAGCCACGCATAGATCGCCACCGTCGCCAGGGCGATGAGCGCGAACACGCCGCCGTACCGCACGGCGAGGACGCCCGCAGCCAGCGCCAGTTCGATCATCGTCGGACCGATGTTGAACGCCAGGAAGCGAAGCAGGAAGTCGATCGCTCCGACCCCGCGCTGAATGGTCCGAAAGACCTCGCCGGTGCGTTTCGAGTGATGGAAGCGCACCGAAAGCCCGTGCACGTGCGAGAAAACGGCTGTCGCGGCGCGCCGCTGCGCTTCCTGGCTCACAGGCTGGAATATCGCGTCTCGAAGCTGCGGGCCGGCCGTCGAGGCGAAGCGCAACGCCGCCCACAATCCCGCCAGTCCCATAAAGACACGGAACGCGCCTGCGGTGCGGCCCGCGACCAGTTCGTTGATCCCATCCGCCAGCACCAGAGGCGAGGCGACCGCCAACACCTTTCCCGCCAATGTCAGCGCCAGAGAGACCCACAAACGCACTTGGTCTCCCGCCGAATTTAGCTTGCCGATCAAGCCCAAAAGCCGTGCCGCCGTGCGCAGGAGCGGCGGGGCGATGTCGGCTTTCTCCGCCTCCGGTTTGGGTTTGGGCGGATGCTCGCCGCGCGCCATGGAACAATCCTTGAAAGAGCCTCCTAAATAGGGAGAGGCGAAGCGGGCGCCAAACGCAGAATCCGCCTGTCGGGGCTCCCCGGCGCGCTGGTTTTCGCCCGCAATGCGCCGTATTGGCGGAGCGAGATGAACGTCATGGCCGATTCAAGCGCCTTCAAGGCCCCCCTTCGTTCCGTTTGCGTCTATTGCGGATCATCCGAAACCACTCGCCCGGACTACCTCGATCTCGCCGCCCGCCTCGGGACCGCGATCGCGCAACGTGGTTTGCGCCTGGTCTATGGCGGCGGCTCCATCGGCCTCATGGGGCGCTGCGCCAAGGCCGCGCACGGCGCCGGCGGCGACGTGCTCGGCGTCATGCCTCGGTTTCTTGAGCGCCGCGAAATCGTGCTCGACGATGTGCCGCACCGCATGGTCGAGACCATGCACGAGCGCAAATACATCATGTTCGAGGAGAGCGACGGCTTCATCGTGCTTCCGGGCGGCATCGGCACGCTGGAAGAGGCGGTGGAGACGCTTTCGTGGCGCCGGCTTGCCCTGCATCACAAGCCCGTCGTCTTTCTCTCCGAGGACGACTTTTGGGCCCCCTTCTTCCACCTCGTCCAGCACACGATCGACGCCAATCTGACGCCGCCACAATTCGCGCAGGCGCTGTTGCACGCCAATTCGATTGAGGCCTGCTTCGAAGCGCTGGAAAGCCGCGTCCCCGCTTGAAACCGGCGCCCCGCGCGCGCCGTATGACCAAGCATGGCAAACGCCCTCACCCGCCGCGCCCTGTTCGTGGGCGCCGCGCTTCTCCCGCTCCTGGCCTGCTCGGCCGAGGGCCAGACGCCGCCCCGTATTCCGCGCGGCGCCGACGATAGCCGTTTCGCCGATTCGCCATGGCGGCGGCTCACGGCGCAGGAATGGCGCGCGCGGCTTTCGCCCGAGGCGTTCCACATCCTCCGCGAGGAGGGCACCGAGCGCACTTTCACTAGCCCCTTGCTCGATGAACACCGTCGGGGAACTTTTGTCTGCGCTGGGTGCGCGCTGCCGCTTTTCAGTTCCGACTGGAAGTACGATTCCGGAACCGGCTGGCCGAGCTTTTTCCGTTCCATGGAACAAAATCTGGCGACGAGCGACGTAGCGGGCGCTTTTGATCTCTACCGCGAGGTGCATTGCGCGCAATGTCTGGGCCATCAAGGGCATGTTTTCACGGACGGACCCCGCCCAACCGGCTTGCGCTACTGCATCGATGGCGTGGCGCTGCGTTTCGCGCCGGCTTAGGCCGTTAACGCGCCGGCAACGGAATCGGCGCGTGCTCCCGGCGTTCAAGTCCAGGAGCTGCCTTCATGTCTCGCTCGCCCTCGCACTCCAATACCGGCATCCCGGGCGTGAGCTTTTCCTGGCGGCGCGCAGTGGGGCTGACACGCCTTGAGTCCGATATCTCCCGCAAGACCGGCATTCCGTTCACCCGCGGCGGACGTCAGCGCAAGATCGGGCGCATCGTCACGCACATGTTCAACACGCTTGTCGTGATAGCACTGGCTGCGACGGCAATTGCGTTCGCGCTTCACCCGGAATGGATCCGGTCGATCGAGTCCCTCGCTCACGCGACCTGACCGGAGAGGCGCTTGCGCGCCTTTTCCTCGCCGATCAACGCAAACAGGGCCGCCATCTCCGGGCCGTGGCCGTGCCCGGTCAGGGCCAATCGAAGCGGCATGAAGAGCGCTTTGCCTTTGGCGCCCGTCTCGGCCTTCACCCGATCCACGAACACGCCCCAGCTGGCGGAGTCGTAAGGACCCTTCGGCAGCAGCGCGGCGGCGGCGTTGGCGAACGTTGCGTCTTCGATCGCGGGCGTAACCGGGCCCGTGACGACACGCGCCCACTCCTTCACATCAGGCAGCAACACGAGGTTGGCGCGCACCGCGTTCCAGAACGGCTCGCCGAGGTCCGCGCCCATTTCCGAAAGGCGTGGTTTCGCGCTCGCAT
This sequence comes from Caulobacterales bacterium, assembly GCA_035549695.1. GTDB lineage: Bacteria > Pseudomonadota > Alphaproteobacteria > Caulobacterales > Aquidulcibacteraceae > Vitreimonas. The sequence continues at coordinate 17,720 of DASZQK010000034.1, read as the reverse complement.
AGTCGGTTGCGTGCAAAACCGACGCGTTGATCCGCTTCAGCTCCTCGGGATCGAATCGCGCCGGCGCACGGCCGATCTTGGCGAACGAAAACTCTGCCGCCAGCTGCGCGAGGGAGGCGCGCGCCTCCACGGGATCGGAAGTGCCGAGTTTGGCGAGGTGAGAAAGCAACGCGATCGGCTCATACCCCTCCGCGCGCAGATCGCTCACCGCCATTGAGCCGATGCGCTTGGACAGCGCCTCGCCCTCTGCGCCCACCAACAAAGGAAAGTGCCCGAACGCCGGAACCGGCGCGCCCAGCGCTTCAAATATGTCGATCTGGACGCCGGTATTGGTGACGTGATCTTCGCCGCGCACGATATGAGTAATGGCGAAATCGACGTCATCGACAACCGAGGGCAAGGTGTAGAGAAAAGCGCCGTCAGCGCGGATCAGCACCGGATCGCTCAGCGACGCCGTGTCGATGGATTGACGCCCGCGCACCAGATCATCCCATTCACGCCGCTGGCCCGAAAGCTTGAAGCGCCAGTGCGGTTGCCTGCCTCCCGCTTCCAGCGCCTTGCGATCGTCGGCGCTCAAATTGAGCGCGGCGCGGTCGTAGATTGGCGGGCGGCCGCGGGCTTGCGCGATCTTGCGCTTGCGGTCGAGCTCTTCCTCGGTCTCGTAGCACGGATACAGCAGGCCCGCGCCTTTGAGCTTCGACGCCGCCGCCTCGTACTCGTCGAGACGCTTCGACTGATGCGCCAGCTCGTCCCATTGGAGGCCGAGCCATGTGAGGTCGTCACGGATGCCCCGCTCAAATTCCTGTGTTGAGCGCGCGAGATCGGTATCGTCTATGCGCAGCAGCATCTTGCCACCGCCGTTCAACGCAAACAGCCAATTGAGCAACGCGGTTCGGATATTGCCAACGTGCAATTTTCCGGTGGGCGAAGGGGCGAAACGCAGGCGGACACTCATAAATGCATTCCTCTCATGCGCATGCGCAGCGCGTGCGCGCGCAATCCATGTGCGCAGCGCCGCGCGATTGTGCGCGCGACGCCGCTTGCGTTCTTTTCATCGAAGTGACGTTGAACCGTGATGGACACCGCGCTTCGACTCCCCTCTAGTCCGGCCCGCCAATAAGACAGCGGAGGTAACGCGTGCTTAGGGCTCCAAGCAAGGAGCACTCTAATGCGACGTTCTGTCATTGCCGTAACCACCATCGCCCTCGCCGCGCTTGCCGCTCCGGCCTCGGCGGACCCCGACAAGGTTCAAATCCGCATTCAAGTAACGCCGGCCGATCTCGAATCCCGAGAGTCGGTGGCGCTTCTTTATCAGCGCGTCGAGGACGCGGCAGCGTCCGTTTGCGCTGAAATCATGCCCGGATCGTTCGCCCCGGGCACGGAGCCGTATTCCTCGCCGGCGGCCTGCAAGCGCTCGCTCGTTCGCCAAGCCCTCGCGAGCACGCGGATCGCGCCTCTGGCGGACTACTATGCAGCACTGCATGGTGGCCGCGCCGGCACTCAGGTCGCCACCCGCTAAAGGCCGACGGCGCGCCGGCGCCCCGGCGACCCTCGGCCCAAACACGGTTTCCCGGCTTCGTGCTCTGGCCTAGGCTGAGCCACGAAGTCGGGAGGCCTCCATGGGCGTGCGTTCGCGTGAAATTCATTTGAAAAGCAGGCCTGGCGACGGATTGCCCACGGCCGACAATTTCGAACTTGTGTGGGCCGATGTCCCTGCGCCCGGCGCGGGCGAGGTGCTGGTGCGGAATCTATGGATGTCAGTGGACCCGTATATGCGCGGGCGCATGTACGACCGGCCCAGCTATGTCCCGCCGTTTGCACTCGGACAAGCTCTGATGGGCGGCGCGGTGGGCCGGGTGGAGGTGTCCAACGATCCTCAATTCGCGCCCGGCGACCTCGTGGAGTCCTTCAATGGGTGGCGAGAAGCCTTCGTGGCGTCCGCAGGCGCCGTGACCAAGCTTCCCACCGAGGTCCCGCCCCAGGCCTTCCTTGGCGTGCTCGGCATGCCGGGAATGACCGCTTACACCGGCTTCCACCGCATCGGCGAACCGAAAGCCGGCGATACCGTGTTCGTCTCGGGCGCGGCCGGCGCGGTGGGCGCGACGGTGTGTCAGATCGCCAAGCTTCGCGGCTGCACGGTCGTCGCGTCGGCGGGTGCAGACGCCAAGTTGGATTGGCTCAAATCGCTCGGCGTCGATCAGGTCATCAATTACAAAACGTGCGGCAACTTTCTCGATGCGCTTCGCGGCGCCGCGCCGAAAGGCATCGATATCTATTTCGACAATGTCGGCGGCCCCCAACTCGAAGCGGCGATCGAGGTCGCTCGTCCGTGGGCCCGGTTCGTCGAGTGTGGTATGATTTCGCTCTACAACGACGAGCAGCGTCCCGGCCCGCGCAATATGCCCTACATCGTTGGCAAGAGGCTGAAGCTCCAGGGCTTCATCGTGTTCGACTTCCTCGACATGCGTCCGCAATTCCTTGCGGACATGACCCAATGGGTGAAGGACGGACGCATCAAATGGGAGGACACGGTCGAAAACGGGATCGAGAACGCGCCGGCCGCGTTTCTTAAATTGTTTAGCGGCGCCAATACCGGCAAGATGCTGGTCAAACTCGGTTGATGAACGCTTATGCCGCGGCTGTTTCAGGCCTACGTGATGGTGGATTGGAGCGCGGCCGCAAAGCCCGCGACGGGCGCCGATTCCATTTGGATCGGCGTGCTCAAACGCAATGTTCGCTTCCAGTTGGCGTTTGAAGCGCACAATCCCGCGACCCGCGCCGAGGCGGAACGGCTTCTCAACGGCGTGCTCGACGATCTGAAGCGCAAAAGCGAACGAACTTTGCTTGGATTCGATTTTCCACTCGGATTTCCGCGTGGAACCGCCGCTGCGCTTAAACTCGACGGACCGCCCTGGCGCGCCATGCTGGATTTCGTTGCGCGGGAAATGAAAGACAAGCCGACGAACGCCAATAACCGTTTCCAGGTCGGCGCCAAGATGAACCGCTTGATGACGGGAGAGGCGTTCCCGTTTTGGGGCGCGCCGGCGCGCGACGAACAATCGATGCTCTCGGCGAAACGTCCGCGCGAGCATCGCGAGGGCGATCTTCCGGAATTCAGATGGGCCGACCAGTCCATCAAGGGCGTCTCGTCGATCTGGAAGCTTTACTATCAGGGCTCGGTCGGCGGTCAGGCGCTCACCGGCATGCCGGTTGTGCAGCGCCTCAAGGCGGTGCGCGCGGAGCGCATGAAGCTTTGGCCGTTTGAGACGGGCTGGCGCCCGCTGCAGCCGGCGGACGTCGAAAACACCGATGTCGTCGCCGTCGAAATCTACCCGGCGCTGACGCAGGTGAAACCAAGGCCGGGCGAGATCAAGGACGAAGCGCAAATCCGTGCGCTGACGGAGCATTTCGGCTCTCTTGACGATAAGGGCCAGCTCGCGCCGCTGTTCGGCCCCGCAAAAGACGATCCGCGCCGCGAGGCGGTCGAGCGCGAAGAGGGTTGGATTCTCGGCGCTGGCGCCTAACGCTCAGTTCGCGCGAGCGTGGCCCACCGTCCGAGCAAAACCGCGGCGGAGACGATGCTGGCGACGAGGATCGCAAGCACGAGGCCGCGCACGCCCAGGCCCTGACGCTCCGCGAGCCAGAACCCAAGAGGCGGCATCACGACGGCATAGGCGAGCACGTGGCTGGCCGTGGGAAACCAATTGTCGCCGCGCGCGCGCAACGACGACGCCGCGACGACCTGCGCGCCGTCCGGCGTGAATACCAGCGCCGCGAGCCAGAGATTTGCGGCGATCAGACCCGCCAGCGCCGCATCCGCGGTGTAGGCGTGCGCAATCGCGTCCGGGAACGCAAACACGATGGCCCCCGCGAACAGCATGACGCAGGCGTTGAGGCCAAGCGCCGTCCATCCGGCTCGCGCGGCGTCGCCGGGCGCGCCGCGGCCCGTCGCCTCCGACACCAGCACGGTCGCGGCCGCCGCGAGCCCGAGCGCCGCCATAAAGACGAGAGCAAGCAGATTGAGCAGGATCTGATAGGCGGCGACCGCCCCGGCGCCCAGGCGCCCGGCGACGATGCTCATGCTGGTAAAGGCTCCGGCCTCCACGGCTTGGCTCACAGCTGCCGCCGCACCGACGTCGAGCAACGCCCGATAGTTCGGTCCCTCGCCGCCAAGGCGATGCAGGCCCAGGCTTCCCCCGCCCCTCATGCACATGATCCATGTAAGCGTCGCTCCCGCGAGGAACACGCGCGCCGCAACCGTGGCCCAGGCAGAACCCACGGCCCCATGCTCGGGCACCCACAAAAGGTTGAAACCGAGATTGACGAGATTGGCCGTCCACATGACGGCGGTCGAAATCGCGGGGCGCTTGATCGCTTCGAGGAAGTATGTCGCGGCGATGTAAAAGAGATGCAGCGGTATCGATAGTGCGAGCACGTTCATCACTCGCGCCGACGGCGCTGCAAGGTCCGGCGCGATGCCGAAAATCGTGAACAGCCGCTCGCCACCCAGCCACATGAGCGAAGCCGAAATCGCGCCCGCGAACAAGGCCAACACAAGCCCGCGCCGCAACACGACACCGGCGCTCTCCGGCGTTTTCTCGCCGATAACACGCGCCGCCAATACTTGGACGCCCGTCAGCAGGCCAATTCCGGACACCAGAAAGAGCCCTGTGGGCGCCCAGCCGAGCGCCTGATGCGGCAGCTCCTTCGGCGCGAGCTGGCCGACCACGACCACATCCGCCAGCCCCATGCCGATAATGCCTAGACGCGCCAGCGCCACCGGTCCCGCGAGGCGTAGGAGATCACGAACGTAGGGGCGAGGCGCGGACATGGGGCCCGGCGGTTTAGCGAAGGCGAGCGAGTCTGGCTAGCTGAACACGCCTGCGTGCTGCGCCTGCGGTCGCACGAGCTTGTAGATGTGCGCCGAGAGCGCCGCCTCCAGCGCGAAATAAAGCGCGAATTGAACGAACTCGCTCACCACGCTGATGATCGCAAACAAGGCGGGTTGCGCATGCTCAGCCGCGCTCAAAGCTTCAGCGTCGAAAATGTTGGGCGTGAGAAGGCGCAGGAGCACGGCGCCCAGAGCGAACACCACGATATAGATGGGCAGCAGAAGCAGGAGGCGCGCGGCGAGGATGCGCAGCATGTTGCCCTTGGTCCACTTCCATGTCTCGAATGTGAGGATGCGCCGGGAATCGTAGCTGGCCGGCGCGGCCGCATAGAGCCGCGAAGTGAGCGTCATCCAGATCGCGGCATTCAAAAGAAATACGAACAAGGGAACCGCGGGCTTCTCCATCGCGAACCGTTGCATGATCGCATAAACTCGCGTGGTGTCCTTCCCGGCTTCCTGCAATTGCGGAAGATAGTCCGCCGCCGCGAAAGCCAAGATGAAACCATCGGCGATCGCCACTACGACGAACACAATGAAGAGGAAGAAGCCGACCACGGCCATCGCACCCAATACGCGCCATCCCTCTTGCGCCACACGCTGCGAGAGGTCCTTTGACCCGTCGAGCGCGCCGCCGATCAGCGCGGCATAGACGAACGCGGACACGACCGCCGAGAGCACGGACCACACAAGCCCTAGCGCGGGCGCGCTGAAGCTCAGCATGGAGAATAGCGCGCTCAGCACGGCGCCCACGACACCCGCCGTGGCGGCGATACGCCAGTTCGTCACGAAGGTCCGCGCCGCCGCGGCGATGCTGCCCAGAATCGGAACTTTGCCGGTTTGCTCTGCCAAGGCCGCGCCCTTTGCTTCAGACGGCGCGGAACAAAGCACGCGCGAGCCATGGGCTCAATCGCTATCTCAGGCAGCGCTCTTCTTGAAGCCTAGCGATTTGAGCGCCTGCGCGAAGGCGTTATTACGTTTCTTCCGTTCGACCGCCTCCTCACTTTCGAGCCAAGTGATTTGCACGACTTTGCGCTCGCCTTCGTAAGGCAGGTGCCCGTGCCAGGAACTGTCCGAGCGCAGAAAACCGAAGATATTGCCCATGAGCGGGGGCACTTCGGCGACGTAGTCATCGATGTTATCCTCGCTCTTCAGCACGCGGATCGCACCGGCGTGCCCGGCGGGCCATGTCCGATTGAAATAGGTGAGCATGGTGGCGAGCTTTGCCTTGCCGTCGGTGTGAATGCGCCCGGCGCGCTTGGGACAGAGGCGCATAATTGTGATCAGCTTGGGGCGCTTGGTTAGATCGAACTGCAGCGCATCCGAGACCGCGGCGGAAAATTCCGCCCCCTGCATCTCGTCCATGAAACCCGCGAATGCGCCCTCCGGCTCGATTTCCTGCAACGTCAGGAAGCCGGCGTTTTTCAATTTCGGATAATCGCGTTCTACCGCGTCGATCTTCTCCGCGCGCAGGAAATTCTCACCCTGAAAATGCCGATAAGGTTCGCTCGCTTTGCTCGCGTTGGCTATGGCGTCAAGGTTCAGATAGCTGGTCATGGCATGCCCTCCCGCGCCGGCTGGAGCGCGGTCCGATGCAGGCTATCCTAGCCCGGCCTCTTGGATTCCGCGACCCGGCGCCGCAGATTTCGGCCATGCAAAAGGTGACTGTCGTCGGCGGCGGCTTGGCCGGATCGGAAGCGGCGTGGGCGTTGGGAAAGGCGGGCGTCCCGGTCACCCTTTATGACATGCGCCCCGCACGCATGACCGAGGCGCACAAGACCGACAAGCTCGCCGAACTGGTGTGTTCCAACTCCTTCCGATCCGACGATTGGGAAAATAACGCGGTCGGCCTGCTGCACGCCGAACTCCGCCGCGCCGGCTCGCTGGTAATGGCGGCGGCGGCGATCGCGCAAGTTCCGGCGGGGGCCGCGCTCGCTGTCGACCGCGATGTTTTCGCTGATTTCGTCACCGAACACGTCACCAGCCACCCGCTGATCGAGGTGAAACGCGCAGAAATCCGCGACTTCGAAGCGCTCGAAGGCCACGCCATCATCGCCACAGGCCCGCTCACCTCGCCGGCGCTCGCGGACGCCATTCGCAAGCGCACGGAGGAAGACTCACTCGCCTTCTTCGACGCCATAGCTCCAATCGTCCACGCCGATTCCATCGATTTCTCGATCGCTTGGAAGCAATCGCGCTACGACAAGGAGGGCCCCGGCGGCGACGCGGCGGCCTATATCAATTGCCCGATGGACAAGGCCGAATACGAAGCATTCATCGCCGCGCTCAACGCCGGCGAAAAGACAGCGTTCAAGGACTGGGAGCGCGACACGCCCTATTTCGAAGGCTGCTTGCCGATCGAAGTGATGGCCGAGCGCGGGCCGGACACGCTGCGCTTCGGCCCGATGAAACCGGTTGGCTTGAGCGATCCGCGAACCGGACGCCGGCCGTACGCCGTCGTCCAGCTGCGCCAGGACAACAAGCTTGGCACGCTGTTCAATCTCGTGGGGTTCCAAACCAAGCTCAAATACGGCGCGCAGGAAGACATCTTCCGCATGATACCGGGCCTCCAGAACGCGCGCTTCGCGCGCTTGGGCGGTATTCACCGCAACACCTTCCTCAATTCGCCGAAGCTGCTCGACGAGACGCTGCGCCTCAAGGCGGCGCCGCGCCTGCGTTTCGCCGGGCAGGTCACGGGCGTCGAAGGTTACGTCGAAAGCGCCGCCATGGGCGTTTTGGCGGGACGATTTCTTGCTGCCGAGATCCATGGCGAAATCCTCGACCCGCCGCCCTCGACGAGCGCCTTCGGCGCACTCCTTGCCCACGTCACCAGCGGGCACATCGCCAACGGCAAGGGCTCATTTCAGCCGATGAACATAAATTTCGGCCTCTTCCCGCCCATTGAGACGCCAGAGCGCGATGAGGCCGGCAAGCGCATCAAAGGCGAAGTGCGCGGCAAGCTGAAGCGCCGCGCCCTCGCCGAACGGGCGCTCCGCGATCTCGGTGCGTGGCTCGCGCTACAGACGCCCGGTGGCGGCGGCGCCGATCAACGCAAGCTGGCGTAGCAGCAACGGCGCCTCGACGGGCTGCGCGCGCTCAATCCGGCGCAGGTAGCCTCTGCACAGAGCAAGATAGCCAAAACTCGGAAACAACGCGTGATCCATGGCGCGCGCCTGATCCCGGGCGCTTTGGTACATGCGTTTCGCTTCCGCGAGCATCCGCACCCGCGCCTCCGCCGGCTCAATGTCCGCCGGCGCCACTCGGCGCCCGCGCGCTTGCCAGAACGCCGACGCGCGCAACAGACCCACGAAGCCCCAAGCGCGGCCGGCATCGAGAGCAAACGCTTCCGGCAGCCCACCGCAGATTTGGCCCGCCAACCGCACTACGCCGCCAGCGGTCGCGTCTATGTAAGCTTCGAGATCGCCCCAGGTCGCGAACGGCGCGGGATCGAGATCGCGCGCGCGGGCGCTGATCAGCAGATCGAGCGCGCCATTGGATAAATCGATCTCCGACGAGAGATTTGCGAACGCCTGCACGACAGGATGCGCGCGCGGCGTTGTCCCGGCGCGGACCTCGTCGATCGCCTCGCGCCACCATGCCAGACGGATATCGCCCAGCGGGCTTTGCGTGACGGTTTCGGCGGTACGGGCAATTTCGTAGTTGAGCGCATAGAGCGTCGTGAGATGTCTACGGGTCCGCTCTGGGGCAAATCGCGCAGCGAGCCAACGGTCTTCGTCGGCCCGCCGCACCAAGGCATCCAAATCTTCCACGGAGGCGTGGGGCTTAGCCCAGCGTCTGTGCGCCCGTCATGGCGATCAACATCGGAATCGAAAGCAGCGTGTTGGTGCGCGAAAACAGCATCGCCGTCTTCGCCGACTTCGCTTTCGCGTCCGCGGCGAGATCCGGGAACTTATTGTCGATGTTGAGCGCCCGCTGCTGGTTCGGCCAGATTACGAACCAAACGTTGAACCACATGATGGTGGCGAGCCACATGCCGATCCCGATGAAGCGGCAGAAATTGGGATCGAAACCAGCCGCCTGCGCCAGTCCCAACGTAAACGCCGCCACGAGGTATCCCTTGAGGTAGGCCAGCAGCAGTCCGAACACCAAGGTGGACATGGCGCCCCAGCGAAACCAGAACAGAGCCGCCGGCGTGATCACCTTGCCGATTGAAGGTCCGCGATGCTCCTCCGGGATTTTCGGCGCGTTGGGGATCTGCACGAAGTTGAAATAGTAGAGCAATCCGATCCACATAATGCCCGAGAGCACATGTGCGAAGCGGAACGCGGCTTCCCAGAACGTCCCGTCGCCGACGGCAAAACCCCTCACGCCGATGGCGTAGTAGAGAAGGAACACGACGGCCAGGACGAGCCCTGTCCACGCCACGTAGCGAATATTGCTCAAGAACCCGGCCATCAGACCCCTCCGGTTTCGTTCAAGCCCTTGTTTAGGACGACTCCGCCGAACGCGCCATAAGTCCGTGCTTGGGCTGGGGCCGCCCCGGCCGGTCTCCGAACAGCGGCAGAGCGGGCGCGGCGATATAGATCGACGAATACGTCGCCACCACGCAGCCGAACAGCATGCAAATCGCGAACGGCTCCAGTGTTGTGCCGCCCCAGAGATAGAGCGCTCCAGACGCGATCAGCACGGTCGCCACCGTCATCAGCGTGCGCGACAACGTTTCGTTGATGGAAAGATCGATGACGTCCGTCGGCTTCATCGATTTGAAGCGGCGGAAGTTCTCCCGCATCCTATCGAACACGACGACCGTATCATTCATCGAATAGCCGATCACCGTGAGCAGGCCCGCGATCACCGGCAGGGTGAAGTCGATGCGGAAAAAGGAGAAGACGCCAAGCGTCAGGATCGTGTCGTGAAAAAGCGACAGCACGGCGCCGAAGCCGAATTGCAGATCGAAACGAAACCAAATGTAGATCATCACCAGGAGCATGGCGAGACCGAGCGCGATGAGCCCCGAGGTAAACAGTTCGCTCGACACCTCTGCGCCGACGACTTCCTGGCTCTTGAAATCCACGTTCGGCACAACACGCGCAATCGTTGCGTGAACGGCCGTCGCCGTTTGCGGCCCGACCGGATTGAAGCTCACCTGGGCGCGTTTCTTATCATCCCCGAACGTCTGAATCTTCACTTCGCCGATGTTCAGGGCTTCCAGCGCGGGATGCAATTGGTTCACGTCAATCGCTTCAGGCGCCTCGATGATCAGCGCCGTGCCCCCCTTGAAATCGATGCCCAGATTGAAGCCGTGCGAGAGGATGACGCCGATGCGGTCGAGCGGGGACCCCTCGGCGGCCTCATAGACGGCGATCGGATTTTCCCGATATCCGCCGGTAAACATGGACCCGAACGAGAGCACGACGGCCAGGATGGAGCCGAAAGACGCGAAGAACGCGAAGCGCACGAACTTGAAGTTCGAGTGACGCGGGATGAGCTTGATGAGCGGCCAGGGCACGAGCAAACCTCAGATCGGCAATTGTTTCGGACGCACGGCCCGGAACCACATCGCGATAAAGAACTGTGTCACCACCGTTGCGGTGATAACTGACGTAATGACGCCGATGGAGAGCGTCCAGGCGAACCCGCGCACGGGACCATGGCCGAATTCGAACAGAATGAGCGCCACGCCGATCTGCGTTAAGTGCGAGTCGATAATAGTGATGAGGGCGCGGTTGAATCCGGCGTCAAGCGCCATGGCCGGACCTCGGCCATTGGCCTGCTCGTCCCGCATGCGTTCGTAAATCAGAACGTTGGCGTCCACGGCCATGCCGATGGTGAGCACGAGGCCGGCGATCCCCGGCAGGCTCAAGGTCGCGCCGCTCACCGACATCGCCGCGATGATCATCGCCACATTGATGACAAGCGCCAAGCACGCGAACACGCCGAAGAGGCCGTAAGCGAGCACCATGAAGGCGACGACGGCGATGCTGGCGTAGATGCCGGCCTTGGTGCCGGCGTCGATGGCCTCCTGCCCGAGGCCGGGGCCGGTGCTGCGCTGCTCGATCACGGTCAGCGGAACCGGCAGCGCGCCGGCCCTGAGCATCAGCGCCAGTTCACTGGCGCTGTTCGCGTCGAAACGTCCGTGAATGATGCCGCCGCCGCCGCAAATCGGTTCATTGATCACCGGCGCCGTCAGCACCTGGCCGTCGAGCAGAATGGCGAACCGCTTATCCGTATTTTGCGTGGTGATGCGGCAGAAAATGTTCGAGCCGACCGTGTCGTAGTCGAATGACATGACCCAGCCGTAGGTTTGATCGAAGCGAGGCTGCGCGTTCCGCAAGTGCTCGCCGGTCAATTCCGGCCGGCGGCGCACAACCACCGTCTGATCCCCGATCTGGGGATACGGCATCGCAATCATCGCTCCCGGCGGCACGCGGCCCGCCGCGAAATCCTCCGCCGATACGGTGTCGTCCACCATATGGAATGTCAGCTGCGCGGTTCGCCCGATGCGCTCCTTCAGCACATCCGGATCGTTGACCCCCGGCGCCTGCACGACGATGCGGTTGTCGCCCTGCGGCACGATCGAGACTTCGCTCGCGCCGGTCGGGTCAACGCGCTTGCGCACGACTTCGATGGAACGCCGCGCGGCGTCCTGGCTCTTGGCCCGCAAGCCAGCCTCGGTCAGCCGCGCTTCGATGAGGCCGTCCGCGCCCTGCGAAAACGCCAGCGTGGCGCCGCCCCGCTGGAGTTGCTCATTGATGCCGCGCAGCGCCTCGAGAGCGCGCGGCGCATCCGCGACATTGAGCAGACGCAGGCGCGCTGCGTCTGCGACGACGCCCCGGCCCGTGAAATTGATGGCCGGGCGCGCGCGGCGCAATGCGCCGGCCATGCTCTCGGCCACGCGGTCGAGTTCCTGGCGCTTCAGCGTGTCGACGTCGACCTGCAGCAGAAGGTACGAACCGCCGCGCAGGTCCAGGCCCAAGTTCAGAGTCTGGTGCGGCAGGTAGGGCGGCAGGTGTTGCCGCACGTTCTGCGGCAAAAAATTGGGCAATGTGTAGAGCACGCCCCAGATCGTCACCAGCACGACCAGGATCGTTCGCCACCGCGGAAAGTGCAGCATGCTTAGCCTGCCGAGGCCGGTTTGGTGTCGTTGGCGGGCGCCGGATCGCTCTTGGAGCGGACCTCGGAGATGCTTCCGCGCACCACGCGAACCTCCACATTGGGCGCGAGTTCGACGCGAACTTCATCATCGTGGACGGACTTCACCTTGCCTATGAGGCCACCCGACGTAACAATGACATCGCCGCGCTTCAGCGCCGCGATCATTTCCTGATGCGCCTTCATACGGCGCTGCTGCGGGCGGATCATCAGGAAATAGAAAACAATGAAAATGAGAACGAGAGGCGCGACCTGAATCAGAAAGGCCATCGTGCTGTCGGGGCCTCCGGCGGCGCCCGCGGCCTGCGCATAAGCTGGGGTGATGAACATGATCCTCGACCTGGGCGGCGCGAAATGGCCGTCCCTGTTGGGGCGTAAGTGAGGCGGCGGAGACTTCCCCGCCGACGAAGGCCGGGACTATATCGGCGTCGGTTCGTATTTCAATCTGGCAAGACTGGGCCTTCCGAATGGCCGACAAAGCTTCCGACCTCGCCCGCATCGCCGCCGCCCTTGAGCGGCTGGCGCCGGCGCCGTTTCGTGCAGAACTTTCTTCCGCGGAGGCCTTCCGCTGGGCGCCCGCGCAAGCAGCCCTCGCCCCCGCGCCAGGCTTCGGCGGACCGCCCTTGCCGCTGCTCCTGGGGATCGACAGGCAGAAGGAGGCGCTCGTCTCCAACACGCGCCGTTTCGCCGCAGGCGCGCCCGCCAACAACGCTTTGCTCTGGGGTTCGCGCGGAACGGGCAAAAGCGCGCTGATCAAGGCCGCCCACGCCGCCGTCGCGGCCGAGGCGCGCAACTTGAAACTGGTCGAAGCCCCGCCCTCCGATCTCGACCGCATCGGTGCGCTGATCGACGCCCTGCGCGCGCAGCCGTATCCGACAATCCTGTTTCTCGACGATCTCTCCTTCGCCGGCGGCGAAGCCGCTTTGAAAGCCTTGAAGCCTGCTCTGGACGGCGCGCTCAATTCCGGCGAGGGGCGGCTCATCGTTTACGCAACCTCGAACCGGCGCCACCTCGTGGCGCGCGACGCGCGCGAAAACCTGCCCGACGAAATCATGTGGGCTGACGCCGCCGAGGAGCATCTCGCGCTCGCGGATCGCTTCGGGCTCTGGCTCGGCTTTCACGCGATGGATCAGAACGCCTACCTCAGCATTGTCGACGCTTACGCCGCGCATTTCAAATTGCCGATCGCCACCGAGAAGCTGCACGAAGACGCGCTGCTCTGGTCGCGTACGCGCGCGGCGCGCAGCGGGCGGACCGCTTGGCAGTTTACGATTGACCTGGCGGGGCGCCTGCAGAAACCGCTGGCGTTCTAATATTTGCGGCGCGCCGCCGCGAGCGTCGCGGCCGCCGCTTCAACGCCTTGATCGGCGGCCGTCTGCCACAGCGATACCGCCCGCGTGCGATCCTGCGGCACGCCGTGACCGTAGTAAAACAAGAAGCCCATGCGGTACTTGCCCATCGGGATGATAGAGGCTTCCTCAAACAGGCGCGCCGCTTCGCTGTAGTCCTGAGGCACGCCACGCCCCTCTTCATACATGGCGCCGAGGTTCACGGCCGCTGCGGGCCAGTGCCCCTCCACGGCGATGCGATAATAGTGAACCGCCTGCTCGATATCCGCCGGCAGCAAGTCGCCCTCCTCGTAGATATAGCCAAGGGCGAAATTGGCTTCCGGATCTCCGCGTTCGGCCGCCAGGCGATACAGGCGCAACGCCTCGTCCGTATTCTTCTCGACCCCCTCGCCGCTTTCATACAGGAAACCCAGATGGGTGAGCGCGCTGGCGAGTCCGGCGTCCGCGGCGCGCCGATACAGGCTCGCCGCGCGCCCGGCGTCCTTCTCCACGCCGCGCCCTTCGGCATATGCGTCGCCCATGTGCATGGTGGCGACGACATAGCCGCCATTCGAGGCGCGTTCGATCAAACGAAATGCCTCGGCGTCATTGCGCGGCGCGCCGCGACCGAAAGTGTAGGCGCGCCCTAGGCCGTCGGCCGCGTTGCGGTTGCCGCCGTCCACGGACCGCCGAAACCAGGCCACGCCCTGCGCATAGTCCTGCGGGACGCCTCCGAGCCCAGACATGTAAACCGCGCCAAGAATGAACTGCGCTCGCGCATCACTGAGCGCGGCGGCGCGAAGTGAAGCAAGATCCGTGTGCTCCAGCGTTCTACGCGCCAGAACGCTCGGAAACATAAGATCCCAATCCGCCGCGGGCGCCGCGTCCAGAACGGCGATCGCGGACTGCGCCTGTGCGGCCGGCGCCTGCGGCGGGGGCGACGGCGCGCTCTGCGCGGCCGGCGCACAAGCGAGCGCTATGGCAAAGAGGAGCCCCGTCATGCGCCACGAATAGCAATCGCCTCGAAGGCCGCAAAGAGGCTAGCCGCCGCCCAGCATCGGCAAGGGATCAATCGCATTGCGGCCCTGACGGACCTGAAACATCAGCCGCGGAGCGCCGCGGACTTGCCCCACCTCGGCAATCTGTTCGCCGGCGCGCACGTGCTGCCCCTCCCGCACGCGGGCATTTTGTGCATAGCCGTACGCCGTCACGTACCCCTCCGCATGACGAATGAGGATCAGCGTGCCGTAGGAGGGCAGGTCCGAGCCGGCATAGACGACATCGCCATCCGCGGCGGCGCCGACCGGCGCGCCTCTTGGCGCGGCGATCTCGACGCCATCCAGCCTGCGCCCGTCCGATTGTGCGCCGAAGCGCGCCTGCAACGCGCCGCGAACGGGCCAGACAAAACGCACATTGGCGGAAGCGCCGGACTGTGCAGCGGGGCTCCGCGCCGGAGGCGCAGTACTTGCTGGGGACGGCTCGGGGTTGCGCCATGCGACGGCTTCGGCCGGGAGCACGATTTGATCGCCCTCACGCACGCTGTACGGGGGCTGCAAGGCGTTCAGGATCGCCAGCGAATGCGGCTGAACATTGTAGCGCTCGGCGATGCTTTCGAAGGTTTCGTTGCGCTCGACCCGATGCAGATTCGGCGGCGGCAATTCGATCGTCGCACCGGGCCGCACGTGATAGGGCGGCTCGAGGTGGTTCTGCTCGATCAGCGCCATCAGGGGCAGATGATAGATCGCGGCGATGTCCGTCAGCGACTGATGCGCCTCCACGCGATGTGTGCGCGGAGGATGGCGCGGGTCAAACGTCGCCGCCGGCTGCAGCGCATAGGCCGAAAGCGGCGTGCCTTCGCCTTCGGCCCAGTTCGGTTGCGGGCTTGACCGCGGGGGTTGCTCGGCTGAGGCCGCCTGCGGCGCGCGGGCGCGTGGGGGCCCGCCGCCATACGAAATCGGCGCTGGCGCCGAGGCGGCGCACCCGGCCAGCAACAGCGCAAGCGGCACGGCGCGCTTCATATGGCGCTTTTCACGGCGAATCGGGGCGCGCGCAATTGGGAAGCTCAGCCCTCGCCCAGGCCTTCCTGAAACGCGGGCAGCTCAGCCGGGCCGAGGTCTTCTCGCGTCCCGTTGCGCCAACGGACCAAACGATGCGCCGTCGCCGCCACCAGAACCCCGTCCGGCGTCAATTGCTCGAAAAGCGCTTGCGGCGCCTCATCCACCTCGCCGGCCACGACAATTCGATGATACGGCGCATCATCCGCCCAGCCTTTCGCTCCGTCCGCGACGTGCGCGAAAACGTTCATCAGCCGAGCCGTTCCAAACTTCTGGCGCGCGTCGGCCACAAGATCGCTCCAGCGGTCCAACGTCACCACCTTACGCGCCAGCAAGCTCAGCACTGCGGCTTGGTAGCCCGAACCGGTTCCAATTTCGAGCACAGCATCATCGGGCTGCGGATCGAGCGCCGCCAACATGCGGGCGACGGTGGCGGGCTTCGTCATGCTTTGCCCGTGCGGCAGCGGCAAAGCGATGTCATCGAATACAAGCCCTTCCATGTGCGCAGGCGCGTAGTGCGAGCGCGGCGTGCGCTCCATGGCCGCGAGCACGCGCGCGTGCGTGACGCCCTCCTGACGCAATTCCAGAATGAAACGCATCAGCCGCGCGGGATCCTCGGCCATGCTCACGCTTTCGGCGGCGCTCCGCCGAGCACGCCTTTGAGATCGTGCACGGTCTGTTGATGAGTCAGATCGATGTGCAGGGGCGTCACCGTAATCTTGCCGTTGTAGATGGCGTGGAGATCGGTGCCGTGCGCGGGCTCGGAACGAACGCCGTGGAAACCGAGCCAAAAATAGGTGCCCCCGCGCAAATCGGTCCGTTTGTCCGCATAAACGATGTGCTGATCGCGGAACCCTTGGTGTGTGACTTCGACCTCCTTGACCTCGTCCGGCGGCAGGTCGGGAAAGTTGACGTTCATTACGACGCCCTTCGGCCAGCCTGCTTTCAACAATGCGCCGACAACGCCTGGGCCGTATGTCTCCGCGGTTTCCCATGGGATGGCCGCTTCCTCGCCACGAAAGCCGCGCGCTTGGCTGAGCGCGATCGCCGGAATGCCAAGTTGCATTCCTTGCATCGCCCCGGCGATCGTGCCCGAGAATGTCACGTCCTCGGCAATGTTTTGGCCGCGGTTGACGCCGGAGAGCACGAGATCAGGCGCGCCGCCCTCGATCAAGTGATCGACGCCCAACAACACGCAATCAGTGGGCGTGCCGGAAACAGCAAAACGTTTTGGGCCAGCCTTGCGTACGCGGATCGGCGCGGTAAGCGTCAGCGCGCGCGAGGCGCCCGATTGCTCCTGCTCCGGCGCGATCACCCAGACATCGTCGCTGAACGTGCGCGCAATCTTTTCGAGGACCGCGAGGCCGGTCGCATGAATGCCGTCGTCATTGGTGCAGAGGATGCGCATCCGCGCGTTCTAGCGCGGATGCGGGCGCTTTCCAAACTGCCCTATTTCCACGCGCTCAGGATCGCTCCGGCGACGCCATAGCAGACGATGTAATGAACGAGGCTGACGCCCAAGAACGTCTCATTGGCCGCGCCGTAAACGTAAGAGTACATTGTGGCCGCAAAAGCGAAAAGCACGCCCATCAACGCGCCGGTGATGAACCCGCCGGCGAGCCCCACGGCTTGGCGCCATTTGACGACAAGTGCGAGACCTGTCGCGGCTAAGATGGGCATGACGACGCCGAACGGCATCCGCCCGCCGGCCATGTTGGCGCTTGCTTGAGCGTCGCTCATCCCGATCATGGCCTGATAGCTCGGTCCCGGAATGAGCACCGCAAAGATCAGAAACTCAATGGCGTAGATAGCCACCGCGGCGACGACGATGGCGAGTACGTTGAAGCCGTTGAACCGCATCTAGCCCTCCCTGCTTCGTTGGCCTGAGGTTAGCAGAGTCGACCCCGTTCCGCGGATCGATTCGCGCGCGGAGCGACTAACGCGAAATCTTGTCCGCCCCGCCCATGTATGGACGAAGCGCCATCGGCACGGTGATGGATCCGTCCGCATTCTGGTAGTTTTCGAGGATCGCGACGAGCGTGCGGCCGACGGCGAGGCCGGAGCCGTTAAGCGTGTGGACGAATTGCGGTTTGCCGTCCTTATCGCGATAGCGTGTGTTCATGCGGCGGGCTTGGAAATCGCCGCAGTTCGAGCACGAGCTGATCTCGCGATACTTGCCCTGGCTCGGCAGCCAGACTTCGAGGTCGTAAGTTTTCTTGGCGCTGAAGCCCATGTCGCCGGTGCAGAGCAAGAGCACGCGGTACGGCAGTTCGAGGCGCTTCAGAATTTCCTCGGCGCACGCCGTCATGCGCTCGTGCTCGGCTTCGCTTTGATCAG
>DASZQK010000033.1:0-13858 GCA_035549695.1 Caulobacterales bacterium | reverse complement strand
TTGTCGAGCATCTTTTCGTGCGCGTCCGGAATCTTCGACCAGGGGAACACCTCGCTCATCGCCGGATCGATGCGGCGGTCGATGACGAGCTGATTGGCTTGTGAGGCGTGATAGAGGTGTGCGAAGTGCGAGCCCTGCACGCGCTTCTGGCGCATCCACAGAAAGCGCGCGTCCATGGTGAGGTTGTAGCCGGTGGTGCCGGCGCAGATGACGACCATGCCGCCGCGTTTGACCACGAACACGGACACCGGAAATGTCGCCTCGCCGGGATGCTCGAACACGATGTCGACATCCTTGCCTCCGGTGTGCTCCCAGATGGCTTTGCCGAACTTGCGGCACTCCTTCATGTAGTCGCCGAATTCGGGGCCGTTGACTTTCGGCAATTGGCCCCAGCACTTGAAGCTCTTGCGGTTGAGGACCGCCTTCGCGCCCATTGAAAGCACGTAGTCGCGCTTCTCATCGTCGCTGACGACGCCGATCGCATGCGCGCCGCTGACGGCGCAAAGCTGCACGCCGAACACGCCGAGGCCTCCGCTCGCGCCCCACACCAGCACGTTCTGCCCAGGGCGGATGATGTTGGGGCGCCAGCCGAACAGCATGCGATACGCCGTGGCCAGCGTCAGCACGTAGCAGCCCGACTCTTCCCACGTGAGGTGCTTGGGGCGCGGCATCAGCTGACGCGCCTGCACCTTGCAGAATTGCGCGAACGAGCCGTCCGACGTTTCATAGCCCCAGATGCGCTGCGACGGCGAGAACATCGGATCGCCGCCATTGCATTCCTCGTCGTCGCCATCGTCCTGATTGCAGTGGATGACGACCTCGTCGCCGGGTTTCCATCGCTTCACCTTGGAGCCCACCGCCCAGACAATGCCGGACGCATCGCTGCCGGCGACGTGGTAGGGCTGTTTGTGGACGTCCAGGACGCTCATCGGCTCGCCGAGCGCGGCCCAGATGCCGTTGTAGTTCACGCCGGCGGCCATCACGAGCACGAGCGCTTCGTCTTCGCCGACCTCCGGCGTCGGCACGACCTCGAGCTGCATGGCGGTGGCGGGGCGGCCGTGCCGCTCCTTGCGGATGGCCCACGCCCACATGGTCTTGGGGACGTGGAATTGCGGCGGAATCTCCCCGATCTCGTAGAGATCCTTGACCGCCTTCAACGCCGCATTGGCCATCGCGCCGCTCCGTCTACCGCCTCGACAACAATGCGCGCTTTTGCTGCACTGCGCAATGAGAACCCCGGAATGACAACGTTCCTCAAAGGAAATCAGCATTCAGGCCGCTATTGCGGCGCACCATGAAGCAGTGTTTCCTGACATGGTGAGCGCGTTCCAGCACCCGCCCGATCCGCCGTGGATTTTCCGCACCTATGCCGGGCATTCGACGCCGGCGGAGAGCAACAAGCTTTACCGGGCCAATCTGGCCAAGGGGCAGACCGGGCTTTCGGTGGCGTTCGATCTGCCGACGCAGACGGGCTATGACAGCGACCATCCGCTGGCGCGCGGCGAGGTCGGCAAGGTGGGCGTGCCGGTCTGCCATCTGGGCGACATGCGCGCGCTGTTCGACGGCATTCCACTCGAAAGCATGAACACGTCGATGACGATCAACGCGCCGGCGGCGTGGCTGATCGCGCTCTATGCGGCGCTGGCGCAAGAACAAGGCGCGGACTGGAAGAAGCTCTTGGGCACGACGCAGAATGACATCATCAAGGAATATCTCTCGCGGGGCACGTACATCTTCCCGCCGAAACCGAGCCTGAAGCTGACGGCCGACACGATCGCGTGGTGCCTCGCCGAGACGCCGAAATGGAACGCGATGAATGTGTGCTCCTATCACCTGCAGGAAGCGGGCGCGACGCCGGAGCAGGAATTGGCGTACGCGCTGGCGACGGCGATCGCGGTGCTTGATGAGGTGTTTTCTTCCCCCGTTTACGGGGGAAGTGTCAGCGGCGCAGCCGCTGACGAAGGGGGCGCGGCGGCGCAAGCCTTCGCCTCGCATCGCCCCCTCAGTCAGGCTTCGCCTGACAGCTCCCCCGTTTACGGGGGAGCAAAGTGGTCAACGGCGCAACGCGCGCTGGTGTTCTCGCGGCTTTCGTTTTTCGTCAACGCCGGCATCCGCTTCGTCACCGAGCTCTGCAAGATGCGCGCGTTCTGCGAGCTGTGGGACGAGATCGGGCGCGAGCGTTATGGCGTGGCGGACGAGAAGTTCCGCCGCTTCCGCTATGGCGTGCAGGTGAACTCGCTCGGGCTGACGGAGCCGCAGGCGGAGAACAACGTCTATCGCATCCTGCTGGAAATGCTGGCGGTGACGCTGTCGAAAACCGCGCGGGCGCGGGCGGTGCAATTGCCGGCGTGGAACGAAGCCCTGGGGCTGCCGCGGCCCTGGGATCAGCAATGGTCGCTGCGGATGCAGCAAATCCTGGCGTATGAAACGGATCTGCTGGAGTTCGAGGATTTGTTCGACGGCTCGAAAGTCGTCGAAGCGAAAGTCGAAGCGCTGAAAGCCGGCGCGCGCGCGGAACTCATGAAGATCGACGCGATGGGCGGGTCCATCGTGGCGGTCGAGAGCGGATACATGAAAGAGGCGCTGGTCGCCGCGAACCGGGCGCGGGCGGAAGCGATCGAAAGCGGCGCGCTGAAAGTGGTGGGCGTCAACGCCTACACGGAAAGCGAAAGTTCTCCCCTCTCGGCCGGCGAGGGCGCGATCCAGAAGATCGACGTGGCCGCGGAGAGCGAGCAGATCGCGCGGCTGAAAGCCTGGCGCGCGGCGCGCAATGACGGCGCTGTGAACTCCGCACTCGAAGAACTGCGCGCCGCCGCGCGTGAAGATCGCAACGTGATGCCGGCGTCGATTGCCTGCGCCAGAGCGGGCGTAACCACCGGCGAATGGGGCGATTGCCTGCGCGCGGTGTTCGGCGAGTATCGCCCGCCGACTGGCGTGGCGCTGGTGATCGACAGCGAACTGGACGATGTCGAAAAGGTGAAGCGCGATGTGCAGGCGCTTTCAGAAAAGCTGGGACGCGCGCTGACGTTCGTCGTCGGCAAGCCGGGGCTCGATGGGCATTCCAATGGCGCCGAGCAGATCGCCTCGCGGGCGCGCGCGGTGGGCATGAACGTGATCTACGAGGGCATCCGCCTGACGCCAGCCGAGATCGTGGCCGCCGCGAAAGAGAAGCGCGCGCATGCGGTGGGGCTTTCGATCCTCTCCGGCTCGCATCTCGATCTGGTGCGCGAGGTGGCGCAGCTGATGCGCGCGGAGGGCCTGGACCACGTGCCGCTCGTGGTCGGCGGCATCATTCCGCCGGCGGACGCGCTGGCGCTCGGGCAAATGGGCGTGGCGCGCGTCTATACGCCGAAGGATTTCAAGATCACCGCGATCATGAGCGATGTGGTGAAGCTGGTCTCGGGCAAGACGAGGGATGGCGCCTTGTGATGCAGGGACGTGCGTGCTCGCCAACCGCGTGACCTCACGCCGATGCGCGATATCGCGCGCCGCCCGCGCCTTGGCCGAAATTCGCCGGGGCTGGCTAGGGCGCCTCCGCTTGCGGCGTCGAGGGCGGTGCGTTGCGGGTGCGCTGCACGATCCACACGCCGCCGAGGATGAGCGCGCAGCCGACGAACGCCAGCGGCGTGAGCGCCTCGCCGAACATCATCCACGACAGCGCCGCCGCCGATAAAGGCTGCAGCCACAAGAGCACGGTGGAGATGGCGATGGGCAGGCGCGCCACGCCATAGGCGATCATCCCTTGCGCGGCGGCCTGCACGAGCACGCCGTTGCCGACCAGGATCGCCCAGCCCTTGGCGCTGTGCGGGAAGAAGCCCTGCCCCACGGCCAGCGTCGCGCAGAAGGCGAAGGCCGCCGCGCTCAACGTCGCCCAGAACATGATGGCGCCGGTGCGCACGCGTCCGCCCAGCGCGCGCACGATGAGCAGATAGCCGGCGTAGCCGAAGGCTGAGCTGAAACCGAGGGCGTCGCCGATCAGACGCTGCGGGCCGTCCGGACCGCCGCCGACAGAGCCGCCGACGCGGGCCATGGTGAGCGCGACCGCGCCGCCCATCGCCACCGCCGCCCCGAGCACGGCGGCGCCCTTGATCCGCTCGCGCAGGATGAACCAGGCGAACGCCGCCGCGACCAAGGGCGTCAGGTTGGAGAGCAGCGTGGCGTTGACCACCGTGGTGAAGCTCAAGGCCGCCGCCCAGAGCCCGAGTTCCAGCCCGAACATGAGCCCCGCCAGGAGCAGGAGCCCGGTCTCCCCGCGACTCGGCCGACTCGATCCGAGCGCCAGGGCCCCGAGAATCGGCAGGGCGAAGGCGAATCGCCAGAAATTGGTGGCCTGGGCGTCCACTTCGGACAGCCGGACGGCCAGCGGCGACAGCCCCAAGAGGGCCGCGCCAACCGCCACCGCGAGCACGCCGCGCCCCTCGTCCCGCACCATCATGACGCCGCAGAAAGCCTTGAAACGCACGGTCCGCAAGGCGCCGCGAGGGTGAAAATGGAGGCCGTCCGGACCCGGATTATGCTTAATCGGCCTTAGCCTCGAAGAGCCCCGGATTCACCGCTTATGCACGAAAAAATCCGCTGCGCAGGGCTTGGCCATTGACCCTGCTTTAAGACCCGTCATCACTATATATAGCGGTACGGTTCGCTGCGCCCCTACCAGGGAATGGGTGTCGGCCAGCAGCGAGTCGCGTTAAGAAAGAGTGAGGGAGCACGGCATGTATAGCGGGGCGCGAGCACAGGCAGGGGTGCACCGGATGGGAGAGGTCCATCGCGGCAAGCCCAAACCGCTGCGCCCCTTGAACGTGGTTGAAAAGGTCCGGATCGATCCCTCGCGCGATGCGCTGCTGACCGATTTCGGCAAGACGACTTTGGAAGACCGCTACCTGCTTCAGGGCGAAGGCTTCCAGGACATGTTCGCGCGCGTCGCCACGGCTTACGCCGACGACATCGAACACGCGCAGCGTCTCTATGATTACATCTCCAAGCTCTGGTTCATGCCGGCGACGCCGGTGCTCTCGAACGGCGGCGCCGATCGCGGCCTGCCGATCTCGTGCTTCTTGAACGCGGTCGGCGACAGCCTCGACGGCATCATGGATACGTGGAACGAAAACGTGTGGCTCGCGTCCAATGGCGGCGGCATCGGCACGTATTGGGGCGGCGTCCGTTCCATCGGCGAAAAGGTCGGCCAGAACGGACAGACGAGCGGCATCATTCCGTTCATCCGCGTGATGGATTCGCTGACGCTGGCGATCTCACAGGGCTCGCTGCGGCGTGGGTCCGCGGCGGTCTATCTCGACATCCACCATCCGGAAATCGAGGAATTCCTCGAAATCCGCAAGCCAGCGGGCGATTTCAACCGCAAGAGCCTCAACCTTCATCACGGCCTCAACATCACCGATGAATTCATGGTGGCCGTGCGCGACGATCTGCCGTTCGCACTGCGCAGCCCGAAGAATGGCGAGCCGCTGAAACACGTCAGCGCACGCAAGCTATGGCAGAAGATCCTGGAGCTCCGGCTGCAGACCGGCGAGCCCTACATCATCTTCTCCGACACCGTGAACGCGCAAATGCCGACGCATCAGAAGAAGCTGGGCCTCAAAGTGCGTCAGTCCAATCTGTGCTCGGAAATCATGCTGCACACCGGGCTCGACCACCAGGGCCGCGAGCGCACGGCGGTGTGCTGCCTCTCTTCGCTCAACGCCGAAACCTATCTCGAATGGGAAAAGGACGAGCGCTTCCTCGAAGACGTGTTCCGCTTCCTCGACAACGTGCTGCAGGATTTCATCGAGCGCGCGCCGGACGAAATGGAGCGCGCGAAATATGCGGCGTATCGCGAACGCAGCGTGGGCCTTGGGCTCATGGGCTTCCACTCCTTCCTGCAAAGCCAGAACATCTCGCTCGAAAGCGCGATGGCGAAGGTGTGGAACATGCGGATGTTCAAGGCGATCCGCCGCGGCGCCGATGCGGCGAGCGTGAAGCTGGCGCAAGAGCGCGGCCCTTGTCCGGATGCGGCGGAAGCTGGCGTGATGGCGCGCTTCTCGCACAAGCTGGCGATCGCGCCGACGGCGTCGATCTCCATCATCTGCGGCGGCACTTCGGCCGGCGTCGAGCCGATCCCGGCCAACATCTACACGCACAAGACGCTGTCCGGCTCGTTCGCGGTGAAGAACCCCTATCTCGAAAAGCTGCTGACCGAGAAAGGCATGAACACCGAGACGGTATGGGCCTCGATCCTCAAGAACGAAGGCAGCGTGCAGCACCTCGATTTCCTGACCGATCAGGAAAAGGACGTGTTCAAGACCGCGTTCGAGATCGATCAGCGCTGGATCATCGAACTCGCCGCCGACCGCACGCCGCTCATCTGCCAGAGCCAATCGCTCAACATCTTCCTGCCGGGCGACGTCGATAAGTGGGATCTGCACATGCTGCATTGGATGGCGTGGGAGCGCGGCGTGAAGAGCCTCTATTATTGCCGCAGCAAGAGCGTGCAGCGCGCCGGCTTCGCGGGCGAGGAAGTCAGGGAAACGGCGGACGTGACCGCGCCGGCGGAGCGCACCGATTACGAGGAGTGCCTCGCCTGCCAATGATGTGAGACGACCAGGGTTGGAGTGCCGAGCGCGGCCGCAGAAATGCGCGCCGCGCTTTTTGTTTGATCGGACACGCCCCTCCACGATTCCCCGGACAAGGCAGCGAAGCTGCGCTGATCCGGGGCCCAACGGACTCACGAACTCCGCCCTTTCAGAGCTTGCACGATCCTTGGGCCCCGGATCAGCGCTCGCTACGCGAGCTTGTCCGGGGAATCGTGGAAGGCGCGCCGCATTTATTTTGGGGCGCCGAAGCGGATCAGTGCGGGATAGAGATCTTCCCAGTGCGGGTTCTTCTCTTCGATCAGCGCGATCTTCCAATCGCGCTTCCACTTCTTCATCTGCTGCTCGCGCGCGTAGGCTGCGGCGACGCAATCGTAGGCTTCGTACCAGACGAGGCGGCTCACGCCGTATTTGCGCGTGAAGCCGGGCAGCAGGCCTTCGCGGTGTTCGTAGACGCGGCGGATCAGATCGCGCGTCGAGCCGAGGTAGAGCGTGCCGAGCCGTTTGCTCGCAAGCATATACGTCCAGCCGCCGGCTTCTTCGCGCATGCGCCTCACGCTCCCCGGACCGCTTGCGTAAGCAAGCGTGATCCGGGGCCCAAGGTTCGGCGGGCCTCCGGACGATCCTGAGCTTGCCACGACGTTGGGCCCCGGATCAGCGCGGCTTCGCCGCTGTCCGGGGAATCGCAACGAGCACGCAATCGTGAGCCTCATGTGACCAAAGTCACAGCATCCAGTCCCGGCGCTCCTTACATCCAGGCTTACACCGCGCGCCCGCGGGGGAGCCCTGGAAGTCATGCGTAGCGCCGTCCTCTTCGCTCTCGCCGCCATGTCAGCGTTCGCGCTGATGGCCGCAACGTCGCTGTCGCTGGGCGCCGGCAACGAAGCGGGCGCCGCCGCGAGCAGCGCCGCCGCGCAGCCCAGCGCCATCTCCGGCCTGAACATCGACGACCTCCCCGCCAACGGCCAATGCCGGCTCTGGTACGATGCGCTGCCGAGCGCGAGCCAACCGGCGGCGATGAATTGCGAACATGCGATGTGGCTGGCGCGGCGCTGGGGCGGGCGCGTGATCCAGGCCGATCAGAGCGGCGCGCGCGAGATCGCCGCCTTCCAGGGCCGCAACGATTTTACCGGCGTGCCGCTGTCGGCGCTGCCGCATCCGGGATATTGCAAAGCGTGGATCGACGGACTGCCGCCCGACATGCAGCCGGCCGAAAGCGACTGCCGCGAAGCCAAGCGCATCGCGAACGAACAGCACGGCCGCGTGATCTACATGCCGCTGTAACGGCGTAAGGGACCCACTTGCCTATTCCCTTACTTCCCTCTTCCCTTATCTTCCGCGCATGCACGCCCACGCGCACGCGCACGACCATCATCATCACCACGCGCCGGCGAGCGACGACAAACGTTATAGCATCGCCATTGCGCTGAACCTTGGCTTCGTCGTGCTTGAAGCGGCGGCGGCGTTCGTGGCGAACTCGACGGCGCTCTTCTCCGACGCGGCGCACAATCTCTCCGACGTGCTGGGCCTGGCGCTCGCGGGCGGCGCCGCATGGCTGGCGACGCGCCAGGCGAGCGCGCGGCGCACTTACGGCTACGCAAAGGCCACCGTGCTGGCGGCGCTGGCCAATGCGCTGGTGCTGGTCGGCGCGTGTGGGGCGATTCTGTGGGAGGCGGTGCAGCGCTTGGTGACGCCGCATAACGTGGAAGCGCCGATCGTGATGGCCGCGGCCGGGATCGGCGTCGTTATCAACGGCGCGACGGCGCTGCTGTTCGCGCGCGGACGCGAGAGCGACGTGAACGCGCGCGGCGCCTATCTGCACATGCTGGGCGATGCGGGCGTTTCCGCCGCGGTGATCGTCGCGGCGGCGCTGATCGCGCTGACCCACGTAGAATGGATCGATCCGCTGGTCAGCTGCGTTGTGGTCGCGCTGATCCTTTGGAGCACGTGGGGCTTGCTGCGGGAATCGCTCGATCTCACTCTGGACGCCGCGCCGGCGCATATCGATGTCGCCGCCGTGCGCGCGTTCCTCACGCGCCAAGACGGCGTCAGCGCGGTGCATGATCTGCATATCTGGGCGATGGGCGCGCGCGAATGCGCGCTCACGGCGCACCTGGTGCGCGCCGACGGCGGCGATGATGCGTTTCTGCAAAAGGTGGCGCACGACCTCGAACACGAGTTCGGTATTTGCCACGCGACGCTGCAGGTGGAGCGCGAGCATCGCGACAATTGCGGCGGGCATGCTTGAGAAGGACTAGGGATTGGGGATTAGGGATGAGGGACTGGGTATGGGGCTCGCGTGTTCTTCGAGTGGCCGAAACAAGACACTGCTAGTCCCTAATCCCTCGTCCCTCATCCCTCGTCCCTAGCCCCCCGCTATTCCGCCCAGCTCTTGATCAGCTGATGCGCGATGGCGAAGGACGGCGGGGCCCAGCACTCTGGATGCTTGCCGGCGATGAGTTGGCGGGCTTCTTCGCGGGTGAACCAGCGCACGGCTTCGAGTTCGTGTTCGTCGACCTTGGCGTTGTCGTGCTCGACTTCGGCGATCACGCCGATCATCAGCTGCGAAGGAAACGGCCAGGGCTGCGTCGAATGCAGGCGCACGTTGGTCACGACAAGGCCCGCCTCCTCCAAAGTCTCGCGCGCGACGGCTTCTTCGATCGTCTCGCCCGGCTCCATGAAGCCGGCGAGCGCGGAATGCATGCCTTTGGGCCACTTGGCCTGACGCCCCAGCAGCACGCGCTCGCCGAACACCGGAACCATGATCACGACCGGATCGACGCGCGGAAAGTGCTCGCTGTTGCAGGCGGGGCAGACGCGCTTCCAGCCGGCCTCGGCGATCTCGCTGCTGGCGCCGCAATTGGCGCAAAAGCGATGGCGCGCGTGCCAATCGAACAGCGAGCGGGCGCAGCCGAGTATGGCGAGGTCGCCGGCGTCGAGGCTGGGTCCGATCCCGCGCAATTCTTCGAAACGGCCGACAGCAACGAGTGGCGCCGCGTCCGGAATTTCGATGGCGAAACGCGCGCCGCCGTTCGCGTCGAGCCCAAGGAAGACGAGCGGCGCGCCGGCGGGGGAGATGGCGGCGGCGGCGTGCGCCCCCATCCATCCCGCCTCCGCGACGCCTTCGCGATCGACGATGAACGGGCGGCGCTCGTGGAACGCGATCAGCTCCGTCGTGGGCGCGGCCAAAGCGGCATCCAGCCACGTCTGGTCGCGCCGGTGATGCGCCGCCCGGTCGAGCGGCGAATTGGCGAAGGCGTTGGGATTGCGCGGGAGGGCCATGGGCCCGACCTTACAGCGATGATTCCTGTGACGGAAACTATCGCGATCGACGAGCGCGACCTGGAGGAGCGGTTCATCCGCGCCGGGGGTCCGGGCGGGCAGAACGTCAACAAACTGTCAAGCGCAGTGGAGCTGCGCTTTGCGCTCCGGGGCTTCACCGAAATGCCGGAGGACGTGCGCGCGCGCCTCACGCACCTCGCGGGGCGCCGCGCGACGCTGGAAGGCGTCATCGTCATCAAGGCGCAAAGCCACCGCACCCAAGAGCGCAATCGTGACGACGCGCTGGCGCGCCTCAAGGAGCTGATCGTCCGCGCCACACATCGCCCCAAGCCGCGCAAGGCGACGAAGCCGACTTTTGCATCCAAGGTCCGCCGTCTCGACAGCAAGACGCGGCGTGGGGAAACGAAAGCGATGCGCGGAAGGCCGCGCGGGGAGGACTAACCTCTTCCGTCGTCCCGGACGCGCGGGTTACGTCGCCGGCTTCCTGAACCGCATGAAGAACTGATCGGTGTGGCCTCTGATCGCGGGATCGAACACGTTTTGCGTGCGTGGATCATCCGCATTGCGGAGGATCTGGCTCTCGCCGTCATAGACGAAGCCGACGGATTCGATCTCGCGGCGAATGGCGTCCTGATCGCCGCGATGCAGCGGGTGCGCCTGATCAACCGCCGAGCCCGCGATCGCGGAGTGATCGATCACCACGAAATAGCCTCCGGGCTTCAACGCCGCGAACGCCGCGCGATCCATGTCGACGGGGTTGCCCATCGAATACGACGTGATTTGCAGATCGTGATAGTTCTGCGCGGTGAAGATGAGGTCCACGGGTTCGGGGAAGGTGAAGTTGGTATATTGCGCGATGACCGTGGTGACGTTGCCCATGTCCTCCGCGACGGGGTGTTCGTATTGGCTGGCGTGCGGGCGCACGATGGTGAAGACGTGGCCGCCGCGCCCAACCGAGAGCGAGAACAGGCGGGTGAAATAGCCTTCGCCGGGCAGGATTTCACCGATCTTCCATCCCGGCTTGACCCCGGACAGGGCCAGCGTTTCGGCGGGATGGCGAGCGGCGTCCCGGGCTTTGTCATCGGCCGGACGGCGCGCGCTGGCGATCGCGGCGGTAATGTAGGCCGCGTCCGGCGCGACGTCCGATTGCAGCGCGCTCACGGGCTCGGGCGCCAGCGCGGACGTGGTGGCGGCGGTGGTGGTCGCCGTTGGCGCGGCAGGACTGCATGCAATCAATGCAGCGGCGAGCGCCGACAGAATCAGAGTGCGTTTCATTTTCTCTCCCCCTCTTCCGCTTCGCGGCGGAACGACCGAGTTTCTCGTTGCTATTCACTCACTGGTTTTCATCCCGGCTTGCGGAAGCGCATGACGAATTGATCGGTGTGGCCGCGGATCGCGGCGTCGAACACGCCGAGCGTGCGCGCGTCCTGCGGATTGCGCAGCACCTGGCTTTCGCCGTCGAACACGAAGCCGGCGGCCTCCACCTCGCGGCGCACCAACGCCTGGTCGATGCGGTGCAAGCCGTTGTCGGCAAGGCCGCTGCCGTCGCGCGCGGAATGGTCGATGATCACGTAGAGCCCGCCCGGCTTGAGCGCGGCGAACACGGCGCGATTGATGGCCGCCGGATCGTCGAAGTTTTCCTCGGCAAGGTGGAAGTCGTGATAATTCTGCGCCGTGAACACGACATCGAGCGGCTCAGGGAAATTGAGCGCGGCGAAGTTCTGACGCACCATGGCGACATTGGCGTAACCGTCGCCCACCACGTGTTCATAGCGCGACGCTGTCTCCGGCGGACGGATCACGGGATAGACTTTGCCGCTGTCGCCAACGGCGACAGCGAACAAGCGCGTGAAATAACCCCCGCCCGGCATCAGCTCGCCCACTTTCGCGCCAGGACGAATATTGGCGAACGCGAGCGTCTCGGCGGCGTGACGCGCATCGTCGCGCATGCGGTCGGCGTCGGGCCGACGCGTATCGGCGATGGCGGCCGTGATGTTCGGCGATGTTGCGGTGAGCGCCGTGTCGTGCGGCGTCAGGAATGTCTCGTTGATAACGCCGCCGGCGCAGGCGCTGAGCGCCACGCATGCCGCCGCCAAGAGAATGCGCATGTCGTCCTCCCTCGTGCTTGGGAGGGGCTTAGCGCGCGGGCGCGGAGCTGTCGCGAGGAATGCGACGGAGCGCGGGTTTCAAAACGACGTGAAGAAAGACTCAGGGCAGAAAGCCGCCGCGCTTCTTCCCTTGCGGCGGAGGCGTGAGTTCGAGTTCCGGAGGGGGCGCGAGGCGGCGCGGCGTCGTCTCCACCGGGTCGACCAGCGGCACGTCGACGCCGGCGTCCCCCGCGCCCAGTTCCTTGAACTTGCGCGCCTGGGGAAACACGCGGCTTTCGATCGAGCCGATCAGCTGATTGTAGGAGGCGACGCTCTTCTCGATCGAGGAGCCGACATCGCCGAGAAGCTGGCTCATCTTGGCCATGCGGCGATAGAGTTCGCGCCCGAGTTCGGCGATCTCCTGCGCGTTCTTGGCGCTTTCTTCCTGGCGCCAGCCATAGGCGATGGATTTGGCCAGCGCCACCATCAGCGAGGGCGTCATGATGACGACGTTCACGGCGAACGCGTCGTCCATCAGCGACGGATCGCGTTCGAGCGCGGCCGAGAGGAAATTGTCGCCCGGCACGAACAGCACGACGAAATCGGCCGTCGGCAAGTGCTTCCAATATTCCTTGGAGGAGAGGTTCTTCACCTGCCCGCGCATTTCCGCGGCGTGCTTTTTGAGGAACGCTTCGCGCGTCTCTTCGTCCGTTGCGTCCATCGCATCCAGGTAGCCCGACAGCGCGACCTTCGAATCGACGGCGATGCAGCGCCCGCCCGGGAGATTGATCACGACGTCGGGACGCAGGCGCCCACCCTCGCCGTCGGTCGTCGTGGTCTGTTCGTTGAAATCGACGCGCGGTGCGAGGCCGGCGAGTTCGAGCACGTTGCGCAATGTCTGCTCGCCCCAGCGGCCGCGTGCTTTCGGGCTCGCGCGCAGCACGTTGATAAGCTTGTTGGTGGTGGTGTTGGTCGTGCCGACCACGTCCATCAGGTGCTTCACCTGTTCGCCGAGCGCGGCCTTGTCTTGCGTGCGCGATTTCTCCAGCGCTTCGACTTGCGCGCCGAGCTTGGTCAAAGCCTCCTGCGCGGGGGCGAGCACCTCTTTGACGCCGCCCTGCGCGGCCTGCTTGTGCTTCTCGAACGTCTCGTTGGCGAGCGAAAGGAAACGCTGCTGATTGGCGTCAAGCGCCTTGGCCGCCAACGCCTCGAATTGTTCGCGCAGAGCCTTCTGGGCTTCCTCGGCAGCGACGCGGCGCGCTTCGCCGGCCCCCTTCTCGGACGCGAGTTCGGCGGTGAGCTTCACCACGTCGTCGCGCAGCTTGCCAGCCTCGGCGATGGCGCGGTCGCGCTCGTCCTTGAGGGCCTGCGCGGAGGCCGCCAGCGCCTGCGCCTTGGCGGCGCGATACGCGAACCAGCCGGCGCCCAGCGCGGCGGCGAGGAGCAGGACGGAGAGGAGCGATTCGGTCATGGGCCGAGATTAGCGGGATTTGGGACTGGGATTGGGACTTGATATTGATTCAGTCATTCCGGGGCTTGCGAAGCGAGAACCCGGAATGACTGAGTTCAATCAATCCCTAGTCCCCAATCCCTAGTCCCCAAACCCTAGTCCCTTGTTCCTGATCTGGCGCTGGCCTCGCCGCAGGCTTACTCTCGTATCCCATGAACCTCTTCGCCTACCTCATTCCGGCGGCGCTGCTGCTGGTGTTCGTGACGCTGTGTTTCGGCATTTACGCGCTGTTCCGCGGCGGCGATTTCGGCCGTTCATGGTCGAACCGGGCGATGCGGATGCGCGTCGTGGCGCAATTCGTGGCGATCCTCGTGCTGGTGGCCGCGATGCTGGTCAAACAGCACATGCATTGATGCGCTCATGGTGAAGCTCGACAAAATCGTCACCAAGGCCGG
>DASZQK010000032.1:0-47974 GCA_035549695.1 Caulobacterales bacterium | reverse complement strand
CTAAGGCTGCGTGACCTTCACCCAGTCGATCTGGAAATTCGCAGGCAAGTGGGCGTTGTTCGGCGTGCCGCCGATGCCGCCGGTTTGCGTCTGGATGATCAGGAACATCGGCGTCGATGGAATTGTCCAGGCCGGGCTGCGAAAGGCGCAGCCGGTGTCGCGCCCATCGACCCAGGCACGCACCTCGGTGCTGGTCCAGGTCAGCGTGAAGACGTGGAATTGTTCGTCCACCGGATAGCCGCAGGTGGGGAATTGCGCGCCGCCCGAACCGGTGTTGGCGAAGTTCGCCAGCGCCAGCTGGCACCAATTGGCCGTGTCGCACTCCACGGCGTCGACCTCGGCGTAGCGTGACGACGTCTGCGCCGGACATGTGTCGTAGTCGACATCCGCCGTATAGAGGTTGGTGTTTTCGCAATTGGCGCCCAGGAGCCAGATCGCCGGCCACAGACTGGTGTTCTCGTTGGGAAACTTCGCCCGAACCGTCAGCGTGCCGTACGTATAGCTGCGCGTCCTCCACTGCACCGCGCCGGTATTGTACGGCCACGAGCGCGGCGCGTTGCGCACGCTGCCGTCGATATTGAAATCGCCGCATGTCGTCGCCTGCGCCGCCGTCGCGATATTGAGCACGCTGCTGGCGACCGTGACTTGGCCTGCCGTGTTGCACTCGGTCTCGTTCTGCCAATAAGCCCCGTGGCGCGAGATGATGCTCCATTCGCTTCCCAGCGAGGAGCCGGCGAAATCATCGAAAAAGATTACGTTCGCCGTCGCCGCGATGTTCGCCGCCGTAACATCCGCGTTGACGATCGTGACGGGCAAACTCGTCGGACTGAAGCTTGTCGACGGCCCGCTCGGCGTCACCGTGTACGAGCCCGGCGACAGTCCCGCGAAGCCGTAATGCCCGGCCGCATCGGCCAGCGTCCGCGCGCTGGCCGCGCCGCTCAACGTCACCACCGAGCCCGCCGCGCTGTTTGCCGGCGTGATCGCGCCCGAGATCGCGTAGAGCCCTGACGACGATCCGCACGTCACCTGCACGCTGGTCACGTTCGCCGTCGCCGCGCCGGCGCCGCCGCTCACCACGCAGGTCTGCCCCGCCGGCTGCGTCAAGACCGTGACGTTGTAGGCGCCGCCCGAGACGACGGCCGTTGCGAACTGGAATGTCCCGTTGGCGCCGACGCTCAGATTGTCGCCGCCATTGTTCTGCAGCACGACGGCGGCGCTCGACCCAAGGCCGCTGAGGGAGCCGCCGATCGTGTAGCTCGTCCCGCCGCCGCCAGAGCCGCCGCCAGAGCCGCCGGCGTTCCCGCCTCCGCCTCCGCCTCCGCCGCCGCAAGCCGCGAGCGCCGCCACGACCAGAGCGAAGGCGCACGCGCTCCACACGCCGAAGAGGCGGCGTGGAGAGACGTCTTTTTGCGAACTGGACATCTGCGCGCTCGGCACGAAAGGAGGTCGCGCTCACCAACACCCGCCCCCGGGGCGGCGTACAGCACTTTCCCCTGACGTGTGTCGCTCCACCGCAACGCCGCCTGCGCGACAGCAAACACCGCGCACGATTTTCGCGTGCAACGCGCGGCGACTTATGTTAGGCACGCCGCCTTCTGGAGACGAACAGTGAAACGGCTGCCAACCAATCCCGCGAACATCATGTGCGGCGCACAAAGCGCCGGACGTGGTTATGCGCGTGCGCGGAGGGCCGTCTTGATCTGAAGTCTTCGGACATTCGGAGCATGAAGAACCCCTCCAAGGCGCGGCCTGGAGGGGTTTTTCATATGGGCTCCAGGCCGCATGTTTTGGGCCATTTGCAAGGAGACCGGCCATGTCCGGTTACGAGGAAATTGAAGGAACGCTCACGCCCATCAAGGCGTGGACGAAGGGCGTGCCGGTGGAGCATGAAGCGCAAAACCAATTGCGCAACATCGCTGCGCTGCCGTTCATCCACTCGCACATCGCGGTGATGCCGGACGTGCACTTGGGCAAGGGCGCGACGGTCGGTTCGGTGATCCCGACCAAGGGCGCGATCATCCCGGCGGCGGTCGGCGTCGACATCGGCTGCGGCATGATGGCGGTGCGCACCACGCTCACGGCGAACGATCTGCCGGACTCTCTTTCGCGTCTTCGCGGCGCGATCGAGCGGAACGTGCCGCACGGCAACGGTCCGAGCGGCAACCACCGCGAGACGCCGTCGTCCGTCGAAACCGCGTATCGTGATACGGGGCTCGACGAACGCTATGAGCGCATCATCGACAAGCACCCGAAGGCGTCGGCGAAGGCGCAAACGGCGCAGTTGGCGACGCTCGGCGGCGGCAACCACTTCATCGAGGTCTGCCTCGACGAAGAGGATCGCGTCTGGGTGATGCTGCACTCGGGCTCGCGCGGTTCTGGCAACCGGATCGGGCAATACTTCATCGAGCGTGCTCGGGAAGAATTGCTCCGCCGCGAACTCGGCTACCACGTGCCGGACAAGGACCTCGCTTTCTTCATGGAAGGCGAAGAGCTGTTCGACGACTACGTGGAAGCGGTCGGATGGGCGCAAGACTATGCGCGCATCAACCGCGAGGTGATGATGGAGCGCACGTTGCGTGCGCTCCGCGACAACCTGCCGAAGTTCAAGACGGACAAGTCCGCCGTGAACTGCCACCACAATTACGTGGCGCGCGAGCATCATTTCGGCGCCGACGTGTTCGTGACCCGCAAGGGCGCGGTGCGTGCCGGGGCCGGCGAGCTGGGGATCATCCCCGGCTCGATGGGCGCCAAGTCGTTCATCGTCTGCGGCAAGGGGCACGCGGATTCGTTCTGCACGTGCTCGCACGGCGCGGGCCGGGCGATGTCGCGCACAGCGGCGAAGGCGCGCTTCACGCTCGAAGATCACCGCAAGGCGACCGAAGGCGTGGAATGCCGCAAGGACGCGGGCGTGATCGACGAAACGCCGATGGCCTACAAGGACATCGACGCCGTCATGGCCGCGCAAGCGGACTTGGTCGACGTGGTGCACACGCTGAAGCAGGTGGTGTGCGTGAAGGGGTGATATCGTGATCCCTTCTCCCCCGCGAGGGGGAGAAGGTGGTCGCGAAGCGACCGGATGAGGGGGCGCGTTTCAATTGGAGGCGCCCACCCTCATCCGGCCTTCGGCCACCTTCTCCCGCTCATGCGGGAGAAGGATTCAGTTCAAGTTCAGTATCGTTGAGCGACGAGAGCATCATGTTTCGACCACGCCCTTTTTCCCGAAAGACGCGTTGAGCGCCGCAACCGGCGCTCGCGAATGTCCAATGCGTCTCTGGGCGTAGCTCAGTCAGCGAAGAGCGCCTGCGTCGGAAGCAGGAGGTCGTTGGTTCAAATCCAGCCGCCCAGACCATTTCGTAGAATAGCGCCGTGAGGACCGCCGCCTCCGGCCGGCCCGCCGCGTTTAGCGCTGCGCCGAAGGCTCCAGTCCTTCCGGCTGCCCCACCACCACGAACGTGAAATTATCCGGATTGTAGAGCCGCCTGATTACGCGGTTGACGTCCGCCAGCGTCACGGCCCGCAACATGTCGTTGCGCTTGTTGATGTAGTCCATGTCGCGCCCGACCACGTGATAGCCGTGCAGGACCGAGGCGATGCCGGAATCCGAATCCAGATCGAGCGCGAACGAACCGGTGAGATAGGTGATCGCGTCGTCGACCTCCTGTTGTGTCGGTCCGTCGCGATAGAGCTTGGCGATTTCGTCGCGCGTTACCTGGATGGCCTCGGCCACGTCGGCGTTTTCGCTCTGCGCCGAGCCGCGGATCAGCGCCACGTGATCGCGCACGGAGGAGCCTGTGCCGATGCCATAGACCAGCCCGCGCTTCTCACGCACCTCGTTCATCAAGCGCGACGAGAACCCGCCGCCGCCGAGGATATAGTTCGCCACCGCGAGCGGGATCCAATCGGGATCGTCGAACTGCAATCCCGGCGCGGAAAACAGGATCAGGCTTTGCGGCTGCGGCAGCGGGCGGACGATCAGCGGCGTCGCCGGCTGCAGCGCGGCGTCCGGCGCGTCCGCCACCGGCGCGTGCGAAGGCAGCGCGCCGAACGTCCGGTCCAGCAGGCGCCCGAGCGTGGCCGCGTCGATATCGCCGACCGCCGTCACCAGGATGCGGTCGCGTGTGAGAAGCTGCGCCCTGCGCTGTTGGATCGCCGCCTTGTCGATCGCCATGACGTTGGCCCGCGAGGAGCGGCGCGCATAAGGGTGGCTGGGATAGAGGGCGCGGTCCAGCGCCAGATTGGCGATGTAGTTCGGATTGGTTTCGCGCGTGCGCAAACCCACCAGCATCTGACGGCGGATGCGCTCCAGCGGCTCGGCGTCGAAGCGCGGCTGCATCAGCGCGAGGCGCGCCATCTCGAAGGCGGCGTCGCGGTTCTCGCTGAGCGTGACGAGGCCCATCGAGACGCCGTCCCAATCGGCCGAGAAGCCAAGCGACATGTTCAGCGTTTCGAGCCGCTCCTTGAACGCATTGGCGTTCATGTCGCCGGCGCCCTCGGTCAGCATGTCGGCCATCACGCTGGAGACGCCGATGACATTTTCCTGCTCCGTCGCGGCGCCGCCCTTCCAATAGGCGCTGAAGACGATGATCGGCACCGTGGAATCCGAGACGAGCCAGGCTTCGATGCCGCCCGGCGAAACCACGCGCTCGACCTGCACGCCATAGTGCGCGGCGGCGCTGTCCGCGCGCGACTGCGCAAGCGCCGGGGCGACGGCGCTCAGCGCCAAGGCCAGACCCATCGCGATCGAGCGGAGGAACCGCGCGCTCAATGCACCGGCCCCGAATCTTGCGTGGACGCCGGCGCAGCATTGCCGGTGGCCGTGGTCGAACCGGACGCCGGCAGCAGATAGCCGGTCACGGACGCATCGGCGTCGAGCGTCGTGCGAAGAATGGCCACGATGTCTTCGCGCGTCACCGATTCGATGAGATGCGGCCACGTCACGATCTGGTCGATCGTCTGGCCCTCCGCCAGCGACGAACCGTAGATGTAGGCCAGCGATTCCTGGCTGTCGCGCGCATAGATCGCCGCCGCTTCGAGGCGCGACTTGGCGCGCGCGAGCTCCGCGTCGCTCGGCCCCTCCCGCAGGAATTGGGCCACCACCGCGTCCATCGCCGCTTCGAGCCGTTCGAGCGAGACTCCTTCTGCAGGCGTGGCGCTCAGGCCCGCGCTGCCGCCGGCCAGACCGTCGGCGTCCGCATCGGCGGAGGCGCCGATGGCGATGTGCTGATCCTCCACCAGCGCGCGATAAAGCCGGCTTGTCTCCGAGCCGCCGAGAATATCCATGCCGACGTCGAGCGCCGCCGCCTCGCGCCCTCGCGCCGTCGTGTAACTCACCGCCGGATAGAGCCGCGACAGCGAGGGCTGCTGCACCTTCTCGTCGCGATGCGACACGCGCATCGGCCCGACCGGCGGCGGATCGTGCGGCCAGGCGCGCGACGGCAGATGCGCCGAGCGGCGCAGGCGCCCGTAATAGCGCTCCGCCAGCGGACGCAGCTCGGCGGCGTCGACATCGCCCGCGACCACCAGGATCGCGTTGTTCGGCGCATAGTAATTTTGGTACCAGGCCAGCGCGTCCTCGCGCGTCAGACCCTGCATCTCATGCAGCCAGCCGATCACCGGCGTGCCGTAGGGATGGTTGGGATGCAGCATCGCCCGCATGCGCTCTCCCAGCACGGCGCCTGGATTGTTGTCGGTGCGCTGGCGGCGTTCCTCGATGATGACGTTGCGCTCGCTGTCGATCACGTCGGGCGTCAGGTTGAGGTTGCGCATGCGGTCGGCTTCCATGCGCATCACCATGTCGAGCCGATCGCGGGCGATGCGCTCGTAATATCCCGTATAGTCCCAGCTGGTGAAGGCGTTGTCGTCGCCCCCGTTCCTGGCGACGATCGGCGAGAATTGGCCCGGCGGAATCTGCCGCGTGCCCTTGAACATCAGGTGCTCGAGAAAGTGCGCGATGCCGGATTTGCCGGGCGGCTCATCGGCCGAGCCGACGCGATACCACACCATGTGGGTGACGACCGGCGCGCGCCGATCGGTGATCACCACGACCTGCATGCCATTGCGCAGCGTGAAGGTTTCGGGGCGCGGCAGATCGCGCGTTTCGGCGTGCGCGGCGGAGAGCACGCACACAAACGCGGCGACCAGGGCCGCCGCGATGCGATGGAATGAAACCACGCGTACGATCAGGTGCCGGGCAGCTTGAAGCCGCCGCGCGCATTGCGCTCGATCACCACTTGCCCGCCGCCGGTTGCGCGGCGGATGGTTTCCTGCTGCTGCAGGCGCGCTTGCTCGGCCTGCGGATCGAGCGGAGCGGCGTCGTCCGACGCGTTCGAGCCATGGAAGCCCAGGACGCTGTCGGCGAAGGACTGATCCTTGTGGACGACGTTCTGGCCCTCGAAATCGATCTGCTGGCGCACATTCGGATCGACCGCTTCGGCGCCGGCGGCGGTGACCAGCGCCGCTTCGCCCGGCGTCGCGCCCTGGCCGACATCCTGGGTGAAAAGCGCCGCGTGCGCCTCGGCGTCGGGCGCGAGTTCGGTCGGTCTGGGCTCGCCCGGACGCGGCGGACGCAGACTGTAATCCGGAGGCAGCGTCAGCGGCGCCTGGCTCACCACGCGGAACTCGTCGGGCGCGACCTTGGTGGCGCCGAGCGCCTGCTTCATGCTCTGGCAGCCGCCCGTCGCCGTGACGGCGGCCAGGACAGCGATGATGGCGGTCTTATTCGTCATGGAAAGCGCCCGTCTCCCTCTTGCCGTCGCTTTTAGCTGACCGGCGCCCGGATCGCCAAGCCGCACGGCAGTTGTCCCACATCACTCCGCATCGTGTCCGTTGTTGGGCGCCCCGAATTTCCCCGAAACGCCGGGCCAGCGCCTGGTCCCGGCGCGCCCCTCCTCGCCGTTGATGAAGAAATCCAGCAGCAGCAGGCCCGCCCCGATGGTGATCGAGGCGTCCGCCACGTTGAACACCCAGGGGAACATCAGGCCGCGGAAATCGAGAAAATCGGCCACGGCGCCGAAAC
This sequence comes from Caulobacterales bacterium, assembly GCA_035549695.1. Classification (GTDB taxonomy): domain Bacteria; phylum Pseudomonadota; class Alphaproteobacteria; order Caulobacterales; family Aquidulcibacteraceae; genus Vitreimonas. The sequence continues at coordinate 40,959 of DASZQK010000032.1, read as the reverse complement.
GAATGCGGTCGATGACATTGCCCATCGCCCCGCCGATCACCAGCCCCAGCGCCCAGCCCGTCAGCCGCCGCTGCGCCGTGCGAAGCCACCAGCCGAACAGGCCGGCGATGGTGAAAGACAGGAGGACCAGCGCCCAGCGGCCGAAATCGCTGTCGGCGCGCAGCATGCCGAAGCTGACGCCCTGGTTCCATACCATGCGCATGTCGAAGAACGGCAGCAGATGGATGTCCCGGCAGTTGAGGCCGAAATTGCGGCAGCCGGGCGGACTGAACGCCAGCGGCCCCAGGACAATGTATTTCGCGATCTGGTCGAGGATGAAAACGATCCCCGCCAGGATGAGGCCAAACCGGAACATGTGGGGTCCGCCTATGGCCTAAGCCGCCCCCGGCGCCAAGCGGCTTCGCCCGCCGCCCAGCGATTGCACGCGCAGCTTGAACCGTGTTTGCTGCCCCTCGCCTTGGCGGAGATGGGCGATGCGGGGCTGGCTGGGAGCGATGGCGGGCGCGGCGCTGGCCCTGCTTGCGGGCGCGGCGGCGGGAGATGAACGGCGCGCGGACGCCGATTTCTCGGCGCAGATCGAGGCTGCCCGCGCCGCCGAGGACGCCGACCCCGCCGAGGGCGAGCGGATGCTTCGCGCGCTGATCGCCAGTCCCGAGTTTCGCGCCGCCCCCGCGCAGCAAAAGACTTACGCGCAGCGTCTGCTCGGCTGGGCGCTGCTCGACCAGCGCAAGTGCGACGAGGCGCTCGCGCTCGGCCATCGTCTGGTAACCGCGCCGGCGCCCGGCGAATACGATTGGCGCTACGAAATCTACGCCGCGGTCGGCTGCGGCCAGCGCGAGCGCGCGGCGGCCGCACTCGCGGCCTTGCGGCAAACCTATCCCGACGCGCTCGCGGACATGGACAGCGACATGGTGATGCTCGCCGCCGCGGCCTCCGACGATCCTCAATTGCTGAGCTATCTCGTCGATGGCAATTGGCGGCCGAAGCGGGCCACTATCGACATCTCCGGCCTGCGTCTCGCGCTGGTGCGCGCCTATGTTTCGCACGGCGATCAAGAGCGCGCGGCGGAGGCGGCGCAGGCGCTGGTGGCGAACGGCGCCAATCTCGCCTCAATCCTCATCCTCGAACTCGACAAGACGTTCGACGCTATCGTCGCCGCCAGTCCCGCGACCTACGATCTCGACGGCATCCTGAGTTGGCGCATGAACAATGCACGGACGGCGGCGCAAGCCAATCCGACCAGCCTCGAAGCCGTCAACAGCCTGGCGCGCGCGTTCTACGAGCGCAATCAGCTGGCCGAAGCCAAGGCGCTCGTGGAAGACGCCCTCGGGCGCGTCGCCGCGACGCCCGACGCGCCGCCCTACGGCGATCTCGATGCGAACCTCAACTGGACCCGCAATCTCCAAAGCGAGATCGAGAAAGCCCTGGGCGATAACGAAGCCGCGGTCGCCGCGCTCCGCAGCGGGGCGGAAACGCTCGAGCAAGGCTCGCCCAATGTGAGCCAGCGCCTCAACCTCGCCAGCATGCTGGCGGACCTGGGCGAACCGCAACAGGCGCTGGCGCAGATCGAAAACTTCGACACGCGCAACACCTCGTCCTATGGCGTCATGGTGCTGCGCAATGTGCGCGTCTGCGCGTACGCGCAATTGCACGACGAAACCCGCATGCGCGCGGAACTCGCGGAGATGACCGCGCATGCCGAGGACGGGCCGAGCGTGCTGGTCGACGCGGCGCTTTGCGCCGGCGACGACGACCTCGCCGCGACCTGGTTCATGCGCCAGTTCGACGAGCCGCTGACGCGCCTCATGGCCATTCTCAGCGTGCAGAACTTCGCCGGCGACGGCGAGGGCCTCACGCCGAGGCAGCGTGAACGCTATGACCGCTTCGCCGCGATCCTCGCGCGCCCCGACGTGCATGCCGCGATCGAACGGGCGTGCCATGTCCGCAGCTTTGCGCTGCGCCGCCCGTACTGAAACCGCGCGTCTTGGGGAATCTTGCGCAATGCGCTGCGTAACGTAGCCGCGCCGGCGCCGAATTGCGCGCGCTGAGACCGCGTGATTTGCTGAAGCGAGAAAGGCGCGACGCATGGGCGACATCGGCAGGGTGCTGTTCGCGCTGGGCATGGGCGCCCTCGGCGCCCTCAGCCTCATCCACGCGGACTTCATCTTGGAATGGTCCGCCGTTCCCGACGCGCTGCCCGCACGCACGCTTTTCGCCTACGCGCAAGGCGCGCTGCTGATAGCGGCGGGACTGGCGCTGCTGTTTCCAGCGACACGCAGCGCGGCGGCGCTGGCGCTGGCGGCGCTTTGGGCGATCTATGCGTGTTTCCACATTCCACTCACTCTCGCCAACTGGAAAGCCGGCGTCGGTGGACAAGCCGAGTCGCTCGCGCTCGTCGCCATGAGCCTGCTGCTCAGCGAAGGGCCCGCCGCGAAGCGCGCCAGACGCTATGTGTTCGGGCTGTGCATGCCCGCGTGCGGCCTCGTGCATTTTCTTTATCCGGACGCGGTGGCGACCTGGATCCCGCATTGGATTCCCGGACCCGGCCTGTTCTGGGCCTATGCAACGGGCGCGGCCCACGTGGCCGCGGGGCTCGCCGTGCTTTCCGGCGCGCTCGCCCCGCTCGCTTCGACGCTCAACGCCGCGATGTATGGTTCGTGGTTTCTGCTGCTGCACATCCCGCGGACGATCGCCGCCCCGCAGGACCGTCACGAATGGACGACGACGTTCGTGGCGCTCGCCTTCAACGGCGGCGCGTGGGCGCTGATGCACATACTGCGCAGGAAGACCTGACGGACAAGCGCCTCACATTCGGTGCATGCGGTCCCACTCGGCGACGGCGTGCGCGTCACGCGGGGTGATGTCGGGATAGTGCGGATCGGCCAATGCCGGATCGAAATACTTCCACGAACGCGCGCACTTCACGCCGCCGGCCTTTTCCACAACGACCGCGACGCCCGGATGATCGCCGATGCGGAACGCTTCCGCGGGCCCTTCCCCGGCTTCGATGGCGATGCCGCTGGTGATGCACAGCTCGGCGAAATCGACCGCTTCGAGTTCGGCTCGCAGCGCCGGGTCAGCGACGAACACGCGCGGCGCCGCCTCGAGCGAGGAGCCGATGCGCTTTTCCGCGCGGGCGATTTCGAGAGCGCCGGTCACAACCGCGCGCGCGGCGCGCAGGCGCTCCATGGCGACGGCGGCTTCGCCGGCGCACCAGCTTTCCGGCGTTTCCGGGAATTGGCGCAAATGCACGGAGACGTCATCCGGGTGGCGCGTCTTCCACGCTTCTTCGGTGGTGAACGGCAGGATCGGCGCGAGCCAGGCGGTCAGGCGCAGGAACGTCTCGTTGAGCGCCGCGCGGCAGGCGCGCCGCCGCGCCGACGACGGCGCGTCGCAATAGAGCGCGTCCTTGCGCACATCGACATAGAAGGCCGAGAGATCGACGTTGCAGAATTCGACAATAGCCGAAAGCGCGCCGCGGAACTGATACGTCTCGTAGCCGTTGCGCACGGCGCGATCGAGCTCCCACAGACGATGCAGGAGCCAGCGTTCGAGCAATGGCGCCGAGCCCCCTCCCCCTGGCGGGGAGGGGGTCGGGGGTGAGGGGCGCGCAGAATTGAACGCAGCGCTCTGTCCTGCTCCCCCCTCATCCCCTAACCCCTTCTCCGCAAGGGAGAAGGGGAATGTCGCTTCGTTCTCGAAGCCTTTCAACGCGCCCAGCAGATAACGCAGCGTGTTGCGAAGCTTGCGATACGTTTCGGTCGCCTGCCCCAGGATGGTCTTGCCGAGCCGCAATTCGTCCCGATAGTCCGCGGCGGCGATCAGCAAGCGGAACGGTTCGATGCCGTAATCGCGCTCGACTTCTTGCGGCTCGACGCCATTGCCGAGCGACTTCGACATCTTCCGCCCGTCTTCGGCGACCGTGAAGCCATAGGTGATGACTTCGTCATAAGGCGCGCGTCCGCGCGTGGCGCAGCTTTCCAGCAGCGAGGAATGAAACCAGCCGCGATGTTGGTCCGAGCCTTCGAGATAGAGAATGCGCGCGTCTTTGAACGACGGGCGCAGCGGCTTGTCGCGTTCGCCGAGCACGAAGGCGTGCGTCGAGCCGGAATCAAACCAGACGTCGAGAATATCCTCGACCTTCTCGTATTCGGCGGCGTTGTGATCGTTGCCGAGAAAATCCTGCGCCGGGGTGGACCACCATACGTCCGCGCCGTCCTTGCGCATCGCCGCCAAGATGCGCGCATCGACGGCGTCGTCCTCGAGGATGCTTCCATCGCTTTTGCGCACGAACATGGCGAGCGGCACGCCCCAATTGCGCTGGCGCGAGATGAGCCAATCGGGCCGCTCCTCGATCATCGCCCTGATGCGGTTCTGATCGCGATCGTCGCCGACGCGCCGCTGGCCCCAATCGACGCGTTCGATTTCCTCCAGCGCCACCTGACGGAGCGTCTTGCCGTCATGATACGGCTTGTCCAGCGCGATGAACCATTGCGGCGTGTTGCGGAAGATGAGCGGCGCCTTCGACCGCCACGAATGCGGATAGGAGTGCTTCAACTGGCCGCGCGCCAGCAGCGCGCCAGCTTCGGTCAGCGCGTCGATCACCGCCTTGTTGGCGGGGCCGTCCTTGCCGACATTCTTGCCTTCAAGCTGAATGATCTCCAGCCCTTCAAAGCCCGGCGCTTCCTTGGTGAGGCGCCCCTCTTCGTCGACGGTGAACGGAATGTCTTTCTGACTGTGGCCAGTCGCCATCCAGATATTGAAGTCGTCCGCGCCGTGTCCTGGCGCCGTATGCACAAACCCCGTGCCCGCATCGTCGGTGACGTGATCGCCGGCAAGCAAAGGCACCGGAAACGCATAACCCCCTGCTCGCGCCCCTTCCCCGCGCGGGGAAAGGGGGCGCCAATCGCGAAGCGGATGCGCGCAGACCAGACCGCTTGGATCGAAATCGCTGATGCGTTTCCATGACGCCGCCTTCGCCGCCTTCATCACGTCTTCGGCAAGCTTGTCGGCGAGCACCAGCTTGTCGCCCTGTTTGACCCAGGGCTCGAAGGCGAGACCCTGTTCGATGCTCTCAACTTCGTAGAGGCCGTACGCGATCTTCGGCGAAAACGAGATGGCGCGATTGCCGGGAATGGTCCAAGGCGTCGTCGTCCAGATAACGATTGATGCGTCCGCGCGTCCCTGGAGCGGAAACTTCACCCAGATCGTCGGGCTGGTTTTTTCGGCGTACTCCACCTCCGCTTCCGCGAGCGAGGTGCGCTCCACCGGGCTCCACATCACCGGCTTGGAGCCGCGATACACGAGCCCCGTGCGCACGACGCGCAGAAACTCCGCGGCGATCGCCGCTTCGGCTTCAAAGCTCATTGTCTCGTAATGGCGCGCCCAATCGCCCTCGATGCCGAGGCGGCGGAATTCCTCGAGCTGCAGCGGGATCCACTTGCCGGCATAGTCGCGGCAGGCCTTGCGGAACGTCACCGGATCGACGTCCTGCTTCTTTTTCCCCTGTTTGCGGAAATCCTCCTCGACCTTCCACTCGATCGGCAGGCCGTGACAATCCCAACCCGGCACGTAATCGCAATCGAAACCCATCATCTGCTTCGAACGGACGACGAAGTCCTTCAAAAGCTTGTTCTCGGCGTGGCCGATATGAATCGCGCCGTTGGCGTAAGGCGGCCCATCATGGAGCACAAACTTTGGACGCGCGGCCGCGTCCTCACGCAAACGCGCGTAGAGGCCGATGGCGTCCCAATGCTTGATCCACTCGGGCTCCTTCTGCGGCAGCCCGGCCTTCATCGGGAACGAGGTTTCTGGAAGAAAAAGCGTTTCGCGATAATCGCGCGCCGGTTTCGGCTCGGCCACGGGACCCAATCTCCACGGAAAAAGTTTTCAACACGCGACCCGGTCCCACGGAGCGATCAGCTCAAACGCGGGCCGGGCACGAAATTCGCAGGCGAAAACCGATCATGGGCACGGACATAGCAAACCGCCCCCTAGGGCGCCACAGCGCATTGCGGGATCGGCGCGACGGGTCTAAACCCCGGCCCCGAGCAGAACCGCCCTCCGTACGGCCCATGACTACCGCCCACGACTTCGCCTTCCCCAAACTGAACGAACCCGGCGAGATCAGGCTGGAGGATTATGCCGGCAAGGCGATCCTCGTCGTCAATGTCGCCAGCGCCTGCGGGTTCACCTCGCAATACCGCGATCTCGAAGCGCTCTACGAAGCCAAGGAAAAGAAGGGCCTCGTCGTCATCGGCGTGCCCTCCAACGATTTCGGCGCGCAGGAGCCCGGCGGCGAGGAGGAAATCCGCGCTTTCTGCGACAACACCTATCACGTCACCTTCCCGATGGCGGCCAAGGCTGAAATCGTCGCCCCCGGGCGGCGCCATCCGTTCTATGACTGGGTCGCGGGCGAACTGGGCGAAAGCGCGCTGCCGCGCTGGAACTTCCACAAATTCCTGATCGGCAAGAACGGCGAACTGGTGGAAAGCTTCCCCTCGAAAACCGCCCCGCTTGGCCCGCAAATGCTGGAAGCGATCAACAAGGCGCTGACCGAGTAAGGCGCGGGCGTCCCTACTCCATCACCATCGCCGCCGCCGCGGCCGGCGCGGGTTTCGTCTGCGGGCGGCGCAAGAAGAAGATCGCGAACGTCGACAGGAACGTGATGATGGCCAGGAACAGGAACTGGTCGTTGAACGTCATCACCAACGCCTCGCGATCGAGAATCTGGGAGTAGTAGAGCAGCGATTGGCGCACCGGGTCGATGGCGTTGTTCTGCGCCAGATACGCCTGCATGCCCGCCATCATCGCCTGCACGTGCGGGTTCTGCGGATCGAGCGCGGTGTAGAGCTCCTGGCGATGCAGCGCGTAGGCGTGGTTCTGCAGCGTCGTCATGCCGGCGATGCCGAAAGCGCCGCCGACATTGCGGATGGTGTTGAAGAGCCCAGCGCCCGAGTGCACCAATTGCGGCGGCAGCGATTGCAGCGCCGGCTGCATAACCGACGTGAACGTCATCATCAGGCCGAGGCCGCGAAACATTTGCGGATAGGCGAATTGCCAGAAACCCGCTTCGGCCGTCAGCTGCGACTGCAGCCAACAGGAAATGGTGACCAGGACGAATCCCGCCGCGCCGAGCCAGCGTGTGTCCTGCAGCGTCCGTCCCAGCCGCCCGAACACGGGCGCGCCGATAAACATCACGGCGCCCTGCACGAACATGGTGTGGCCGATCTGCAGCGCGTTGTAGCCGCGCACCGAACCCAGGAAGAGCGGTGTGAGGAAGATCGAGGCGAACAGGCCGACGCCGAGGATGAAGGCGAGCGTCGCGCCAACCGCGAAAGTGGGCGTCTTGAACGGCCTCAGATCAACGACCGGCGTCTCCGCCGCGAACGCGCGCCAGAAGAACAGCGCCGCGCCCGTCAAGCTCACCAGCGCCCAGAAGCTGATTTCGCCGTCGGCGAACCAATCGTTGCTCGGCCCCTCTTCCAGCACGTATTCCGCCGCGCCGAGAAACAGCGCGAGACCGATGAGGCCGGGAATGTCGATCTTCTTCAGTAGGCTGAAATTGGCGGCGCCGATCTTCAGATAGTTCCAGATCACGGCGGTGACGATGAGGCCGGGCGCGAGGTTGATCCAAAACAGAGCGCGCCAGCCCAGGGTCTCCGACACATAGCCGCCGAGCGTGGGCCCGATCGACGGCGCCAGCGTCGCCACCATGCCGATCATGGCGCCAGCCATCGGCTGCTGCCGCGCCGGAAAAATGAGATAAAGCGTCGCCATCGTCGTCGGAATCATGGCCGCGCCCGAGAACCCCTGCAGCGCGCGGAAAATGATGAGCGAGTTGATGTCCCAGGCGAACGCGCACAGCAGGCTCGCGGCCGAGAAGGCCAGCGAGGAGATGCAAAACAGAATTCGCGTCCCGAGCGCGCGGCCAAGGAAGCCCGACAGCGGAATGCCGATCACCTCCGCGATCAGATAGGCCGTCTGCACCCAGGAGATTTCGTCGCGGCTGGCCGACACGCCCGCTTGGATCGAGGCGATGCTCGACGCCACGATCTGGATGTCGAGAATGGCCATGAAATTGCCGACCATCATGGCGACGAAGCCAATCCAGATGGTCAGCGGCGGATTGTCCTGCGGCGGCCCCTGATGGGCGGCGTTCATGGGCGCGTGTCCACGCTCACAGTCGCGGAGAGGCCGGGGCGAAGCAGCGCCGACGCGGGCTGGCCGGGCTCAAGCCGGATGCGCACCGGCACACGCTGCACGATCTTGGTGAAATTGCCCGTCGCGGTGTCGGTGGGGATCATCGAGAATTGCGTGCCGGACGCGGGCGCGAGCGATTCCACCACGCCGCGAAGATGGGCGCCGTGATCGATGTCCGGCGTGATCGTCGCGTGTTGGCCCGGACGCATCTGCGCGATCTGCGTCTCCTTGAAATTGGCGACGACATAGACCGCCTGCAGCGGCACCACCGCCATCAGCGGGGAGCCTTCGCGCACCAATTGCCCAACCTGAACCTGCCGATCGCCGACGACCCCGTCGATCGGAGCGCGCACGACAGTGCGCTGCAAATTGAGTTGCGCAGCCTCGATCTGCGCCTGCGCCGCGGCCACCGCCGCCTGCGCCGCGCTTTCGCCCCCGCCCGCCTGGCGGGCGGCGGCCACCGCGGCGTCCCAGCCGGCGCCGGACAGGAAACCCTGGTCGCGCAGGCGCCGATTGCGCTCCAGATCCGCCGCGGCTTGCGCGCGCTGCGCGCGCTGCGCCGCGAGCTGGCCCTGCGCCTGCGCCAGCGCGGCCTCGGCCGCCGCGAGCTGGGCCTGATAATCCGCCGGCTCAATCTCGACGAGCACGTCGCCGGCGTGGACGGCCTGATTGTCCGCCACCGGCACCGCGCGCACATAGCCGTCGATCTTCGCCGACAGCATGGAGATGTCGGCGCGCACGTAGGCGTTGTCGGTGCCGATCTGATAGCGGCCCACCAGCGCCCATTGGCTGACGAAATAGGCAAGGCCGGCCAGCACCAGCGCGATCACGCCAAGCGTGACTGGCCTGCGCCGCAAACCGCGCGCGCGATCCAGCGCTACGGCCAGCCGCTGCTGTGCGGCCCCTCGGCTCAAGCGAAATCCAGCGTCGTCGGGCACGAAATCCATCCTGGCGGCACACGCCGCTCCCCGTCGCAGCTTATGTAGCGAAGGTTACGCACCCTTCAATCCCGTGTATTCCCCGTCTGGGGAATAAGCGCTCGGCGAAACTCGTTGTCGAAGATTGCGTGCGGACGTCAAGCGCGTATCGTGGCGGCGAAAAACCGAGGAGCCTCTGTGGGGGAACCGAACAAAATACGTACGGAATCGGACAATCCGGTGGTCGACCGGGGCGTCGCGCGCCGTCAGGCTTTTCTCGAATCCGCGCGCACCGTGTTCATGGAACAGGGCTTCGAGGCGGCCAGCATCAACGAAGTCGTCGGCCGCGCCGGAGGCTCGCTCGCCACCCTGTATTCCCAGTTCGGCAGCAAGGAAGGTTTGTTCCTCGCCGTCTTCGAAGACCAGTATGCGCGCTTCATCCAAGACGTGCAGCCGAAGGTTCCGTACAGCCATTTGCCGCTCGAAAAGGGCCTCTGCGTACTGGGCGAACAATTCCTGCGCGCCACGCTGATGCCGGAGAATCTGGCCTTCTACCGTCTCGTCGTCGGCGGCGCGCACGCTTACCCGCAGCTGCTGCAACGTTATCTCGTCTCCGGCCTGGCGCGGCTCCGCGATGCCTTGCTGGAATACTTGCACGCCGCGCGCACGAGCGATGGCCGCAAAGTCTCCAACCCCGACCTCACCGCCCATTTCTTCTTCGACCTGATGCGCAGCTATCACCATTATCGCGCGCTCGCCTCGACCGAATACAAGCTGACGCCCGAGCAATTGAGCGCGCATGTCGAAGGCGCGGTGCGGGTGATGCTCGTCGGGGCGCTGGAAGCGTAGCCGGCGTTTTTTCGCCTGATTGCGTTCCGCGTTCATTCAGCCAGGGTTCAGACTGCGCTTACCATATGGAGCGTGCGAGGGTGTGTCCGAGAGACGCACGGGAGCCAAAACATATGAGAATAGCCCTCATCGCGGCGATCGCTGCATTGAGTGCGTCGGCTTGGGCGGGACCAAGTTTCGCTCGAGATCACGACGGCGGCCGTCACGGCGGCGAACATCGCGGAGACGGCGGCGGCCGTCATGGCGGGGGTGGCGGCGGCGGCGGTCAACGCGGCGGCGGCGGCGACGGCGGCCAAAATCAGGGCTGGCGCCAACAAGGCGGCGGCCAGCAAGGCGGCGGCCAACAACAGCAAAACTGGCGCGGCCCGCAAGGCGGCGGCGGCGGGCAAGCCCTGGCCGGCGGACGCGGCGACGGCGGCCGGCACTGGCGCGGCCAGCCGGGCGGCGGCCAGCAACAGGGCTGGCAAGGACAGCCGGGCGGCGGCCAGCAGGCCTCGCGCAGCCGCGGCGATGGCCAGCATTGGCGCGGCCAACCCGGCGGCGGCGGCCAATCCGGCGGCGGCCAGCAAGCGTGGCAAGGCCGGCAAGGCGGCGGCCAGCGGGGCGGCGGCGACCAGCATGCCTGGCAGGGCCGCCAAGGCGGCGGCCAGCAAGCCGGGCGCGGCGATGGCCAGCAATGGCGCGGCCAGCGTGGCGGCGGCGACCAGCATGCCTGGCAAGGCGGCGCTCAGCAGAATTGGCGCGGCGGCGACGGCGATCGCAATCGCGGCGGCGACCGCGGGCGCGACTGGAATCGCGGCGGCGACCGTGGGCGCGACTGGGGCCGCAACGACCATCACGACCGAAGCCGCGGCGACGGGCGCCGATATGCCTGGAACGACCACGGCTGGTACGACGGCCGGCGCGGCTATGATCGGCGCTGGAGCGACTGGCGCCGTATTCCGCACGGCGGGTTCTTCAACCGCAACTACGCCTACGGGCTCAGCCGCTATTGGGGTCACAACTATTATTGGTGGGGTTATGCCGGCTGGCGCCGGCCCTACCGGTCTTACGTCGTCGGCTACGTGCTGCCGTGGGATCTCTATTGGGAGCCCGTGCCGTACGAACTCTATTATTACCTGCCGCCCCCGCCCTATGGCTGCGACTACGTGATGGTGGGCGACGACATCCTGCTGATCTCGCTGACGACGCACCTCATCATCGACGCGTTGCTGCTGGCGGACGGCTATTGAAGGGATAACGCGCATTAACGGAAAACGGCCGCGCGCGTCGCGGCCGTTTTTTTTGCGCCGTCCGAACACGCACCAAGAGCGCCGGCCCGCTCCCGCCGCTCGGAAAGTAAATCTCAATCGTGATCTGCGATATTGGCGTCGATTTCTTCACGCTTTTGAAGCTCGCGATGACCAAGCCGAACGCGCCCACGTTCCTGATCTGCGACGAAAACCAGCATGCGCGGCGCCTGATCGTCGACGTGCTGGCGAGCGCCAATTTCGACCGGGTGCAGCAGGCGCGCACCGGTTCGGAACTGTTGAAGAAGACCGTGGAATATCAGCCGCGCGTCGTCATCACCTCCTCGCGCATCCCCGATCTCTCCGGCCTCGAATACACGCGCAAGATCCGCGCGGGCTATGAAAGCGTGAGCCGCTCGCAGTCGATCATCGTCATGACCAACACGCCCACCGAGGCGTTCCTGTTCGCCGCGCGTGAAAGCGGCGTCGACGAAATGCTGGTGCGGCCCTTCACCGGCGCCGCCCTGCTGGCGCGGGTCGAAGCCGTGCTGCTGCGCCCGCGCCGCCTGATCGAGAGCCTCAACTATGTCGGCCCTTGCCGACGCCGGCGCATGCTCGACGACTATGCCGGCGTCATGCGCCGCTTCACCGATCCTCTGGAGTGCATGGACAAGGCGCCCTGGGAAGCGGAAGCCAATCGCGAACTCGTGCGCTGCTGCGTCACCAAGATCAGCGACCTCGCCGCCGGACTCTCGCCCAGCGACCGCCGGCGCCTGCGCGAAATCTTCGCCGCCGTCCAAGATACCGAGCAATTGGCCGACGACGTGCGCGACCAGGCGCTCGGCGACGCTTCGCGTTCGCTTGGCCGCTATATCGGCGCCATGGGCGCGACCGGCCTGCTCGATCTTGAGGTCGTCACCACGCACATCGAGGCCATGCAGAAGCTCGCCTATCTCGGGTCAGAGCACGGCGCCGAACGGGCTCGCCTGGTGGAGGGTCTCGTCGCCGTCGTCGACAAACGCCTCGGCCGCAAACCGGCCGTGGACGCCGACAGCTTCGGCGCGCTCCCGCCGTCGCTGCGCCTCGTCTCGGGCGGGTGAATTCTGCAGCGTCCGCGGCGCCGGCCGCGGCGGAGTGCGGCGCCCCCTTTTTCCGCCCGTCCGCCTTCAAAATTCTGGCCCAACGAGGCGCTTCGGACCCCGCAAGGTGTTGACGGAACCGGCTGCGCCGCTTATCTGCGGGCCGTTAGCAGCCTATCGGGGTGAGTGCTAACGCGACGCCCCGGGCTGTGACGGTCTAATGCAACCAGAAGGAGAGGGACGTGGCTAGCTTTCGTCCGCTGCACGACCGCGTGCTGGTGAAGCGCGTGAAGGAAGAGGAAAAGACCAAGGGCGGGATCATCATCCCGGAGACGGCTCAGGAAAAGCCGCAAGAAGGCGAAGTTGTCGCCGTGGGTCCGGGGACCCGCGATGAAGACGGCGAACGCATCGAACTCGACGTCCAGGTCGGCGATCGCATCCTGTTCGGCAAGTGGTCGGGCACGGAAGTGAAGATCGACGGCGAGGAGCTCCTCATCATGAAGGAGTCCGACATCATGGGCGTCATCGAACCGAAGAAGGCGAAGAAGGCGGCCGCTTAAGCGCGGGCCGCCTCTTTCATTTCAATTCAACGAGGTAAGGACACATGGCTGCTAAAGTCGTGAATTTCGGATCTGACGCACGCGAGCGCATGCTCGCCGGCGTCGATATTCTTGCGAACGCGGTGAAGGTCACGCTCGGCCCCAAGGGCCGCAACGTCGTGATCGAAAAGAGCTTCGGCGCGCCGCGCACCACCAAGGACGGCGTCACCGTCGCCAAGGAAATCGAGCTCGAAGACAAGTTCATGAACATGGGCGCGCAGCTCGTTCGTGAAGTCGCTTCGAAGACCAATGACGAAGCCGGCGACGGCACCACCACCGCCACCGTGCTGGCTCAAGCCATCGTCCGCGAAGGCATGAAGGCCGTGGCCTCGGGCCGCAATCCGATGGATCTGCGCCGCGGCATCGACAAGGCGACCGCCGCCATCGTCGAGGACCTCAAGAAGCGCGCCAAGAAAGTCGGCGGCTCGGAAGAGATCGCCCAAGTCGGCACCATCTCCGCCAACGGCGACACCGATATCGGCAAGTTCCTGGCCGACGCCATGGCCAAGGTCGGCAATGAGGGCGTGATCACGGTCGAAGAAGCCAAGTCGCTCGAAACCGAACTCGACGTCGTCGAGGGCATGCAGTTCGACCGCGGCTATCTTTCGCCCTACTTCATCACCAACGCCGACAAGATGGAAGCGACGCTCGAGGATCCGCTGATCCTGCTGTTCGAGAAGAAGCTCTCCTCGCTGCAGCCGATGCTGCCGATCCTCGAAGCGGTGGTGCAATCGCAGCGCCCGCTGCTGATCGTGGCTGAAGATGTCGAAGGCGAGGCCCTGGCCACGCTCGTCGTCAACAAGCTGCGCGGCGGCCTCAAGGTCGCGGCGGTGAAGGCGCCGGGCTTCGGCGATCGCCGCAAGGCCATGCTGGAAGACATCGCCATCCTGACCGGCGGCCAAGTCATCAGCGAAGATCTCGGCATCAAGCTGGAAAACGTCTCCGTCGACATGCTCGGCAAGGCCAAGAAGGTCGTGGTGAAGAAGGACGACACCACGGTCGTCGACGGCGCCGGCGCCAAGAAGGACATCGAGGCGCGCATCGGCCAGATCCGCAAGCAGATCGAGGACACCACCTCGGACTATGACCGCGAGAAGCTGCAAGAACGCCTGGCCAAGCTCGCCGGCGGCGTTGCGGTGATCAAGGTCGGCGGCGCCACCGAGGTCGAGGTCAAGGAACGCAAGGACCGCGTTGACGACGCGCTGAACGCCACCCGCGCCGCGGTGGAAGAAGGCATCGTCCCCGGCGGCGGCGTCGCGCTGCTGCGCTCGGCGCTCAAGCTCAGCGTCAAGGGCGACAACGAAGACCAGAATGTCGGCATCGCCATCGTCAAGAAGGCGCTGGAAGCCCCGATCCGGCAGATCGCGGAAAACGCCGGCGTCGAAGGCTCGATCGTGGTCGGCAAGCTGCGCGAGTCGAAGGAAGACAATTTCGGCTTCAACGCGCAGACCGAGGAATATGTCGACCTGGTGAAGGCCGGCATTATCGACCCGGTGAAGGTGGTCCGCATCGCGCTGCAAGACGCAGCGTCGGTCGCCGGCCTCATCATCACCACCGAAGCCTCGATCGCCGAAGCGCCGAAGAAGAAAGAAGGCGCGGGCGCCGGCATGCCCGGCGGCGGCATGGGCGGCATGGGCGACATGGATTTCTGACGTCGAAACGCGGCGCAAGCCGCGCCGAGACATCATCCAGGACGCGCGCAAGCGCGATCCGGGATCGGTCCAGAACAAAGCTCAAGGGCGGAGCCAAAAGCTCCGCCCTTTTTGTTTGCGAGATCGGACTTTTGCGGCGTCGGCCACTCAAGTAGGCTTCGCCGGTGGTGTTCGAGACGCCGTCGCTCGCTGATCTGGCGACCGGGGCCAGCGCGCTGGTCGCCGCCACCGCTTTCGCCGCAAATCGGTTGGAGGCGAGCAAGCGGGAGCGCTTCGAAAAGGCGGTGCGCCAGGCTGAGACGATCAAGCTTTTCAATCAGCGCTATCAGGAGCTGGCCGCGCAGCGCCGCGCGCTGGAGCAAAGGTCGGCGCCCGCGACCAAACAGGAGATCGCGAGCTATTACCAATCCTATTGGTCGGTGCAGATCGATTGCTGGGAGCACTTCAAGCTCGGCGTGCTTCCCCCGATCACCTACGCAACGTGGCTGCTCTATGTTTTCGACCTGGTTCGCGCCGGCGTGGACGCGGACGCCCGGAAAGACGGGTTCGACGACGCGTGGATCCAAGAAGAATGGCAATCCGTCGGGCAGCGCATGTCGCGCAATAACATCGAGTTTCGCCTGCTGCTCGATCAATTGATTTCGCTGGCGCGGACGCAGAGCGCCGATTTGGACGCCGATTTCCGAACAAGCGTTCGCGAGCGCGCGGCCCTGCGCAAGCGCCTCTTGCACGTCGCGAGGGACGCATTGTCTGCGCCCCCGAGCTAAGCCGAGCGTCCAATCCCGAACCAAAACAACGAGGCGCTTTCGCCGCCGGACTTGCATTCCGCTTGCGTTTCGAGCGTCCTCCAACATAGTTGGCCCTCTCGGGAAGGAAGGGGCATCATGGGAGCCAACGCCAATTGGGAAGCAACGGCGCACCTCTTCGAGGAGGCCGCGTCGCTGGTTTCGGTGCAGGATTACGAACAGCGCGTGCAGGCGTTCAGCCTCGGTCCGCCGCGTCTGGATTGGAGCGTGCCGGAGGCGTTTCTGGCGGTGCTGCTCGCCGCCGCCTATGCCGACAAGGAAGTGTCGCCTGAGGAACAGGAGCAGCTGAAGGGCCTGCGCAAACGCTCGCGCATCCTGAAGGCGCTCACGAACGACCAGGTCAACAAGGCCAACGCCAGCGCCATGCAAAAGCTTCAGCAGCGCGGCGACGCGGGACTGCTGGAAGCCTGCGAATGCCTGCCCAACATGCTGCGCCTGCCGGTGTTCGCGCTGGCGATCGACCTGGTGCTCGCGGACGGCAAGCTGACCCAGTCCGAGCGCGAGTTCATCAGCAAGATCGCCGGATGGCTGCAGATCGACAAAGGCGTCGAATGGCAGATTTCCCAAGTGATGCTGATCAAGAACAATTGCTAGCGTTCAGGTCATCGCCGTGCGCCAGCGGCGCGCGCACCACAGAAGGAAGGCGAGCGCCGCGAGCGCGGCGGCGGCGCCGCTCCAGGTCGTGAGGTCCGCGGCCAAGGCGCGGCGCACCTCCTCCCCCGGCGCGCGCGCGAACCAGGCCACCGGATCGGCCAGCCAAGCGAGCGCGGGCGAAGCGGCATGTCGGGAGGCCAGAACACCGACCAGCGCCGCGCAATAGAGCGCGACCAGGATGGCGAACAGCCAGAACAGCGCGGCGACGCGAACGGCGAAGCCCAGCAGCAGGAAGCCGGCCAAAGCCGCGACGCCGCTCGCCACATCGCCCCATCCCGCGGTTTCGCCCAGACGGAAGATGACGAAGGCGACGAGCAGCGTGGCGAGGCCGAACGGCGCGATGCCGATGATTTCCAGCCAATTGGGTTGACGCCGCGCGCTCACTCCCGGTTCGTGGGCCTTCATGGCGCTCCCCGCTGCACGTTGCGCAGGCTGCGCTTTGCGCGCCGCCGACGCAACGGCCGATCGGGCGGCGCCTGCGTCAGCGCCCCGTCGCCGCGGGCGGCACGTAGGGATAGTGCATGTTCACGACGATGCTCACGTCGTCGGGAGTATCCGGCACCGTGAACTTCACCTGATCGAAAGTCGGCGGCCCGGTCAGCGCATCGCCATTCGAGAGCGCCCAGCCCTCCAGCGGCGCCTGCGTCTGCGGATCCATCTTCATCTGGTTGTCCGCATCTTCGTCGTGCATCAGAGCGAAGGCGTAATCGCCCGGCGCCACGTCGGGAAATTCCAGCGTCACTGTTCCGGCCGTCGCCGGAACGCCGACATTGTAGGCGCCCGGCCCCTTGAGAAACTGATCCGACGTCTGCAGCGCGGCGAGCAGATTGCCGCCCCGCGCCTCGACATTGTTGAGGGTGACCCGCACGGCGCGCGCCTCAGCGGCGCCGGCGAAGACGCAAAGACTCGCCGCCAAGGCGAAAACTGTCCTCTTCATCGCATTTTCTCCATTGGTCGACGGCTTTGTCGCCTGAACGCAGTAGAAGCGCCTCCGCCAAGGCGTCAACTTGCGACGAAACGACGGCGTGGCGCGACGAGCAAGCGTGCGCGGGGCAAGGCCTCCCCTTAGCCTTGCGTCATGGGCGGTTCGTCGCAAGTCGTCGCGGCCAAGGCAGACGCGGCGGGAGCGCGCCCGTCGCGTTGGCGCGCTTTTTTTGCGCTGCAGGCGGTATTCTGGGGCGGCTTCTTCGCGATCCGCGCGTTCGGGTCGGCGCGCTTTTATCCCGAGTTCTTCTGGAGCTACATGGGTCCCCGCGTGCTCCTGGTGGCCGTCTCGGCGGCGGGGACCACCGTGATCCACCTCTTGGTGCACCGACTGACGAGCTGGACGCCCGGGCGGCGCCTGGCGCTGACGCTGGCCCTGTGCGCGCTGCTTCTCTACCCGACGCACGTCTTGGACAATCTGCTGGTCACGACGTCCGGCGTGCGCTGGCCGCAGGAGCTTTTCCTCGACTACGTGCTGCAATACGGCTGGGTGATGCTGGCTTGGGCGGGCTACGATTTCGCGCTCGACTGGGCGCACGAAGTGCAGCGCCAGGCCGGCGCGCTGCAGCAGGCGCAGGCGCTGGCGCACGCGGCCGAAATCAAGATGCTGCGCTACCAGCTCAACCCGCATTTCCTGTTCAATAGTCTCAACGCCATTTCCGCCCTGGTGCTGGAGAAGCGCAACGACGAGGCCGAAGGCATGCTGCTGAGGCTCTCCCGCTTCCTGCGTCACACCATCGACTCCGATCCCACGCAGCTGGCGCGGCTGGGCGACGAGGCGCTGCTGCAGCGCCTGTATCTGGAGATGGAAGCGGTGCGCTTCGGCGACAAAATGCAGGTGATGTGCACCGTGCCGGAGGCGCTGCACGATTGCCTTGTGCCCTCGCTGCTGCTCCAGCCGATCGTCGAGAACGCGATCAAGCACGGCGTGGCCAAGGCCGCGAAAACGGCGCACATCGCCATCACCGCGCAAGCCAGAAGCGACGGCGCGCGGCTTTCGCTCTCGGTCGAGAACGACGGCCCGCCGTTCCAGGAGAACGGGCGCGGGCTGGGCCTGCGCAACACGCAGGACCGGCTGCGGGCCATCTATGGCGGCGACGCCAGTATGAGTGTCGCCGCCGGCCCGCACGGCGGCGTACGCGTCGAGTTCGACCTGCCGCTGCTGCGCGCCAAATAAGAGGCGGCCCATTGCTGGGCCGCCTCAAGGTCGCCTTCGGGGAAGCTTGTTAGAATTTGGCGCCGAGCGTCAGCAAGAATGTCTGCGGCGCGCCGAGATTGTAGAGCGCGGCGCCCGTGCCGGTGCCCGAGGACATCTGCGCGAGATATTCCTCGTCGAACAAATTGATGACGTTGAGCTGCAGGTAGGTGTCCTTGATGCCGAACAATTCGCCGAAATCGTAGCGCGCATCCATATCGACGACGGTGTAGCTCGGCGCGACTTCCGCCGCCGTGTTGGCGTCGTTCCCGAAGCGCTCGCCCGTATAGCGGACTTGGGCGCCCAGCTTGAGACCGCCAAGTTCGTATTCCGCACGCGCGCGGAACGTCCAGTCCGGCGTATCGACGACCTGGAAGCCGCCGTTCTTCAACTCGCTGTCGGTGTAGGAGGCCGCCGCGTAGAGGAACAGGGATTCCATCGGCCTGAAGCCGAACGCGGCGTCCGCGCCCCACAGATCCACTTCGCCGACGTTGCGCGAATAGAACAGCGTCGGGTCGAGCGGATCTTGCGAGCGTTCGATGCGGTTCTTGAAGTGGTTGTACCAGACCGTCGCGGAGAACAGCATCGAGCCGCCCTGATAGCGATAGCCGAGGTCGTAGGCCGTGGTCGTTTCCGGCTGCACGTCGCCGAGCTGCGCCACGGTGATGCCGCTATAGAGGTCGTCCGTGCGTGGATCGGAGAGGCCCTCGGCGTAGCTGAAGTAGATCTGGTGGCCCGCCGCCGGACGCCAGGTGACGCCGACATTCGGCAACACGTCGTCGTACTTCACGGTGGCCTTGAACGGCGGGGCGTAGATTTCGTTGGTCTGCACCGTGCCGTTGCCGTTGTTGTCGAACCAGACGAAGCCGCCGGTCGCGAGCCCGGCGTTCGGATCGCCTACGCCGGGGGTGTCGGGATCCTGCGTCGTGCAATATTGCGTCGACGAAGAGCTGCCCTTCACCGAGTAGCAGAGCTGATTCAGATCGCGGGTGAACTCCGGCGCGCGCACGCCGACGATGAGAGTGACCGCGTCGTTGAAGAAGTCGCCGCGATATTCCGCGCTCCACTGTTCGAGGCTGGCGATCGAGATGCGGTCGCGCTTCTGAAACACTTGGCCGTCGCCGTTGAAGATCGGCGTGCCGAAGCCGTCGCGCCCGCCGAACACGTTCTGCGGATCGCCGTTTGGCAGAAGATAGCCAAATTCGCCGGTCTGGCGGTGATGGCCGCGGTCCCAGGTGTAGCCGACGCGCACCGTCTGCGTCGGGCTCAGGTCCCAGATCAGCGAACTGAGCACGCCATAGCGATAGGTGTTGGTGTTGCTGGGCGCATAGAGGCGGACGCTGTCGAGCGTATCGCCGTCATGATTGAGGTCGATGCCGCCGGGCGTGTTGCTGTCCTCGACCAATTGGCGCGACCGTTCGGAAATGACCGACGTACCGCCGCCATTGGCGCGCACGTATTGGAACGACGGGTCGAACGTGAAGGTGACCGACGGGCCGAACGAGAAGCGCGATTCGCCGCGGATGTTGCCCGTGTTCGACGGGTTGATCGACTGATTGTAGTAGTTGGTGAAATTCGCGCCCGTGCAGTGATCGCCGGAATCATTCGACGCCACGCCTGGGCTGGGCAGACCGGGCGTGCAATTGTGAAGCGGATCGCCGTCGTGCGCGTAATAGCTCAGTGAAGCGCCGCCCGCGAGGAACTGAGATTGGCTCAAGCGGTAGTAAAAGTTGTTGCGGTTTTCGTTGTAATTGAAGGTGACCCGGAAGAAATCGCCGCCTTCGCCGATCGCCTGATAAAGCCCGCCGTTGAACTGCATCTTCTGCAATTGGCCGGGGCCGACGAACTGATCGTACTGCGACCACGAACCGGAGACGAAGCCGCGCGTGCCGAGCGGGCCCATGGCGCCGGTGTCGATCATTCCGAACCAACGGCCGAAATTCTCCGAACCCGCCGCATAGCTGGCGAACACGCCGAAATCCTCGCCCGGCGTGCGGGTGACGTAATTGACGGTTCCGCCGACCGCCGACGCCGTCGGGCTGTCGACGTCCGTCGTGCCGAGATTGACGTTGGCGCGCTCGATGATTTCCGGATCGACCTGCTGGTTCGAGTAGATCGCGTAATTGCCGGTGTCGTTGAGCGGGATGCCGTCAACCGTCAGCGAAATGCGCGCGCCGTCGAAGCCGCGAATGTTGATCGCCCCGCCCGACGTGCCGTACGCGTCGGTGTTTGTGAAGTTGAGGCCAGGGATGAGGTTCAGCGATTCCAGGATGGTTTGTCCGGGCGCCTGCGTCTGGATGTAATCCTGGGTGATGGTCGCGCGGGCTTTCGGCGCGCGCTCCGCCACCATCGTGCCTTCCATGCTCTGACGCTGGCCGGTGACGATGATGGTGTCTTCTTCCTGGATCTGCGAAGCGGTGGACTGCGCGTGCGCCACGCCGGTCATCGACACGGAAAGCGCCGTCAGCGCGGCGCCGTACAGAAATCTTTTGGAGACCATTGGGAACAACCCCCTCGAACAGGGGTCGACGCGCACAATCGCCTAGTCGATCGCGCCCCCACGCCGCCCCTCGTCGTCCGGGCTCCGTAGCGTTCGTTTTCGACACGCCATTAACACTTCCGTTACGAGTTTATTGCGCCGCAACATCGACCTAAAAAGTGTGAGTCTCCCTTGTTTGAAACTTGACGCGCGAATTTTCCCGCAAAATCGCGTGGATGCGCATCCGAGGGGCGGAACCGCAAGTTGCACCGGCCCAAAAGAGAACGGCCGCACCGATCGCTCGGCGCGGCCGCTTCATTCATTTTTGTCGCGCCGCTTTCTTCTCGAAGGGGCGTCTCCTCCCCGAAACGCGCGGCCGCCTGGCGACGCATCGCATGCGGCAGCCGGACGCACTCAAAAACCAGTGCGCGCCCGAGTCAAGAGCCGCTCAACGCAACGAATTTCTGTCCCCCGGTGTCTGATGCAGGAAATCAACGGGGCGACGAAAGCGCCGCCAAAAAAGCGCTGTGGACGGGATTTGGCCGCTCAAACAGGAAATCGGCTTCGAACACGCCGATGGCGCCGCCGAACAGGTTCTGCAAGGCGGCGCACACCGCGAACACCTTTTCGGCGGGGCAATAAAGCTCAAGCAGCGCGCCCTCCGCGGCCGACGCCAGCTGACATCCCAGTTCATTCGCCCGCGCGATCATCGGCGCCGGACCTTCCGGCCCCGGCGCCACCCGCAGCAGGCGCTGCGCCTTGGCCCGCGCGCGCGCCTCGATCGTATCCAGGAGCCGCGCCATGCTGGCGTGCGCCGCCGCGTCCCACGCCGCGGCGCGGCTGGCCGCGAGTTGCGCCTGGCTGTTGAGGATAAGACCGTCGGCAAGGGACCGCAGGTGGTTCGCGGCGAGCGTCTGGCCGGTCGTGGTGATGTCGATCACCGCCTCGGCCGCGCCCGCCGCCGGCGCGCCTTCGGTCGCGCCCAGGCTCTCCACCAGCCGGTAGTCGCCCACGCCGCGCGCTTCGAGGAAGGCGTGCGCCTGCGAAAGATACTTGGTGGCGATGCGCAGCCGTTCGCCGGTGCGCGCGCGGTGCAGCGCGGCGACTTCCGCCAGATCCGCCATGTGCGTCACATCGAGCCACGATTGCGGCACGGCGACGA
Source organism: Caulobacterales bacterium (assembly GCA_035549695.1). Lineage (GTDB taxonomy): Bacteria > Pseudomonadota > Alphaproteobacteria > Caulobacterales > Aquidulcibacteraceae > Vitreimonas. The sequence goes on along the minus strand of DASZQK010000032.1, from coordinate 19,152 downwards.
TGAGGTCGGCATGGCCAAAGCCCAACGGCTTGATCAGCAGAGTGCGCGCGAGCCCCGGATCGGCCTCGCGCAAACCGTCTTCGCCGACGACGCCGACATGCGCTTCTCCCGCGCGCAGCGCACGCGCGATCTCGCTCGCCGAGATCATGCGCACTTCGATCTCCGGCAGCGCCGGAATGCGCGCGGAATAAAGCCGCGCGCCGCCATCCTGCTTCAATGGCAAACCGCAGTCGGCGAAATAGTCGCTCGCCTGCTCCTGCAGCCGGCCCTTGGATGGAATGGCGAGGACGAGGCTCATGGCGCCACCTCCGCCAGACGCTGCGGCCGCACGGCGAAGCCGGCCGCGTGCAGCGCCGGCGTCTCGCCCTTGGTCCACAGCGCCCGCGCCAACCCATCGTAACGCCCGCCGCCGCCCAAGCTCGACCGCGCGCCCAGCGCCGGCGCTTCGAGTTCGAACACGAAGCCATCGTAATACGCCAGCGTGCGCCCGAGGCCGGGCGCGAACGAGGTCTGCGCCGGCAGCGCGCCTTTCAGCGCCTCAAGCCGCGCCCTGGCTTTGACGATCGCCGCGTCCGCCAGCGCGCGTTGCTTCAAGAGCTTCGACTCCGCCAGCTTCGCCACGCGATCCAAGCCGTCGGCGGCGTCGATGTGCGTCAGTTCGTCGAGCAGATCGTATTGCGCCGCGCTGGGCGGCGCCGCCGCCGCGAGCTTGCCGCGCTGCTGCAAACGCCGCGCGATCTCGGCGATGGGGCGCCCGCCGACCGGCGTGATGCGCGCATGCGCCAGGAGATCGTTGAGCGCCGCTTCGGCGTGATCCGGCGCCAGCGTCGCCAGGGCTTCCGCCAGCCCCGCGCCTTCATCCATCGTCACGGGCTTCTCGGCGCGCAGCGCCGCGAGCCCGCCCGCGCGCGAGAGCGCGCGCCGCACGCGCCCCGGCCATGGCTCATCCAAACCGAGCGCCGCGACGAAGCCCGCGAGCAGCGCGAAGTCACCAAGCTTCAACCCCGGCTTAACGCCCGCGGCGCGGCATGCGTCGAGCGCGGCCGCGATCACTTGCGCTTCGCCCGCCGCATCGAGATCGCCCTTGCCCAGCCATTCCGCGCCGATCTGCACGAACTCGTTCTCGCGCTCGGAGCCGGGCGGCTGGCGGCGAAACACCAAGCCCTCGTACGCCACCAGCGGCGGCAGCTTCGCTTGCTCAAACGCCACGCGCACCGCAGGCGCCGTCATGTCGGGACGCAAGCAGAGCGCGCCGTGGCTCGCGTCGTCGATCAGAAACGCGCGGCGGCGGATCTCTTCGCCGGAAAGCTCCAGATACACAGCAGCCGGCTGCAATACGGGAGGCTCGACCCACAGCGGCGCGCGCGCATCGAGCGACGCACGCAAAGCCGCGCGGATGTGTTCGACGGGTTTCATTGCTCCCCCTCCTCTTGAGAGGAGGGGGTCATGGGGTGGGATGAACCTCCGCGGCCCGCAAGTCCGCGCATGCAAACACCGAGAGGTCGAGCATCACCCCGCCCTCTGCCCCCTTCCCTCAAGGGGCGGGGGTTCTGGCGCGAACACGGCCTCATTTCCCCAGCATCCGCTTCACGCCCGCCACCAACTCTTCGCGCTTCACTTCGGCCTGCAATTGCTTGCGCGCTTCGTTCCACGCTTCGCGGTCCGAGCCCGCATCCGCCGCCAGCTTTTCACCGAGCTTTAAATCTTTCAGCGTGACGACGCCCTTCGCCAGTTCATCCCCGCCCTGGATCACCGCCACCGGCGCGCCGCGCTTATCCGCGTATTTCAATTGCGCCTTCATGCCGCCGCCGCCGAGATACGCTTCCGCGCGCACCCCGCCCTTGCGCAATTCGTCCGCCATCGCGAATGCATCGGCGATGCGCGCCTGATCCATCACCAGCACAACGACGGGCGCGTCCTCGCTCGCCCGCTCCTGCGCCGCGAGCGCCGCCGCCAGGCGCGACACGCCGACCGAGAACCCCGTCGCCGGAATCCGCTCGCCACGAAACCGCGCGACCAGATCGTCATATCGCCCGCCGCCGCCGACCGAGCCAAAGCTCGCGCCGTCGCCGCCGATCAGCTGCGCTTCGAATACGGCGCCGGTGTAATATTCAAGGCCACGTACGATGGTCGGGTCGAACGCCGCGTGTGCATCATCCACGCCGAGCGCCGACAACACCGCGTCGATCTCTTTCAGTTCCGCAATTGCGGCATCGCCAACGACACCTTGCAAACGTCCGAGCACGTCGGCGCGCGTTCCAGCGCCCGCCGAAACAAGATCAAGCACGCTCTTGCTTTGTTCCGCGCTCAGCCCCGCACCTTTGGTGAAATCGCCGGACTCATCCTTGCGCCCGGCGCCCAGCAGCGCCGCAACGCCGTCCCGTCTCAAGCGATCGAACTTGTCGATCGCGCGCAGCACGACGAGCCGCGTCGAAAATGCATCGGCGGCGACGCCGATCTTTTCCAGCACGGCATCGAGCAGCTTTCGCGTCGAAACACGTAGCTGATAGCCGCCGCGCTTTACGCCCGCCGCCTCCAGCGCCTCACACGCCATCGCGATCAGCTCAGCATCCGCCGCCGGGCTCGCGCTGCCTACGATGTCTGCGTCGCATTGCCAGAATTCGCGAAACCGCCCCGGCCCCGGCTTCTCGTTGCGCCACACCGGGCCCGCCGCCCAGCGGCGATAGGGCTTCGGCAGCGCGTCGAAATTTTCCGCGACGAAGCGCGCGAGCGGCGCCGTCAAATCGTAACGCAGCGCCATCCATTGTTCGTCGTCGTCCTGAAGCGCGAACACGCCTTCGTTCGGGCGATCCTGGTCTGGCAGGAACTTGCCGAGGCAATCGGCGTATTCGAGCGCCGACGTCTCCAGCCGCTCGAAGCCCCACGCCTCATAGACCTTGGAAATCCGCGCCACGATTTCGGCCTCGGCGGCGAGCGTGGCCCCGCGCCGATCCTGCAGCCCGCGCGGACGGCGGGCCTTGGGGCGAAACTCTTCTGGACGGTCGGACATGGAATCAACAGCCGAGCTAGGGCGGTAGAGGAAAGGCGGATGCGCGGCAACAGGCGCCCGCGCGGGCGCGCGTCAGCGACGGTGTCGCGCCGGCGCGGAACGGCTCGGCTGCGTGTCCGGACGGAGAGGAGCGCGCGTCATCGCGCCTCTGTTACACCAGAAGCGCGCCCAAAGGAAAGCGCCACGGTTTACGGCGTCAGTGGGCGTATTTCACGGTGCAGCCGTAGGGCGTCGTTTGCGGCGTCGCGACCGCGCGGCCGGCGGCGATATCGGCCAGCGCCGCGCGCACATAATTGTGCGCGCCCTGAAGCGAGGCAGGGTCGGCGCTCGGACGATCGTCGATAGCGCCCTGATAGAGGATGCGGCCCAGCCCGCTGATGATGAACATGTGCGGCGTGTTGCGCGCATCGTAAGCATGGCCCATGGCGCCGGACGGATCGAGCAGGATGGCGGTCGGCGCGGCACGCATGGCCTGGGCGTGGGCGATAGCGCCGGCGCCGTCGAGATAGCCCTGCTGGCCCGGGGCCGAGGAGATCACGCTCAGCCAGACGACGCCGCCCGCCGTCGCCTCGCGCTGCAGCGTCTGCATGTTCTGGGAATTGTAGTGCTTGCCGACATACGGGCAGCCGCGGTTGGTCCATTCGAGCACGAGCGTGCGGCCGGCGAATTCCGGCAGCGTGCGCGTGCGCCCTTCCGCATCGGCCTGCGAGAAGGCGGGCGCAGCGTCCCCGGTGGGCACAATGGCGCGCGCGGGGGCGGGAACGAGCAGACCGGCCCCTGCGGCGGCGATCAAAAAGCGCCGCGAAATAGGCTTCGTCATGGCGAGCCTCCGGAAACGGTTTCGAGCACCAGGGATTCGCTCAGCACCTGCGGCAGCACGACGGGCGCCGGGGCGCCGGGGCGATAATAGAGATAAAGCGGCACGCCCGCACGTCCATGCTCGCCCAGCGCCTGGGCGATCTCGTCGTTGCGCGTCGTCCAGTCTGCTTCGAGATAGGCCACGCGCGCCCGCGCGAACGCCTCCGCCACGCGCGGACTCGAGAGCGCCAAGCGGTCGTTCACCTGGCAGGTGACACACCAGGCGGCGGTGAAATTGACGAACACCGGCCGGCCCTCGGCGCGCAACTGCGCCACGCGCTGGGCGCTCCAAGCCTCAACGGCGGTTTCCGGCGGGCGCATGATCCAAACCACGACGAGGCCAATCAGAGCGGCCAGCAGGATGGCGGTGCTGCGCCCGGCCCAAGTACGCGTCGCGCGCAGAGCCCAGATCAGGAATGCAGCCAGGGTCGCCGCCGCGAGCAGCGCCAGCGCCCCCGAGGCCCCCGCCTGTCCCGTCACCACCCAAGCCAGCCAGACCGCCGTGCCGAACATCGGGAAAGCGAGGAATTGCTTCACCCGGTCCATCCATGGGCCGGGCTTCGGCATGAGTCGCTGAAGCCCGGGTGCGAACGCGAGCGCGGTGAAGGGCGCGGCGAATCCCACGCCGAGCGCGGCGAACACGGCCAGAGCGAACGGCGCCGGCTGCGTCGCCGCAACGCCGATGGCGCTCGCCATGAACCAGGCCGTACAGGGCGTCGCCGCGACCACGGCGAGCGCGCCGGTGAAGAAAGCGCCGGCGTCGCCGCTGCGCGCCGCGAGCCCGGACCCCAAATTCTGAATCGCGCCGCCGATCTCGAACGCGCCCAGCAGATTGAGGCCGATCAGGAAGAAGAGCAGCGCAAGGGCGCCGACGAACCACGGCGATTGCAGCTGAAACCCCCAGCCCGCCGCCTCGCCCGCGCCGCGCAGGGCGATCAGCACGCCCGCCAGCGCAAGGCACGTCGCCATCACGCCGACGAGATACAGCAGGCCATGCCGCCGCGCTTCGCCGGCATGCGCGCCGCCGGCGAAACTCAGCGCCTTGATCGATAGCACCGGCAACACGCAGGGCATGACATTGAGCACCAGCCCGCCGAGAAAGGCGAAGGCGATGGCGAGAAGAAGCGAGGGATTCTGCGCCGTCCGCTCCGCCGCAGCGGCCGGCGCGTGCGCTTCCGCGGCGGTGGACGCGACGGGTTCCGCGTCGACGCCGGCGAGCATGGCGCCTGGCGTCGCGCGGATTTCGTAGCCGCGCCGTTCCCAGCCGTCGGCGGTGCGCACGTCGAATCCGAGCACGCCCTCCAGGGGCTGCCGTCCGAGATTCTGGTCCGCGCCCGGGGACAGCTCAAAGCTGACGCCCTGCGCGCCGCGCCGCGCCGCTTGCGGCGCCGCGTGATCGATGGCGCCGCGCGCATAGGGAAAGAAGTGCGCGTTGCGGATCTCGCTGCCTTGCGCCAGCGCGATGCTGAGGCGCGCCGGCGTCCCCGCCGTGATGTGCGCGGCCAAGCCCGCATCACGCGGCAGCGCCGCGATCGCCGCGTCGATGCGCGGCTTCCATGCGGGATCGTCGCGGCTCGCAGCCGCCACCGGCAGCATCAGCGCGACCTGACCCTGCTCCGGAATGCACACGTCGGAGCAGACGAGCCAGCTCACATCGGCGACGAACGCCATCGACCCCTGAGCATCCGCCGGCGCCCGCGCCTCGATCGGATAGAGCACTTCGCCCGAATAGCCGTAATTGACCAGCACCGTGTACGGGATGGCCTCCGGGGTCGGCCATTGCAGCGGCGCCGCGAACCCCGACGGCGCGCGCCACGTCAGCGCGGTCGCCTCGCCGCTATCGCCAGGATTGCGCCAATAGGTGTGCCAGCCGGGGATGATCTTCTGCCGCAGCACCAGCTGGAACGGCGCCCCCGGCGCCACCGCGCTCTGCGCCGCATGCAGTTCGATCTCGACATGAGGCGTGCGAAACGGCTCGGCCGCGGCGACGCTGCACAACAGCATCGCCGCGGCCGCCGAGATCACGCCGAGAAATGGTCCCACGCGCATATCCAGTCCTACGCGTGGCGCGCGCCTGCGGTTGCTCAGCTCAGCGGCGTCGCCGCCTGGATGCGCGCCGCGCGGCTCAAAATCTTGGGCCACAGGCCGAGCGAAAGGAGATGCGCGTGCATCACCGCCGAGACGCCGCGGTCGCGGAGCTCGATGTAGGTATCCTTCGGCAGCGCGTTCAGCTTCTGCTCGGAGATGCGCAGATATTCGCCGATCTTGCGCGGCTCGCCCGGGGTGCCGTCCGGCTTGGCGCTTGGCAAAGCGAGCGGCGTCAGCTCGAACAGGCCGTGCTGATCCATCAGCTTCACGAATTCCTGCGTGCGGCGGCCCAGCATGTCGAACTCGCGGCAGAACTGGATCGCTTCCTGCGTGTAGCGCGAGGGCTGGTCGCCTTCGAAGAACGGCAGTTCCGGCGAGGAGGACAGCATCTTCGCGGCGCGGTCGATGCACACGAGCACGCGGTCGCCGTCATCTTCTTTCGGCGGATTTTGCGGATCGCCGGCGATGATCGGCAGGAACGGATAGCGCCGCGCGAACGCCGGCAGATACACTTCCGGATCGAGCGAGCCGTCGGCGCCCAAAAACACGTTCATGCCGGGGCGCAGGCCCATGACCGCGAGCGGCGTTTTCGACTGTGTGTCGAAGATGATTGGATAGCACACGGCGGCCAGGCCGAACTCATCCACCGTCAGCGGCACAAGATGCGTTTCGGCCAGGAACGAAAACGGGTTGGAGACTTGGCTGACGCCCAGTTGGCGATGTTTCTCGGCCGAAAGCGGCTCCAGCTGGCGGTAAAACAGGATTTGCCCGAGCGTTTGAGCATCGCCCGCGCTAGCGCTGGTCATGATTTTCTCCGCGAGTTCCCATCCACGAACGGGCTCTCAACCACGAAAGCGGGCCCGCCGCAACAGTCCAGCGCAAATCGACACACAGCCCTGGGTTTTCTGTCGCGCCGCCCATGCTAGGACAGCCGCCGCCGGGAACGCGTGGAACCGGCGCGGGAGGGTGCATGAAGGCGTTGATGTCGGCGGCGGTTTTGGCCCTGGGCCTGCTAGCGCTGGCCGGATGCGGCCGGCGTGGGCCCGAGCCGCTCAATGCTTTCGACGGCCGCGTCGAGGACTGGACCCGCGAAATCCTGGTCGACAGCCCGGAATTGGCCACGCGCGCCGGCGCTTCACCCGAGCTGGTCGGCCGCTATGCCGATCGACTCGACGATCGTTCTCCGCTCGCGGTTGAAACGCGCCGCAGTGCAGCATTGCGCCGCCTCGCCGAGGTGCGCGAGTTCGCCGACGAAGAGCTCCCGCCGGACGCCGCGATCACCTACGCCGTGCTGCGAGCGCAATTCGAAGCCGCCGCCGCCGGCGCCGTCCATGAGTACGGCGACTTTTCTCAGCTTGGCGGCATCCATCCTTACGCGCTCAATCCCCTCGACAGCGCGTTCGTCACCTTGCCGGACTTCCTCGACCGCCTGCATGAGGTCAATACCTTCGCCGACGCGGAGGACTACCTCGCGCGGTTGCGCGCGGTGGCGGTCGCCATCGATCAGGACATTCAGCATGCGCGTCAGGACGCCGCCGCCGGCGTCAGCCCGCCGGGTTTCATCATCGACGACACGCTGCGCGAACTCGACGATATCATCGGCGTCAGGCCCGAGGCTCAGACTTACGTCACCGGCTTCAAGCGCAAGCTCGACAGCCTTGTCAGCCGCGCCGGCAACGCCAACGCGCAAGCGCAAGCCGCCCAGCGCGCCCAAGGCCTGCTGGCGCAAGCTGTCGCCATCGTGCGCGACCGCGTCATCCCCGCGCACCAGCGCGCGGCGATCTATCTCCGCGGCATTCGCGCCGGCGCCGGCGAAGACGCCGGCGTGTGGCGCCTGCCCGACGGCGAGGCATATTATCGCGACGCCCTGCGCATCGAGACGACGACCGATCTCACGCCCGCGCAGATCCACCGCATCGGCCTCGATCGCGTGCGCCAGCTCACCAATCAGCTCGACGTGGCGCTTCGCCGGCTGGGCATGACGGAGGGTCCGGTCGGCGCGCGGCTCGCGCAGATGACCGCCGATCCGCAATACCGCTACCCGGATAGCGAAGAAGGCCGCGCGCAATTGCTGAACGACATCCGCGCGCGCCTCGCCCGTGTCACGCAGCAGGCGCCGAACTGGTTCGGCCGCCTGCCGCGCCAGCGCCTCGACGTGCGCCGCGTGCCGCCGTTCGCGGAGGCCAGCTCCTCGGGCGCCTATTACGAACCGGGGTCCATCGACGGGCGCACGCCGGGCGTCTATTTCGTCAATTTGCGCGACTTGGGCGAGATGACCAAGATCGACCTGCCGACGCAGGATTATCACGAAGGCGTGCCCGGCCATCACTTCCAGATCGCGCTGGCGCGCGAACACACGGAGCTGCCGCTGATCCGCCGGCTCGTCGCCTTCAATGCGTTCGAGGAAGGCTGGGCGCTTTACGCCGAAACGCTCGCCGACGAGGAAGGGCTCTACGAGAACGATCCAGTCGGGCGCGTCGGCTATTTGCGCTGGCAGCTCTGGCGCGCGGCGCGTCCCGTCGTCGACACCGGCATCCACGCCATGCATTGGAGCCGCCAGCAAGCCATCGACTATCTCGTGCAGACGACCGGCGATGCGCCGGGCGTGATCCAGACCGAGGTCGATCGCTATGTGGTCTGGCCCGGCCAGGCCTGCTCCTACGAAATCGGCCGCCGCGACATCGCTCAATTGCGCGATTTCGCCCGCAACGAATTGGGACCCGACTTCGACTTGAAGGCGTTCCACGACGCCGTGCTTTCCAACGGCGCCGTGCCGCTCGACGTGCTCGATCGAATCGTTCGCGATTGGATCCCGCAGCAGCGCCGCGCCGCCGCCCGCGATCGTCACTAGACACACGAGCGCGTGAGGACGCCGGGTTTTTCGGCGTGTTCTCGAAAACCGCCGCGCGCGCGCCCCAATCAGGCCGCGATCAGCGCGCTGCCTCGTCTACGCTTAGGACGCGGTTCGGACGATCGGAGGGAACGTCCATGAAAACACTTTTGCTGCAGCGCGCCAGTCTGGCGCTGCTGGCGCTTGCGCTCATCAGCTGCGCGCAATCGAGCCAAGTCACACAGGAGAAATCGCAGGATAGCATCATCGTCGCCGGCCAGCGCAGCGACGCCAACGCGCCGCCGCCGCCGCCCCCAGCGCCCCCGCCCCCGCCGTCGCCAGCGGCCGAACAATACGCGCCCGCGCGCGCCGCCAACGGCGCGGCGCTGACGGTTGGCTCTCTATATTCCACGCCGCAGCCCGTGCTCGGCGATCTCGACCGCGACCAGTATCAGCACGCCGCCGACAACCCCGTGCATCAAGTGGCGAGCGAGCCGGTCTCCACCTTCTCCATCGACGTCGACAGCGCCTCCTACTCCAATACGCGCCGCTTCCTCGCCGAGGGCCGGCTGCCGCCGCGCGACGCCGTGCGCGTGGAAGAGCTGATCAATTATTTCGATTACGATTACGCGCTGCCGCGTGACCGCACGCAGCCCTTCTCCACCACCGTGGCGATGACGCCCGCGCCTTGGGCCCAAGGCCACACGCTGCTGCACATCGGGCTGCAAGGCTACAACATTCAGCGCGCCCAGCGCCCGCCGCTCAATCTCGTGCTGCTGCTCGATGTTTCCGGCTCGATGTCGGCGCAGGACCGGCTGCCGCTGGCGATCCAGGGCTTCCGCATGTTGGTGGATCAGCTCGATGCGCGCGATCACGTGTCCATCGTCGTCTATGCCGGCGCGGCGGGCGCCGTTCTCGAGCCCACCTCGGGCGCCGACCACGCGCGCATCAACGCCGCGCTCGATCAGCTGCAAGCGGGCGGTTCGACGGCCGGCGGCGCCGGCCTTCGCCTCGCCTACACTTTGGCCGAACGCAATTTCGACCGGAACGCGGTCAACCGCGTGATGATCGCCACCGACGGCGACTTCAATGTCGGCATCAACGATCCGCAGCAATTGCAGGATTTCGTCAGCCGCGAGCGCGAGCACGGCATCTATCTCTCGGTGCTCGGCTTCGGGCACGGCAATTACAACGACGCGCTGATGCAGCGCCTGGCGCAGAACGGCAACGGCGTCGCCGCCTATATCGACACGCTGAACGAGGCCCGCCGCGTTCTGCACGAGGAAGCCAATGGCGCGCTCTTTCCGATCGCCAACGATGTAAAGATCCAGATCGAGTTCAATCCCGCCCAAGTCGCCGAATATCGCCTGATCGGCTACGAGACGCGCATGTTGAACCGCGAGGACTTCAACAACGACCGCGTCGACGCCGGCGAAATCGGCGCGGGCGCCTCGGTGACGGCGATCTACGAATTGACGCCTGTCGGCGGACGCACCCTGGTCGATCCGCTCCGCTACCAGCAGCAACGCACCGCGCCCTCAGCCGCAACCGGCGGCGAAGTCGCCTTCCTGCGCATCCGCTACAAATTGCCGGAACAGGACCAAAGCCGCCTGATCGAACGCCCGATCACGCCCGCCGACAGCATCGCCGACATCGCGCATGCGCCTGAGTCCACACGCTGGGCCACCGCCGTCGCCGGCTTCGGCCAGCTCCTGCGCGGCGAACCCTATCTCGACCGCTCCTATGGCTGGAGCAACGTCATCGACCTCGCGCAAGGCGCGCGCGGGCGCGACGATTATGGCTGGCGCGCCGAGTTCGTCCAATTGGCGCGGACGGCGCAGACATTGAGCCCGACGCCGTCGGCGCAGAACGAACCGAAGAGGTAACGGCCTCGAACCCAACGAGGCGGGCGCAAACCCAAACGACTGTCCTCCCCCGCAAGGGGGAGGGCGGCGTTCAGGCCGCCCAGACCAGACGCGCGGGACCGGCGCGCAGATCCTCCTCGCGCTCCGCGTCCGCGTACGGCCCGTTCATCACCGGTCTGAGCGCGGCGGCGAGATCGGCCTCCACCATTTCGCGGGCGTCGCGCTCATCGCGCTGATGCACCAGAATGTGCGTCGCGCCGAGCAATTGCGCTTCCGGCCATTGTTCGTGGCAGGCCAGGCGCTTAGCCAGATTGGCGGTGCGGGACAGGAAAAGCGGCGTCCAGCCGCGGCCGCCGGGGCCCGGCCGAGCGAAGCAATAGACCGCCGCCGCCTCGCCGAATGTCTCGTCCGGCCGGTGCGCCGTGAAGCGATGCAAGCGTCCGGATTCTCCGCGGAAAATTGCTTCTGACATGTCACGCCCTCATCTCATGTTCGTTGTCTGTTCCGTGATACCGGAATCCGATGTTCTTGTAAAGTTCAGATTCACCCTGTTGTCCCGAAGCGCGCCCGCCACGCGCTGTGGCCCTTCTGCCGCAAGGCTTTCGCGAACGCATGAAGCCTGCGATCATGCGTTCCATGCCGCACGATCACACCCGCAACCGCGCCGCCCACATTTCGGACGCCGAACAAATGTGCGTGCAGGCCGGCGAGAGCCTCACGCCGCTGCGCCGGCGCGTGCTCGAGCTGCTCATTGATCACGAAGGCCCGGCCAAGGCTTACGATCTCCTGGCCCATCTCGGCCATGGCGACGCGCCGGCCAAGCCGCCGACCGTGTATCGCGCGCTCGATTTCCTCGTCCGCATGGGCCTCGCCCACCGCATCGAGAGCCTCAACGCGTTCGTCGCCTGCGACATCGGCGCCTGCGCGCGCTCGACCATCTTCCTCATCTGCGAGAAGTGCGGCGGCGCCGAGGAATTCGACGCCGGCCACGCGCTCGTCGATCTTTCCGAAGCCGCCAATCGCGACGGATTTGAAATCCATCGCACCATGATCGAAGCCAGCGGCGTGTGCAGCGAATGCCGCGCGGCGTAGAGGCGGACGCGCCTCCGCCGCTTCTGCCGGCGCCGCTCTATCAAGGCGCGGTCAACACCTGGGAATGCGACGCCAACGGGCATTTGAACGTGCGCTTTCATCTGGAGCGCGCGTTCACCGGGCTCGCCCACTTCGCCGCCGCGCTCGGTCTGCGGGGCGCGTTCCGCGCCGACGCCGGGGCCACGCTGGTTCCGCGCGAACTGCATGTGCGCTTCCTGAAAGAGGCGCATCCGAACGGCCCGCTCGCCATGCATGGCGGCGTCGTCGCCTTCGGCGACAACGATGCGACGCTCTGCCTCGACATGCGCCATTTCGACGGCGCGCCGGCGACGACGTTCCGACTGCAGGTCGCCCACGCCGAGCCGCACGAGTTGAAGCCGTTTGCGTGGTCGGCGCGGAGCCGGGAGGCCGCCAAGAAGCTGGCGGCGGCGCTTCCCAGGCACGCCGCGCCCCGCGCCATCGATCTCTCGCGCGCGCCCGCCAAGGCCAACCTGGTGCTGGCGCGAGACCTCGGCGCGCGGCGCATCGGCGCCCACCTCGTCACGCCGGACCAATGCGACGCGTTCGGGCGACTGCGCGCCGACCACGTGTTCGGGCGCGTCTCCGACAGCGTGCCGCACCTGTTCGCCGAGTGGCGGCGCGAAGCCGCAGCGCTCGGCGCGCCGCCAACGCTCTCAGGCGCCGTCGTCGAAGCGCGCATCGTGTTCCGCGCCTGGGCGCGCGCGGGCGATCTCGTCGAGGTTCATTCCGCGGCGGTTGAACTCACGCCAAAACTCACCCGCGTCGTGCACTGGCTGATCGATCCGGCGAGCGGCGGCGCCTGGGCCAGCATCGAAGCGGTCGCCATCAATTTCGATCTCGCCACGCGCAAGGCCGTCGATCTGCCGGCCGACCTCATCGCCGCGCGTCAGGCGCATGTCGTCGCCGGCATGGCGGTGTGAGCATCCCCCGCGTGGGGGAGGACGTCTCAATCCAAATCCCGAAACGTCTTTGTCGGCGTCGCCATCAGGGCGGCGGTCTCGATCGCGGCGCGGGCGCGATCGGGGCGCGTGATCGGCAGCATGTGCGTCGCGCCCTCCACGGTCGCCAAACGCGCGTCCGGCCGCAGCGCGGCGAAACGGTGCGCGGCTGAGCCGGACATCGAAGACCCGGTCTCGGCCCGCAGCAGCACGATCGGCTCCGGCGCGCGCTTGATCGCGGCCCACGGATCGTGACGTTGCGCCGCGAAGGTCGCGGCTTCATAGGCCGGCGAACAGGCGAGACGCACGCCGGCCTTATCCTCGACGAAGCCGTCAGCCACGTAATCGACCAAGGACTCGAGGGGGAAATCGCGGAACACGCCGCGCTTGCCCAGCAGCATCACCGCTTCCTCCCGGCTGGCGAAATGCGCGCGCCGCGAGCGCGCCTTGCGCGCGATCGGCAGCGTCGCCGCGCCCAGCATGTTGCCGAACGGCAGCTCGAACAGCGAATACTGCGCCGCCGACAAGATCACCGGTTCGATCAGCGCGAGGCCGCGCACCAGATCGGGACGGCGTCCCGCGACGAGCAGGCTGGTCGTCGCGCCCATCGAATGGCCCGCGAGCGTCACCGGCTCGGTAAAGTGGCGCTCCAGTAGCGCAACGACGTCGTCGCGATGGCGCCGCCAGGAGACATAGCCAAGACGCCGCGGCTTCAGCGTGCTCCGCCCATGCCCGCGCAGATCGACGGCGACGACATGAAACCGCCCGCCCAGCGGTTCGAGCAGCGCTCTGTAGGTACGCGCGTTGAAGCCCGTGGCGTGCAGGAACAGGATGTCCGGCGCGCGGCTCTGATCGCCCCAGGCAATCCCCGCCATGCACCCGTCGTCGAGTTCGAACGCCACGCGACGGAGGTCATCCCCCAAAAGGTCGGACCCCTGTGGCGGCGCTGTCGCCCCCACCGAATCGGTCGCTTCCGTCACTGCGGAAAGAGTAGCCCTCGGGCGTCCTTGTTCAAGGCCGGGGGCGTTGCAGGGCGCTCGGCGCCGCGTTTAAACAAGCGCATGAGCGACACCCCGCCCGATCGTCTCTCCAGCGATCCCAAAAGTCCGTATTACGACGAAGCCCTGCTCGAACGCGGCGTCGGCATTCGTTTCAAGGGCGTGGAGAAAACCAATGTCGAGGAATATTGCATCAGCGAAGGCTGGGTGCGCGTGTCCGTCGGCAAGACGCTGGATCGCCACGGCAACCCGCTGACGATGAAGCTCACCGGCGCAGTTGAAGCGTATTTCCGGGACGCGACGTAACGCGGCGATCGGCGGAATGACTGAGCAAGGCCGACGCCTAATGCTGTTCTGCAAGCGCCGCCTCGATCGGCGCCATCACTTCCGGCTTGGTCCAATCGGTGTCGCCGACGACGCGGAAGAGTTCGCGTCCCTGCGCGTCGTAAAGGATTGATGTGGGCATCGCCCCCGCCTGCGCGTCGAAGATGAGACTGCGGCTGGGATCGTTGAGGAACGGCAACGCGCCGCCGCTGAGACGCGCCAGCACCTCCTTCGCATGCGCCACCTCCCCGCTCGCGTCCACGCTGACGGGGACCACCGCGAAATTCCGCCCCTGCATATGCTGCTGCAGCGCGGCCAGGGTCGGCATTTCGTTCATGCACGGTCCGCACCAGGTCGCCCAGAGGTTCACCAGCACGACCTTGCCGCGATAAGCCGCGAGCGTGGTCGATTGCCCGTTGGCGTCGGTCAGCGTCATGGCGGGCTGCGCCGGCGGCGTCGCCAGCACCGTCAGCTTCGACATCGCTCCGGTGGCGAATTGCGAATACATCACCGGCTGGGGCTTGGAACCGGGCGCCAAAAGCGCATAGACAAGCGCCAGCGCGCCCACGCCGATCAACACCAGAGCAGCGGGAAACGCCCAGGCGCGGGGCCCGCCCGACGAAGTTTTTTTCATGTCCTCAGAGTTCAAGTCCAAACCTCGCGGCCAGAAGATGTGGGGCGGCCGCTTCGCGGAAAGCCCCGCCGCGGCCATGCAGGCGATCAACGCCTCGATCGATGTCGATCAGCGCCTCTGGCGCGAAGACATCGAAGGCTCGAAGGCGCATGCCGACATGCTGGCCGCACAAGGGCTTATAACGCGCGAAGACAACGAGAAGATACAGGTCGGCCTGGATCAAATTGGCGCGGAAATCGAAGCCGGGACGTTTGAATTCTCGGTTGAGCTGGAAGACATCCACCTCAATATCGAGGCGCGCCTCACCGAGCGCATCGGCGAAGCCGGCAAGCGCCTCCATACCGCCCGCTCGCGCAACGATCAGGTCGCCACCGATTTCAAGCTCTGGACTATGCGCGCCGCCGGCGAAGCCGCGAAGCAAATCCATGCGCTGCAGAATGCTTTGGTGAAATGCGCCGACGCCCATGACGATTGGATCATGCCGGGCTTCACGCACCTGCAGACCGCGCAGCCGATCACGCTCGGCCACCACCTCCTCGCTTACGTCTCGATGCTGGAGCGCGACAAGGTTCGCATCGTCGGCGCCAAATTGGAAATGGCGTGGGAGTGTCCGCTGGGCGCGGCGGCGCTGGCCGGCACCGGCTTCAACATCGACCGCGAAGCCACCGCGCAGATGCTGGGCTTCCACGCGCCCGCGGCCAATTCGCTCGACGCGGTGTCGTCACGCGATTTCGCGCTGGCGCAGCTCGCGAACCTCGCCATCTGCGCCACACACGTCTCACGCCTCGCCGAAGAGATCGTATTGTGGACGAGCCCGCAATTCGGTTTCGCCAAGCTCTCCGATCAGTGGTCGACCGGCTCCTCGATCATGCCGCAGAAGCGCAATCCCGACGCCGCCGAACTCATCCGCGCCAAGGCCGCGCGCATCGGCGCGAACTTCGCCGCGCTCAATTCCATCGTGCAGAAACTCCCGCTCGCCTACGCCAAGGATCTGCAGGAAGACAAAACGCTGACCTTCGAAGCCTTCGACGCCTTCGAACTCACGCTCGCGGCGATGACGGGCATGATTTCGACCATGAGCTTCAACCGCGCCGCCATGCGCGAGGCCGCCACGCGCGGCTATTCCACCGCCACCGATCTCGCCGACTGGCTGGTGCGCGACCTCAAAATGCCCTTCCGCGAGGCGCACCATGTCACCGGCGCCATCGTCAGGCGCGCCGAGGAACTAGGCGCGCCCGATCTCGCCGCCCTTCCCCTGGAAGAATTCCAGAACATCGAGCCGCGCATCACTGAAGACGCCCGCGCGCTGCTCACGGTTGAACTCTCGGTCGCCAGCCGTGCTAGCTTCGGCGGCACGGCCCCGGTGCGGGTGCGCGAACAGATCGAACGCTGGAAGGAGCATCTGCAATGAAGCGCGCCGCCCTGTTGATCGCCTTCACGCTCCTGTCCGGAACGCTTGTTTCCGGCTGCGGCCTGCGCGGCCCGCTGGAACGCCCTGCGCCCATGTGGGGCAATCCCCCGCCCGCGTCCGACGACGAAGACCAGAAGCGCCGCGAGCGCGAACAGCGCCAGCAGCTGCCCTCGACGCCGCAAACGCCCACCGGCGTGCAGCCGCCGCAAATCAATCCGCCCGCCGCGACTCCCGCGCCGCAACCACAGCCGCAATGAACCATTTCGAGTATCGCAACGGCGCGCTCTTCTGCGAAGGCGTGTCGTTGGAAGCGATCGCTGAGGCTGTCGGCACGCCGGCTTACGTCTATTCCACCGCGACGCTCGAACGGCACTATGACGTCTTCAAGTCCGCCTTCGCGCCGCGCGAGGTGAGCGTCGCGTTCGCGGTCAAAGCCAATTCCAACCTGGCGGTTCTCAACACGCTCGCGCGCAAAGGCGCCGGCGCTGACACCGTCTCGCAAGGCGAAATCATCCGCGCGCTCAAAGCCGGCGTGCCGGCGGGGCGCATCATCTTTTCCGGCGTCGGCAAGACGGAAGAAGAATTGCGCTTCGCCGTCGAAACCCAAGTGCATCAGATCAATGTCGAGAGCGCCGCCGAGCTCGCTTTGCTGTCGCGCGTCTGCGCCGATCTCAAAAAGCGCGCGGCCATCGCCATTCGCGTCAACCCGGACGTGGGCGCCGGCGGGCACGACAAGATCTCCACCGGCAAAAGCGATTCCAAATTCGGCGTGAGCCCCGACGACGCGCTCGCGCTCTACGCCCATGCCGATAGCGATCCGTGGCTCGACGCCAAGGGCCTTGCCGTTCACATCGGCAGCCAGATCAAATCGCTCGAACCATTGGAGGCCGCCTTCCGCGTGATGCGGCGCATGGTCGAGGGCCTGCGGCACGAAGGCGTGCAGATCGAGCGCCTCGATCTCGGCGGCGGCCTCGGCGTGCCGTACTTCCACGAACCCGAACCGCCCTCGCCCGCCGATTACGCGGCCATGGTGCATGGCGTCATGGATGGGCTCGACATCAAGCTTTCGTTCGAACCCGGCCGCCTCATCGCCGGCAATGCCGGCGTGTTGATTTCGCGCGTCGTTCGCCTGCAAGAGCGCGCTGACCGGCGCTTCCTCGTGCTCGACGCGGCGATGAACGATCTCATCCGCCCCGCCATGTATGACGCCTTCCACGAAATCCGCGCCGTGCGTGAACCCGCAAGCGATGCGCGCGAAAAGTTCGACGTGGTCGGCCCCATCTGCGAGACCGGCGACACCTTCACGCGCGGCCGCGCGCTGCCTCCGCTCGCCCCCGGCGATCTCGTCGCCTTCCTGACCGCCGGCGCCTATGGCGCGGTGATGGCCTCCACCTACAATTCACGCGCTCTCATCCCCGAAATGCTGGTGCGCGGCGACAAGTTCGCCGTGGTGCGCCAGCGCTGGGACATTCAGGACCAGCTGAAGCTGGAAGCAATTCCGGCCTGGGACTAGCGCGCTTTGAGCACCGCCGGCTTCCAGCCGGCGATCCCGCTTCAACAGGTACCGTCGACGCAGGTTGGGAGGTCGTTGCCGGCTGGAAGCCGGCGGTCCTCAGCGCTTCATCCTTCAGGCGCTCCGCTTCCCAACACGCATCCCCAGCCCAATCAGAAACACCAGCGCGATCGCGTCGAGCACGGTCTTGCCCCAGAAATCGAGCGAGCTTGAGTAAACATTGAGGTGCAAGGGCGAGAGGCTGTCCACGCTCACATAGCCGCCGAGATAGCCCGCGAGGCAATTGCCGGCGATGCCGCCGAACACGAGCGCGAAGCGATGCGCATCGCGCCAATTGGCATGCGCGGCCCAGCCCGGAATGAGCGCAATCGCGGCGGCGCAGACGGCGAACGTGATCCCGAGCGGCAAGGCCGGTGGAATTTCCGGTGCGGCGCCAAACGCCAAGACCACGAGCACTTCCGCCAGCACTGCGAACACAAACGACAGCACGGCGAGAACAATCGGCGGCGGCGGCGTCGTCGCTTTCGGCGCGTTGGCGATGGCGCGACGGAGTGGGCCAAGCGCAAGGAAGGTGAGCAGAACGACCATCGCCAAGCCGGCGATGATATGTGTCAGCGGCGGATCGTAGTGCGGCAGGTGGTACATGGCGCGCGCGATGTGCGTCCAACTGAACCAGGCGAAGAATGCGCCGAGGGCGAAGTACAATCCCGCCACGACGAAGCCCCAGGTGCTGAGCCAGCTCTCGCGGCGGCGCGTCGGAAAAATCAGCTCCGCCAGCAACACCGGAATGAGCACGACGTTGACGGCCTCGTAGATCAGCGCCCACGGGAAGTAGACGTAGTTCACGCCGAACGCGCGCGCGTAGACGATACCTTTGATCTGCAGCACCATCGGCGCGATCGACGTCTGCTGGATGAGGAACTCTTCCGCCACCGCGAGCACGAGCGCGAGCAGCAAGAGATTCAAACCACCCAGATTGAACTTGCGCATGAAATAGCGGGCGAACAGTGCGCCGCCTCCCCACACGGCCATCTCGGAAAAGAAGATCGGTGGAAACGCGACGTAAGTGCTGGGATGCGTCGCACCCTGCAGCGTCTCGGCCACCAGAGGCGCCAGCACCATCAAGATCAGCCCCGGCGCGATCCTGGAGAAGAAACTCCGGCGTGCGTCTGCTTCGCTCATGGCCACACCCCTTTGCCGGCGCCAGCTCTTCCAATTCCTAAGTATCTATGGTACTAATTATCTTATGTCTAAGAGAAATGCAAGCCCGCCGGGCGGTGGTTCAGCAAAGACGCCCGAAGAGGCGCTCCGCTGGTCGAACGCCGCCCTGCCGGACCGCGGCCAGGGAGCGGACGCCTTGCACCGGGATCTTTCGACGGCGATGTTGGCTTTCCACGACGCGCTGGCGCGCCGGATGGGCATGAGCGGAGCCGAGCACAAAGTGTTTGGGGCGCTCTCGGCGTTGGGCGTCGCCACCCCCGGCCAGCTGGCCAAGCTCTCCGGCTTCACCACTGGCGCCATTACCGGCATCGTCGATCGGCTGGAGCGCGCCGGCTACGCCAAGCGCGAG
>DASZQK010000031.1:0-6277 GCA_035549695.1 Caulobacterales bacterium | reverse complement strand
CTCCCAGCGGAATTCGAAGCGCGCGCGTGAGAGCGCGTCGTCATGCGCGCGAGCGGCCGGGTGCCCTTTGGCCAAGTCGGCGGCGTGCGCGGCGATCTTGTAGGCGATGACGCCGTCTTTCACGTCCTTGTGGTCGGGCAGGCCGAGGTGCTCCTTCGGCGTGACGTAGCAGAGCATCGCCGTGCCGAACCAGCCGATCATCGCCGCGCCGATGGCTGAGGTGATGTGGTCGTAGCCGGGAGCTATGTCGGTGGTGAGCGGGCCGAGCGTGTAGAAGGGCGCCTCGCCGCAGGTGGCGAGCTGCTTGTCCATATTGGCTTTGATCTTGTGCATGGGGACGTGCCCGGGGCCTTCGATCATCACCTGCACGCCGTGCTTCCAGGCGATCTGCGTGAGCTCGCCCAGCGTTTCGAGTTCGGCGAATTGCGCGGCGTCGTTGGCGTCGGCGATGGAGCCGGGGCGCAGGCCGTCGCCGAGCGAGAACGAGACGTCATAGGCGCGCATGATTTCGCAGATCTCTTCGAAATGCTCGTAGAGGAAGCTCTCCTTGTGATGCGCGAGGCACCACTTGGCCATGATCGAGCCGCCGCGTGAGACGATGCCGGTGACGCGTTGTGCGGTGAGATGGATGTAGGCGAGGCGCACGCCGGCGTGGACGGTGAAATAATCGACGCCCTGTTCGGCCTGCTCGATCAGCGTGTCGCGATAGACTTCCCAGGTGAGGTCTTCGGCGACGCCGCCCACTTTTTCCAGCGCCTGATAGATCGGCACGGTGCCGATGGGCACGGGCGCGTTGCGGATGATCCATTCGCGGATATTGTGGATGTTGCGCCCGGTGGAGAGATCCATGACGGTGTCGGCGCCCCAGCGGATCGCCCACACCATCTTCTCCACTTCCTCGGCCATCGAGGAGGTGACGGCGCTGTTGCCGATATTGGCGTTGATCTTGACGAGGAAGTTGCGCCCGATCGCCATCGGCTCGGCTTCGGGGTGGTTGATGTTGGCGGGGATGATGGCGCGCCCGCGCGCCACTTCGCTGCGCACGAATTCGGGCGTGACGTAATCCGGGATCGAGGCGCCGAAGGATTCTCCATCTCTTGGACCGCCGGCGAGGACGCCGGCGCTCCGGCGGTTCAAGTTTTCGCGGATGGCGACGAATTCCATTTCCGGCGTGATGACGCCGCGGCGTGCGTATTCAAGCTGCGTCACCGCCGCGCCGGCTTTGGCGCGCAGCACGCGCGGCATGTTGGGAAATTCCGGCGTCAGCTTGTCGGGCGAGAGATTGCCGTTGTCGACGGGGAGCACCGCGCGGCCCTCGATCTCCTCCACATCGCCGCGCGCCTTGATCCAGGCCGTGCGCGTGCGCGCGAGACCGCGCTCGATATCGATCGCCGCGTTGGCGTCGGTGTACGGCCCGCTGGGATCGTAGATCGTCACCGGCGGTTCGTTTGCGCTTGGATGCAGTGCGACTTCGCGGAACGGCACGCGCAAGTCCGCATGTGCGCAGCCGCCGACATAGATCTTGCGCGAGCCGGGGATCGGTCCGGTCGTCACCTTGGGGGCGGTGAAAGCGGAAGCAGGTTCAGGCTTGTTCATCGAATTTGTCCCAATGGTTCGTCTTCTTCCCGGCGGCCGGTGAAGCCGACGAAGGAAAGCCAAAGGCCGAGCAGCGCCAGCAGGCAGCCGACGATCGGCACGATCTGCGGATTGACGAGAACGTTGGCGGCGGCCGTGCGCACAAGGTTCGGCGCAAACAGCACGGCGGCGCCGCGGATCACCGAAAACCAGCCCAAAACGCTGACCACGATCTGCGTGAAACCGCGCCAGCCGTCGTGCAGCGCAACGATGACGAGGCCAATCAACAGCGACAGCGCGCCGCCGAGGACGAGCAGATTGTCGTCATCGATAAAGCCTTCAATCACCGCCAACATGCGCTGGCGCTGCGCGATCATGGCGATGCCGAATGCAAGTAGAAGCGGCCCCAAAACACGGGCGGCGATAAGCGTGGCGAGCGGTTGGCCTCTATTCACTGATCTCTCCCTTCGCCGGCATGACCCGGATCAGGTTCAGCGGGTCGCGGGGCAATACCCGCCTCTCAGCCGCTCAGGTGCGGCCCCCCGGAGTGAGCGCGACCTTAGGCTAACGCTTTGCGGGGTCAAGCATCCGGGGCTTAGGAACCCGCGCTCTGGCGGCGGCGAAACTCGGCGACTTTGGCCCGATTGCCGCATGCCGACATCGAACACCAGCGTCGATCGCCGCCGCGGGAATTGTCGATGAACAAGCGCGAGCACGTGGCGCCATCACATTGGCGAATACGCGCCGCATGCGCGCCGCCCAGGAGGCGCACGGCGTCTTGCGCGACCGTGGCCAAAAGCTCGCGGGCGCCGCCCTTGAAGCGCATGCCGCCGTCTTCGCCGAGACGCGGCGTCGCCGCGTTTTCCGCAGCCATGTTGTTGAGGACCGAACGCGCGCTTGCCGGCGCGCTCTCGCCGCCGATGCGTGCGATCGCCGCGGCGTAGATTGCTTCTCGAAGCCGCCGCGCATCGGCGAGATCGTCATCGGTTGCGGGGACCGACGTGCGCGCAAGCTGGGCCGCCCGCAACCAGCGGCCGAGATCGCGCGGCGTCTCGAGCAGATCCCGCGGCGTGGGCTTGGTCCGGCCGATCAGCGTAGCGCAGAGATCGAGCGCGACATGGCCGCCGCGAAACGAAAAGCCGTCCCTCGTCTCGGTTTCCAACTCCTGCATGGAGGGAACATACGAATGTATGTGCGCCGTCGCAATAACCCAGTTGACAGGTTACAGACGATTCCGCATAACTAACCGCATGAACAGGTTACAACTGACGCGGCGCGCGGCTTTGGGCGGTTCAGCGAGCCTACTCGTCGGAGGATGCGCGATGACACAGCATGACCAGCTCTCGCTCGAAGGCACATGGGAGATGGCTCAGGCCTATGAGATTCTGGCGAACGGCGCGCGTGTCACGAATTATGGCGAACATCCCGCTGGTCTCATGATGGTCGATCGCGTGGGCCGCTATACGCTGCAGATTTTCCGACGCGACAGGCCGCGTTTCGCCTCTGGAGACAAAACGCGCGGCGCCGACGACGAATATCGCCAGGCGGTGCTCGGATCGAGCACGCACTTCGGGCGCGTGCGTGTTGATGCGGAGAAACGTCAACTCGTATTCGACCTCGAAGCAGCTTCGTTTCCAAACTGGGAAGGCCGCCGGCAGGTGCGCGATTACTCTTATGCAAGCGGCCTGCTGACCTATCAGGTGCCCGCCAGCGCCTCGGGCAACGGCACGATTGCTTTTTCCGTGTGGCGCAAGGCGCAGGGCTAGCCCGCCCCGCCACGCAACGCGGAGTTCAATCCTCGAGGTGAAACAGGTCCTCTACTTTCACCCCCAATGTCTCCGCCAATCTGAGCGCCAGCAGCGTCGAGGGGATGAAAACGCCGTTTTCCACGGTGTTGATGGTCTTGCGCGAAACGCCGATACGGTCGGCCAGCTCTTGCTGCGTGAGTCCGGCGTTTACGCGCACCTCTTTCAGCCGAACGCCGAAACCGCGCTCGGCGCTCGTCTCACCCGGCACGTGATTCAAGCGCCGCGAAACGAAAGCCCGCCCCCGACGCACCCACGGCGAGCAGCAGCGGCGCGATCTGCGGCAGCGGCAAATCTATGTAGAGGCCGGCGATGAAGGCGACGCCCGTGCCGACCAGAAGCGCCCAGAATCCCGCGCGCGCGGCGCTGGCGCGATGGGCGCGCGCCAATTCGTCGTCGAGCGCGGAATTGCGTTTGAGGAAGCTAAAGCTCGTGGTCGCCCGAAGCGCCAGCACGAGCGTCAGTAGCAAGAGGCCCGCATCGCGGGTGATATCGACCGCTCTCACTGGACCCCGATGCGTCGCCGCGCCCGACATCGCGGCAGTGGCGATCACCACGAGCAGGATGGCGGATACGGTGATCACGCGCCGCCGCCGTTCTCCAACATCGCCTTGCGCCGCTTGCGCCATATCATATCACCTCTAGGTGACATGATACCTAGAGGTTACATAGCCGTCAACGGGTTTAGCGGGCGAGCGCGGATCGCATGCTCTCGAGGCGAGAGAGGGCGCGCTGGGCCGCGGCGCGGTTCGCGTCATTGGCGTCGCGGAGATCCTCGCTGGCGTCCTTGAGCTGCTGATCGACCTCGGCGGGCGTGACGCCCGCCAGATCCACCGCATCCGAGGCGAGCACGGTGAGGCCTTCCGGCGTCACGTCGGCGAAGCCGCCATTGACGAAAATGCGCCGCTCCGCGCCGTCATTGAAGATGCGCAGCGCCCCCGGCTTGATAACGCTCATCACCGGCGCGTGCTGCGGCGAAACCCCGAACTCGCCCTCTGCGCCGGGGACCACGACGTGATCCACCTCGCCGTGAAACACTTCTCGCTCAGGCGAAACGAGCGCGAACGTCAACTTGTCGGCCATGGATCAGAACCAGCCCTTTTTCTTCTTCGGCTCTGGCTCCGGCGGCGGCGCGGGCTTGGGCGCGGGCGCCGGGGCGGCCTTGGCTTGGGCCGGTTGCGGCGCCGGGGCGGCGGCCGGACGGGCGCCTTGGCTGGGGGTCAGGCTGTCCGCGTTATTGGCCCGGGACAACGACCCCGATTGCGGAACCGGAGTCTGGGGCTGGGGCCCCAGCTTATCTACGAACCACTCGCTCATGCTGCCTCCGCCGCAAGTCGTTGCGCCTTGGCAATAGCCTGCTCGATATTTCCGACCATGTAAAATGCCGGTTCAGGCAGGTGGTCATATTCGCCTTCCACCAGCCCCTTGAAGCCGCGCACCGTGTCCTTGATGTCGCAAAGCACGCCGGGCGTGTTGGTGAAGGCCTCGGCCACGTGGAAGGGCTGGCTCAGGAAGCGCTCGATTTTGCGGGCGCGAGCAACCGTGAGCTTGTCGTCTTCCGAGAGCTCATCCATGCCGAGAATGGCGATGATGTCCTGCAGCGCCTTGTAGCGTTGCAGCGTCTCCTGCACAGCTCGAGCTACCTGATAGTGCTCTTCGCCGACGACCAGCGGGTCCAGGATCCGCGAGGTGGAGTCGAGCGGATCGACCGCCGGATAGATGCCCTTCTCCGAGATCGCGCGGGAGAGCACCGTCGTCGCGTCCAAGTGCGCGAACGAGGTCGCCGGCGCGGGGTCGGTCAAATCGTCGGCAGGCACGTAGATAGCTTGCACCGAGGTGATCGAGCCCTTCGTGGTCGAGGTGATGCGCTCCTGCATGGCGCCCATCTCGGTCGCCAGCGTCGGCTGATAGCCGACCGCCGAAGGAATACGGCCCAAGAGCGCCGACACTTCCGAACCCGCTTGCGTGAAGCGGAAGATGTTGTCGACGAAGAAGAGGATGTCCTTGCCCTGATCGCGGAAGTGTTCGGCGATGGTGAGGCCCGAGAGCGCGACGCGGGCGCGCGCGCCCGGCGGTTCGTTCATCTGGCCGAACACAAGCGCGCAACGCGAGCCTTGGCCGCCGCCCTTCACGTTGACGTTCGACTCGATCATTTCGTGATAGAGGTCGTTGCCTTCGCGCGTGCGCTCGCCGACGCCGGCGAACACCGAATAGCCGCCGTACGCCTTGGCGATATTGTTGATCAGCTCTTGGATCAGCACGGTCTTGCCGACGCCCGCTCCGCCGAAAAGGCCGATCTTGCCGCCCTTCGAATAGGGGCAGAGCAGATCCACGACCTTGATCCCGGTGACAAGAATTTCCGGCACGGGCTTCTGATCGACGAAAGCCGGCGCGAGTTGGTGGATGGCGCGCTTGGCCTCGGTCTTGATCGGGCCGGCTTCGTCCACCGGCTCGCCGATGACGTTCATGATGCGCCCGAGCGTGCCTTCGCCCACCGGCACCGCGATCGGCTGGCCGGTGTCGCTCACCTCTTGGCCACGGACGAGGCCGTCAGTGGAATCCATGGCGATGGTGCGCACCGTGCTTTCGCCCAAGTGCTGCGCCACTTCGAGCACCAGGCGGTTGCCTTTGTTCTGCGTTTCGAGCGCGTTGTAGATGTTCGGCAGATGGCCGTCGAACTCGACGTCGACGACGGCGCCGATCACCTGCGCCACGCGGCCTGTTGCTTTCGTCATTTGCTTCTCGTCCTCATCAATTCTGGTGCGGTCACTCGACCGAAAGCTCGACCGGCATGTTGCCGCGTGTCGCGTTGGAATAGGGGCAGACCATGTGCGCGGCTTCGATCAGCTCGCGCATTTGATCGGTGGAAAGGCCCGGCACGTGCAGCTTCAAGCGCG
>DASZQK010000030.1:0-189668 GCA_035549695.1 Caulobacterales bacterium | reverse complement strand
CGCCGGCTTATTCCGTACCTTAGGGCACGTTCCCACGCGTTACTCACCCGTCTGCCACTCCCCTTGCGGGGCGTTCGACTTGCATGTGTTAAGCCTGCCGCCAGCGTTCGTTCTGAGCCAGAATCAAACTCTCAGGTTGAGTTGACCTCTGACTAGTTCTCGAGACCGGTCTGCTAAGGACCGACCCCGAGGGCCGATTGGCGTATGCGTTACATAGTAACGGGAACCGACGCACATTCCGACGCCGAAGCGCCGGTCTGTAAGTCAGTTATAGTTCCAGAAAACGCATACCGTCAGTTGTCGCTTGGCTCGCCATTACTGGCTCGCCCGCAGCACGCCGCCGCCTGCGTTTCCCTTCTCCAAATCACAATGTCAAAGACCAACCGCCGACGCAGAGCCGAAGCCCGTTTCAGCGGGCCGGAAGCAGTCGCCTGTTTCCAGCGGAAGGCGCGGTTTCTATTCGCGCGCCCTGTGCCTGTCAACGGCCTTTTTGCGCAATTTTCATCATGCCGTTTCGGGCCAAAAAAGCTCGAAAAAACAATGTGAAATTTGCGAGATGTGGGGTCAGACGCCTTCAGCGCCGGCCACACCAGGCCGCAAGCGACCGAATATATTGATTCCCCAACGAGGCATCAAGCGAATCCGGCGCTCAAATTGGTTGGCGAACCGTTAACGCTCGCGCCCTCAGTGGGTGGAGATGTAGGCGACCATGGCCGCCGCTTCCATCTCGACCGCCGCGATCCGGTGTTTGACCAGGTCGCCTATCGACACGATGCCGACAAGCTTGCCCTCCGCCAGAATGGGCAGGTGGCGAATGCGCCGGTCGGTCATTCGCGCCAGCCCGTCGTCGACCGTTTCGTCCGGCGTCG
The DNA here is from genome assembly GCA_035549695.1 of Caulobacterales bacterium. GTDB lineage: Bacteria > Pseudomonadota > Alphaproteobacteria > Caulobacterales > Aquidulcibacteraceae > Vitreimonas. The sequence continues at coordinate 188,799 of DASZQK010000030.1, read as the reverse complement.
CCGTGATCACGTCGCGCGACATGGCCGAGGCGACCCGTTCACCCAGGCAAGCCGCGCCCCGGCGCGACACTTCGCGGACGATGTCCCGTTCGGACAGAACACCCATGAGCGCGCCGTCGTCGCCCATTACCACCAGAGCGCCGACTTTTCGGGCGTGCAATTCCTTGGCGGCTTGCTCCAGCGTTGCGTCGGCCGTCAGCGTATGCACGTTGGCGCCCTTGTCGCGGATCACGTGGGCGATCAGCATGAGGTCGTACCTCCCTAGTGCATTATCATTGCCGACAGGGTGCGCCCGGTTCCGCGCATCAGCAAGCGGCAAGCGCGCCTGTCAGCGCTGTCTTACGAACTGATTAGCCGCTGAGGAGAGCGCCCGCCCTACCCCCAGGGCCCGGCGCGCCGCAACCGCGGCGCGAGCAGCGGATACGCCAGGGCGCCGGCGATGAAGCCGCCGAGATGCGCTTGCCAGGCGATGCCGATCGGCAGGAAAGCAAACAGAAGCACGTTGATGCCTAGGAAAGTGAGCATGGCGTTGCGCACCTGCGGATCCGCCAGCGCGGCCTGCGGCGTCGGACGCACCGCCAGGAAATATGCGCCGAACACGCCGCATATCGCGCCCGAAGCGCCCACCGCCGGCCCGCTGTGGGGGGCCAACAGAATGAAGCCCAGGGCGGAGCCGAGGCCGGCGATGAAGAACAGAAAAAGAAAACGCGCCCCGCCCAGCCGCATCGCCACGAACGGCCCGGCCTGCAGGAACGCCAGCAGATTCATGAAGATGTGCGGTAAACCGAAGTGCACGAACATGTGCCCGAAGAGCGGCCCTAGCGCTTCGTCGAAGCTGCGATAGTGATCGGGGCTGGACGGGTAAAAGCGCTCCGAGAACAGCCCGAATTGCTGATACACCCAGGCGCGCGGATCGGCACTGATCTGATTGGTCAGCGCAAACGACACAACCATCAAACCCGCTAGCAGCCACACAACGACCGGCGTATGCGGGCGCTGTTCACGATAAACGTCGCTCAAGGTCCGGCGCTCCTGTGCGCCAATCCGGCGCGCTCTCGGGATATGGGCTTAAAGCAGGTTCGCGTTAAGTGCGATTTGGCCGCGCCGCTTTCTCCGCCCGGTTGGCACGCGCGTTGCTTCTTCCCCGCTCGAACGAATTTCCTGCTCGGTTTCGGGAGAAACGCGTGTTGCGATTCATTCTGTATGTGCTGGCCTCCGCCGCGCTCGCCACGCCCGCGCTGGCAAACGATTGGGGCCAAAGCGGCGGTGATCTGCGCCGCGCATACGGCATGGACGAAAGCTTCTCCACACCGGTCGACGCTTCGACGCGCGACGCGAACAGTCAACGAATTCTCGGGCCCTCGCCGCTCGAAGGCACGCTCACCGGCGGCCTCATGGATGCGAACCAGAGCCCGGGCTCGTTCCAGGTCGTCGGCAACGGACGCTTCGTCGTCGTCACCCTGAACGACGGGCGCACGCTCGCCATCGACACTACACAGCAAAGTCTCAACCCAAGCGACGCCGGCGATATCAGCGCCGAGGACACTCAAGGAGTTCACTAATGCCCGCGCTGAAAAAACTCGTCGCCCTCGCCGCAAGCGCCGCGCTCACCGCATGCGCCACGCCGAACGCGGGCCATGACGGCCTCTACGCCGTGCCGACCGGCGATGCGCCCGTCACCGCCAATCCCACCGCCTACACGCCGGCGCTCATGTGCCTCGCTGCGCTGTCGCACGACGCGCCGGCGCCGCGCATCGCCGTCGGCCGCATTCTCGATTACACTGGCGCCATCAGCCAGGACGGCGGCCGCGAGATCACGCAGGGCGCTTCGCTCATGGCGATTTCGGCGTTCGCCAAGGCCGGCGCGCGGCTGGTCGAACGTTTCGACACCTCCGTCACCGAACTCGAACTCCGCTATGCCAACAGCCGCCTTCTCAATGATGGCGCGGGATCGGGCGTTTACGCCAGTAGCAACGTGCGCCACATCACCGCCGGGCAGATGCCGGGCTCTGACTATTACTTTGTCGGCGGCGTCACCGAACTCAACTATGACATCCGTTCCTCGGCGGCGGACGCCGAGATCGGCGCCACCAACCGCCACCGCACGACGGGCAGCGTGGGCGGGCGTGTCTATGTGATGAACATCGCCATGGATTTCCGCCTGATCGACACGCGCACGCTCGAAGTCGTCGATGTGATTTCCTACCAGAAGCAGATCGTCGGCCATGAGGTTCGCGCGGGTGTGTTCAATTTCTTCGGAGACACCTTCGTCGACATCGCCGCCGGCCAGCGTTCGCTTGAGCCGGTGCAGCTCGCAGTGCGCGCCGGCGTGGAGCGCGCCGTCGTCGAGGTCATGAGCAATCTCTATCACGTCCCGGATTCGAGTGCGTGTGCGCAAGCGATGGCGCGGCAGGGCGATCCGATGGGCCCGGCCGTCACGGCGCAATCCACCGGCGCATTCCAGACCGGCGCCAGCGGCCCAGCGCTCGCGGCCTCCGTCGCGCAACGCAGCGACACCAATGCATGGAACGCAAGCCGCGACGCCAATTTCAGCGCGGGCCTGCGCGGCACGAGCGAACAAGAGAGCCCGACGCCCGGCCCCCAAAACATCGGGCCTAGCGTCGGCGGCCGTTCGTAACGCTCGATTTTCTGGTACGAGGAAAAGGCTGACGGCGGCTAAATGCTCGCCCGCGCGTCGAACACCTGGTTCATGTTCTCCGCCGGGCTGCCTTCCTTGCAGCCGCAATCGCCGACCGGTCGCGCCGGTACGCCCGCCACGGTGCAGTGCGCCGGCACATCGTCGAGCACTACGGAGCCCGCCGCAATGCGCGCGCCCTCGCCGACCTCGATATTGCCGAGCACCTTCGCGCCCGCGCCGATCATCACGCCCTTGCGGATTTTCGGATGCCGGTCGCCACGCACTTTGCCGGTGCCGCCCAGCGTCACCGAATGCAGCATGGAGACGTCATCCTCCACCACGGCGGTTTCGCCGATGACAATGCCGTGCGCGTGGTCGATGAACACGCCGGCGCCGATCTTGGCGTTGGGGTGGATGTCGATCGAATAAAGTTCGCTGATGCGGCTCTGCAGATGGAAGGCCAGCACTTCGCGCTCCTGCGCCCAGAGCCAATGCGCGATGCGATAGGCCTGCAGGCCGCCATAGCCTTTGAAATAGAGGAAAGGCTGCAGATAGGTGCGCGTCGCCGGATCGCGCTCGCGCACGACACGCATATCGCGCGCCGCCTGCGCCGCAAGCTCGGGATGCGCCGCGTAGGCCTCGCGCGCCACTTCCCTCAATTGCAGCGCGCCGAGATCGTCATCGCCCAACTTCTGCGCCAGATGATAGGACAGCGCGTCCTCGATCCGCTCGTGATGCAAAATGGATGCGTGCAAATAGGAAGCGAGCAGCGGCTCTTCCGCAGCCGCCTGCATGGCCTCCACCCGCAGCTGGGCCCAGACCCCGCCGGAATTCTCGAATACGCGTGGCGACAGCTCAGCCATGGACGTTTCCCTTATCACGCCAGCATCGCCCGCGCGAGCGCGGCCGGCAACTCGCCTGTCACGGCCATGTGGTGGGCGCGCAGCACAGCCGCAACCGTCAGCCCGTCGCGAATGCGGCCATCGACCACGCGCTCCAGGATTTCCCGGAAGGGCGCGACCTGCCGGCGCAATACCTCGACCTCCTCGGGCTGCGCCTCGCCAGCCGTGAGATCAGTCGCCAAGAACAACGTCGCGCGTTCGTCCGTCAGTGAATTAGACAAATCCATCTCAAGGATCTTCTGGAGCCGCCCTGCTTCAAGACCCGTTTCCTCTTCCAACTCGCGCCGCGCGCAGAGTTCGACGTCCTCGTCAGGCTCGGCGCCGCCCTCGGGCATTTCCCAGGAATAGCGCTTCAGCGGGAACCGCCATTGCCCCACCATGTGCACGCGCCCATCCGCCTCGATCGGCAACACGCCCACCGCGGGGCGCCGCACGCGGATCACGCCATAATGCCCGGGCTTGCCGGCGGGATTGATCACGTCGTGATCGTCCACCGCGAACCAATCGGTTTCGTACGAACGGCGCACCCGCACGATCTGCCAGGGATCGCCATCCTCTTCCCAATCGGCCATGCCGGTCTCCGAATCTTACGTTCTCCGGACGCGAAGCGATCCGGGGCCCAACGTTGTGGCAGGATCGGCCAGCATTCGCCAAGACGAACCTTGGACCCCGGATCGCTTCGCGTCCGGGGAACGCGCGGCTCGCTTTTCGCCCGAAGCATTCGTATGTAGCGCGCATGCCGATCGATCCCCGCACCATTCCCGACGCCCCCGCCGAAAACGCGCCCGCCGAAGCCATCCGCGAGAGCGCGGAAATGCTGAACGCCATGGCGCTGCGGCGCTCGACCAAGATCGCCGACTTCGCCGAGCCGGGTCCGGACGATGCGCAGATCGCCGCGCTCATCCGCCTCGGCGCACGCGTGCCCGATCACGGCAAGCTCGGCCCCTGGCGCTTCGTGGTGATCGCGGGCGAGGCGCGTGCGCGCGCCGGCGACAAGCTCGCGGAACTGATCGTCAATGACGACGGCGTCGATGAAGTCCGCATCGATTTCGCCAAGAAGCATTTTCTGCGCGCGCCGGCCGTGGTGATGATCGTCTCGACAGCCGGCCCGCATCCGAAGATTCCGGAATGGGAGCAGACGCTCTCTTCTGGTGCGGTGTGCATGAACATGCTCCTGGCCGCGCACGCCATGGGCTTCGCCGCATGCTGGCTCACGGAATGGCCGACTTACGACGAGCGTGCACGCCGCGCGCTGGGGGTGGCGGAGAACGAGCGCATTGCCGGCTTCATCTATCTCGGCAGCACCGCGAAAACCGCCACTGAGCGCTTTCGCGCCGACGTCACGACGCGCGTCACGCACTTCTAGTGGCGGCGTATGTCTATGTGATCGGCTGCGGCGCGCGCACCTATGTCGGCTGGACGCTCGACCTCGACCGCCGCCTCACGCAGCACAACACGGGCAAAGGCGCCAAGAACACACGCGGCCGCGTCTGGGTGCTGCTCTACGCCGAACGCCTGGCGACGCCGCGCGAAGCCATGCAACGCGAATGGCGCCTCAAGCGTGAGAAGGCGTTCCGTGCTATGCTGCGCGGACTCTAGTCTCGTTGGCTTTCAGCGGGCCATGCACCCGCCTCAACAGCCCGCACCACTTCGGCTACCGTGATTGGCGTGATTTTCTTCCCAAGCCCAAGTTTTCGCTTGATCCAAATCGATACCGCAATCAGCGCAGACACAGCAGTTATGCCAACAATGGAGCCAGCAACATCTCCAAACGGCCCGGTCACCGCGTAAGCCACGACTCCCCCGATCACCATAGCTAGAATGATTACCAGTTCCGCCGATAGCGGCATGCCTTCTGGCCCGAAATACCCGCCCCATCGTTCATAGAGGCTCGCGAAGTCCGTCCCAAAACGCTTGTTGATGTCGTCGAAAAGTTCGACGGCGTCGTCGCCATCAATTCCAAGGTCATCCAGGAGGCGGCTGGTCAACAACACGCGCTCAGGTTTGACCTCCGCCATGACGGCGACAGGTTCTATGACTCGGGCCTCTATACTATGGGCCGCCATACTACTCCCGCCCCCTATACCCGCTCACGCCTTGATCCGGCAGCCACAGCCCTTCCGGCGGCGCGCCCGTCTGCCAGAACACATCGATCGGAATGCCGCCGCGTGGATTCCAGTAGCCGCCGATGCGCAGCCATGCCGGCGCGATGGCTTCGACGATGCGCTTGGCGACATAGAGCGTGCAATCTTCGTGGAAGGCGCCGTGATTGCGGAAGCTCTGCAGAAACAGCTTCACGCTCTTCGATTCAACCAGCCACTGATCCGGCACGTAATCCACAACGAGGATTCCAAAATCCGGCTGGCCCGTCACCGGGCAGATCGAGGTGAATTCCGGCGCCGTGTAGCGCGCGAGATAGAGCGAGCCCGCGTGCGGATTGGGCACGCGCTCCAGCACCGCCTCTTGTGGCGTCGCGGGAATGGGCGCCGCGCGCCCGAGTTGGGTAAGATGATCCGACATTGCGATGAAGTAAGGCGCACTCACGTCTTCGTGCAAGAGTTCAAGCTTACCATCTCGAAACGAGCCATGGCGCGGCCGCAGTGCTATGCGCCCACGTCCTTGCAGCGGAGGTGGTGGGATGAATATCGACGTCTCCAAAATCGTGTCCGAGATCGGCGACGATCTGATCGCGAAAACCGGCGAGCCCATCGGCCTCGATCACGACCAATCCGTGCGCGTCGCGCACGCACTCGCCGCCAATTGGAACAAAGGCCGCGATGAGGCCGTCGCGCAAACCGCAGCTGACACCGGCCTCGCCACCGAGGTCGTCGGCGCCATGGCGACCAAGCTCGTCGACGTCGCCAAGGAAAAGCTCGTGGACGAGGGCCCGCTCGGCGACGTGATCAAATCCGCCCAGGCCCAAGCCGGCGACGCCGTCGGCAAGGCCGCGAGCGGTTTCCTGGGCGGCCTGTTCGGCCGCAAAGCCAGCTAGGAGTCCGCCTTCGGAGGTCGGCGAGGACGCCGGCGGTCCAAAGTGCTAAGCGCGTCCCACGGAGGCGCGCATGCAGGATTTCGACGGCAAGATCGTATTGGTCACGGGCGGCGGCACGGGCCTCGGCGCCGCGCTCGCTATTGGCGCCGCCGCGCGCGGGGCGAAATCCGTCATCATCAATTATCGCACCAGCGCGGCTGAAGCGGAGGCGACCGCCGAAACCGTGCGCGCCGCCGGCGCGGAGGCCGTGCTCGCCCGCGGCGATGTCTCCAAGGACGAAGACTGCCGCGCCATCGTTGCACATGCGGAGCGTTTCGGCCGCATCGACGCGCTGGCCAACAATTCCGGGACAACGAAGTTCGCACCCGCGCATGGCGACCTCGACGCGCTCTCCGCCGACGACTTCCTGCGTCTCTATGCGGTGAATGTCGTGGGCCCCTTCCAGATGATCCGCGCGGCGCGTTCACTGCTCGAAACGAGCGATCGTTCCGCTGTGTTGATGATCTCCTCCATCGCTGGCGTCACCGGCATCGGCTCGTCCGTCGCCTATGCGGCCTCGAAGGGCGCGTTGAACACAATGACGTTATCGCTCGCCCGCGTGCTGGGTCCAAAGATCCGCGTGAACGCGCTCTGCCCCGGATTCATCGACACGCGTTGGCACGAAGGCGGCTATGGCGCGGAAGGCGCCGCACGGCTCAAGGAGATGGTGCGAAACAGCACGCCGCTGCAGGCTGCGTCGACACCGGAAGACATTGCCGACGCGGGGCTTTTCTTCCTTTCCGATGCGTCCCGGCACGTCACCGGAGAGACGCTTCTCGTCGACGCCGGGACCCACCTCGGCTATGCGACTTTTGCGCAACGGTAATGTTTGAGCGCTCATTAAAGCATCAATCTTTTGCGCGAACGCCCGCTGTTTAAGCGCAAAATGCGTGCGTGGCGTCCGCGCAACAACAATGTCTTCTCCGCGCAACGAAGCTGCTCAAGCTAGCTGCGTTTAACCACTCGTTCACGCTATTGGCGTGAGCCTCGCCGGCGCATCGCGGGCGAGTATACCGCGGGGAATAAGGGATGAAGCTCATGAAGAAGTTCATTGGCGCGGCCATGTTGGTCGGCGCTGCAGTCGCTGGCACGTCGAGTGTCGCTCACGCCGAAACGACCGTGTCAGGGAACGTCGCCTTCACCACCGACTACGTGTGGCGCGGCATCTCGCAATCGGGCAATGACTTCGCCGTGCAAGGCGGCGCCGATCTGTCGGCGGATTCGTTCTATGTCGGCACCTGGGCGTCGAGCGTCGATTTTGGCACCGGCGGCAGCAACACCGAACTCGATCTTTATGCCGGCTGGAAGCCGACCACGGGTCCGATCTCGTGGGATTTCGGCGCCATCGGTTATTTCTATGCGGGCTCGACCGACGCGGGCGGCGACCTCGATTTCTATGAACTGAAGGGCGTGGGCAGCATCGCGCCATTTGGCGACAGCGTGCCGCTGACGCTCACGGGTTCGGTCTATTACGCGCCGGATTTCGGCACGTTCGTCGACGCCAGCGGCGGCGACGCCGAGGGCCTCTATGGCGAAGTGAAAGCGAGCTGGGCGTTCAGCGACTCGTTCGTTCTGAGCGGCAGCTACGGCAATCAGGATGTCGACGACAACGGCAGCTACACGAACTACAAGATCGACGGCGCCTACAGCGCTTTCGGCTTCGGGTTCGATCTCGCCTATACGACGACGGATGGCGCGGAGGGCTTCGCGCCCGGCTCGACCGGCGACGACAAGGTGATCCTGACGATCAGCCGCGCGCTGTAAATCTTTTCGGAATGCCGAAGGCGTTCGCGCCTTCGACCCTCAAACTTCAAGCCGCCGCAGCAATGCGGCGGCTTTTGCTTGTCCGCCGCGCCGCGGTGATTTCATTGCTCGACTGGCGCCTCGGAAAGCCACGTCTTCGCGGCGGAAGCATCGGCCAACCCGAACACCCTTGTCTTGCCCGGCATCAAGAACGCGAACGCCTTGGCCGTATGAGCGATCCATTCAACGTCGGTGACGACCGCAACACGTCTCCACTGCTGGAGGTGACGCATGCCAATGAACGCATCGTCCAGCACCGCGCCAGCGTCGAAGCCGGCGAAGCCGGGACCGATCTGATAGTAGATGGAGACGCGGTCATGCTTTCGGAACGCGGCCTCCACGGCCGGGATGAGCACGGCCTCATAGTCTTGCCTTGAAACCCGCCCGGCAGCGATCAGGCCAACGATATCGTCCGCTAGATCCGGCACGCGTCGCATCATGGCTGGGCTCCTTCCCTTTGCGGATGGTGCAAGCCAAACGCGCCAAGGCGTTCAAAAGCTTCGCCACGCAGGCGCTCTGGTGCGGACGGCGGGACTTGAACCCGCACTCCCTTGCGAGAAACGGATTTTAAGTCCGTTGCGTCTACCGGTTTCGCCACGTCCGCTTTGGGCCCGCCAATAAAGGGCTTTTGCCGCGCCGCGCAACGCGGGATCTGGCCGGCCTCTCGCGGCTGAGCGGACAGCCCCGCCCCGCACGCCAAGCACACAATCCGGGACGCCGGTCCAAATTTTATTGACCAAATCCCACAATTTTGCACACTATGGTCGCGTGTTGCACATGTTGGGATTTCGTTTGCGACGCGAGCGTCATACCCACGGGGAGGAGCGCTGGTTGAGGGGACCGCCGGGCCGCCGGCCGGTCCGTTTCAGATCAAGTCCGCGGGCTCGACGGCGCCACGCCGCGCGCCCTCGCACGTCATCGATAAGGGGAGGGATACAATGAGCGAGAACAAGCAAACGGCCCGCCGTTCCACATTGCTGAATTGCACGGGGCTCGTCCTGGCCGGACTGGCGCTCTGCGCGGCCTCACCGGCCTTCGCGCAATCGGCGCAGACAGCCAACGATCAGGCGGTCAACAGCGACGAAATCGTCGTCACCGGATCGCGCCTGGCGAATCGCGGCTTCGAGGCGCCGACGCCTGTGGCCGTCATCGGCCAGGATGAGGTGCAGTTCTCCGGCACGCAGAACATCGAAAATCTTCTGAGCGCTTCGCCGCAATTCGTCCCGTCCACCAACGGCGGCGCGACGGCGAACACCGTGCCGGGCGGCAACGCCAACGTGAACCTGCGCAATTTCGGACCGCAGCGGAACCTCGTGCTCGTCAACGGACGGCGCTTCGCCATCCAGGGGCCGGATCAAACGGTTGACCTCAACACGATCCCCTCGGCGCTCGTGTCGCGGACGGAAATCGTCACTGGCGGGTCCTCCGCAGTGTACGGCTCCGACGCCATCACCGGCGTCGTCAACTTCATCATGCGCGACGACTATGAAGGCCTTGAGGCTTCTTATCAGCGCAGCTGGGACAGCCCGACCGAAACCCCCACCGATTCCATCGACCTCACCTTCGGCGGCAACATCGACAACGGCCGCGGCAATGTCACCATTTCCTTCAATTATCTCAACCGCCGCCCCATCACGCGCGCCGAGATGGGCGGCTGGACGCGTGACTCGCTCTCCGACGGCTGCGTCACCGCCGCCTCCTATCGCAGCGATGGCGCCGGCGTGCCGTTGACGCCGGGCGCCGGGCAGACGTGCCGCCAGGCCGGCGGCATTCCCGGCTTCATCGCCGGCGGCAGCGGCGACATACCGAACGGACGCTGGTCGGGCATTCCCATTCCAGGTTCGTCCAGCTCCAACGTCGGTCTCGATAACGCCTATTCAGCGGCCGGGTTGAGCGGCATGGGCGCGTTCGGCTTCACCTTCAACGACGCAGGCAGCACTGCGCGCCCAGCGCTCGACCCGCAGGACCGCTACAATCTCGCGCTCGAGAACTATCTCGTCGTTCCGCAAGAACGCTACATGGTCAATGCGTTCAGCCACTATGACTTTAACGAGAAGATGACCGGCTATCTGGAGGTTCACTTCTCCAACAACACCGTCAACCAGCAGCTCGCCCCGACCAATATCGGCGGCACGTACCTCCTGAACGTCAACAACCCGTACCTCAGCGCGCAAATGCAGGAAGTCCTGCACCAGCTCGACCTGCGCGAAACGTCGACGACCAGCGTCGTCACCGGCACGTCCACGTACACAAATGCGCCGAACGACGGCCTGGCGGCGCTGACGCACGGACGCCGGCTGGTGGAACTGGGCGACCGCTTCAATTCTTCCGAACGCGTGGCGTGGCGTGTCGCGGCCGGTTTCCGCGGCGACCTCGGCGACCTTTCCGAGAACTTTTTGCACGATCTGCACTACGACCTCTACTACCTCTACGCCCGCACCGATGAGACCGACCTGCAAACCGGCAACGCTTCGAAAAGCCGCTTCCAGGCCGCTCTATTGAGTCAGGGCGCAAACGCCCCGGTCTGCAACACGTTCGGCGCCAACATGTCGGCGGCCTGCGTCAACGCCATCCGCATCAGCGCCACCAACGTCACTAAGGCCGAGATGCAAGGCGCGGCGGCGACGCTGACCGGCTCTCTGTTCGATCTGCCGGCGGGCCCGATCGATTTCGCCTTGGGCACGGAATGGCGTGAGCAAAGCGCTCGCTTCGTGCCGGACAGCTTCCTGGCTTCCGGCGATGTGGTGGGCTTCAACCCCGCGCTGCCGACGAACGGCAGCGAGTCGGTCGAGGAGGTGTTTGGCGAAGTGCGCGTGCCGATTCTCGCGCATCTGCCCGGCGCTGAACGGCTCAACCTCAACCTCGCCTATCGCTATTCGGACTACGACCTGAAGGGCGTCGGCGGCGTCGACACCTATTCGTACGGGCTTGAGTGGAGTCCGGTGGAGGATCTCACTGTGCGCGGCCAGTTCCAGCACGCCATCCGCGCGCCGAATGTCGGCGAATTGTTCGGCGGCAACGCCACGAACTTCAACAACGCCACCGATCCGTGCGGCGCACTGGCGGCCAACACTTCCACGACCGTGCGCAATCTCTGCATCGCCACGGGCGTGCCGACGGCCAACGTGTTCACTGCGGCAGTGCAATCGACCTCCGGCTCGCTCATTCCCAACGTCTCGGGGGGCAATCCCAGTGTCGGCCCGGAAGAATCCGACACCAAGACGTTCGGCCTCGTCGCCCGGCCACGCTTCCTGCCGGGCTTCGTCGCCAGCGTCGATTGGTACGACATCGATCTCGACGGCGCGATCGCGCCGCTGGGCGGCGGCTTAGCCAACGTGCTGAACATCTGCTACAACATCGTTCAAGACGCCAACAGCCAGTATTGCCAGGCCATCCAGCGCAATCCCGCCGACGGCTCCATCACCCAGCCCTATGCAGTGCAGCTCACCAACGGCAACACCGGCGGCATCAAGACCTCCGGCGTCGATTTCGCCGCGAGCTACGAGCATGATCTGCCTTGGGGCGTGCTCAACGAATCCAGCACGCTGACAGTGACGACGAATTGGACACATGTCGACGAGCTGATCTTCACGCCCATTCAAGCGTTTCCCAACGTCACCAACGATTGCACGGGCGCCTTCGGGCAAACCTGCGGCGAGCCGGTGCCGGAATGGAAAGGCGTCACGCGCGTTACGCTGTCAAACGGCCCGCTCGCACTCAGCCTGCGGCATCGCTATGTCGGCGAGGTCACGGACGACAGATACGCTCTGCCGCTGGCGCGCGGCGCCACGCCGCCGGCCTATGACAGCCTGTCGAAGCCGGTGATCGATGCGCAGCACTATTTCGACCTCTCGTTCCGCTACGACGTGGGCGAGACGATCGAATTCTTCGGCGGCGTCAACAACATCGAGGGCAAGGATCCGCCGGTCGTTGCGAGCGCCAGCATCCGCGCCAACACCTGGCCGGCGACGTACGACATCCTCGGACGTCAGTTCTTCCTGGGAGCAACCGTCCAGTTCCACTAGGCGGCCGAACGGAAGGACGCGCGACGATCCAGGCCTAGCTTGTCTTGTTGGCGTTGCGGTCGTCCTATCCACGGGCGCGCGTGCGGCGAACCTTCCCCTCGCCGCCTGCGCGCCCGATCCGTTCTACGAACTGAGGAAACACCATGACGGACACGCACCCAGGCGGCGTCGCCCGCCGCTCGATCATTCAAGGCCTCGCCGCCGGCGCGGCGGCCGCGAGTCTCGCCGATAGCGCCAGCGCCGCTGCGCGGCGCAAGGTCTATGTCGCCGTCGGTTGCGGCAGCCGCAGCCGCATGTATCAGGACGCCATCTGGGGCGCGCACAACGACACCGCGCGGCTCGTCGCCATCTGCGACACCAATGCTGGGCGCATGGCCTATGTGCGCCGCCGCGCGGCGCAAGCCGGCGCGCCGCAACCCGCTGCATACGCGGCGAGCGATTTCGCGCGGATGCTGCGCACTCATCGCCCGGACGCGGTCATCGTCACCAGCCCCGATGCCACGCATGTTGATTACATCGTCCCCGCGCTGGACGCCGGCTGCGATGTGATCACCGAAAAGCCGATGACCACCGATGCGGCGAAGGCGCAGCGCGTCCTCGACGCCGTCGAACGCAACCACCGCCATATCCGCGTCACCTTCAATTATCGCTACGCACCCTATCGCAGCCAGGTGAAAGAGCTGCTGATGAGCAACGCGATCGGCGACATTCTCTCTGTCGATTTTCACTGGCTGCTCAACACCGTCCACGGCGCCGACTATTTCCGCCGCTGGCACAGCAACAAGGCGATCTCCGGCGGACTTATGGTGCACAAGGCGACGCACCATTTCGATCTCGTGAATTGGTGGCTCTCCGACATGCCTGTCGCCGTCGACGCCGTCGGCAAACGCGAGTTCTATACGCCAGGCATGGCGCGGCGGCTCGGCCTCTCCGGCCCACACGAACGCTGCACGACGTGCCCGGAGAAGGACAAATGCACGTTCTACCTCGATCTCAACGCCGACCCCGCCTTTCGCTCGATCTATGTCGAGAACGAGCGCTATGACGGCTACTTTCGCGACCGATGCGTATTTCGCGAAGAGATCTCCATCGAAGACACAATGAACGTGATCGTGAAATACGAGGGCGGTGCGACGCTGAGCTACAGCCTCAACACGTTCAACGCGTGGGAAGGATACCACGTCGCCTTCAACGGCACGAAGGGCCGGCTTGAGCATACGCTCGTCGAGGCCGGCGGCACGGCCGGCGCTTCCGGACCGCAGGCGGCGGACCGCGTGACCACGCGCATCATCCCCATGCGGGGCGCCCCGCAGATCATTGAGCCCGACATGGGCCATGGCGATCACGGCGGGGGCGATGTGGTCATGCTGGCCGATCTCTTCGGCGCCAGCCCTGCCCCCGATCCGTTGAAACGCGCCGCCGATGAACGCGGCGGCGCCGCCTCCATCATGATCGGCATCGCCGCCAACGAATGCTTCCGCACCGGACAGCCGGTGCGCATCACCGACCTCGTGCACGGCCTGCAGCGCCCCGACCTTCCGGCAATGCCCGCGCACACGCAAAGCGTGCCGATGCCCGCGCGGATCTAAGGCAGCGGCTGAATTCCCTCGACCCGCACGGTCCAGCCGGCGCTCGGAAAGCCGGGCGCGCGTCCGTTCGATCCGTCCCATCCCGCCGCCATCATGCCGGCCGCAAGCAGAAGCGCGCCATTGGACGGAAAGTAGGTCTCGGCATCCGCCGCGTACGTCGAACCATCGGCATTCAAATGCCAGCGCGGCGTCATGCCGCTGACGCCCCATTGATTGTTCTTTTCGTCGCGAAAAAGCCAATCCACCGCATGCTCACGATCGCCGAGACGCGCCGCGCTCATCGCCAGCACCGGAAAGTCCCAACCCCAGAGCTGACGGAAATCCCACGCTTGCTCCGTCGCCCGCATCGTTCTGCGCATCGTCTCGATATCGATGCGGTCGCCGCCGATCCAGCCATACGCCATGAGGAAAGAGGCGTGATCGCGGTTCTTGCACTGCGGCGCGATCGCATGACCCGCGCACGCGCCTGACTGCGTCACGCGCCAGAACTCCGGCTCGCTATCGACGGGGAGATAGAGGCCATCGCGCACCGCCGGCGGGCTCATGTGCGCGATCACCCGATCCCAGGCCGGCTCGCGGGCGAGCCCGCGCCGCTCGCGCCAATGCTGCGCCGTCCGCAGCGCCCAGCGGAAATATTCCGTCTCGTAAAGCGGATTGGTGGTCGTCAGCGGGTCGTGATTTTCCTGCGCGGGAATAATCGGCGGGCCGAGCACATAGGCGCCGCGTGCTTCATCCCAACGCGGCCACGTCGCCAGCAGCTTGGCCGTTTCGTCCACCAACTCGCCGTAGCGCGCAAGCGTCGCCGCATTAGGCCGCGCGCGATAGACAAGCTCCGCCATGTAGATCGGATGCGGCTGCTGCCACATGATGAATGGGTTGATCGTGCTCGGACTATTGCGTCCCTCGGGGCCCGCCATCTTGGTCCACCACGCGCCCTCGACGCCGTGGCGGCGCGCCTCGGCCTGCGCATGCGGCAGGTCCGCGAGATACCATGCAAGGCCGCGCTCAAGCAGCTCCGGCCTGCCCCACGCCGCGAAATGCGCGCTGTGGATCGGATGTACTTCAAGGTGAAACTTGCCGTTCCAGGAATTTGAGAACAGTCCCTCTTCCTGCGGCGGAATTGCGCCGGCGCCATTGAGCGCCGACAGGTACTGCGAAAGCACGATGCGGCGCTCCAACTCCGCCGCGCGCGGATCGCTGCTGCCGCTGAAATCGATCGCCCCGCCATGGCTCCAGTAGTCGCGCCAATGCTGAGCCGCGCTCGCAAATGGGTTGTCGGAAGCGCCGCACGCCTCGCCGCGCTCAAGCTCGAAGCTGACGCCCACGATGAGGCTGTGATCGGCGCGCTGCGGCCAAGCGCGCGGCGGACGCAGCACCTGAAAGTCGTGCGGTCCGACCTGCTGGATTACCGAACCGGACGACGAGATCGTGCTGTAGTACGCCGCATCATCAAGCCGGCGGCGCAGGAGAACTTGCCCGTCCGCGTGCGAGAGGACGTCGGTGTGGTGCAGATCGTCATGCGTCCAATCGCTCGGATCCGGGTTCAATGCACGCGAAACACCCGGATAACGCACCTCCACGCCGACGCGGCTTAGGTCCACCAAGTTCGACTGAATGCGCACGAACACGCAATCGCGCGTTGGGTGCACGACCGTATCCACGCGCACGCGCGCACCGTCGAACACAAACGTGCTCTGGAGGGCGCCGGTCCAGAGATCGAGACGCTGGCGCGTTTGGCTCAGCGCTTCGAAGCGCGCCTGCTCGCCGCCGCGTCCGCGCAGAATGAGCGAGACGCGTCCCAAAGAAAACCGATGCGGGTTCTCGCGCAGCCACACGAGCGCGGGTCGCGCTTGCAGCTCGGACCAATCGCGCATCCAGGGAAAGCGCTGCGCGCCGCGCCCCGGCACATCCACCGGCGTCAGCCCATCCGCTTCCGTGTAGTTATTTGGGTTCGGAAAACTGTGCCACGCCCATTGCGCCATCGTCAGCAGCGGCGCGCGCGGGGAGTATTGCTCCGGAAATGTCTGCAGCCCGGTGATGTCGGCGGTGAAGGCCAGCTCGCCATTGCCCAGCATCAGCGGCGCACGCGGATCTACGCGCGTCAGCACCACGTCGTGGCGCGACACCAAAGCGTGGCGATCGATCGGCTGAGCCGACGCCGGCGCCTGCGCCATCACCAGAGCAACGACAGCGCACGCCAATGCCCGCAACGGCCCCCTCCTTCTGTCCCTGACTACAGGACGCTCTCCCAATTTACGAGTCGGCTTCGCGCACGACTTCCGGCTCGGCCCCGGCGTCGCCGATGAGCTTCGCCAGGTGGGCCTCGGCCTTCGCAAGCGCCGTGGGGTCAGCGGAGCGCGCCACCAGGTGCAGACCATATCCGTCAGGCGAAAACCACGGGTACGAGCCAAACGTCACGGCGGGCGAAGCCTCTTCCAGCGCTTCAAGTGCGTGCGCGATGTTGCCTTCGCGAATACCCTTGGCGCGCACCGTCACCGACCGCACCACTGCGCCGCCCTCGATCCGCGGGCCGACATCCTCCAGCATGCCGCGCATGATCGACGGCACCCCGGCGAGCACGAACACATTTTCGAGTTGGAAGCCCGGTGCGCGCGACACCGGATTGGCGATCAGCTTCGCCCCCTCGGGAATGCGCGCCATCTTGAGCCGCGCATCGTTCAGCTGCGCCACGCCGTAATGCTTCTCCAGGATCGCGCGCGCATCGGCGCGCACGCCGATCTCGACGCCGAACGCCGCCGCGATGGCGTCCGCCGTCTTGTCATCGTGCGTTGGCCCGACGCCGCCGGTGGTGAACACATAATTGTAGCGTCTCCGCAGCGCGTTCACCGCTTCAATGATCGCCGCCGGATCGTCCGCCACCACACGCGCCTCGGCCACCTGCACGCCCAGCGGCGCCAGAAATTTGGCGATGGTTTGCAGGTTCACATCCTGGGTGCGGCCGGAAAGGATCTCGTCCCCGATCAGCAGGACGGCGGCGGTGACGGGGAAAGCCGGCATGGGGTGAATTATGCGCCGTTTAGGGATTAGGGACTAGTGATTGGGGACTTGGGGCTGAAAATCGATCACGCGCAGCAAGCCCCTAATCCCAAGTCCCTGGCCCCCGATCCCTAATCACCTCGAACGGTGCGTCCAAGCCTCCCATATGCTAGGAACCTCCCGAAACCGGAGACTCTCATGGATTTTGTCGAAGCCGACGAGGCCCCCCTGCGCAACACGGGCCAGATCAAGCTTTACGGCCCCGAAGCCTTCGAGGGCATGCGCCGCGCCGGCCGGCTGGCCGCGGAATGCCTCGACATGCTCGCGCCGGAGACCAAGGAAGGCGTGTCGACACGGCGCCTCGACGATCTCGCCCGCGAGTTCATTCTCGACCACGGCGCATTGCCCGCCTGCCTGGGCTACCGCGGTTATCGCCACACGCTTTGCACCTCACTCAACCATGTCGTCTGCCATGGAATTCCCGGCGAAAAGCAGTTGCGCGAAGGCGACATCCTCAACATCGACGTCACCGTCATCGTCGACGGCTGGCACGGCGACACCAGCCGCATGTACGCGGTCGGCCAGGTGGCGCGCAAAGCGCGGCGGCTGATGGACATCACCTATGAAGGCATGATGCGCGGCATCGCCGCGGTGAAGCCGGGGGCGACCTTGGGCGACATAGGCCACGCAGTGCAATCCCACGCCGAGGCGGAACGCACCTCAGTCGTGCGCGAATTCTGCGGCCATGGCGTCGGCCTCGTCTTCCACGATGCGCCGAACATTCTGCACTACGGTCGGCCGGGGGAAGGCGAAGAGCTGAAGCCGGGCATGATGTTCACGGTGGAGCCCATGCTCAATCTCGGGGCGCCGGGCGTGAAGATCCTCAACGACGGCTGGACCGCGGTCACCAAGGACAAAAATCTCTCGGCGCAATACGAGCATTCGGTCGGCGTCACGGAGACTGGCGTGGAAATCTTCACGCGCTCGCCCGCAGGGCTCGACGCTCCGCACACGCTGAACGAGACGATCTGAGCTCATGGCTGCGCGCTCCGACGACGAGCGGCCAGGCAAGGACCGCAAGGCTTTGACGAGCGCGGTGGAGGACGCCTCGCACTTCCTGTTCGAGATCGACACGACCGCGCCATCCTTATCCGCGCCGCGTGCTGCGCCGAACAAGGCGAGCGGCGTCAAGGCCGAAGCGAAACCGCACTACCACGACCACCGCGCGCGCCTTCGGGAGCGCTTCGAGCAAGCCGGCGCCGAGGCGCTGGCGGATTACGAAATCCTCGAATTGCTGCTGTTCCGCGTGATCCCGCGCCGCGACACCAAGCCGTTGGCGAAAGCTTTGATCCAGCGCTTCGGCGATCTCTCCGCCGTGCTCGGCGCGCCAGCGAACCTGATCGCGGAAGTGGAAGGCGCGGGGCCCGCGGTCGCCGCCGAACTCAAAGTGATCCAAGCGGTAATTGAGCGCGCGGGCCGCGCCGAACTTAAGCAGCGCACCATCATCGGCTCGTGGTCGCAGCTCGTGAACTATTGCCGCACCTCCATGGCGCATGCGCCGCGCGAGCAATTCCGCGTCATCTTCCTCGACGTGAAAAACCAGCTCATCGCCGACGAAGTGCTGAACGAAGGCACGGTCGATCACGCGCCGGTCTATCCGCGCGAGGTCGCGCGGCGCGCGCTCGAGCTTTCCGCCGCCTCCGTGATCCTCGTCCACAACCACCCGAGCGGCGACCCATCGCCGTCCGCCGCCGACGTGCAGATCACCCGCGAAATCGTCGCCGCCGCCAAGGCCGTCGGCGTACGCGTGCACGACCACCTCGTCGTCGGCCGCAACGGCGCGTCGAGCTTCAAGACGCTGGGATTGCTTTGAACATCCGTCCCGTGCGTCGCGCGGAAATCGAAGCATGGGTGTCCTTGCGCGCCCAACTCTGGCGGGAGGACACGCGCGAGGCCCTGCTCGCCCATGCCTACCGATTTCTCGATTGGGAACGCTGCGCCGTAGTGCTCGTCGCGGAGGAAGGGGACGCCCTCATCGGCATGATCGAAGTCTCCTTGCGGACATACGCCGAAGGCTGTGAAAGCAGCCCTGTGCCATTCATCGAAGGCTGGTTCGTCGCTCCCGAGCACCGTCGCCGGGGTGTCGGCGGCGCGCTGGTCGCGGCTGTGGAGACCTGGGCCGCAGCGCACGGCTATACGGAGATCGCCTCCGACACCACGCTCGACAACACGCTGAGCCAAAGGTCGCACACGGCCCTGGGCTTCGAAGAGGTCGAACGCATCGTCGCGTTTCGCAAGACGCTTCGACGTTGACGCCGCTGCCGCGCGGACGCATCAAACCCCCATGATTCCGCGCTACGCCCGCCCCGAAATGACGGCCATCTGGTCGGCCGAGCACCGCTTTTCCATCTGGCTCGAAATCGAGACGCTGGCGATGGAGGCTATGGCCGAATTGGGTACGATCCCCAAATCCGCCGCCGAAGCCTACCGCGCCAAAGGCAAGTTCGAGGTCGAACGGATCGACGAGATCGAACGCGAGGTCCGCCACGACGTCATCGCCTTCCTCACCAATGTCGCCGAGCATGTCGGCCCGGAAGCGCGCTTCGCTCACCAGGGCATGACTTCTTCGGACGTGCTCGACACTTGCCTCGCCGTTCAGCTCTCGGAAGCGAGCGATCTGCTCATCGCCGGCGTCGAGCGCGTGATGGCGGCGCTCAAGAAGCGCGCCTTCGAGTACAAGCTGACGCCCACCATCGGCCGCAGCCACGGCATCCATGCCGAACCGACGACGTTCGGCCTAAAGCTCGCCGGCCATTATGCCGAGTTCGCGCGCAATCTGGAGCGGCTGCACATGGCGCGCTTCGAGATCGCCACTTGCGCCATCTCCGGCGCCGTCGGCACCTTCGCGCAGATCGATCCGCGCGTGGAGGCCTATGTCGCGGAAAAGCTCGGCCTCGTTGTCGAGCCGATCTCGACGCAGGTGATCCCGCGCGACCGCCACGCGGCGTTCTTTTCCGCACTGGGCGTCGTCGCCGCTGGCGTCGAGCGCCTCGCCACCGAAATCCGCCATCTGCAGCGCACCGAGGTGCGCGAAGCGGAGGAATATTTCGAGCCGGGGCAAAAAGGCTCCTCGGCCATGCCGCACAAGCGCAATCCGGTGCTGACGGAAAATCTTACCGGCCTTTCGCGCCTCGTGCGCAGCGCGGTGACGCCGGCGCAGGAGAACGTCGCGCTCTGGCATGAGCGCGACATCTCACACTCCAGCGTCGAACGCGGCATCGCGCCGGACGCGACCATTCATCTCGATTTCGCGCTGCATCGCCTCGCGGGCGTGATGGAAAAGCTTGTCGTCTATCCCGACAACATGGCGCGCAATCTCGCCATGCTCGGCGGCCTGCACAATTCGCAGCGCGTGATGCTGGCGCTGACGCAAGCGGGCGTCAGCCGCGAGGACGCTTATCGCTTGGTGCAAAAGCACGCCATGCTGGTGTGGCAAAGCCCGCCGCCGCGCGCGGAAATGGCGCTGCGCGACCGCCTTCGCGGCGATCCCGACATCACCAGCAAGCTCGACGCCAAAACCCTCGACGCCTGCTTCGACGACGCCCATCACTTCACCCGCGTCGACGAGATTTTCGCGCGCGTGTTCGGGTAGCAACCCCCGGACGCCCGACCTCTAAGTCATTCCGGACGCGCGGAGCGCGATCCGGAACCCAGGGATCATAAAGCGCAGTCCGCGCCTCTGGATTCTGGGTTCGGCTTCGCCGCCCCAGAATGACTGAAGCGTGGGACCGCGCCCCGCCCCCTTCCTCCCGCCTCCCCTTGACCTCTTCTTCTCCATGTGCTTTGTTTTACAAAGTGCTTTGCATGAAGGAGGACAAACCCATGTGTCGGTTTTTGCTCGCCGCGGCGGTCGCGGCCGTCGCCTTCTCCGCCGCCACCTTCGCCGCGCCGGTCATCGCGCCGGCGCACGCGCAGTCCGCGCAACAACAGCACTACGGGCCCGATCTCGCCGCCCAGCACGCGGCGATGGATCGTCTCGCCGGCATGGCGGGCGATTGGACGGGTGTCGCCGACGTCATCATGCCGACGCAGCGCCACGTGTTTCAGACCGAGCACATCGAGCGCGACATGGACGGGCTCTTGCTCGTCATTCACGGCAACGGCTATGCGAGCGCGGACCACTCCGGCGCGCCGATCTTCAAGGCTTTCGGCGTCATCTCCTATGACGACCGCCGGCAGATCTACGAATTCCGCGTCTATAACGACGGCAATGCCGCCACCGCCGAAGCGCGCTTCCTGGACGACGGGCGTTTGCAATGGACGATGGCGTTCGGGCCCGTCCGCTTCCGCTACACGATCACGCTCACGGCCGCGCACTGGAATGAAATCGGCGAGATGTCGCGCGATGGCGGCCAGACCTGGACGCGTACGATCGAAATGAACCTCGACAAGAGTTGAGAACCGAGCCCGCTCGTGTCGCTCCCCGCGTGCGAGCTGAGCGGTCCGGGGTCCATGGTCTTGCGTTCTCGGATCATGGATCCCGGCCTTTCGCCGACCGCGCCATAGCAGCGCGCGTCAGCGCGTTTGAGACCAGTCGCCGTCGTCGGGATAGTGCACGCGCTGGTCGTCACGCTTGGTGCGATGCTCGATCTGGCGGCGCACCTCGCGGTTCTCGGCGCGCTCAACGCGCTCCTGCGAGTCGCGCACGCATTGAGCCGGGTCGGGAGCGGTGCGGCAGGAGTTCGATCCGTGTTGCGGCGCCGCCCACGAGGCGCAGCCCCCGCAGAGCAAGGCCACGGTCAGCGCCAACAGACGCCCTTTCCACATCCGCCCCTCCAGAGACGTCAAACGCCTGCCTTCACCTGCTCACGCGCGGTGGCGAGACATTCCTCCATCTTGGCGCGGATCTGGTGGTCGGAAAGCTGGACGGCGTGCATGTCGAGATCGCCCCGAATCTTCCGGAACAGGTCCTCGCTTCCCGCCTCCTCCATGTCCGCGATCACCACCGACTTCGCGTAATCGTCCGCGGCTCCGTCCGCGAGGCCCATGAGCCCCGCCGCCCAAAGCCCGACCAGCTTGGCCCGGCGCGCCTGCGCCTTGAACTCAAGCTGTTGTTCCATCGTGTATTTCGCCTCTTCGGCGCGTTCACGATCGTCGAATTGGCTCATTCTCGCCTCTCACTCCGGGGTTGCCGGCGACACTTAAAGACGCTCGCCCGCCCAGGCAACCGGGACCGGATCAGAAGCATCTGTCGATGGTTCGGGCGGATTGTGGCGAAGCCGGTTCTCCACTAAGTTTTGGTCAGGGCTTGGAGCGCGAATCCCGGCAAGCTCGCCCTGTCGCCAAGAGCCGGCCCCCTCAAGGAGGGCAACTTTTATGTCTCGTCGCAAGAAAATCTACGAAGGCAAAGCCAAGATCATGTTCGAGGGCCCGGAGCCCGGGACATTGATTCAATATTTCAAAGACGAGGCCACCGCGTTTAATGCGCAGAAGAAGGCGATCCTTGAAGGCAAGGGCGTCGTCAACAACCAGATCTCTGGCTTTATTATGCAAAACCTGAACGCCATTGGCGTTCCGACGCATTACATCAAGACCATGAACATGCGCGAGCAGCTCGTGCGCGAAGTCGAGATCATCCCACTGGAAGTGGTCTGCCGCAACGTCGCGGCAGGATCGCTGTCGCAACGCCTGGGAATCGAGGAAGGCACGCCGCTGCCGCGCTCGATCATCGAATTCTACTACAAGAATGACGGCCTGCAGGATCCAATGGTCGCGGAAGAACACATCACCGCGTTCAATTGGGCGAGCACCCAAGAGATCGATGACATCATGGCGCTGACGCTGCGCGTCAACGATTACCTGTTCGGCATGTTCGGCGCGGTCGGCATCAAGCTGATCGATTTCAAGCTCGAGTTCGGCCGGCTCTACGAAGGCGACATGGTGCGCACCGTGATCGCCGACGAGATCAGTCCGGACAGCGCGCGTCTGTGGGACGTGCAGACCAACGAGAAGATGGACAAGGACCGCTTCCGCCGCGATCTCGGCAACGTCACCGAGGCGTATGTCGAAGTCGCGCGCCGCCTCGGCATTCTGCCGAAGCAAGCCGCCGCCGGCGGCGAAGCGGTGCATTGAAGTCAAGGGGGACTTATGAAGGCGTACGTCACCGTCGGGCTGAAACCCGGCGTGCTCGATGTTCAAGGCAAAGCCGTCGCGGGCGCGCTGCAGGAGCTGGGATTTGCCGGCGTGCACGGCGCGCGCGTGGGGAAGATCATCGAGATCGAACTCGAAGGCGACCTCGATCCGGCCACCGCCGAGGCGCAAGTCAAAGAGATGTGCGACAAGCTGCTCGCCAATCCCGTGATTGAAAGCTACCACGTCGAAATCGCGAGCTAAGCTCACGATGCGAATGCGCGCGATTCACCTCGTGGCCGCCGCGCTTGCCGTATTGCTGACGCTCTCGCCGATGCCCGCCCGCGCGTGCATGGGCTACAATTTCGTGGAAGGCATCGCGTACAATCCCAGCGCATCGCAAATTACCGACGACGTGCTCGTGCTCGACGTCGCCTTCGACAAGAGTCTCGATGTCGGCGCTGGTGCGATGGATCATCTGATCGTGACCGCCACCGTCCGGAGAGCGCTGCAAGGAAACTATGAAGGGACAACGATCCGCGTCGGCATCGGAGGTTCGGATTGTTACTGGCCGTTCGTGTTCGGGCGCGAAGGGGTCGTCGCCGGCCGCCTGATAACGCCCGAGCAAGGTCAGGCGACACTCAGGCCGCGCACCGTCACCATCATGGGCCAAATCACCACACTGACCATCAAATGGCCGTTCGAGGAGACAGTGTTCGCGCCACTCACAGAAACCGTTGACGATCGGCGCGCACGAACAGGCGAAACCTTGGAGGCCCCGTTCTAGCGATCGCGGGGTCCTATTCGTGCTCGCGATCCGCGCGCCAGAAGAGCCACGTCAAAACGCCCGTGGCGGCGATGGACCCGAGTATGGCGGCGATCAAAAACGGCGGCATGCCTGCAGTTTAGGCCGCGCCGACGCAACAATCGAGCCCATGGGCGGCAAACGGGCACTTGGAACAGACCGCGACGCACACTATTCAAAGCCCATGAAATCAGCCGTCGTCACGTTCCCTGGTTCCAATTGCGACCGCGATGCGGCGCGCGCGCTGGAGCGCCTGTCGGGCCGCCCCACGGCGATGGTCTGGCATCACGACACCGAGCTGCCCGAGGGCTTGGACGTCGTCGTGCTGCCAGGCGGCTTCTCGTACGGAGACTATCTCCGTTCCGGCGCGATGTCGGCGCGGAGCCCGATCATGCGCGCGGTGGCGGCGCATGCCGAGCGCGGCGGCCTGGTGCTCGGCGTCTGCAACGGCTTCCAGGTGCTTACCGAAGCCCGCCTGCTGCCGGGCGCGCTGCTGAAGAACGCAAGCCAGCGTTTCGTTTGCCGCGAGGCGCCGCTGGCGGTCGCCAACGCCAACACGGCGTTCACGCGTGCGTACCGCGAGCAACGAGAAACAGTGATCCCCGTAGCGCATGGCGACGGCAATTATTTCGCCGACGACGTCACGCTCGACCGCCTCGAAGGCGAAGGCCAGATCGTGTTCCGTTATCTCGACAATCCGAACGGCTCGGCGCGCGATATCGCCGGCATCATCAACGCGCGCGGCAACGTCATGGGCATGATGCCCCACCCCGAGCGCGTTGCTGATGAGCAGCTCGGCCGCCTCGGCGGCTTGGGCGTGCTGCAAAGCCTCATGGAAGCGGCGTAAATGGCGAAAAAGCCCGCAGAACCGCAGCCGCATGGCGATTTCGATTCCGAAGTGGATTCCGCGCGCCGTCGCCTCGAGGCCGCGCTCAAGGACGATGACGGCGAGTTCGATGATCTGGCCGCGCTGCAGGCGCTCGCGCCGCTGCTCGAGGACAAGATCAAGAGCCGACGACTGAGCTTCGCACTCACCGGCGATGATGACGACGATGAAACCTCCATCGCCGTGATTCATATCGATACGGACGAAGAACTCGGTTTCATCTTCGCCGAGCATGGCGAATACGTCTTCGAGTCCAATCTCGACGCCTATTTCGATGATTTCGTCGATGAAGACGCCGAAAGCTTCGTGGCCCGGCTTTACGAAACGCTGCGCGCCGATCTGCCCAAATACGAGGTGGAGAATAAGGGCTGACGCTTAAGCGTCAGCCCTTTCGATCTCAACGGACCTCGATGTGCTGCGCCTGGGCGCGCACGCCGGCGTCCTCTTCGCGCATGGCGGCCAAGGCGCGAGCGACGCGCGGATCGCTAAGCGCCGCGTTGAGGCGCGCCAGCGCCTCGGCCTCGTCCGCGGACGCGCCGAACAGGCGCCCGATCGCCGCGAAGGGATTCTTGACTTCGGGATAAAATTTGAGCTGCACGCGCGCGTTGGCGTCGATGCCGGCGAGTTCGCGGGCGCGCGCTACCGCGTCGCTGAAGCCGCCGAGACGGTCCACCAAATGGCGCTCCAGCGCCTGCTGGCCGGTCCACACACGCCCGTGCGCGACGGCATGCGCCTGCTCGACGCTCATGTGCCGCCCATTGGCCACGAGAGCAATGAATTGCGCGTAGGCGCGGTCGATGAAGCCGGCGAAAGCGGCGCGCTGAGCCGGCGTGAAGCCGCTGTCGGAGCTGAACATCGTCACCAGCGGCGAGCCCACCTGAAGCGTCTCGGTGTGCGCGGAGAGGTAGTGCTCCATGGCCGGGCCGATGATCAGCTTGCCGCCGAGCACGCCGATCGAGCCGGTGATGGTCGTCGGCTCGGCGATGATTTCATCGGCTTCGGCCGACACATAATAGCCGCCCGAGGCCGCGACTTCGCCCATGGACACAACGACCTTCTTCCCACGCTGGCGCGCGGTGCGCAGCGCGTTGAGAATCTGGTCGGACGCCACGACCGAACCCCCGGGGCTGGAAACGCGGAATACGATCGCCTTCACGTCATTGTCCTCGGAGGCTTCGAGCAGCGCCCGCGAAACAATGTCGCTGTTCATGTTCTGATCGTCGGAGAAAAGGTCGTGCTCTTCGGGACCAGAGACGATCGCGCCTTCGCCCTGCACGACCGCGATCACCGGGCCGGAGGAGCGGCTCACCGGATGGTATTCG
Organism: Caulobacterales bacterium; assembly: GCA_035549695.1. GTDB lineage: Bacteria > Pseudomonadota > Alphaproteobacteria > Caulobacterales > Aquidulcibacteraceae > Vitreimonas. The sequence goes on along the minus strand of DASZQK010000030.1, from coordinate 162,672 downwards.
GCGAAATCGACGATTTCCGCATTGTCGGCGCGCGCTCTGGCGGCGGCTTCGGCATCCTCAGGACGGCCGAGCTTGTCGATCAAATGCAGTTCGACGGCGCGCTGAGCGACGAAGGGCGTGGACTCGATGGCGGTGCGCGCCTGCTGCACGTTCATTTTCCGATCCGCCGCGATATCGGTGAGCATCGAGCCGTAGAGCCCGTCCATCAGTCCGCTCAATTCTTCGCGGTGGGCGGCGGTGAAGCCGCGGTCGGTCAGTTCGGCCGCGGCGGTCTTGTATTCCTCGCGCGTCTCGAACTGCGCCTGCATGTGGTAGCGCTGCAGCGTGTCGCCGAAGAAAGTCACCTGGGCGGAAAGACCCATCGGCATAAACTCGCTCGTCTCCTGCAGCCAAACCTCGTCAGCGCCGGCGACTGCGAGGTATCCCGGCATCGACATGCGCACGCCATCGTTCTGCACGTGGGCGATGACGAACTTGCCGGAACTGCGGAACTGGGCCAGCGCGGAGCGGATCTCCTGAGCCACCGCCGGGGCCATGCCGGACGTGGCCGCGCGCACATAGATGCCCTTTACGTGACTGTCGGTGCGGGCGGCGTCGATCCGAGCCAACACGTCGAGCAGCGACGGGTGGCCGCCGAACGAGGCGAACGGGCTTTGGGGACGCTGGTCGGTCATCTCCTCGCGCAAGTCGAGCGAGAGCACCATGGACGCGGGCTGCGGGGGGCGGCTGTGCATGGAGGACGAAATGACCGCGCCCAGAATCATGAACCCCACGATCGGGAAGATCAGCAGGCCGACCAGCACCCCGGCGACGGTGATGAGAAATTGCTTCACGGCACACTCCACCCCCCGGACCCGACGCCCGGATTTATCGATAAATGATAAGGACCGGGGGCCGGAAGGGCAAGCCCTGTCGCTGCGAAGCTGGAAAGGCTGGCTGGGGTGCTAGGATTCGAACCTAGGAATGGCGGTACCAAAAACCGCTGCCTTACCGCTTGGCGACACCCCAACGCGTCCCACGAGTCGGGCTCGCTGGAAGGGCAGCTATCTAGTCGGCCAGCAGGCAAGGCGCAACATCCGCCGAACGTCGCGCTGCGTTGCGCCCGCGCCGAGCCTCGACTATAAGCGCGCCTCCTCGGAGCATAGCTCAGCCTGGTAGAGCACCACGTTCGGGACGTGGGGGTCGTTGGTTCAAATCCAGCTGCTCCGACCATTTGCGCCACTTCACGCTTTCGCGAAGCCGTGCGCGCTTTGATGTCGCCGCCGCACTTGTTAGCCTGAACGCCAAGCGCCGCTGAGAGCGCTCGCCGGGGACGACGCTTCCATGAAATACCTCGCTTTGCCATTCGCTTTGCTGCTGATGGCGGCCACGGCTCAAACCACGCCGCTTCGTCTCAACGACGCGGACTATTTCGAGCGCCAGGGCCTTAACGTCATCGTCTTCAGCGACATCTATCCCGACGGGCACCAGACCGGGGTCACCATCATCCAGCACGGGCAGCGCGTGGCCGCCAATGGCGACGTGCGTCTTGAGGCCTCGCCCGGTCAATGGTCGCCCATGCCGACGAGCGTCTCGCGCACGGTCGACCGCGAACATCAGACCATCACCCAACGTCTCGCCTATCCCGATCCGACCAAGAACCGGCGCGGCTTCAATCCCATCGACTATCCCGACCTGAACTTCAGCTACGACGTGTCCGTCACGCCGGACGCGCAGGGCGGTTTCCGCGTGCGCGTCGATCTTGAACGGCCATTGCCAGCGGAATGGATCGGCAAGGTCGGCTTCAATCTCGAACTGTTTCCGGGGGACCTTTTCGGCAAGGCGTACCTGCTCGATGGGCAGAGCGGCGTTTTCCCGCGCCAGGCCGATGGGCCGATCGTCGCCGCTTATGGCGGCCCGCTCGCCGCGCCCCTCGCGCATGGGCGCGCGCTCGTCGTTGCGCCCGAAGATGATCTGCGGCGCCTGCGGATCGAGAGCCGCACCGGCGAGCTTGAGCTGCTGGATGGCCGCGCCAATCACAACAATGGGTGGTTCATCGTCCGCAGCCTCATCCCCGCGGGCGCCACGCACGGCGCGGTGGAATGGAGCGTAAGCCCCAATGTCGTCGAGGGATGGCGCTATGCGCCCGTGATCCAGGTGTCGCAGCTCGGCTATCACCCCGATCAGCCCAAGCGCGCCGTAATCGAAACCGACCGCCTGGACACCGAAGCGCACGACGCCATCGTCTATCGCCTGACCGAGAACGGGCGCGAGGAAGTGCTGCGCGCGCGCGCCGCGCCATGGGCCGGCCATTTCCTGCGCTACAACTATCTGATCGTCGATTTCAGCGCTGTGAAGACGGCGGGCATGTACGAAATCGTCTACGGCGAAAGCAGCACGCAGCCGTTCAAGATCGGCGCCGACGTGTTCGATCGCCACGCCTGGCAGCCGACGCTCGAATATTTCCTGCCGATCCAGATGTGTCACATGCTGGTGCGCGAGAAATATCGCACATGGCACGGCCTCGATCACGCCGACGACGTGCGCATGGCGCCCGTCAACCTCAACCATTTCGACGGATATGCGCAGGGCCCATCGACACTGACGCGCTTTCAGCCTGGCGAGCACGTGCCGGGCATGGACCGCGGCGGCTGGCATGACGCTGGCGATTACGACCTTCGCGTGGAATCGCAGATGGGCACGGTGTGGCTGTTGTCGAAAATGGTGACGGAATTCGGCCTCGACTACGACGCCACGCTGATCGACGAAGACCGGCGCATCGCCGAGATCCATACGCCGGACGGCAAGAACGACGTTCAGCAGCAAATCGAGCACGGCCTGCTCTCCGTGCTCGGCGGCTATCGCGCCATGGGGCGGCTCTATCGCGGGATTATCGAACCGACGCTTTCCCAATACGTCTTGCTGGGCGACATCTCCACGCAAACCGACGGCGTCATTCACGACGGCCCCGGTGCGGCCGACGACCGTTGGGTGTTCACGGAAGACAATCCCGACCGCGAATTGAACGCCGCCGCCGGGCTGGCCGCAGCGTCCGTGGCATTGCGTGGCTACGATCCGGCGATGTCCGCCGAGGCCCTGGCCGCCGCCCGCGAAATCGCCGCGCGGGCGATCGGCGGAACCCAAAGCGCGGGGCCGCGCGCCTTCGCGCTCAGCGAACTTATCTTGGCGACGCGCGATGCGGCCTATGTCCGCCAGCTCGTCGCCATGAAGGCCGACATCGTCGCGCATATCGCCGACACTGGCTGGGCTGTCGGCCAGGTGCGCTCGCTCGTCCGGGACGCCGCGTTTTGGCGCGACGTTGAAGCTGCGGTGCGCGCGCACGAAGCGGAGGTCGAGACCCAATCGGCGGAAACGCCCTACGGCGTTCCCTATCGTCCGCGCATCTGGGGCGCGGGCTGGGACATCCAGCAATTCGGCGTGCGCCAATATTTCCTGCACAAAGCCTGGCCGCGCATCGCCTCGGCGCAACCATACGTGAACGCTCTCAATTTCGTGCTCGGCGCGCATCCCGGCGACAACACCGAATCGTTCGCCTCCGGCGTCGGGGCGCGCTCGGCCACGGTCGCGTACGGCGCCAACCGCGCGGACTGGTCCTACATACCGGGCGGCGTCATCTCGGGAACCAATCTCGTTCGCCCCGATCTGCCAGAACTCAAGGTCTGGCCCTATTTCTGGCAGCAAAGCGAATACGTGATGGGAGGCGGCGCCGAGAATTACATGTTTCTCGTGCTCGCAGTGGACCGGCTCTATCAGCGCTGACGCGTGACGACGTGGTGAGCGCTGGTGCGAAAAGATGCGCATGGAGCATGGCGGCCCTTGCCAAACCGCACGGCTTTGCGTTGAAGACGTGCGCCGACTTCTGAGGGGACGCGATTCCATGGCCACGACGCGACGCAGCTACAAGCTTGGCAACTATGACCTTCGGGTTGCGCGCTCCTATGCCGGCCTAGGCCTTTTCACCGATTCCGATATCCCAAAGGGCCAGTGCATCGTCGAATATACCGGGCGCATCCTCGGCCCCGGCGAGGATGACGACGTCAGCGGGCGCTATCTGTTCGAGGTGCATTCGCGCCGCACGATCGACGGCACGCCGCGTTCCAACACGGCGCGCTACATCAATCATTCCTGCAAGCCCAATTGCGAACCGATGATCCATAAGGGGCGCGTGTTCATTTTCTCGAAGCGCGCCATCAAGGCGGGCGAGGAACTGAGCTACAATTACGGCAAGGCGTACGTCGACGCCTACATCAAGCCGCACGGGTGCCTCTGCCCGAAATGCCGCCCGGCGACGCTCGCCAAGAAGCGCCGCGCCGCTTCTAAAGCGCTCTAGACGATTTCACCGTCACGCCGTCATCGCTTCCCAGGATGACGGTCTCGGCCACCCCGAGAAAGAGCCCGTGCTCCACGACGCCGGTCGTGCGCTTCAGCGCGTCGGCGAGCAGCTCGGGATCGGGAAAGCCTTCCGTCTCCGCATCGAGAATGAAATTGCCGCCGTCGGTGACGAACGGCTTGCCGTTCGCGAGTCGGATCCCGACTTGCTTCCACGTGGCGCCGCAAGCCGTCAGCACATCGCACACGCGCGCTGTAGTAAGGCGCGTGCCGAACGGTACGATCTCGATGGGCAATGGAAACGCTCCGAGCGCCTTCACCGCCTTGCTCTTGTCGGCAATCACAACCATGCGCTTGCTGACCTCAGCCACCATCTTCTCGCGCAGCAGCGCCCCGCCGCCGCCTTTGATCAGGCGGAAGTTGGGATCGATCTCGTCGGCGCCGTCGACATCGACGTGCACGATATCGGCAAGATCGAGCGCCATCAGGGGAATGTTCAACAGAGCGGCTTGTTTTTCGGTGGCGACCGAGGTCGCCACGCCTTGAATGCGAAGCCCTTGCTTCACGCGCTCGCCGAGCAAGGTCACGAAATGCGCCGCGGTCGAGCCCGTGCCGAGACCGACGATCATGCCGTCCTCGATGAAATCGAGCGCGGCGCGCGCGGCGTTGATCTTGGCGGCGTCGCTCATGGCTTGGGTTTCCGCTTGCTGGCGCGGAACGCATCGGCCCAGCCTTCGATCTCGCGCTGCCGTCCCCGCGCTACGGCGAGCGCACCGTCGGCGACGTCCTTGGTGATGACGCTGCCCGAGCCGGTAAACGCCCGCGCGCCTACCTTCACCGGCGCGACCAAAGCCGTGTCGGAGCCGATGAAGGCGTCTTCGCCGATGGTGGTGCGGTATTTGTCGAAGCCATCGTAATTGCAGGTGATCGTGCCAGCGCCGAGATTGGCGCGCGCCCCGACGTCGGCGTCGCCGACATACGTCAAATGGCTGGCCTGCGCGCGTTCGCCGAACGTAGCGTTTTTCACCTCGACGAAATTGCCGATCTTCGCTTTCGGGCCGAGCTTCGTGCCGGGGCGCAGCCGCGCGAACGGGCCGACATTGGCGCCTTCGCCGATCTCGGCGCCTTCAATGTGGCTGTGAGCCTTGATGCGCGCGCCGCGCGCAATGCGCACGCCCGGCCCGAAAAATACGTTCGGCTCGATGATCACGTCGTTGGCGATCGCCGTATCGTAAGCGAAGAACACGCTGGTCGGATCGATCATGGTGACGCCGTTTTCCATGGCGGCCTTGCGCGCCTGCTGCTGGAAGGCGGCCTCCGCGGCGGCGAGTTCGCCGCGCGAGTTCACGCCCAGCACTTGGTTTTCCTCGCCGAGCACGATCTGCGTGGCGAAACCGGCGGACCGGCCGAGGCCGACAACGTCGGTCAGATAGAATTCCTTCTTTGCGTTGTCGTTGCGCACCATGGAGAGCAATTGAAACAGCACGCCGCCGTCCGCGCAGACGACGCCGGAATTGCAGAGCGTGATCGCCCGCTCCGCCTCGGTCGCGTCCTTTTCCTCGACGATGCGCGCGACCGCGCCGTCTTCGGCGAGCACAAGGCGCCCATAGCCCGTTGGGTTCGCCGCCTCGAAACCGAGCACGGCGAGCCCCCCCTTTTCGGTGCGTTTTGCGAACATCGCCTCGAGCGTTTCCGCGCGCACCAACGGCGCGTCGCCATAGAGAACGATCGCATCGCCGTTGAAATCCTTGAGCGCGCCTTCGGCCGCGCGAACCGCGTGCGCGGTGCCAAGCGGCGCGTCCTGCACGACGACCGCGCCGGCGCCCAATTGCTTCGCGGCGTGCGCCGCCACGGCTTGCGTCTGCACGCCGCAGACCACGATGACGCGCGCACAGCCGACCCCGCTTGCCGCCGCGATCGCCCAATCGAGCATGGGGCGCCCGCCGACCTGGTGCAGAACCTTGGGAAGCTCGGACTTCATGCGCGTGCCGAGACCGGCCGCCAGAATGATCGCCGCACGCGCTCGGCTCATGTGATGTGCTGCCCGCTTGTCCGAATCCGAAGGAGGTTCTAGCGCAAGGGCGCTGCGAACGCGAAGCCCCAGGACGCGCCATGACCACCGGTGAATTCGCCGGCGCCACAATTGTCTTCGATCTCGATGGCACGTTGGTCGACACCGCGCCCGATCTGGCGCGCGCGCTCAACGAAACGCTTGATCTTGAAGGATTGCCGCATCTGCCCCTGGAGAAAGTGCGCCGCCTGGTCGGCCAGGGCGCGCGCGCCCTGATCGAGCGCGCCGCGGCGGTCGCCGGCGCGCACTTTTCGGCCGATCGGCTGGAGCAATTGACCAGCGCCTATATCGAGTTCTATCGCGCCGATATCGCGCGCGGCAGCGCGCCCTATCCCGAACTGACGGAGGCGCTTGACGTGCTCGCCGCGGACGGTGCGACGCTTTCGGTCTGCACCAACAAGCGGACTGACCTCTCCTCCCAATTGCTCACCGCTTTGGGCCTTGCCGGCCGCTTCTCCGCCATCGTCGGCGCCGATGCGGCGGCAAACAAAAAGCCGCACCCCGACCACTATCGCGCGGCCGTTGAGCGCGCGGGCGGGCAGGTGCGGCGATCGTTGATGGTGGGCGACACCGCCGCCGACGTCGCCGCCGCGAGAGGCGCCGGCGCGCCGGTGGCGCTTGTCAGGTTTGGCTATGCCGCGGATGAGGTCGAGAGGCTCGGCGCGGACGCCCTGCTCGATCGGTTCTCCGATCTGATCCCGACCTGCCGCCGGCTTTTGCCTGCGCGGTCTTGAGTCGCTTTACACAGGCTCCAAAAGGCCGCGCACTTTAGGGTTTCCGCGATCGTTCGAGCGTTCGCCCGTCCGATCGACGCTGACCTTGCGGGCCGGCAATCCGTTGACCATGTCGCTGCGCACGTCGGTGCGCGCCGAACGCATGGCGGGGACGAAACCAGCTTCCACAAGTTTGACGTCGACCGCGTATCCGCGCTCGCGCCAATATTCCTCGATGCGCTGCTTCAAGCGTCGCGCGCCATCCGCATTGCAGAAGTCATGATCCATTCCACTCTCCGTTCGGTCCCTTCTTTTTGGAGGTTCGGGGACCGGATGCGCGAGGATTCGCTCTCGCGTCTGCGTCAGCCCCAATGCTCGCCCGACAGTTGGTATCCTGAGAGGCGAGCGAGGCGCCGATATGGCGAGGTCGGGGCTGCGCCGCAAGGCGGACGCCTCGATTGGTTCAATGAGCAGACGCCGTTGAAGGTCCGCGCCGTGGTCCGATAGCGTCCCGATTTAACGAATGTTCATATGATCTATTCGCCTGACGGGGGAGTCACGAATTAACCATCTGTGATCACACGCTCCAGTGCGATTTTCTTCTAATCCCGCACCGCGAGTGCGGGTTGCGTCATGCACATGTGCGGGCAAGCTATGCAAAATAGCAACGGTGCGGCGCATCGGCGGTGAGGGGTGGTGGGCGCGACAGGGATTGAACCTGTGACCCCTCCCGTGTGAAGGGAGTGCTCTCCCGCTGAGCTACGCGCCCCTGACCGATCCCGCCGGATCAAGGCGGCGCGACCATAAGGCCGGGCCTTCCTCCGTCAAGCCGCGGCTGCGCCCCACCGCCGCAACACGTCCGCAGCGCCTTGACCGCGGCGCCCACCCGCGCGAAACCTGCACATGCGACTTGTTCGCAAGAAAGGTTGAGCTCTCCATGCCCGATCCGACGCGCCGGCGCCTTGCCTTGGGCGCTGCCGCCTTCGCTCTCGCCGCCTGCACGGGCTCAGGCTCAGGCCGGCACGTGAACGTGTATTCCGGCCGCCACTACGACAGCGATCTTCGCCTCTACGCCGCCTTTAAGGCCAAGACCGGCATCGAGGTGCGCACGTTGCCGGCGAATGGCGACCAATTGCTGGAGCGTTTGCGCGTCGAGGGCGATCAGACCGAAGCCGATCTCATTGTCACCGCGGACGCGGGCAATCTCTACCGCTTGCAGGAAAGCGGCCTGTTGCAGCCAGTCGTGACGCCTGCGCTGGAGGCCGCTGTTCCGGCGCGCCTGCACGAGCCCCACGGCTATTGGTGGGGCTTTTCGAAACGGGTGCGCGTCATTGCTTATCGCAAGGGAGAGATCGATCCGGCGGAGATCACGTCTATGGATGATCTGGCGGACCCGAGCCGTCGCGGCCAGATCTGCGCGCGCTCATCCTCCAACGTGTACAATCTTTCGCTGCTCGCCGCGCGCATCGAGCGCCTCGGCGCCGCCAACGCGCGCGCATGGGCCGCGGGCGTCAAAGCCAATTTCGCTCGCGATCCGCAAGGCGGCGACATCGAGCAGATTCGCGCCATCGCGGCGGGCGAGTGCAAGCTCGCCATCACCAACCACTATTATTATCTGCGTCTCGCGACCTCGCCCGATCCCGCCGACAAAGCGGTCGCGGCTCAGGTGGGACTGATTTTTCCCGATCAGAACGGCGCGGGCGTACACGTGAATATTTCGGGCGCGGGCGTTTCGAAATTCGCGCAGCGCAAGGCGGAGGCGATTGCCCTGCTCGAATTCCTCGTGAGCGATGAAGCTCAGCGGATGCTCGCGCCGCTCAACGAAGAATATCCGATCCGACCGGATATCGCTCCGACGCCGGCGCTGGCCGCGTTGGGATCTTTCAAGGAGGAAGACATCCCACTCGAAGCGCTCGGCCGGCGCCAGGCGGAAGCCGCGCAAATCTATGAAGCGGTGGGATGGCGATAGAACTGCCTCCGCGCCAGGACGCGCCTGTTCCGCTGTGGACGAGCGCCGTCATTGGCGACGACCGCGTATCGCGCGAGAGCAGCCTGCTTGCGTGGCCGATGAAGGCCGACATCGTCTCCATCGCGGCCCTCGTTGCGGCGGTGCTCGTCTCGGCGCCCGCGCTCGCAGTGTTCCTGCTGGCGCTCGCGCCGCACGGCGCGGAATCCGAACTCGCCGGCGGGCTGATGCGCGACGGCGTGATCGGCACACTCTTACTGATGCTCATCGGCGGCGGCGGCGCGATCGCGTGTGGCGCGGCCGCGGCATGGCTGGTTACGCTGTGCCGTTTTCCCGGACGCGGCGTGTTCGAGTGGCTGCTCGTCGCGCCGCTTGCCGCGCCGTCTTATGTGCTGGCCTACGCCTATTCGAGCCTGACTTGGGCGGGGGGGCCGATTGCGTTCCCCATCACCGGATTCTGGGGCGCGGCCTTCGTCTATTCGCTGGGACTTTATCCTTACGTCTATCTCGCCGCGCGCGCCGCTTTCGCCAGCCAATCGGTGTGTGCGCTTGAAGCGGCGCGCACGCTTGGCGCGCGGCCCGGCGCGCTGATCTGGCGCGTGGCCTTGCCCCTGGCGCGCCCTGGCATCGTCGCCGGAGGCGCGCTCGCGCTCATGGAGATCGCCGCGGACTATGGCGCGGCCCAGCATTTCGGCGTGACGACCATGTCCACGGCGATCTTCCGCGCATGGTACGGGCATGGCGCGCCGCACGCGGCGCTGCAAATCTCCGCGCTGCTGTTGGCGGCGGCGCTGTTCTTTCTGCTGATCGAGCGGCGCGCACGCGGCCGGCGCTCGTACGCCGGCGGCTCCTCGCGCTGGCGCCCGCTTCCGCGCTACCAGCTGCGGTCGTTTCCGGCTCTCGGCGCAGCCTTGTTTTGCGGACTGCTGGTCCTGCTCGGCGCCCTGTTGCCGCTGGCGTGGCTGGCGCGCCTTGCGTTGCTGCGGAGCGCGGACGACATCGCCAGCCTCGGACAGCCGCTGCTGAATTCGCTGCTGCTCGCGGGCGTGGGCGCGGCTGTCACGCTCGTGCTTGCGGCGTTGATCGCCGTGGCCGCGCGGCGCGGCGATCGGATTGGCCGCGCCGGCGTGCTCGCCGCCGGCATGGGATACGCAGCGCCCGGCGCGGTAATCGCGCTGGGCGCGCTCTCACTGTTTGCGCTGGCGCGGCAGGCGCATTGGATCGGCGGATTTGGCGGCGCTGTCGCGCTGGCCACGCTGTTCTGGACCTACGCCGCACGATTTTCCGCCGCCGGCGCGCAATCGATCGACGCCGGTCTCTCGCGCCTCGCCACCGGCGTCGACGCTTCGGCGCGCACGCTGGGCGCGGGTCCGTTGCGGAGACTCATCGCCATCGACTTGCCGATCGCCGCGCCTAGTGCGGCGGCGGCCGCGCTCATCGTCTTCGTCGAAATCCTCAAGGAATTGCCGGCGACGCTTATTCTTCGCCCGTTCGATTTCGATACGCTGGCCGTCAAAGCCTACGCGTACGCGTCCGACGAGCGGCTCATTCAATCGGCGGCGCCCGCTCTCGCCATCTTCCTCGCGGGACTCGCGCCCATTCTGTTCCTGTCGCGGCGCTTGTCGCGCGCGCGCGCGGGCGCGCGATGACGGCAAACGCCTGTTCCGTTTCGCTGCGCGGGGTGCGGCGCTCGTACGACGGCGCTCCCGCGGTCGAAGACATGAACCTCGAGGCGCCGGAGGGCAAAGTGCTTGCGCTGCTTGGCCCATCGGGCTCCGGCAAGAGCACGATCCTCCGATTGATCGCGGGGCTCGAGCCCGTTGACGGCGGAGAGGTGCGGTTCGGCGAGGAGATCGTCTCCGCGCGCGGACGCACGCTTGCGCCCGAGGCGCGGCGCGTTGGCTTTGTGTTTCAGGACTATTCGCTGTTTCCGCATCTGACCGCGGCGGCCAACGTGGCGTTCGGCCTGGATCGTCTCAGCCGCGCCGAACGAGAGCGCGAGGCGTCGCGTTGGCTCGACACCGTCGGCCTCGGCCGGCGCGCGGCGTCCTACCCGCACGAACTTTCCGGCGGCGAGCAACAGCGCGTCGCGCTCGCGCGCGCACTTGCCCCGCGGCCGCGCGCCATTCTGCTGGACGAGCCGTTTTCGGGGCTCGATCCGGTTCTGCGCGCCGAATTGTTGGAAGTGACCATGGGCGCCATCGCGGAAGCGCGACCCACGGCCGTGTTCGTCACCCACGTCGCCGAAGAAGCGCTGCAGGTCGCCGACCGGCTCGCCGTGCTGAAAGCAGGGCGCTTGCTGCAAGAGGCCAGTCCGCGCGAGGCCTATGACCATCCCAATTCGGCGGATGTCGCCGCCGCACTGGGCCCGGTCAATCTCTACAATGGATCCGTGCGCGGCGGCGTGCTGGACACCCCGTTTGGTTCGCTCGCCGCCGATCTCCCCGATGGCTCGCCCGCGCAGGCGGTCGTGCGTCTTGAGGCGCTTTCGCTACGCCCCGGCGCGGCGGCGCGCGTGCGCGACCGGCGTCCGCACGGCGCGAGCGACCTTTTGCGAATTGAGGCGGGCGGACACATCTGGCGCGCCTTCGCGCCGCCACGAACGGCGCTCTCCCAATCGGTGGACGTCACGTTCGATCCGGCGGGCGTGTTCGTGTTCCCGCTTTAGCTCGCCGTCTCGGCCGCTTCACCAGGCTTGCGCACGATGAATCGGCGGCGTTCCAAACGGCGCTGAGTCATCAACTTCATGCGCGCCCGCCATGCTTCGGTTTCCCAGATCAGTTCGCGCGCCGCGCCGGCGTCGAGGCCCCCGCTTTCCTTCAACGCGCCTTCGAGGCGCCTGAAACCGTGGCGCGCGCGGTCGAGCATCTCCTCTGTGAGATCTTCATCGGCTTCGAGCGCCAGGCCGGCGTCGGTGAAGAATTGCAGCAGGTCTCCATGCGCGCGTATTTGCGGCTCGGCGAAGGACGAGGCGAACGCGGTGGCCAGCTCCTGAGTCGGCAGGCCGACATACGCTTCGGCCACGGCGCAGGCGCCGGGCTTCAGGCATTTCGCGATCTGCATCGCCAGATGCGGCGGATAGCCGGCGTAGGCGAAATCGTCGACGCTGTAGAGCCCGTCATACATGCTCGCGGGCCAAACATGCGCTTCGAGATCCACGAGAGTGACGCTGACCCTGTTCGCGAGCTTGGCCTTGCGCACCTGCGCGCGCAGCATCTCGATGGCCTCCTCGCGCCATTCGAACACGTCGATCTTTCCCGGGTGAGCGCCCGCGAGTGCGACGACGGAGGCGCCGAGCCCCGGGCTGAGCACCGCGAGCACGCCTTCGGGCGCGATGCCGATGCGCGCGGGTTCGAGCGCGTCGGCGGTGTCGTCGCCGGGCCGGATGCGGCCGTCGCCCCAAAGCTTGGACAGCGCGACGATGCGGGCCGGCGGTTCGGGCTCGGGCTCGTCGAACAGGTCGTCCGGCTCCGCGTTCATGTTGGCGGCCGCGAGTTCAGCCTCGATGGCCGCCTGGGCGGTCTCCTGGTCGAAATCTTCGCCGTCCCACCAGGCGCGCAGGCGCGCGCGCGTCAGCGCCAACTTGCGCTTGTCAAACAGGGGTTTACGCGCCGCGGCCATAGCGGCGCGCAGTTTAGAGCCATGGCGTTAACGATTTGCAGCTTGCGCCACGCGCCGTTCAGTCAGGGGCGGGGCGCCTGAAGGGAACGGCGCCTTCGGATCGCGGATGAAGCTGAGGATGTCCGCATAGACCACCTCGCGGTGAAGGTCTCTCAGCATCAGATGATAGCCGTCCGGATAGAGCCCGGTGCGTGCGGTCGCAGGCAATCTTCGCGCCGCCGCCACGGCCGAAGCGCGCGGCACGACCTGATCGTGCGCGCCGTACAGATATGCGACATCCCCGGTCATGCGCGGCGCCGCCTGCGCGGCATGCTCCATCAGATTGACCAGACCGTAGAGCGCGTCGATGCGCGTGGTGAAAAGCATGTTCGGGTCGCGTCCGATGTGACGGAGCATTTCGATATTGTCCGACGGCGCGATGTGACGGGCGACGCCGCGCGGCGGCTGCACCGGCTGCCAGGGAAACATGTGCGCGCTGGTCCATAGCGTCAGCGCGTACGCGTCCGGCATGGTCGACCATCCCCACACCGCCGGCGACACGAGCACGACACGATCCGCCTGCGGGGGGTTGTCCGAGCCGAACGTCACCATCGCCGTCGCCGCGCCCATCGATTCCCCGACCACCGCGATGACGGCGTTGGGATGCGCGCGGCGCGCCACGCTGACGGCGGTGCGCAAGTCTTCGGTCATGAGCCGTTCGCCACCCCATACGCCGCGATCGGGCGAGCGGCCCTGCCCGCGCGCGTCGTATGCATAGACAGCGACGCCGCGCTCGGCGAACCAGGGGCCCGCAAGGTAGAAATTGGCCTCGCCGTAATCATTCATGCCGTGCAGACCGATAATCACGGCCCAGGGCTCCTGCTCATCCGCCGGCGTCCACGCGCTGAGACCAAGCGGCGCGCCGTCAAATGAGTAGAAACGATGCGCCGCGACATCGAAGCGCGGCCCGTCGAATTGCAGCGGGATGCGGTGCGCATGCTGAATTGTCGGCGTGCACGCTGCGAGCGCAAACAACGCCGATAGAACGAACCCTCGCCCGGGGAACCGCCGTCTGAATTCGCAGGCGCCCCGATCAAGGACCTGCGACGTCGAAGCTTTCAATCGTGCAAAGCCGCGCGCACACGCTTGCGCAATTCGGGCGCCAGTTCTGTTTCGAACCACGGATTGCGCTTGAGCCATGCACTGTTCCGCCACGAAGGATGCGGCAGAGGCATGCGCTCAGGCCCGTACGTGCGCCACGCGCGCACGGTTTCCCCAAGACTCGGCTTCACCGCAGCGCCAAGATGATAGCGTTGCGCGTACGCGCCGACGAGGAGGGTCAGGCGAACTTTTTTCAGCAGCGGCAGCAAAAGCGGCCGCCAGAGCGGCGCGCATTCCCGGCGCGGCGGCAAATCCGCTCCGTCGACAGTGCCGGGATAGCAAAATCCCATAGCGGCGACTGCGACATTGCATGGCTCGTAAAATGTGGCGCGATCGAGGCCCATCCACTCACGCAGCCGGTCGCCGGAGGGGTCGTCCCAAGGCAAGCCGCTTTCGTGCACGCGCCGGCCGGGGGCTTGGCCGACGATCAGGATGCGCGCTGACTCATGCACATAAACGACCGGGCGCGGTTCGTGCGCGAGGGCGCCCGCGCACACGCGGCAAGCGCGGATGCGCGCGACAAGTGCTTCAAGGCGGTTGGACGTGCGCGCCGATCTGGACATCGGATCGTGCTATGAAAGCCTGCCTGCCCGCGCAAGCGCGCTGCGCTGCTGCGTCAATCGCCGCGAGGCCGGGCCCGCAATGCGCGCTTGGCGATGATGCTTTCATATCCTCTCAAGGCTATGTCCTCGGCTTGGCGGAACGACGCATCGTTGCGAGCCTCTTCGATGGCCAGATTGATCTCGCGGAGATACCCGCCGTTGTCGCGCTTGAGCGCGACGCAGGCCTCGAATGTGCGCGGCGCCCGCTCGAACGCGAGTTTGAACCGGGCTCTATGATCCGCTTCGTCGAGAAAATTGCGGCAGGCGAGTTCGTCCATGATGACGACGTCGTACAAGCCTTGGGTCAACAGCCCCATGGTGTCGAGTTGACGGCCCCCGCCCAGTTCGCCCACGCGGTGTTGCTGGACGGCGTCCGGAAGTTCGTCGTGAACAAACTCCCAGCCCACTTCGCCCTGATACACGGCGACGCGCAAAGAACCTTCGCGCACGGCGTCAAGAACATCGCCGCTCTGATCAATTCGACATATCCCTTGAAGGCCGATCTCATAGAACGGACGGGAAAACACCATGTGCTCGGCGCGGCGGCGCGTTTCGAACATGCCGACCACGAGATCCGGAAGCGCTGTCTGTCCGCCGTAGAAATCGCGGTAGGAAAATGTCACGAACTCAAGCCGCTTTCCGACCCGGGCGGAAACGCGGCGCGCCAGTTCCACGAGCGGGCCCGACGCGTTCTCCGGCGCAACCGGATCAATCGAGCTGAGCGGAGGGTACTCGTAGATTCCGCACCGCCAGACCTGGCGGCTCGGCGCCGCCGACAGCGCGCCGGACACTGGAGACGGCGCGGCGACGGCGAGCCTCTGGCGGCGCGCCTCGATCCAGCTCAACGTGGTCGGGACAAGCGTGACGATCGCCACCAGGACGCCCGCCGCAGCCCACATGACCGCTGGGTCCACGCCTTCTCCCCTTGCCGCACCGGCTAGTTTGCCCCCTTCATCATCTCGCGCGCAATCACCAAGCGCTGGATTTCGCTCGTGCCTTCGTAGATGCGGAACAGGCGGGCGTCCCGATAGAAGCGCTCGGCGACGCCGGCGACATAGCCAGCGCCGCCGAAAATCTGCACCGTACGGTCGGCGACGCGCCCGACCATTTCCGAGGCGAACAACTTGGCGCAGGAGGCGAGCATCGTAACATTCTCGCCAGCGTCGCGGCGGCGCGCCGCATCGAGGATCATGGCGCGTGCGGCATACGCCTCGGTTCGGTTGTCCGCGAGTTGGGCCTGGATCAGCTGAAAATTGGCGATAGGCTGGCCGAATTGCAGGCGCTGCGCGGCGTAGCGCATGCCCTCGTCGATCAAACGTTCGGCGACGCCGACGCAGACGGAGGCGATGTGCAGGCGGCCGCGGTCGAGCACTTGCATAGCGATGCGGAAGCCCTGGCCTTCTTCGCCTATGCGATTGTCGACAGGCACGCGCGCGCGGTCGAACACCACATCGCACACATGCGCGCCTTGCTGGCCCATTTTGCGTTCCGGCTTGCCGACGCTGACACCGGGTGTCTCGCGCGGAACCAGGATGGCGCTGACGCCAGCGCCGCCCTTCAGGTTCTGATCGGTCCGCGCCATCACCGTAAAGAGTGAAGCCTTGTCGGCGTTGGTGATGAAGCGCTTGACTCCGGTCAGAACATAATGGTCGCCGTCGCGCTCCGCGCGCGTGCGCACCGACCCCGAATCCGAACCCGCTTCGGGCTCCGTGAGCGCGAAACTGGAGATGATTTCGCCGCTGGCGATGCGGGGCAGCCAGCGCCGTTTTTGTTCGTCCGCGCCAAACATGACGAGCGCCTGGCTGCCGATGCCGACATTGGTGCCGAAGGCGGAGCGGAAAGCCGTCGCACAGCGGCAGAATTCGAACAATACCCTCGCCTCATTCTCCATGCCGAGGCCAAGGCCGCCAAATTCCTCGGGAATTGTGAGGCCGAACAGCCCAAGCGCGCGCATCTCGGCGAGCGCCCATTCCGGAATCTCATCCGCCTCCGCGACCTGCTCCTCAAGCGGAATGAGGCGGGCGTCGACGAAGCGGCGAATTGTCTCCAGCAATGGCTTGCACACGTCGTCGGCGTCGGTCATCTCGGCCCCAGGGATCATCTGCCCCTTGCGCATTTGAAGCCGGAACGCGGAGAGACGCAAATGAGCGCCGATGGCGCAGCCAACGAGGTCTATGGAAGGCCCTTCACGCTCACGGAAGGTCCGTTCGCGGGCTGGACGACCTGGAGCAAGGGCGCCGATCCCTATGAAACGTTGCTCGGTCCCTTCTGCTCGCGCATTCGCGACGGCAAGGCGCAATGCGCGTTCGAACCTCGGCGCGATCATCTGAATGGCGGCGGCGCGATTCATGGAGGCGCGTTAATGTCGTTCGCGGACTTTGCGCTTTTCTCCATTGCGCACAATGCGTTGGCCGGTGGTGTGAAGGCGGTGACTCTCACTTGCAATTGCGAGTTCATTTCCGCCGGAACTCTGGACGGTTGGATCGAAGCGGAAGGCGATGTCTTGCGCAGCACGCGATCGCTCGTTTTTGTGCGCGGTCTTGTCACGCAGCGTGCGCGACCAGTGCTTGCTTTTTCCGGCGCGCTCAAGAAGATCGGCGTTTAGAACGGCGCTGCGGGGCTGAACAAAAAATTGCCGCGCCGAGTTACTCGGGGGTGTGGATGCGGTCGCCTGCTGCGACGTTCGACTTGCGCGCGGCGCTTTCGGACGAGATCACCAGTGCTTTGTCCGAACTGACGGCGGCGCCGCACAGTCCAAAGGCGCTGCACCGGTGCCGCGTGCACTTGAAGCGCGCGCGTGCTCTGGCGCGGGTGGGACGCGCCTGCGCGCCCGGATTGGCTTCGGTCTTCAATGACACCGCTCGCAGCGTCATGCATGCGCTGGCCCAGGCGCGCGACCTGACTGCTTTGGCCAACACCGCACGCGAACTTGCGAAAGACGCTGGGAAAAAGCGCTCGCAAGCCCTGAATACCGTCGCCGACAATCTGGAAGCGGCGCGCGCAGCGCTGCCTCCGCTCAACATCGAAAGTGCGCGCACGGGCCTGCGCGATCTTCTGGCTTTGGCGCAGGTGTGGCCGGAGGCTTCACCGCGCCAGATCGAGCGCGGCGCGGCGCGCATCGCGCTGCGGGCGCGGCGCGCCTGCGCGCGCGGGCGCAACGCAGACACGCCCCCGCGGCGCCATGAGTGGCGCAAACGCGAAAAGGATCGGTTCTATGCCGCCACGATGCTCGGCAAGGCCTGGCCAGAGGATTTTCCGGCGCGCCGCAAGCGCGGGGAAGCGCTGGGCCATGTGCTCGGCATGGAGCGCGACGTGCTGCTGCTGATTCAACGGCTGGAGACCGAGCCAGGGCTCGCCGGCACCATCCGGCAGGCCGAGCGCGCGCTCAACGTGTTGCGCGGGCGCCGCGATCGGCTGGCTCCGCGCGCTGACAAGATGGGTGCGCGCATGCACCGCAATGGGGCCTGAAGGCAAAATTCCGAGAGAAGCGCTACGTCAATTGGCGGCGCCCTTGGCGAACCGCCGAAACGGATTAGGTCGCGCATAGGGGCTATCCCTGCTTGCCGTGGCTGATCGAGAGCGCGCGGACTAGCAACGTTGCGTTCAAGGCCGCTGGAGGGGCCATGCTGGTGATCGGGCTCATCGCGCTGCAACTCGTCATCACATTGACGGGGCTCGCACTGCTGTGGCGCCGCGTCGACCTGCTCGGCGCGGAACTGACGCGCCTGCGCAGCGGCCTTGAGGAACGCGCCGCGGTGCGCCCGGAGCAGCGCAAGACGGCCGCCGCGTCGGGCGCCGCGGCGGCGCTCAGCGAATGGCGCGCGCGCGTCGACAAGGAAATCCGCGCGATGGGCCGTACTGACGCTGCGCCGGAGCCGTTGGCGCCGGCGCTGCGCCCGGAGACGGCGCGCGAAATCGCGGTGACGTGCGCGCTCGCCGCCCCCGCGATCGGGCTTGCGTTTGCGGCGCCGCTGCCGGCGATCGTCGCCGCAGCCCTAGTCATTGCAGCCGCGGTGGCGCTGATCTCGTTGCGCAGCGCCTGGCGCGACACGGCATGGTTCGCGACGATCGGCGGCGGCGCGTGGGCGCTCGCAGGATTGCTGGCGGGCGTCGGCGGCGCCCACACGGCGCTGTTCTGCGACGGACTTGTGGTAGCGGCGGGCGCGGGCCTGTTGCGGGCGCGGCTGGGGCGTCCCTCAGGGCCCGGCGCGGCGCTGGCCCTGCTCATGGCCGTGGCGGCGCTGACCGCTGGCGCGCAATTGGGCCTGATCGGATCCACCGGCGTCGCTTTCGGCCTGATCGTCGCGCTCGCCGCCGCGTTCGGCGCGGCGGCGCTGCGGCTCGAATGGATTCACATGACCGCCTTCATCGGCGCCGGCGCGGGCTTGTTCGTACTCAGCAGCCAGCCGGGCGCGGACGTGTGGTTCACTCCGGCCGCCGTGTGGGCCGGCATGTGGTTTCTGGCGTTGGCGTTCGTGCGTGTGCCGGAACTTGGTCCCCGCGGCCTACTGGTTGCGGCGACAGGAACAATCGCTCCGATGTTCGCGGTGAGCGCGCTCTACCGAGCGCGCCATGGACTCGAAACTCCCTATGCGGCGGCGGGCGGCTTTGCAGCGCTGGCGCTCTGCTTCGCCATGCTCCTCGTGCTTGCGGCGCGCCGGCAAAAACACCTTGCGGACTTGCACCTTACATTGTGGGCTTTGGGTGCGTCGGCGTCCGGTTCGCTCGCCACGGCGATTTTGCTGATCACGCCCGCGCCGGCCTATCCGAGCGTGTTCGCGGTGCTGGCGTTGGGCGCGGTTGCGCTGAACGAGCGCTGGCCGGATCGCTTCTGGAGCGCGAGCGCGGCGGCGTTCGCCCTGGCGGCGGCGGGATTCGGCGCCAACAGCGCTGCGGCGTTCGAGGCTCTGAACTCGCCCTGGCCGCCCGTATTCGTGGCGCTTGCGGCGTTCACGGCGCCCGCCGCCATCGCCGGCGCCGCCGCGCATTTCGCCAAAACGCGCGCCCCTATCGCCGGCGCGATCCTTGAAGCCTGCGCCATCCTCGGCGCGGCGGCCGCGCTTTCCGCTTGGACGCGACTTGCCTTTTCCGACGGCGCGCCGGCGCTGCAAGGCGTGAGCTTCGTGGAATCGGGCGCGCATGCGGCGCTTTGGCTGATCGCCGCTCTCGTCTTGGGCGCACGCGCGCGGCGCTCCGGCGCGCCCGTGCGCAACACGCTCGCCGTCGTACTCACGGCGTGCGGGGCGGGCGTGAGTTTCGCCGCGCTGATTGCCTGGCTTGCGCCCTGGTGGGGCGCCGACCTCACCACACCCGCCTATCTGCATCCCCCGCTCGGCTTCGCCGCCCCGGCGGCGGCGCTCTGGGCGCACTGGATCTACTGGCGCCACACAGACAAGCCGCGCCGCGCGCGCTGGTCGTTCGCTGCAGCGAGCGTTCTGACAGCGGCGGCGATCACGCTCGAGCTGGTGTGGCGCGGCGATTTCGGCGCGGCATGGACGCCCCTTGCACTCGGCGCCGGGGCGTTCGCGATCGCTGCGGGCCTGAATTTCGTGCCCGGGCTTGCGACGCGGCGTATGAATCGCGATCGGCGCCTTCCCACGCTGACCATCGTGCCGCCGGTTCCGCCCGCGGACGCGCCCAGAAAGAAAAATGCGCCGAGCGTGGAAAAGACGAACTGAGAGTCGTTGCAGACGTTCTGCAGCGCGTCAGCCGCCCCAGCAGGCGAAGGCGACATCTTTCATCTGCACGCCGCTGCCCGCCGAGTACGTCGCGCTATGGCCGTTTACCGAAACGGTGACGCGATCTTGCTCCTGCACGCCGGCAAGGATGGGCGGGCGCTGCGGCAAGCGGATCGACAGCACCCGATCACGGCCGACGCGTTCGACCGTCGCGGGTATGTTCACGCTCATCGTGCCGATGGCGACGGTGGCGGTGCGCGCGTTACGGCCATACCGGCCGAGCGTATAGTCCTGCAGGATGATGTCGCCCGTGGGCGGGCGGCACGACATGGTGGCGATGGTTTTGCCGCGCTCGTCGCGCGCGGTGGCCTGGGCGACGCCGTTCTCGTAGGCGTAATGCCAGCCCGGCGCATCCGCCGCGCTCAACGTCGGCGTCGCGATCATGACAAAAGCGCAAGCCGCCCCGAGAATTGTCCGCATCACCTACTCCTCGCCTCCCCCTCGCGCGGGTGCGTAGCACAGCGGCGCGGGCCGATGCGAGGGCTTCATGCCCTTAGAATCAGGGCGTCACTTTGTTCAAGTTGCAGCAGGAAGCGCTTGCGCTCCATGCCGCCGCCGAAGCCAGTGAGGCTGCCGTCGGCGCCGATGACGCGGTGGCACGGCACGATGACGGGGATCGGGTTGCGCCCATTGGCGGCGCCCACGGCGCGCGAAGCTTGGGGCGCGCCGACCTCCGCCGCGATCTGGCCGTAGCTTCTGGTGGCGCCATACGGAATGCGGCTAAGCGCCTTCCACACTTTGAGCTGAAATGGCGTGCCGCTGGGCGCGAGCGGAAGATCGAAGCTCGTGCGCTTGCCTGCGAAGTATGCGTCGAGCTGGCGGCGGGTTTCGTCGATGATCTTGTTGGTCCCGCGCTTGACGTCTTCGGGCGGGGCGCCGTGCTTGTTGTTTTCGAAAAACACGCTCGTCAGCGCATCGTCGCTCGCGATCAGCGTCAGTGTATCGACTGGGCTTTTGTAATCGTAACGGATCATGGGCGGAGTCCTTTCGTGGCGGCGCGGCGCCAGAGCCGCATCGCGGCGTAAGCGCGCCAGGGTTTCAGGTGCTCAAGCGTCTCGCCGCGTTTACCGAGCGCGGCGATGATGGCGGCGTCGGTTGCGGGGAAAGCGTCGGGATCGCCGAGTGCGCGCAACGCGACATATTCGATGGTCCACGGACCAACGCCGGAAATCTCCGCGAGGCCCGCCCTGCCCGCTGACACCGCGCCGCGCGCAAGGTTGAGCTTGCCGTCGGCGTGCGCACGCGAGAGCGCCGCAAGCGTTTCGGCGCGCTTCCTCGGCATGCCGATGGCGGCGATGGCGTCCGCGCCGGCGTTGGCGACTTGGGCGGAGGTGGGGAAAGCGCGCCACTCATGGACCTCCGGCATCTCGCCGGCCAACGCCACGCTCGCCGGCGAGGACGCCGGCGGTCCAAATTTTTGAGCCAGCTTCGTCGCGAGCTTGCGCGCGGCGATCACGGTGATCTGCTGCCCCAACACGGCGCGGATGGCGAGTTCGAAACCGTCGAGCGCGCCGGTGACGCGGATGCCGGGCTCGGCTTCGATGGAGAAGCGCGGATCTCGCGCAAGATGCGCGTCGACGGTGGCGGTGTCGGCGTCGAGATCGAACGCGCCGCGCACGGCGGCGACGAGCGGCCGGAGGTGCGGCGCGAGCGTATCGGTGAGCGTGAGCTGCAAGCCCTTGGCGTGCGGGGTGATGTCGATCCATCCGGTGACATTGCCGAGCGTCAAGACGCGCGCGTAGCGATCGCTGGCGCCGATCTCGACGCCGGGCATGGCCCGCGCCGCGAGAAATTCGAAGCTTGCGCGCAGATCGTTCGCGCCGCGCACGGCAAGCACGAGCTTCACCACGCCGTCATGCTTGGCGCCGCGCCCGCGCATTTTGGTCGGCGCCAAGCCGTAGCGTTCCTTCACCGAAGCGTTGAAACGCCGCAAGCTTTGGAAGCCCGAGGCGAACGCAATTTCGGTGACGCTGAGCTGGGTATCGGCCAGCAGGCGCTTGGCGGCGAGCAGACGCGCGGTCTGTGCGATCTCGATGGGGCTGGCGCCGAATTGCGCGTTCATCACGCGGCGAAGGTGCCGATCGGTGACGCCGAGTTCGGCGGCGAGCGCTTCAAGCCCACGCTCCTCCAGCGCGCCGGCTTCGATGCGGGCATGCGCCTGCGCGGCGAGGCGCGCCGGCGCGTCGATGGGCGCAAGGCCAGGCGCGAGTTCGGGGCGGCAGATGAAGCACGGACGGAAACCGTCGCGCTCAGCGGCGGCGGCGCTGGGGAAGAAGCGCCGGTTGGTGCGCTTGGGCGTGCGCGCGGGGCAGATGCAGCGGCAATAGATGCCGGTGGGCGTGACGCCCACATAGAAGCGGCCGTCAAAGCGGCGATCCTTGGCTTCGCATGCGCCGTGGCAGGTTTCTGCGTCGAGCATGGGGGCAATATGGAGCGGTTTGAGCCGCCCGTCTCGCCGGAATCGGACATGGATGCGATGGCATCGATCTGGTAGAACTAGCAGCGCCCACGAGAGTGATTGAGGTATGCTAATGCATCTTCATAAGGACGCGCCGGACGACTTGCCCCACAACGCCAACAGATCAATTTGGTTGGCGTTCTTGTTTTTGCTCGTTGCAATCGCGAGCGGCGCTATGGCCTTCAAAGCCTTTCCGGAACGATTGTGGATCATGCAGGCGTTGCTTGCGCTCGTCTTTGCCTGGAGGGCGGTCACAACCTTCCTGGACCGGCACAAAACCAAAGCTGGTTAGCGCGACCCACCATCATACCGACCGAAAGAGCCGGGACCCAGAGTTGCGAAGCTCTGCGCATGTTGCCCTGGGTCCCGGATCAGCGCTGCGCGCTGTCCGGGATGACGGAGGGCGTTGTCGGCGAGAAGCGCCTAAGCCGCCTTGCTCAGCGCCATGTAGCGTTTCAGATGATGG
The DNA here is from genome assembly GCA_035549695.1 of Caulobacterales bacterium. Classification (GTDB taxonomy): domain Bacteria; phylum Pseudomonadota; class Alphaproteobacteria; order Caulobacterales; family Aquidulcibacteraceae; genus Vitreimonas. Next base: position 139,568 of record DASZQK010000030.1, on the reverse strand, counting down.
TCGGCGTTTCCGAACTGCGCGTCGATCATGGTCGCGCGTTTGAAGTAGTGCCCCACGCGCATTTCGTCGGTGACGCCCATGCCGCCGTGGGTTTGGATGGCGGCTTGTCCAACGAAGCGGATGGCGCGGCCGATGCGGACCTTGGCGGCGGAGACGTGTTTGGCGCGCTCGGGCGTGTCGAGCTTCAACGTGGCGAGCAGCGCCATGGAGACGCTCTCCTCCACTTCCATGAACATGTCGACCAGACGATGCTGCAGCACCTGGAATTCGCCGATGGCGCGGCCGAATTGCTTGCGCGTGCGCGAGTATTCGAGCGTCAGGCTGTGCATGAGGCGGAGCGCACCCACCGCTTCCGAGCAGAGCGCGGCGTTGGCTTCATCGACGATGCGCTCGATCACCGGCAGCGCTTCGCCCTCGCCGCCCAGGCGATGCTCGATGGAGAGCGCGACGTTTTCGAAATAGATTTCCGAGGCGCGGAAGTCATCCACAGTCGGGTAGTCGCGCGTGACCACGCCTTTGGCGTTCTTCGGCACGAGGAAGAGCGAGACGCCCTTGGCTTCGCGCTCGCCGCCGCCGGTGCGTGCAGTGATGAGGAGATGATCGGCTTGCGGCGCGCCGATGACGACGGACTTTTGGCCGTTGAGCGTGTAGCCCGCGCCATCCTTCTTCGCCGTGGTGGCGATGGCTTCGAGCGCCCAGCGGCTTTTCGGCTCGGCTTGCGCGAAGGCGATGATGCGCTCGCCGCCGGCGATGGCGGGGAGATGCTCGTCCTTCTGCGCGTCGCTACCGGCGTGTTTCAGCGCATTGGCGCCGATGATGGCGGTTTGCAGAAAGGGCTCGGTGACCAGCGCCTTGCCGAATTCTTCCATGATGACGAGCGTGTCGAGCGGCCCGCCGCCGAGGCCGCCATGCTCTTCTGCAATCGGCGCCGCGAGCAGTCCGAGTTCGGCGAACGTCGCCCAATTCTTTTTCCACCCATCGGGCGAAGCGAGCGCGGCGCGCCGCTTCTCGAAATCGTATTGGCCCGCCGCCCATTTGGCGATGGAGTCGCGGAGGAGATTCTGTTCGTCGGTGAAATCGAAGTTCATGTGATCGTTCCCACAGATTGGGCCCGCTTGTTTAGTAGCGAGAGAATCTCCGCCAACGCGAGGCTAACGAGCGTAATCGCGAGCGCGAACGGCAGAACGCCTATTAGGAACTCGGCCGGATGATCGACGCCAGCCGCTTCGACGGGGCCCATCTGTGTCTGCGTCCGCTCGTAAACTTCCGCGATATCAAAATAAGCATGGGCCACCATAGCGCCGACCGCGAGCGGAATGATGCGTAAGGCCCACACAAGTACGGCGCGGTACGTGGACATCACAGCCCCAGCACCATCTTCGCGATGATGTTGCGCTGGATTTCGTTGGAGCCACCATAAATCGAGGCTTTGCGCCAGTTGAAATAGGTGGGCGCGGCGTGGTGCGCGTAATCCGGGCCGATGGGGAAATCGTTGGCGCCTTGTGGGGGAAAGCCGCGGAAGTAGGGCGCGGCGTAATTGCCGACGGCTTCCATCGTGAGTTCGGTGAGACGTTGTTGGATCTCGGTGCCTTTGATTTTCAGTAGCGAGCTTTCAACGCCGGGCCCCTTCCCCGCTTGCTCGTTGGCGAGCACGCGCAGCTCCGTCATTTCCAGTGAAGAGAGATCGATTTCCAGCTCGGCGAGCTTGCGTTCGAAGCTTTCGTCCTCAATCAGCGGGCGGCCGTCATCGGCGCGTTCGGCTTTTGCGATGGCCTTCAGTTTTTCCACCTGCCGCTTCGAGCGGGCGACGCCGGCGATGCCGGAGCGTTCGTGCGCGAGCAGGAATTTGGCGCAGGTCCAGCCCTTGTTTTCTTCGTAGATGCGGTTCTCGACCGGCACTTTGACGTTATCGAGGAAGACGTCATTCACCTCATGGCCGCCATCGAGCATGATGATCGGCTTCACCGTGACGCCCGGCGACTTCATGTCGATGAGCAGGAAGGAGATGCCTTCCTGCTGTTTGCCCTCGGTGCTGGTGCGGACGAGGAAGAAGCCCCAATCGGCGTATTGCGCGAGCGTCGTCCACGTCTTCTGGCCGTTGACGATGTAGTGATCGCCTTCTCGTACCGCGCGCGTCTTCAAGCTGGCGAGATCGGAGCCGGCGCCGGGTTCGCTATAGCCTTGGCACCACCACACATCGCCCGAGAGAATGCCGGGGAGGAAGCGCTGCTTCTGCTCGGGCGTGCCGAACGTGTAGATGACGGGGCCCACCATCGAGACGCCGAACGGCAACGGCGGAATGGTTTCGCCGCGTGCGTTTTCTTCAAGCCAGATGTAACGCTGCGTCGCCGTCCAGCCCGTGCCGCCATATTCCTTTGGCCACGCCGGCGCGGACCAACCTTTCTTGCCGAGGATCTTATGCCAAGCGAGGTAATCTTCCTTGGTCAGTTGATCGCGGTTCATCTTCTCGCGCACGTGCGCTGGATAATTATCGCGGATGAACGTCCGCACCTCGTCGCGAAAGGCGAGTTCTTCCGGCGAAAAATCCAGATTCATGGGGCGCTTATCCGCTCGCTGACGCGGCGGAAATACGCGCGCCGCGACGAACTATAACGCCGCGGGGCGTTGGAGCAAAAGCGAGTCCGGAATCGACTGGAGCGGCGCGCCGCCGCCTCCGCCGCGGCTGCGTTCATCCTGCGCGGGCGGGGGCGGATCAGCGTTGCGGTCGGCATGCTGGCGATCCGATGCGGGCGGACGCTGGGGCGGGGGCGCGGCCGCGACGTTTTCGCGCTGTTGCCGTGGCGGCGGCTCCTGCTTGGCGCCGGCCGCGCACTTGCGCTTGAGTTCGGCGCTGTTGCCCTGCACGTGCGCAATCGGCGCTTCGTCCTGCGTTTCGGCCGGATCGGTCAGGGCGTCGAGCGCGAACGCATTGGGCGCGGCGAAGAGCCCAAAGGCGCCGACCAGGATCCAGAGTTTCATGGCCTCCCCTTTCCGCCGGCGCGAACCCAGATGCCCGCGCCGAGCTTACACGCTTCAACCCTCGCCGTCTGCCGGCGCATGATCTGCGACGATCGCGCCGCCGGTGCAGGCCGCGCTGCGATCAATCCGCAAAGCCGTCAGGGCCGCCGGCGTCGTCGCCGCATTGGCGCGCCTCGCCACGTCCGCGACGGCTTGATGGGCGGCGACGGCGGTTTCCGGCGATTGCCGACGCAGTTCAGAATTGAGTTGGAAGCGCGCCAAGCCCAGGTCGCGACCCTTGTCCGCGAACTGGGGCAGGCTGTCATAGGCGGCGCAACGCACGGCGCTGACGAATTGGTCGCTCTTCATTTGAGGCCCTGTCGCAGAAGCTACCACCGGAGCGGCTGCGATCACAGCGGCTGCGGTCACGATAGAGGCGAAACGCATCGCATCCTCCAAGAAAGTCAGTCGGACCTGTCGTTGCGGTAGATGCCGCCGGCCGTCGGAACGGATGCGGCCTCAACCCGATTTCATCGTGCTTATCGATATACGATAATATGCATCGAAAGTCAACGACGATTTATTGTTTTTCGATGTGTCCTGATTGTGGCGGTTGCCGCCCTGGCGCACGGCGGATTAGGTCACAGTGTGAGCATGCCGACGGTCTCTTCACCGTGCGTCAAAACCTGCGCCGTCGACGGGCGAACCGGCCTGTGCGTCGGCTGCGGGCGGACCCTGAAGGAAATCGCGGCGTGGAGCAGCCTCAGCGAGGCGGAGCGGCTGCGGATCATGGCGGAGCTGCCTCGGCGCACGCTGGGAGGGCGTCCATGCGGGGCGTAATGATCATGGTGGCGATTGTCGGGGTGCTGGTGGCGGCGCTGGCGTTCGCCTTCCCGCACGCGTTCACGCGGCTCGACCCTTACAGCATCGGCGCGTTTTCCGCTGGCTTGGCGCTCGCCGCGGTTTTCGGCGCGCGTCTTACCTACAGCCCGCGCGTGCGCCGCGCCGACGAACCCGTGCAGAGCGCGCTCAATCCGATTGGGCCGCCGACCCTCCTACATGGGCTGACGTACGCCGTCATCTGGGCCGCGATCCTGTTGGGCGCAGCAGCGGTATACAGTTTGAGCGACTGGGCGCGCGGCATCGGCGAATTGATCGGCGCGTTTCTCAACTGAGCGCGCTGCGCAGCATGTTGAGCGCCGTCACCGCCAAGAACACTGCGAAGGCGCGGCGCAGGATCCGCTGATCGAGGCGATGCGCCAAGCGCGCGCCCATGGGCGCCGTCAGCACCGTCAGCGCCGCGAGCAGCAGGAAGCCGGGAGCATTGACGAAGCCCAGGGAACCCGGCGGCAAGCCCGCGCGACCCCAGCCTGAAATGATGAAGCCGACGATCGCAGGGATGGCGATGGCGGCGCCGAAGCCCGAAGCCGTGGCGACCGCCTGATGGATCGGGCGTCCGCAAAGCGTCATCACGGCGACTCCAAACGTACCGCCGCCAATCCCCATCAACGCGGAGACGAAGCCGATCGCTCCGGCGATCAACGCGCGCGATGGGTCGCGCGGCATTTCCGAGGCGAGGCGCCAGCTTGCGCGGCCGAAGCCCATGTAAGCGGCGATCGCCAATAGGCCGAAGCCGAATACGCCCACCAGGACGTCCGTGCTCATCAGGCCGGCCGCGCCGCCGCCCAGCGCAGCGCCCAGCGCAATCCATGGCGTCCAGCCGCGCAAGATTTCAAAATCGACGGCCCCAGCCTTGGCGTGCGTCGAGAGCGAGCGCCACGACGTGACGATGATGGTGGACAGCGAGGTGGCGATACAGACGTGCATGCGCACGGCCTCGTCCACCTGCAGGGCGCCAAAGAGCAGGTAAAGCGCCGGCACCATGACGATGCCGCCGCCAACGCCGAACAAGCCGCCGATGAATCCGGCCAACAAGCCCGCCGCGATCAGGGCGGTGATGAACCCGGGAAGCTGGGCGATCATGCCGCGCGCGTGGCGGAGCGGCTCACGTGTTCAAGCGCTGTGCGGAGCACTTCGAGCCCGGCGCCCGCCCGCACCCCCTGCTCCGAAAGCGCGCGCCGCCACGTTCGTCCGCCAGGGCGTGCGTGGAATAGTCCAAGCATGTGGCGCGTCATGGCGTGAAGCGGCGCGCTGGCCGAGAGCTGGGATTCGATGTAAGGAATGTAGGCCTCGACCGCCGCCTCGCGGCTCGGGACCGGCGAGGCCTTACCGAAGATCAACGCATCGACGTCCAGCAAGTGCGCGGGATTTTGATAGGCCGCGCGCCCCAGCATGACGCCGTCCAGGCCCACGCCTTCCGCGCGTGCATGCACGACGTCGCGCAGCCCGCCGTTGAGCACGATCTCGAGATCCGGACGCGCGCGTTTCAGCTCACGCACGAGTTCGTAGTCGAGCTGCGGAATCTCACGATTGTCCTTCGGAGAGAGGCCCCGCAGCCAGGCTTTGCGCGCGTGCACGATAAAGGTGCGGCAGCCTGCAGCGGCGACGCGGTCGACGAGATCGAAGAGCGCCTCGCGCGGGTCTTGTTCGTCGACCCCGAGGCGGGACTTGATGGTGACGGGCGTATCGGGCGCCGCCTCCTGCATGGCGCGCCAAAGTTCAGCGACCAGCGCCGGCTCGCGCATGAGACACGCTCCGAAGCGCCCTGCCTGCACCCGGTCGGACGGACAGCCCACATTGAGATTGATTTCGTCATAACCGAGCTCAGCGCCGATGCGCGCGGCGCCGGCGAGTTTCTCCGGCTCACTGCCCCCGAATTGCAGAGCCACGGGGTGCTCGACATCAGAATAGCCAAGCAGGCGCGCGCGATCGCCATGCAGGACCGCGTCTGCCGTCAGCATTTCGGTGTAGAGCAAAGCCCGACGCGTCAGCACCCGATGAAACGCCCGACAATGCCGGTCCGTCCAATCCATCATGGGGGCAGTGCAAAAACGGCGATCTAACTTCTTCATTTCTCGGCGGCTTTGTTCACCCGGGTCTGCACTATCGCGGATTGGACTAATCGTGGGCAAGGGAGATGAGTCAAGAACGCGCGAGGTGACCGGGTCAGCGCGGTGCGCAATTCTCGCATTTGCCAACGCGTAGCCCTTCAGCTCTTAAACTCGAATAGCTCAATTGCATCGCCCGAAGGGTCTTCAAGCAGAATTGCATGGCCTGCTCCGCCGTCACTGAAGGCGCCAGGGAATTGTTCATCGACCGCGCGAAGCCGATCGATCAGCGCGTCCAATGCCTTGGTGACGAGCATAAACCGGTTCCACCCGCCCGGCTCTGGATGGCCGTCAATCTGACCGCTTCCTGCGCCCAAGTACAAAGTGCGGCCGTCGCGAATTAGGGCGGCGGATTTGCTTGGATTGTGTTTGTCGATCCTGAAGTCGAGATTGTCTCAGTAGAACGAGACCGCTCCATCAACGTCCGCAACAATATATCGAACCGATGCCGTCTACATCTCCACTAATCTTTCAATGGACCAAGCGTACGCTAGCCTGAGCAAAACGTACCGAGCGAGAATCCCATTCCTTCTCGAACCGCAAGGTCCATTTGCTAGACCCTCTCGCCGCTGCACCGAAAAAGCGCACCGCATCATTTGCAACATGCCGCACGCACCGGCGCGCGTACTTGCTTGCGAACAACAAACTGAGAAGTCGACCAGCAAGCGTTGCCGGGCGGTTGTAGTCGATGCACACGCGCACGTGCGATCCGGACGGGTGCGAAACCACATCAAATCCCATCCGACAGTGGTCAATCACCTGGAGCTGCGGCGCCCCTCGCGTCTCCAGCTTTATGGCGCGGTGGACCGCTTCGGTGACAACTTCTTCCACGTAGAATCGGAGGCCAAGCATGGCGCTTCGTCGTGGCAGCGATAGACGCGGGAACCCTGCCCGCTCATGTGGCGCCCGCGATGCGCAGCCGGCCAAGGCGCAGCGAATTGGCGATCACCGAAACCGACGACAGCGCCATCGCAGCGGCCGCGACCATCGGCGACAGCAATTGTCCGGTGAACGGATAGAGGAGCCCCGCCGCGATTGGGATGCCCGCGACGTTATAGGCAAAGGCGAAGAAAAGGTTTTGACGGATGTTGCGCATGGTCGCTTTCGAGATCGCGCGCGCTCGCACAATGCCCCGGAGGTCGCCCTTCAACAGGGTCACGCCGGCGCTCTCCATTGCGACATCTGTTCCGGTGCCCATGGCGACGCCCACGTCAGCGGCAGCTAGCGCCGGTGCATCATTGACCCCGTCGCCGGCCATCGCGACCACGTGGCCCTCGCCTTTGAGCCGCGCAACGACTTCGGATTTGTGTCGCGGCAGCACGTCGGCTTCGACGCGATCAATGCCAAGATTGCGCCCGACGGCCTCGGCGGTTGTCTTGTTGTCGCCGGTCAGCATCACCAGTGCAATGCCATCCTTGCGCAAAGCTGCCAGCGCTTCGGGTGTTGAGGCTTTGATTGGATCGGCGACCGCGAACACGCCGCGCGCACCTTCTTCAACGGCGACAAAGATCGCCGTTGCGCCGTCGCGTCGATAATTTTCCGCTGCGTCCTTGAGTGGACTGACGTCGATCCCGAGATCGGCCAGATAGCGTTCAGCACCCAGCGCAACGCGCTTTCCGTCGACTATGCCAATCACACCCTTGCCTGTCGGCGAGTCGAATTCGCTCGGCTCAATCAGAGCTAACCCCTTGGCGACAGCGGCGCGCACGATCGCCTGTGCCAGCGGATGCTCGCTCTGGTTTTCGAGACTTGCAGCGAGACGAAGGACTTCGCTCTCTTCAACGCCGTTTACCGTGAGGCCGACAACGGCGGGCTTGCCTTCAGTCAATGTGCCGGTCTTGTCGAGCACGAGCGTGTCGACCTTCTCGAAATGCTCCAGCGCCTCGGCGTTTTTGATCAGCACGCCTAACCGCGCGCCCCGGCCAACGCCGGCCATGATGGCCATCGGCGTAGCGAGACCAAGCGCGCACGGACAGGCAATGATGAGGACCGAGACGGCGACGATGAGGCCATAGACGAAACGCGGTTCTGGCCCAAACAACAGCCAGATCAGGAATGCGAGCACCGCCACGCTGATCACCGCCGGCACAAACCAGCCCGATACCTCGTCTGCCATACGCTGGATCGGCGCGCGCGAACGCTGCGCTTGAGCCACCATATTCACGATCTGCGAAAGCATCGTGTCGCGCCCAACCCGTTCCGCTTCGATCACCAGCGCGCCGGTTTGGTTGACGGCGCCGCCAATGACCTTTTGCCCAGGCTCGCGTGTCGCCGGCATGGATTCACCGGTCACCATCGACTCGTCGATGGTCGATCGGCCATCGACGACGACGCCATCCACAGGGACCTTTTCACCCGGTCGAACCCGTAGTCGATCGCCGACCTGGACGGCATCGAGGGTTATTTCTTCCTCCGCCCCGCCGCGCACGCGGCGCGCGGTCTTTGGCGCAAGGTCCAAAAGTGCGCGGATAGCGCCGCCGGTACGCTCGCGCGCGCGCAACTCCAACACCTGACCCAATAGCACTAAGACGGTGATGATCGAGGCTGCTTCGAAATAAACCGAGACCACGCTCTGCATGCGGAATTGCGCCGGGAATGCGGATGGCGCCCATGTCGCGATCATCGAATAGAGCCACGCTACGCCTGTTCCCAAAGCGATGAGCGTGAACATGTTGAGGTGGCGGCTCTTTAGCGACGCATAGCCTCGTTTGAAAAAGGGCCACCCGCCCCATAGCACTACCGGCGTCGCCAGCAACATCTGGAGCCAAGGATTGAGTGTCGGCGGGATAATGCGATCAGTGCCGAACAAATGGCGACCCATTTCCAAGACAAGCACGGGTACGGCCAGAGCGAGACTGACAACGAGGCGCCGCTCCATGTCTTTCAGTTCAGGGTTGGGTTCGGAGTCCGCTGTTGGCAGCATCGGCTCGAGCGCCATGCCACAGATCGGGCACGAGCCCGGCCCGTCGCGAATGATCTGTGGGTGCATCGGGCACGTCCACTTCACGCCTTCGGGAACCGACTCCGCAGTCGGCGTGGACGCCTGGAGCCCGCGATCGTTCGCTGCGGTGTACTTGCCTGGGCTGGCGTCGAATTTCGCTTTGCATCCAGCACTGCAGAACAGCACCTCCTTGCCGTCGTGCTGCGAGTGGTGCGGGCTATCTGGTTTCACCTTCATACCACAGACCGGATCGACCCCCGCCTCGAGCGTTGCGGCGTCGTGACGGTGGTCGTGATGAGAATGATCGGACATGGTTCCAAAACGCACCGCGAACAGCGCGCCCCTTGTTTGACTTGAATCGAAGTCTAAACCTTCCCACAATGGGAAGGTGAACACGCTTATATTCTCTTTGGCGACAGGCCCATGAACATTGGCTCGGCCGCGGAACGCTCGGGCGTCTCGGCAAAAATGATCCGCTATTACGAGAGCATCAAGCTCTTGAAGCCGGGGCGGCGCGATAATGGCTATCGAGACTATGACGAGAGCGACGTTGCAGTGCTTCAATTCATTCGGCGCACCCGCGACCTCGGTTTCTCACTCGACGAAGTGGCAAACCTCCTGGCGCTTTGGCGCGACCGTAAGCGTCCATCGCGCGAGGTTAAGCGGTTAGCGACCTCGCACATCGAAGACCTCGAACAACGCATTCGCGACATGCGCAGCGTGGTCAGAACTTTGCGTGATCTCGCAGATCACTGCCACGGCGATGACCGTTCCGATTGCCCGATCCTCGACGACCTCGCGCGGGCCAAGCCCGCAAATGATGGCCGCAGACGGCGCCGGGCGGCCATCGATTAATGCAACCCGCTTAATTTGAATTGATCTGGCGCAAGCTCTGGGAATCCGTGAGGGTTCTGGGAGAACCTGCGTAGGTGAGATGAGGCGGCACTTGTCTCCGCCCATGCGAGGGACTTTTCATGCGCAATACCTTGGTGTGGACGTTGCTGGTTTCGAGCGTCCTGACGAGCGGACCAGCCTTTGCACAGACTATGGGGCAAATGCAGATGTCCCCGGCTCAGCCGCCGGCGCAGCAGACGACGCCATCGACGCAGCCGGACGCTCAACAGCCGATGCAAATGGACCATAGCCAAATGGATCATGCGCAGCCGGGCGAGGCCGCTCAAAACGATATGTCGCACGACATGAGCGAGATGACAGGCGCGCTCGGCATGTATCCGAGCGGGCGCGAAGCGTCGGGCACGAGCTGGCAACCTGATGCGAGTTCGCACATGGGAGAGATGGGCATGCATGGGTCCTGGATGGTGATGACCCATGCGATGCTCAACGGGGTCTATGATTGGCAAGGCGGCGACCACGGCGATGAGAAGGCGTTTTTCTCGGGCATGCTGATGGGAATGGCGCGGCGCGATCTGCCGAGCGGCGATACCATCCAATTGCGCGCGATGTTGTCCCCCGATCCATTCATGGGGGCGAGCGGCTATCCGCTGCTGCTGGCGTCAGGCGAGACCGCGAACGGTATTGATCACCTCGTAGATCGCCAGCACCCGCACGACCTCTTCATGGAATTGTCAGCGAGTTACGCGCACAACATTTCCGAGCACGACAGCATCTTTGTTTACGGCGGTCTGCCCGGTGAACCCGCCTTCGGCCCGCCCGCCTTTATGCACCGCATGTCGGCGATGGATTCACCTGAAGCGCCGATCACCCACCACTGGCTCGATTCCACGCACATCACCTTCGGCGTGCTCACCGCCGGTTTCGTGCATGACAATTGGAAGATCGAGGTCTCGCGTTTTCGGGGGCGTGAGCCCGATCAGCATCGTTTTGATATCGAGACTGGCGCGCTCGACTCAACCGCAGTGCGATTGAGCTGGAATCCGACGCAACGCTTGGCCCTTCAGATTTCCTGGGCCGATCAGCAGAGCCCCGAGCAATTGGAGCCGGATGTCAATGAAACGCGCTGGTCGGCGAGTGCGATCTACACCCAGCCCGTCGGCGACAATGGCTGGTGGTCGACGACACTTGCCTATGGGATCAAGGATCCAAGCAACGTCGAGAGCCAACTGGCCTGGGCGTTGGAGAGCGCCTATCATCCCTCGCAAGATTTGACGTTCTTCGGTCGCGCCGAGCAGATCGAAACAACTGAACTTGCGCCGGGTCCGGCCCGCACCGTGGCGAAAGTCTCGCTTGGGGCCATTCGCGACTTTGAGATCGCGCCGCGCATAACGTTTGGGATCGGTGCGCTCTATTCGCACAATTTCCTGCCGGATGCGCTTGAGCCCTCTTATGGCGGCGATCCCAATGGGGCGATGGGGTTTGTGCGGCTGAAGTTCAACGGCTGATCGCTCAACCCGCGTTTGGCGGCTCAAGCACACCCAGCACGGCGACGGCGGCGATAACCAACACCGCTGGCGCCGTCTCGACGCCTATGCTTTGCCGAAGCGCGTTCAACGATGATGCGTCTTCGTCCGACGCTGCGGCAAGTCGCGGCGACAACAGCCAGCGGTTCAACGCGGCGAGCACGAGCATGCCCGCGAACAAGCCCAGCTCCACGAGCAGCATTGTCGCGCAAGGAGTCGCTATCGCGTCTCCGATCGGCCGCGGCTGTGTAAGCGCCCAAGTATTGATGATGCCGGTAATGCGGGTAGAGAAGTGCACTCAACCCTTTTCGCGTTCGACCGTCACGGACAGCCTTCGCGAACATCGGGATAGCGTTGCATCAGCGCCAGTGTGACGCCGTTGGTCCAGCCGAAACCGTCCTGCAGCGGATATTCGCCCCCGCCGCCTGGCCGCGCCGTCTCGATGTCGTACTTCTCGAGAAGTTTGCCCGTCTCACAATAGGCGCGCCGCACAGTGCGGGCGAAACGATTGGCGACCTCGCGCGCCAGGTCGCCCTCTCCGTAGGCGCCGAGACCTTCGACGGCGATCCACTGCAATGGCGCCCAGCCGTTCGGCGCGTCCCATTGCTGTCCCGTTTGCCGCGTCGTCGTTCGCAGCCCCCCGGGCGCCAGCAACTGTGCTCTTACGTTTCGGGCGACGCGCTCGGCCTGCGCCGCATCCGCCGCGCGCACGAACAAGGGATAGAGCGTGGCCGCGCTCAAACGATCAAGCCGCTCGCCGCGCACGAGATGATAGTCCAAGAACACGCCGCGCTCACGATCCCACATGTAGCGGTTCATTGCGGACCGCCGGCGCTCGGCCCGCTGCTCAAACGCCTCCGCGCAAACCGGATCCTTCGCGAACGCGCACCCCTCGCCGATCGCCTTCTCAAGCCCATAGAGAAGACTGTTGAGATCGACCGGCGAGATCGACGCCGTTTCGATCGTCTCCAGGCTGCGCTCGTCCGCCAGCCAGCGGGAGCTGAAGTCCCAGCCGCTTTCCGCCGCCGCGCGGATGTCGCGATAAAGCTGCGGCGCGGCGCGGCTTGCGGACGCCGCCAGCACCACGTCCTCGCGATAGGATTCGTCGCGCGGCGTGTCACGATCATCCCAATAACGATTGAGCACGCTCCCGTCCGGCAGGCGCGCGACCCGTCGCCAAGCGTGTCCTGTCGACGCGCGCGTTTCCCCATCCATCCAAAACGCATGCTCGCGCCGAAGCGCCGGAAGGTAGCGCGCGAAGGCCCTGGCGCGATCAGCGTCGGTTAGAGCGACCATGAGGTAGAAAAACGGCGGCTGGGAGCGGCTGAGATAATAGGATCGCGAACCGTTCGGTACGTGGCCATATCGCACGATCAAATCAGCGAAGTTATCGACCATGTCCCGAACGCTTTGTTGGCGCCCGTCGCGAACGAGGCCCAGCATCGTGAAATAAGAATCCCAATAATAGAGTTCGCGAAAGCGTCCGCCCGGAACCACGTAGGGCCGATTGAGTGGGAGGAGCGAGGAAAAACCCTGAGGCCCGGTGGGCGGGCGCGTGAGAATGGGCCATAGCGCGGCGATGTGCTGTGCGATCGGCGCCCGCATTGCGCCTGGCGGCGTGGCCGGGGCGGATTCGCTAGGAAGATCGAAATATCGATCGACGAACTGACGAAGCGCAGGCGCGTCGACGGGTACGTCTCGCCTGTATGCGAGAAGAATGTCGCGCGGCGCCTCGCGAGGCTCGGCGTCGGCGAAAGTCTTGCTGTCGGAAAACACTCGCTCCATCTCCACGCGCACGTAGAGTTCATGAAGCGTGGCTGACGGCGGCGCCGGTTCCGGCGAGGACGGCGGCGCGCACGCCGCCAGCCACACCAAGAGAATAACCAGAGGGCGACGAAACATCATTGCGCTTGAATCCGTCGGCCTCCCTGACCAGACTCAGGTGATCGCGCGCGCGAACGCTGCGGCGTCGACATTGCCTCCGGACGCGACGACCACGACTGTCATGCCCTTCATGTCGATCGCGCCGTCCAGCACGGCCGCGAGGCCTGCGGCGCCGGAAGGCTCAAGCACGAGCTTCAGCCGCTCGAAGGCGAACCTCATGGCGCGTACAACACTCGCGTCCGACACCGCGACCGCTCCCGTGAAGCGTTCCCGGGCGATCGCGAACGGCAGCTCGCCCATGGCCTCCACAAGCAGTCCGTCGCAGATCGAGCGGACGCCGGGCGCGTTTCTTTGGATTGATCCGACGGCGAGCGTGCGGGCAATGTCGTCGTGTCCTTCCGGCTCGACGGCATAGAGCCTTGTGTGCGGCAGCGCGAGCGAAATACCGGCTGAAAGCCCACCCCCGCTCGCCGGTACGAAAGCGATGTCGGGTGCGATGTCTTCGGCGATTTCCAGGCCGACGACGCCTTGGCCCGCGATCACATTGGCATCGTCGAACGGCTTGATCATCACGAGCCCGTGCTCCTCGGCCAATCTCGCGCCGATGCTTTCGCGACTCTCGTGAAGGCGATCGTAGGTAACGATTTCCGCTCCATTTGAGCGCGTCGCCTCAAGCTTGATGGCGGGCGCATCCGCCGGCATGACAATGACGGCGCGGATTCCGAAAAGCCTGGCGGCCGCGGATACGGCGATGGCGTGGTTGCCCGACGAAAACGCCGCCACGCCGCGCGAGCGGACCTGCTCGGGCAAGGCGGCGATCGCGTTCGCGGCCCCGCGCATCTTGAAGGCGCCGGCGCGCTGCAAGTTCTCCGCTTTCACGTACACGCTGGCGCCGGTCAATTGGTCCAGCGCATCATTGCGGATGAGGGGCGTGCGGACGGCGATCCCCTCGATCCGCCTGGCGGCGGCTTTCACGTCCTCCAGCGTCGGGATCATGGCGCGTCCTTGGATCTTACTCGGCTCGCCGCTATCTGCACTCGCGCCGTCGCCACGGGCAAGCTCCAGCGTCAGCGAAACCGCGGACGGGCGGCGTTACAAGCCGGCGATCGCTTCGTCCAGCAAGTCGCGCAATTCCTCGAGATTGTCGGGTTTGGTGAGCACCTCGCCCGCTCCGCGGACTTTGCTGCGCACCCAATCCGCACGAGCCCTAGACGAAGTCAGCACCACGGTCGGAAACGAACATCCCGCGCAGCCAAGCTCCACGAGCAGGCTGAACCCGTTTTTGCGCGGCATTTGCAAGTCGATGATCGCCAGATCTGGCTTCACGCCCTGATCAATCAAGCGCAGCGCCTCGACCCCATCGACCGCGCGCAGCACGTTGCAGCGCCCGCTCGCGGCAAGAGCACGTTGGATGAGATAGGCATCCGCCTCGTCGTCCTCGACGACAAGAATCTGCAATTCGCGGGGCGGCGGCAGCAGCGCCGGAACGCCCTCCTCGGCCCAAGCCGCTTCAATCAGGCTCTGCATGTCACCTGCTCCAGGAATTGGCGATGGCAGCCTCAACCACGCCATCCAGTTTCGCCGCCAGTTCTTCATAACTGTCGGGCTTGACCACGTAGCTGCTGACCGAGCCGGCTAGCGCCTGCGTGACGTCGCGCGCCAGGCGCGAAGTCGTGAGGAACACAACGGGCGTGGCCTGCATGCGCGGAATGCGGCGCAGCGCCTCGAGGAACTTGAAGCCATTGAGGCGCGGCATGTTGATGTCCAGCAAGATGAGATGAGGCCTCAGCTTGCCCTCGGCCAATTCGAACAAGGTCTCGCCTGGGCGACTGCTGGCATGGACTGCCCGCACGCGCGCGTCCGCCCGCAGCGCGCCGACAATGAGGCATGTGTCGGCTTCGTCGTCGTCCACGAGCAGCACATCGATCGTCCAGACGCGCTCGGAAGCCATCGGCAGTCGGGCCACTGTGCGGCCCGCTTGGTGCTCCGTCGGCGGACTGGGTCCAGTGTCCGAGACGGACATTGTGTGCCTCCAATACTACCCAGGATAGTCGCCTGTTCTTAACAACCGATTTAAGAATGGCGCGAAACTCATCATACACAAAAGATGTCGAAAACAATTCCTATGTCTATCCTCGGTCAGCTCCTCCGCAGTCCTCGTTTTCCAACGTTGTCATGGGCTATCCGAAAGAAAACTTCTCCTGGAAGTGTTATATCGTTTCTTCGTGCTTACCGAGGCATATAACAAAAGTTGTATAGATAAACAGAATCAGTATTAGCTGGTGACTACTTGCTAGCGGGTCCTAGGCTTGAGGGACTTCGGAAGACCAACATGAAGTCCGGAGGGACTATGGGCGCCTCAATTGCAGCAGCTCAACCAGAAGCTTCGCGGCGCGCCGCCGAACAGGAGCTGCGCGATTTCAGCTACATCGTCTCCCACGACTTGGCCGCCACATTCCGGCATGTGGCCGAATTCACCGACCTGCTGATGCGTGACCTCGGTCCGGCCGCCAGCGAGAAGCAACGTCTGTTTACCGAGCACATCCGGCGCGAGACCTCGACCTGCCAGACGATGATGGAGCAATTGCTGGTTTACTCGCGCATCCAGCAACGCGAACTCAGTTTGGCGCGTCACGACATGACGCACCTGTTCGAAACGGCCATGATCCAATTGAGCGCCGAAGCGCGGGCGGCAAAGGCGGAAATGTCAGTCGAAGCCCTCGGCGAGCACGTCGTCGATGCGGATCTGATGGTTCAGGCGTTCAAACATGCGTTGAGCAATGCAATCAAATTCCGCCGCCCGGAAACGCCGCTGACCGTCCGGGCGCGCGCGAGCGGTTCGGACGGCTGCTGGGGGGTCGACGTCATCGACAATGGCGTCGGCGTCGCCCTGAATCGTCAGGAGAAGATGTTCTCCATGTTCTACCAGGACTTCCCCCACGGCGACTATCCCGGCATAGGCGCCGGACTGGCGATTTGCCGTCGCATCCTGCGCCGCCATGGTGGCGACGCCGTCTTCGTTCCCGCGCCTGTTGGGGCGTGCTTGCGCTTGCAGGCGCCCACGCGGGACTTCCACACGCTGCAATGAGCGCGCGCGCCTTTTTCGTTCTCGACGACGATCCCGCCGAGCGGCGCATCATGATGCATTTGCTTGGCGATGCTTTCCCTTCGGCGGTTCTTGAAGAAACCGGTGACGCCGGCCGTGCAATGGCTGCGTGTTGCGAGCGCACCTTCGATTGCGTGCTGCTCGATTACAACATGCCGCAAATGGACGGTGTTGCATTCGCGGCCGAATTGCGCGCGCGGCAACCGCATCTGCCGCTGGTGCTGGTGACCGGCGCCGGCGACGAAATGCTTGTGGCGGAGGCTATGCGCAACGGCGTCACCGATTACATTCCGAAGTCACGCATCAACGCCGAATCAATCCAGCGCACCGTTGAACGCGCAATGCAAACTTGCGCGCAAACAAGAATTATCGAGGAGCAGCGCGGCGAGCTCGAAAGTTTCGCGTATGCGCTGGCGCACGATTTCAAACAGCCGATCCGCCAAATCCGAACCTTCAGCCAATTCCTTACCGCCGAGGTCGATCCGGGCGAGAACGCGATCGTGCACAAGCACCTCTCCTATCTTGACCAAGCAGCGAGGCGCTTGGCCAATCTCGTCGACGTCATGTCGCAGTACACACTCCTGCAGCAGGCCCCCGAGCTGGGGCCAACGCGAGTCGCCGCCGTGCTCGCCGATACGCGCGCCGCCCTCTCCGGCCTTGTTCAAGAGCGGGACGCCGAAATCACCGTCGAATGCGCGGATATCGTCGTGCGCGGCAACGAAACGCTGCTCGCGCAGGTGCTCCAGAATCTGATCGTCAACGGCCTCAAATACAATAAGAGCGCGGTGCCGTGCATCGCCATTTCCGTGACGACGGAGCGCCAGACGTGCGTCATCGCCGTGCGCGACAACGGGATTGGCATCGAGCCGCAATACCTCGCGGAAATTTTCAAACCTTTGATCCGGCTGCATGCGCACTCGGAGTATGAAGGCAGCGGATTGGGTCTCACGCTCGCGCGCAAGGCGATGCTGGCGCAAGGCGGCTCGATCGCCTGCAATTCCGAGCCAGGCGTCGGCTCAACGTTCCTGCTGCGACTGCCCCTGGCCAGTCCGGGCTAGGCGACGCGCAAGAGTGCGCAGGCGCCGTTAATCTCGCTCAAACAGACGTTTCCCGCCGACTCAAGCACTGGGCGAAGGTTCTTGAGCGTCGCCGGTTTGGTCACGAACCCAACCGCGCCCAGCTGCTTGGCGCGATCCATATCGCGGTCGTACGCGGAGGTCGTGCACATGACGACGGTGACGTCGCGCAGACGCTCGTCTTCGCGCATACGCGCCAGCAACTCAAACCCGTTGACGCGCGGCATGTTGATGTCGAGCAGAACAAGGTCATAGAGCGCGTCTTTGGCGATCGCCTCCGTCATCATTTCCAGCGCCTCCTCGGCGCCGCGCGCCGACGCGAGTTCGCAGCGCAGTTTCGCACTCTCAATCAGCACGATCCTGGTCAGCTCGATCGCCGCCTCGTTGTCGTCAACCACCAGGATGCGCGCCAGTGGCCGGGCCTCGGAATCCGCCTTCCGTGGCTTGTCAACCGGCCTCTGCGGCTCTTCGATGGGCGCCTCCGCGCGAATCTCCTTCGGCACGGTGAACACGAACGCGGCGCCGCCCTTTTCCGAGGTCTCACACCAAATTGCGCCGCCGTGGCCTTCGACAATGCGCTTGCAGATCGCCAACCCCATGCCGAGGCCGTCGGCCTTGTACTGATGCAGACGAGTGAACGGCTCGAAGATGCGCGCGCGCTGCGCCGCGTCAATGCCGGGTCCGTTGTCGGCCACGCGGATTTCCCAATGGTCGGCGCGTTCCTTGGCGTCGACGCGGATTTCCGGATCATGCGGGCAGTGCCGGATCGCGTTGCTAAGCAGATTTTGAAACACCTGCCGCAATTGCGAAGGATTGCCGTGTGCGACCGGCAGAGGCGCGACCGTAATGGTCGCCTCGCGCTCACGCACCAGCTCCGCCAGATCGATTTCGGCCGCCTTCAACACTTCGCCCAGCTCACAATTCTCTTTCGGCAAAGGGTGCGCCGAGCTGTCGAGGCGGGTGTAGTGGTAGACGGCGTCAATGAGCGAGGCCATGCGGTCCGCGGCGTCGTGGACATAGCCGAAATAGCGCCGTCCATCTTCGGACAGCGGCTCCTGCGTCATCAAAACGGCAATGAACGACTTGATCGTGCGCACCGGCTCCTTGAGATCGTGCGCCAGCGCGCGCGTGAAGATTTCCAGCGAGAGGCGCTGCTCCTCGATCCGCCGCTCCATGTCGCAATGGGCTACGGCGAACTGAACGGCGCGGTCGATCTCCTCCGGCGTGATAGCGGATTTGACAATGTAGTTCTGTGCGCCGGCCTGCATCGCCGACACGGCCACGCTCTCATTGCCCTGGCCGGTGAGCATGACAACCGGAAGGAAAGGATGCCGGGCCTTCAGGCGCTTCAGCACTTCGATGCCGTTGCGCCCCGGCAGAGAGTAGTCGAGCAGCACGCAGCGCACATGCCCCATCTCGGCCAGCGCCAGCCCCCGCTCCCCATCAGCGGCCTCGACGACCTCGTAGCGACCTGGGGCGGCCTTCTTTAGCTCGCGGCGATACAGCGAACGATCATCTTCGCTATCGTCTATGACGAGCACACAGATGCTATCGCTCATTCCCCCATCTCCCGCGGAAGGATCGCAATCTCAAACCAATATTCCTTGAGCCGGCGGACAGCTCCGATCAGGCCGTCGAAATCCACTGGTTTCTGGATATAGGTGTTCGCGCCCAACTCGTAGCAACCGCGCACATCGCGTTCATCATCGGACGTCGTCAGCACGACCACCGGGATCTTGCGCAATTCCTCCGTGTTTTTGATGATCTCGAGGGTTTTGCGCCCATCCAGGCCGGGCATGTTCAAGTCCAGGAGGATAAGCCCGGGCCTGGCGATGTTCTTGTCGCGCAGATAGGTGAGCGCCTCTTCGCCGGACGACGCGTGGTCGATCGAATTGTAGAGGTTGGCTTTGACGAAGGCGCGCTTCGTCGCCTCGAAATCATCTTCGCTGTCGTCGACCACCAGAATCGGCTGCGACTTAAGCAGCCTCGGGACTGAGCCTTGAGTCATCTCGCGGCGCCTCCAATGTGAAATAGAACGTAGTCCCCTCGCCAAGTTCGGATTCGAGCCACACTTCACCGCCGTGCCGCTCGACGATCTTCTTCACGAACGTGAGGCCGACGCCAGTGCCTTCCTCCGCACCCTCGCCTGCCTGCAGCCGCTTGAAAATGCGGAAAACATCCTGATGGAATTCGGGCGCGATGCCCCGCCCGTTGTCGCGCACGAAGTAAACGCGCCGCGCCAGACGCCCGCCATGGCGGCCCTTCGCCGCAACGCAGCCAATCTCGATCACCTTTTCCGGCTTGTCGTTGTACTTGACGGCGTTGGTGATGAGGTTGCGCAGCAATTCGGTGACGCGCGGCTTGTCGCACACGGCGATCGGCATGTCCTCATGAACGACAAGGCGCGCCCCGCGCTCTTCAAGGAAGTGCTCCAGCGTGGTTTCGATGTCGCGAACCGCCGCGGCCATATCCATGGGTTGAACCGCAAGCTCCTGCCGGCCCAGCCGCGAGAAATAGAGCAAATCGTTGACGAGGCGCTCCATGCGCTGGCTCAGATAGACTAGGCGGTGCAAGCGCTTTGCGCTGTCCTCATCGAGCGCGGCTTCATTGTCCTCCAGCAGGAAGCGCGCGTGGTTATGAATCCCGCGCAGCGGTTCCTTGAGATCGTGCGAAGCGATGTAGGCGAAATCGTCGAGTTCCTTGTTGCTACGCTCCAGCGCATGCGTGTAGCCGAGCAGCGCAAGCTCTGCTTCCTTGCGCTGGGTGACATCGCGTACGATCGCGAGATAGTACGGGGCGCCGTCGAGAGCATACGAGCTCATCGTCAGATCAAGCGGGAAAGCCTCGCCATTTGGCCGCCGCCCAGTCGCTTCGTGAGCGCCGGCGCCGCTCGGCCCGGCGACGTAACTCGCCAAATCCGCGTGATCGCCGTGCGCATAGAGCGAAGGCACGAGCGACGTGATCGGTTTGCCCACGACATCCTCGGCCAAACGTCGAAAGATCCGCTCGCATGCCGGATTGAAGCTCTTTACCGCCCCTTGCGCATCGAGCGTGATCAGCCCGTCCATGGCGTTGTCGACGACGGCGCGAAGGCGCTGTTCGCTGCGCTCGACCTCGATGGCGGAGCGGCGGACTCGCGCGAGATTTTCGTGGAAGGCCTCCAGCACGGCCGCCAGCTTGCCAATTTCATCGTTGCGCAGCTTGCCGGTCGCCGGCTTGACCTCCTCGCCGCGCGTGGCGGCGAGAAGCGCGCCGACAATCTCGTTGATCGGCCGCACGACGCGGCCGACGACGATCACGAAACTCGCCCCGCAAAGAAGAATGGCGAGCGCGAGGATGAGGTACTGCGCCGCGATGGTCTGGCGAGCCCTCGCCATCAACGTGTCGACATAGGCCTGGCTCGCCTGCACCGTTGCGTCGGTCAGATGCTGAAAGGTCTCGCCGGCTTGCGTCGTCAACTCGAACCAAAACGCCGGGCCCAGCGGGAACGCCTCGTGAAAGCGCCGCCCCTGCATGTAGTAAATGCTCTTGGTCATATCGCGCAGCGTCTCGAAATGGCTGCGCGCATCGCCATAGGGGCGAGAGATCCCGGGAAACAAGCCGCTTTGCTCGGCGATCGCGTGGCTGGTGAGCCAATCGGCCTCCGCGCCGCCTTCCGCCCGCAACAGATCGCCGATCTGCTGCGCGCTCAAGCCGCTCGACTGGGACAGACCTTGGCCGATGAGCGATCGCTCGATCGCGGTCTGGTTTCGTATCGACCTGAGCAAATGCTTGAAACGCAGATGCAGCGTCGCGATCGGATCGATGTGCACGAATTGCTTGGTGACCTTGAGCCACAGATCCTCGGTGTCGCCGAGCAGGCCCGAGACTTCGACCGACCAGCTCTCAACAAGCGCGCGAGACCGTGCGTCGCCAGGGTGATGAATCGCGGCGTCGGTTTCGCGCCTGAGGCCGCGTATGCGTTGCATGCGCGTTCCCACTGACGCGCGCAATTCGCTCAGGTGCTCGATGCGATAACGGCTGGTTCCCGCCAACGCCGCCGCCACCGCGGGATCGGTCGCGGCGCGCGCTTCGGCCAGACGCGCGTTAAGATCACGCGCCGTTTCAACGTCGGGCGCGCTCAACATCGCGATGGAGATGTCGCGTTCAAGAGAGATGTCCTCGGCAGCGCTGAACAACTGGTCGCCGACGGTCATCGCACCCTTCAAGTTCTCCAGATCCTTCAGCCGCCTCATGTTGCGCTGAAGATCTTCAATGGAGAGCGCCGCGATCATCAGCGTCAATGCGCCGGTGATCGAAAGCAGCAGCAGGCCGATGGAGGGCGTGGGCGCGCGCATGCTCAACGCCTCTCGCCGCCCGAGGACGCCACCAGCCGCAGCAAGCGGTCGCCGATGACGAGGTTCGCCGCCGCGACCGCCGGCGCGTTGATGCGCACGGCGATGCGGTTGTTGATACGCGCGAATTCGATCATGCCGCCATTCGCCGCGAAGCCTTCGAAGTCGCTCACCGTCAGCACGCTGGCACGATCGAGTTGCGCGCGCAATTCGGGCCAATGGGTCCGCTCGCTGGCGTTGATAAACAAGAGCGTGCATCCATTGACATCGGCGGCGGCGCTCACGCTGCGAACTTCGATGGGCCTTTCGTTGACGGTGCGTCCGGCCATCGGCGCGAGGCGTGCTACGAAGGGATCGCGGCCGTAGGCGCACACGATCACGTGGCTCTGCTGCGGCGGCGGCCACTCGGTGTAGAGCAGAAAATTATAGAGCAGCGCCGCTTTGATGTCTTGTTCGGCGAGGCGAATGTCTTGTTCCGCGGCCGCAGGCGTGGCGCGCGCCGCCATCAGCATCGCCACCGCGACGCAAAGGGTGCGCGCCAGCTTCATTGGCGCCAGGTCAACCTGACAAGGAGGCTGCGGTCAATGGCTACCGTTGCGGGGCCCGCGGCGTCTCCGAATTCGGGCCGCGAGTCGTCCAGCACGTTTTGGCCGATCAGTTCGAGTTCGATCGTGTCCGTCATGCGCCAGCCCGCCCGCAGATCCAGGCGCGTCGATGCCGGGATCCGAAATGCCCGCAGATTATCCGTGTAATAGAGCATCGCATCGAGCGACCAAAGCTCGTTTACGTCCCATTGCGCGCGCAGCCCTGCCAGATTGCGGGGAGCGGTGTCCTCGGCGGCTTCGGCGTCGATCGCCGCGCTGCTGGGCGGCCCGTCGAGCTCGATATCGAGAAGGCTGTAATTGGCCGACATCATAAAGCCCGGGGCGAGGCGCCAATCCAGCGTGGCCTCGAAACCTTGAGCGTAGCCATCGGTCAAATTGGTGTAAGCGATCGGGAGCACAACATGCAGCGGCGGCCCGTCGAGCGTGGGCGCGGCCAGGCTAAGCGTGGCCAGGCCCTCATAGCGATTGTAGAACGCGGCGAGGTCGGTGCTGATGCTGTCGGACCAGCGGCGGCGATAACCCAGCTCGTAGGCGATCAACTCTTCGCTCTCAAAGTCCGGACTCGCGGTCGGTTGCACGCTGACGGGTAAGGGCAGCATGCCCGGTGGAATGACGCCGGCAACAACGGTGAGATCGCGCTCAAGCTCGCTCGGCGTGCGCACGGCGCGAGAGGCGGCGGCCCACACGCTCTGTGTTTCGCCATCCATCCATTGCAGACGCACATTGGGCTGAATCTCAAAACCCGTGAAATCGTTGTGATCGAACTTAGAGCCGAGCGTCAGCACCCACCGCTCGGGCTGCAGCGTTATGCGGTCCTGGACGAACCCGGAATACAATTCCTCGCTGTTGCTGGTGCGGTCCGAAAAGATGATGGGTGTCGCTTCGAGAGCATCGCGCGTGTAGCGATAGCGAAGCCCCGCCACGAGCGCGTGGTGATCCGTGCGTGGGAAATCGTACTGGGTGTCGAGATCGAAGGTTGTGCGCTTGTCGTCCAGCGGAATTTGATTGCGCGCCGTGTAGTCGACATAGGCTTGGGCGCTGAAGCTCGATGTATCGGCGAATGCGTGCGTCCAGCGACCGAGCACATTCGCGCCCTGGGCCGATATGTGCTCGCGCGCAATCTCCGCATAGGGCGCAACAAGCAATGGAACAGCGCGCAATTCGCCGGAATCGGAATCGTAGATGTCGCCCTGCAGCGTGAGCGTGTCGTGCGTGCGGTCGAAATCGATGCGAAAGCCGCCGCGCCGCTGCTCCCAGGCGCTGTTGGCGTCGCCCATCGACAGCGTGTCGTAGGACGCCCGGTCGAAATAGCGCCCATAGATGCGCCAGTGCATGCCGGCGCGCCCGCCGCCATAGCGCGCCGTGACGAGCGCTTGGTCGACATTGCCGCCGGCCACGCTCACTAGCGCGCCTTGCGTGTCCGCCGCGCTCTTGGTGATGATGTTGATGACGCCGTTGACAGCGTTGGCGCCCCAGAGGCTCGCGCCGGGACCGCGCACGATCTCGATGCGATCGATATCCTCGATCGCCACGTCCTGGACGTCCCAATAGACCCCGGAAAACAGCGGATCATAGACCTCGCGTCCGTCGATCAGCACCAGCAGCTTGTTCGCCAGGGCGGCGTTGAATCCGCGAATGCTGACGGCCCAGCTCGACGAATTTATCCTTGCCACTTCCACGCCCGGCGCCAATCGCAGCGCTTCCGGGATCGACGTCACCCCGGATCTGACGATGTCCTCGTTGCTAATGACGAAGATGGCGGCAGGCGAATTCCACAGCGGCTCGGACGTCCGCGTCGCCGAAATGACCTTTGCATCGAACAATTGTTCGGGCGAGAGCGCGAACGGATCGACGTCGTCGGCGCGCGCGAGGCTCGGCGCGCCGATCAAAACGCCCGAAACGCCGAGGAACACGCCAGCCGTCCGCCTGATGCGCCGGGACGCTGAAATGGGCGGATGCTTCATGGCCTCAGCCTCTATGCCGAACGGCCTATCTCAACACGGCAAGGTAAACTAACGGTTGCAAGACGCACCTTCCCCAACGGCAATGCGCGGGCTGCGTCTACCGCTCAGGCGACTGCGCTGCGGCGGGGGAGCTTCCAGTTCGGCCGCACCCAGTGGCAGGTGTAGCCGTTGGGGATGCGCTGCAGATAATCCTGATGCTCGGGCTCGGCTTCCCAGAACGGGCCGGCGGGCTCGACGGTCGTGACCACTTTTCCAGGCCACAAGCCCGACGCATCGACATCAGCGATCGTGTCCTCGGCGACCCGCTTTTGCTCCTCGCTCGTGTAGAAAATCGCCGAGCGATAGCTGGCGCCGCGGTCGTTGCCCTGACGATTGAGGGTGGTCGGATCGTGGATCTGGAAGAAGAACTCAAGCAGGTCTCGGTACGACATCTTGTCCGGATCGAAGACGATCTCGACCGCTTCGGCGTGCGTGCCGTGGTTGCGGTACGTGGCGTTGGCCACGTCTCCCCCGGAATAACCGACACGGCTCGAGATCACGCCGGGCAGCTTCCGAATGAGCTCCTGAACACCCCAGAAACATCCTCCCGCCAGAAGGGCGCGCTCGGTCGACATGGACTCGCTCCTTGTTCAAACACCTGCGGATTAGCTTCCTTTATATGGTGCGACCGCGCGCCCTCCGCCACTCGATTTCTCGCGTTGGACGGCTCAAACAAGGCCGCCACAAGGCCGTCCGGCGCGGCCGGCTCAGGCGCAGCCTCAGAGCTGATAGAGCGAGTTCAGGCGCTCAGGCAGCAGGTTGAACGAGAGCGTAAGGCGCGCGGGCGTCTTGTTGTCCTCATAGCTGTGCAAGATCGGCGAAGGCCAGAACAGACAATCGCCCGAACGCACCGGCACCGCGGCGTGCTGATAGTGGAACGTGAGCCCGTGCGTATTGGGCCCTTCATCCGGCTGATCGTGCAACTCCGCATGCGTGGAAAAGATGCTCTGAGGAGAATGAAAACTGATCGCGGTATGCTCGTCGGCGTGCAGATAGAGCGTGCCGCTCAGCAGGCAATTGGCGTGATTGTGCCGCGGCTGAGTCCCGCCCAGATCACACAGATTGAACCAGGCGCCCTTGATGCGCATGCGTCCGGACCGCTTGTAGTTGAGAAGATCACGATAGACGAAACTGCCGGCCTCCTCGAGGCGCTCGCCCAGCGGCGTCAATTCGGGGTAGATCTCGAAGACGTTGGCGCCCGAATGGTAATGCGTGATCTGCCCTGAAGTCTGCCGGCGCTGCTTGGCGTCGACCACCTGGTCCTTGATGCGCGCATAGAAGAAGTCCCGTACGCCGCTCACATCGCCCATCTCCACGGCGACAACGGGCGTCGCGAACAGGCTCACCGCTTTCCATACCGGCGAGGTCATGTCGTGCGCCTCAGGTCCATGGCTCGGCAGCGCAATATTGCGCGACGAAATCCTTGTGCCGCGGAAGTTGAGCGACCGCGGCGGCTATGTTCGCGCGCAGCGTCTCAAGCGCCGTGCGAAGCTGCTTCTCCTGCCCCATCATTCGCCCCATCAGGTGATGCCCCTGCGGCTCAAGGCGCTGACCCAGCATCACCTGCACCCATGACTCGACCCGAAACAAGTCGTCCGCTCCTTGATATGCATGTCCGCGCTCGCGGAACAGGGCAATGCGCTGTGTGAGCGTTTCAGGAGCGTCCATGTCGCGGCAGCGGCGCCAGAACGGCGTGTCGTCTCGCTCCGTCAACTTGTAGTGCAAAATAATAAAGTCGCGGATGCGCTCGAACTCCACGCTCGACTGCTCGTTGTAGCGCGCGCTCAGTGCATCGTGGCGGCCTTGGAACGGAAACAGCTGAATGAGGCGCGTCACGCCAATCATGATGAGATGGATGCTGGTCGATTCGAGCGGCTCAAGGAATCCGCTGGAAAGACCCAAAGCGATGACGTTCTTGTCCCACATCTTGCGCCGGCGCCCGGTCCGGAAGCGGATCAGCCGCGGCTCGAACAGAGGCGCGCCGTCGAGGTTTCCGAGCAGCGTCTCGCGCGCCTCGTCCTCGGAAAGGAATTCGCTGCAATAGACCATGCCGTTGCCGACGCGATGCTGCAGCGGAATGCGCCACTGCCACCCCGCCTGCCGCGCGATCGACCGCGTGAAGGGCGGCGTTTGCTGAGTTGACGGCGTTTGCACCGCAAGCGCGCTATCCATCGGCAACCATTGGCTCCAATCGTCATAGCCTGCCTTCAAGGTCTGCTCGATCAAGAGGCCGCGAAAGCCGGTGCAGTCGATGAAGAGATCGCCCTCCACGCGATCCCCGGATTCCATGATCAGAGCTTCGACAAATCCGGTTTCGGCATGCTGCTCGACGCGCGCGATCTTGCCTTCGATGCGCTTGACGCCGCGCTCTTCGCTATAGCCCCGCAGATAGCGCGCGTAGAGTCCCGCATCGAAATGATAAGCGTAATTGATGTCCGACTTTTCCGACGTGTAAAACTTGTCCGCCCTGCATGCTTGATGCTCAAAGCAGTAGTCGCCGATTTGCCCGCCGAAGCCCTTGGACTTCGCTTCCAGCCAGACATGATGGAAGTCCGCCATCCAGGTCGATTTACCGATCATGCCGAAGGCGTGCAGGTAGTTGTCGCCGAGACGGGCCCAGTTCTCGAAGGAGATGCCGAGCTTGAACGTGCCCTTCGTGGCGCGCATGAACTCGCGTTCGTCGAGTGCGAGCAATTTGTGGAAAGCGCGCACTGTGGGAATCGTGGCTTCGCCGACGCCGACCGTGCCGATGTCGTCGGATTCAACCAAGGTGATGTGCAGAAGCGGCCCCAACTGCTGCGCCAAAGCGGCCGCTGCAATCCACCCTGCCGTCCCCCCGCCCGCAATGACTACCTTCCTCACTTGCCTTGGAGCCACGGCGCGCCTCGCTAACGGTTCAGCCGGTTGAGCAAATAAGCGCGCAGCCGTCTCGCCTTCATTTCGTCCATCGGTCCCAGATCGCCGCGCGCGTGCGGCGGCAAGTGGGCGCCGGCGCGATCCGCCGGGCCGAACACGTAATAGTCGAACATGGCGCGCCAGGCGCGCTTTTCCGGCTCAGGCCGATCCCGCAGACTTAGGAGCGCATGCAGGAGCGTGTTTTGCGGCGTGTCCATGAAACTCGGCGCCGTGTTCCACCAATAATTGATCATGGCGTTGAAGCTTTCGAGCGCTTCCACATGGTGCCACCAGAGCGCGGGATAGAAGAGTGCGTCGCCCGGCTCCATGTCGGCGACTTCGGCGGCCGAGAGCGCGTCGCGAAAGCGGGGAAAACGCGCAAAGTCGGGCGAGTTGAAATCGACCATGCTCACGACCTGGCCGCCCGGCGTGGGCTCGAGCGGGCCAGGATAGAGATTGTCCACCTGTTCCGGTGGAAACAGCGTAAAACGGCGCCTGCCGACCATGACGCAAGCGATGTTGTGCGACATGTCGTGGTGGGCTGTCGCCGTGGTGCGGTTGCCGATCCAAATGCTGACGACCGGCGCCGCGCGCGTGAACATGGGATTGTTGAGCACAAGATCGTTTTCGCCGCGCAGGCCCGGCAGGAAAATGTCGAGATCGGTCGAGCCGACGTAGAACGACGGCGCGTTCGGGTCATCGAGATGCGCCAGCATCAGGTCGAGATACTCGTCCAGAGCGACGCGCGCGGCGGCGAAATTCAGCCCGGTGACGTCGCCATTGTAGAAATAACGGCCCTTGATCTCGGGATCGCCGGTGTAACCGACGACTTTGCGTCCGCCATAGAACGACTTGAGATAGGCGGCAGCTTCCGCAGGCGAGCGCAGTCCCTTCCCCACCAGCGGCCAATCGCGCGCGACGCCTTTGAGAATGGCCGGACGCTGCGCCTGCATCAGCTCGTCGTAAGGGATGCTGTCCGGGGCGATGCCGGTGAGCACTTGCGTCTTGCGGGCGATCTCGACCATCCCCTGCTCCTACGCCCCCGCACGCCGGCGGTTCTTCAGTTCGATCAGGCGCGACACGTTGCTGATCGATGAAACGACGGCGAAAGCGGCGCGCAAGAATCCCGCCTTGTTGAGGCGCTCAAGCGCCGCGCCGTCCAGCGCATTGAGGTTTGCGGCCCCGATCGTCGAGAAGTTCGTGAGATTGTATTGCTCGGTGTCGCTTAACTTGACCTCCACGGCGACAGGTTCGATCAGGCCATGCTCAGCGAACGCGGCGAACATGGGTTTGCTGACCTCGATGCCCTGGTGAATCACCCGCAGGACGCGGGAGACGCGTTCGAGGTAGGGCGCGTTGCCGCCATGCTTCAGGAAGAGCGGCTCACCCTCGGTGCGACTGACGCGCGGGTGCTCAAGATCGATATGGATGACGGGCTCGGCGCGCGTGCCCGCCTGTTGCTCTTGCAAGCCTATGGAGAACGGGCCGCGCTGCTGGACGGCGGGAACGTAGCGCGCGCGCCACCCGCTGTCGTCGAGGAAGAGGTTTTCGTTCCTGTCGAGCCCAAGGAGCGCCACGGCGATCCACTCGCCCCGGGAATCCTTGCTGAAAAAGATCGGATATTCGCGCTGGATTTCCTCGAACTCGGTGGGGAACACCAGCACCTGATTGATGTCGTCGCCGAACGCGCCCGCGTGCCGCGTGATGACGCGGAGATCCTGGTGCTCGATATTGTTCAACAAGGCGAGTCTGGCCATGGGGCTTCCAATGGGGCCGGCGGGTCGGCGCCGGGGATGATGCGGCCGGAGCAATTGTAGCTCAACTGGTAAGAAAAAAGGCCGCTGCTTTCGCAGCGGCCTTCCATTCTGAGAGGGTAGATTCCCGACTTAGAACTTGTAGCGGGCGCCGACTTGGTAGCGCGCGTCGAGTTCTTGAGCGAACCAGAGCTCCGCCGGCGTGCGGCCGTAGGTGCGCAGGGGCTCTTCGGTCAGGTTCATGCCGTCAAAGGTCAGCGACAGATGGTCCGTGACGTCATAGCTGACGGACAGATCCAGCTGCGTCCGCGAGTCGACGAAGGTCGGGCTGCGGTAGCTGTCCCGGTTGGTCTGCGCCAGGTACGTGTCGCGCCAGGTGTAGGCGAGACGGGCCGAAACCCCGTACTTGTCGTAGATCAGCGTCGCGTTGGCGCTGTCCGAGAGGCCGAGCAGCGCGAACTGGTCGACGCTCGGATCCGCGCCAGGATCGATGGCCACGTCGCCGTCGACCGTCGTGTAGTTGGCTTGGACGCCGAAGCCGGTGTCGCCGAAGAAGTGCTGCACGGCGATTTCAAAGCCGTACAGGCGCGCTTCGTGGTTGTTGATCGGCTGCGTGACGTTGAAGTTCATCAGCGGATCGTTGCTGTCCGCGGTGATGTCGATCGCCGCGAGCGTGGTGTCGACGAAGGCTTGGTCCAGAGCACCGCCGGAGAGGTGGCTTTGGAATTCCGTCGACGCCGCCGCGACATCGCCACCATGCTGGATGATCAGCGCGGTCATGGTGAACAGGTTCACGTCGGTTTGGTCGACACCCAGCGTCGTCAACTGAGCGCGGGCGGCGCCGGAACGGCTGCCGGGCGCGCCCGAGCTCGGATCACGGAGACCGAACATGTTGCGCGTGGTTTGGCCGCGGCCCTCGAAATTGGCGACGCGCTTTTCGTAGAACCCGACCGACAGATAGCTGTCAGGCCCGTAGTACCACTCCAGCGAGACGTCGAAGTTCGAAGATTCCAGCGGCAGCAGGCCAGGATTGCCTGACGTGCCCGTCGCCATGCCGCCATAGGCGGTCGGACGCGGCGGGTTGCCGACCGTGTCCGAAGCGAACAGGCTGCCGTAGCCGGGGCGCGCCATGGTCTTGCTCAGCGAGATGCGGCCGACGAGGTCGTCACGCAGGTTCACCGAGAAGTCCAAGCTCGGCAGCACGTTGGAATAGCTGCCTTCGCGGCTGACCGCAGAAGCCGTACTGGCGATCGTGCGCGTGAAGTCGTTATCCGATTGCCAGATGATGGCGGTCGGCACCTTGAGCAACGAGCTTGAGGTGACTTCCGTGCTCTCGTAACGCACGCCGGCCAAAAGGTGGGTCGGCATATCGCCCAGGGAGCCTTCCATCTTCAACTGCGCGAAGGCCGCGAAGACGTCTTCTTGGACCTCGTTGTAGTCGTCGTTGGTGAGGCTGACCGGGTGGCCGGCCTGCACGCCCGCGAGAAGCGGGTTGCCGTCGGCGGCGTAGGCCGTCGAAAGCGCGCGATAGAGATCCACGGCGTTGGCGCGGAAAGCGATCTGCGCCTGGCCAGGCGTGTAGTTGTTGAACAAGCAGCTGAGGCAGTAAGTCGAAACCAGGCCCGGGGCCACGGCCTGCACGTCGCCGACATTGTTGATGCCCCAATCGCCCAACGTCTGCTGGGTTTGTTGGCGCGTCTGGATCATGTCGGATTCGCGATAGTCGAGGCCGGCGCTGAACACGTTGCCGCCGCCGAAATCATAGTCGCCGCCGATGGCGATTTCGTCGATTTCATGCGACTGCGCGGACGTGATCGTGCGGCCCACCTGGGTGCCCAGGTCGCCGAGGTCCAGCACGCCGTTGCCGTTGCCGCGGCTGCCGGAATTGGTGGTGCTGTCGAGCAGCGTATAGGTCTGCACTGGGAAGCCGCTGCGCATGTCAAGCTGGTGCGCGGTGATGACCGGGGCGCCGATCGAGATCAGCGTGGAGCTCGTGCCATTCGGCGCGTTCGGGTTCGATTCCGCCTTTGCGTGGTGCAGGTCGGCGGTGAACGTCAAAGCGTCGCTGACATTCCACTCGGCGTTGAAGCCGAAGGATTCGAGCGTGTCCTCGGTGGCCCGATATTGTTGCTCGAAGCCCATGTCCTTCACGCCCATCCCGTTCGGGTTGGAGGCGGTGACGGCGCTGGTGAGGTGTTCGCGCAGCAGCACTGCGGTGCTGACCACGGAATTGCCGTCGAAGGTCACTTCGTCGAACGGACGGTTGAACCAGTTGGTCTGGTCCGTGCGCTTTTCGTCGAGCTGGTTGTCGACATAGAGCGCGTCGGCCGTCAGCGTCAGGTTGTCCATCGGACGGAATTGGACGACGAGTTGGGCGTTCACCCGCTCTTCGTGGTCGTCCATCAGGTGGTAGCGGCTGTCGTTCGGGATCGCCACCAGTTGCGTCGGATCGGCCGGCGCGTTGTGGACGATCGTCGCTTCGTTGACGAGCGGCGTCGACGGGTTGTCGGCGCGAACGTAATTGCCGCCAAGGAACGTACCGCTGGTATCCCCGGTGTTCGGGTTCAGCGAGTACGGCACGATGTTCCAGCCGTTGACGGTGGCGCCGCGGGAGCCGCTGTCACGCTCTTCATAGCTGCCGAAGAATGCAACGCCGAACCTGTTGCCCGGGTCGGTCCAGCTGACGAGGCCCGAAATATTCGGAGTGTAATCGTCGCCGTCGACCGTGCCGCCGTCGTGATTCGCCTTCACGGCGACCGAGCCGCGGAAGCCCGGATTGTCGAGCGGACGCGCGGTCTGAATGTTGATGGTGGCGCCCAAGCCGCCTGAGGCGACCGAAGCGCGGCCCGTCTTATAGACTTCGAGAGCCTGCACGCCTTCCGAGGCGAGGTTCGAGAAGTCGAACGAACGGCTGGTGCCGGTCGCGAAGTCCGAGTTCTGGTCGCCGCCGACAACCGCGACGTTCGCGGTCGGCATCGTGCGGCCGTTGAGGGTCACGAGGTTGTAGCCCCCGCCGAAGCCGCGGACGGTGACTTCCGAGCCTTCGCCGTTCACCCGATTGATGGACACGCCGGTGATCCGCTGCAGCGATTCAGCCAGGTTGGTGTCCGGGAACTTGCCGATGTCTTCCGACGAGATCGCGTCGACGACGCCCGACGAATTCCGCTTGATGTCCATGCTGCGTTGCAGCGAAGCGCGAATCCCGGTGACGACGATTTCGTCGCTCGGGGCCGCTTCCTGCGCCATGGCTGGCGCGGCTACCGCGCCGATGGTCAGCGTCGATGCGCCGCCCAACAGCACGTTGCGCAGAACCTTTCCGAACCGCGCCTGATTCAGTCTCGAATTGCTCATATACTACCCTCCCCGATCAAAATGCGGCTTCCGCCGCCCTGGTTGTTTCCGTCGCTTCTTCGGCGGCGGTTATTGTTTGTTCGTTAAAGTGGTCGCCCTCCTATCGCCGCGACCCCCATGGGCCTCAGCGTGTTGCTCACAGTTCGGCGTCCAGAAAAACCAGACCCTTCGCGCTTCCACTTCCCCTTTGGAGCGAGTTCAGCACATCGGACCGAGGTCCGGCGCGTCCCGCTCTTCATTTGGTACCGCTACCATGACGCATCGGCACACGGCAAACAAGTAAGCGCTTTCGTCGAACTCCCTGGTCAGGCCTTTTTCTGCGCCACCATGGCACAATTGCCACGCACACCCTCCAAGGCATCGCGAAACGCACGTTACGCCAATGGGTTACACCCAATACACGCGCGCGATGGAGACACGATTCGCGGGAACCGGCCTGATCAATTCTGTGAAAGGGTCAGCCCACCCTGGCGGGGTCGTAGCGCGGCGTGATCAGGTGCACGACCAACAGCGCGACCAGGTAGATTCCGCCGACGACGGCGAAGATGGGTCCGTAATTGCCGATGCTGTCGAGCACTCTTCCGACATAAGTCGAAAACAGAAAGCCGCCGACGCCGCCCAGCGCGCCGCCAATGCCGATGACCGCGCCAACGGCCGAACGCGGGAAGACGTCGCCCGGCAGCGTGTACAGGTTGCACGAGAAGCCTTGGTGCGCGGCGGTCGCGAGCCCGATGATCAGCACCGCGATCCAAACGTTGGATGCGCTCGCGGCGAAAAACACCGGTAGCGCAAACAAGGCGCAGACGAACATCGCCGTCTTGCGCGCCGCGTTGAGCGACATGCCGCGCTTCAACATGCTCGACGACAGCCAGCCGCCGGCGACGCTGCCCACGTCCGACATGAGATAGATCGCCACCAATGGCAGCCCGAATTGTTTGAGGTTCATGCCGTATTGGCGATGCAGGAAATCCGGCAGCCAGAACAGAAACATCCACCAAACCGGATCGATGAGAAACTTTCCCAGCGCGTAAGCCCAGGTCTCCTTGGCGGTTAGAACGCGCGCCAGCGGCACCTTCTCGACGACGTCCGGAGGATCTTTCTCGATGAAGGCGAGTTCGGCGGGCGCGACATGCTTGCTCTTGCGCGGATGCGCATAGAGCAGAAACCAGGCCGGGAGCCACAGCAGCGTCGCGATGCCAATGATCACGAACGACGCACGCCAGCCCAGATTGAGGTCGACGACGAGCCAGGGGATCAGCAGCGGCGTGAGAATGGCGCCGATATTGGTGCCCGCATTGAAGATGCCGGTCGCCAGCGCGCGCTCCTGTTTGGGAAACCAGTCGGTGACGGCCTTGATGCCGCCGGGAAACCCGCCCGCTTCACCGACGCCGAGGGCGACGCGGGCCATCACCCATTCTGTCGCGTTGCGCACGCCGGCGTGAGCGATGTGCGCAACGGTCCAGAGCGTGAAGGCTGCGGCGAAGCCGAAACGCGCGCCAATGCGGTCGATGATTCCGCCCCAGAACAGATAGGCGAACGCGTATGCGAGCTGGAAGTAGCCGACCAGCGCACCGTATTCGCCCTCGGTCCAGCCGAATTCGGGCTGAAGGTGCGTGGGCTTCAGCACGCCGAATTGCTGGCGGTCGATGTAATTGATCGTGAGCGCGGTGAACAGCAGCGCCACCACGACCCAGCGATACCGGCCTACTTTTGCGCTGACTTGCACCGTCTCGGACATGCGTTTCCTCTCATGCGCCGCGGCCTCTTCATGTGCCGCGTGCGTGCGCGCTTGAATCGAGCACCGCCGGATTGATCGGCTGCATCGTCCTTAAGTCCCAATCGGCGGGATTGAAAGCGCGCTGTGTCGCTTGCGGGTGCGGGTAGCCATGAATCTCGTCCTGGCTGTTGATGATGCGCCCCCGCCCCTCGGCGACATCGGCGATGAGGCGCACATCGTCATAGTCGCGGTCCCACGGGCGCGCGCCGGCGTTGGCGAGCACCCAGCGCTGAACGTCGACGGCGGGAAGCGCGGTCAGCCCTTCGGGCCACAGCGGGGCCCGGCGCAACTCGATGATGCGCGCCGCCGATGTCGTGTAGCGGCCGAATGTCGGGATCGGCTGGCCGATGCGGTCGACGGCGATGTTGTCGCGCCCGTAGTATTCGAGATCGCCATAGCCGCCGATCATCACCAGGGCGATCGGAGTGACGGTGGACGGGCCGGCGCGCATGACATTGCCGACGACCACCATCTGCCCGTTCTGGAAGGCGTGATTGCCCCATTCCTCGGCCATGAGATTGTAGTGAATGGCGCGTTGGCCCGGATCGTAGATGAGATTGTTGACGATGGCCCCGCGCACGCCGCCTTTGAACAACGGATTGCGTTCGAAATTGTGCGCGTAAAGATTGCCATAGATGAGGATGTTCGTTGTGTTGTCGTGGATCAGCGACCCCTTGGAATGCTCAAGCTTCGAATGCGTCGAATCCGCTAGTCCTTCGGCGGCGATGTTTTGCGAAAACGTGATGTTGTGCGAAGCGCCCGCCCGCCATTCTTCCGGTGTGTCGCCGGTGAAGCGCGGACCGGAGGCCGACATGTTTTCGTCCGTGGCCCAAGTGAGCGTGCAATGATCGACGATGACATTGTAGGCCCCGGCCTGCGTCGACAGCGAATCCTCCTCCCAGCCGCTGTGCAGCGGCTGCCCGGCCGAGCCGGAGCGGATGCGGATATGCTGCATGATGACGTCGTGGGCCGAGACATCCATGCCGCCGCGAATGAGCGTGATGCCTGGAGAGGGCGCCGTCTGCCCGGCGATCGTGACGAAAGGTTCGCGCACGACAATAGTGTGGCGATCGAGGTCGATCACGCCGCCGACTTCGAAAACGATGATGCGCGGCCCGGTCGCCGCAATCGCTTCGCGCAAGGACCCGGGACCGTCGCTGTTCAGATTGGTGACGCGAATAACGCGCCCGTCGCGGCCCCCGCGCGAGGCTGCACCCCAACCCATTGCGCCTGGGAAAGCGCTCTCGGCCGGCGCCGCACTCACCTGAGCGCGCGCGAAACGTTGCGAGCCGCCGGCTGCGCCCAGGGCGAGCGCGATCGCCATAATCAAAAGGGCGCGCCTCATCCTCGTTCTCCCTTACTTTTTGGCCGACTCCGGTCTCAACGTGGCGACCATCCCGGCAGCAGCATTGGATTTGAAATTGACACCGGTTTCCATTAACATGCAACGGCCTCGATCGGTTGGCGATTGAGTTCTTGCACGCGGGATTCGAGCCGGCCTGTGACCACCGATCTGACACTCCATGAAAACAGAGCCGCAATCGCGCGACGTTTCGTCGAGGCGCGGCGGAGCGGTCGCGCGCTGTCCGCTTATCCTGGCGTCGCGCCGGAAGACATGGCGGGCGCCTACGCGGTGCAGGACATCGCCATATCGCTGTGGCCGGAAGCAGTGGCCGGTTGGAAGATCGGCCTCGTGCCGCTCGCTGCGCGCAACGCGTTTCAGGCGGAGCGTATCGCCGGACCGATTTTCGCCGGCGCCGTGCAAGCCGATGCGAATGGCGGACCTTTCGAATTTCCCGTGTTTTCTGGCGGTTTTGCCGCCGTCGAAGCGGAACTCGTGTTTCACGTCGGCGCCGATGCGCCGGCCGGCCGCGTCGAGTGGAGCAAGGACGAGATCATCCCATTCATCGACGCCGTGCATATCGGCGTGGAGTGCGCCGGCAGTCCGTTCGCGGCGATCAATGACAGCGGTCCCGCGGTCACAGCTTCCGATTTCGGCAACAACGCCGGACTTCTGATCGGCGCGGAAGTGCGCGATTGGCAAGCGATGGATCTCGGCGCCGTTGAAGTAGTGACGAAGATCAACGACGCCGTCGCAGGCCGCGGTTCGGCCGCAAGCATTCCAGGCGGACCATTCGCCGCGCTCGCTTTCATCTTTGAGCACACGGCGCGACGCGGACGCCCGTTGCGGCAGGGCCAATGGATCTCGACCGGCGCGCTCACCGGCGTGCACGCCGTGCAGGCGGACGACGCCGCGCAAGCGGAATTCGGTCCGCTCGGCGTGATCGCCTGCCGCGCCGCCGTATTTTCCCCGGATCGCGATCCCCCGGTGCGCGCTTAGCATTCGCACCAGCGTTCAGCAGAAAGCAAAAAAAAGACGGGCGCCGCGCTCTTGCTGAGCGAGGCGCCCGCCACTTTGGGAGGATCAGTACTTGTAGCGAACCCCGAGCATCATTTCGCGCCCATAGACGTGATAGAAGGAGGAGCGGTCATCCGGGGAAATGAATTGGTCCTGCGCTTCGTTCGTCAGGTTCAAGCCCTCCAGCGTGAATTGAAGGTGTTCGTTCACCGTGTACGAGCTGGCGAAGTCGACATTGAGCGTCTCGGCCGTGCTTTCAGACAGATTCAAGTTCCTGCCCGGGATGGTTGTCAAATAGTCGCTGCGGAATGCGCCGGAGATGCGAGCCGAGAAATGATTGTCTTCATAATAGAGCGTCGCATTCCATGATTCCGGCGAGAGGCCGGTGAGTTCGTCGGTCGCCGTGACGTTGCCCGCGGAGTCCACATATTTGATGCGCGACTCGACGTGCGTGTAGTTGGCGATGATTCCGGTGTTGCGCAGCGGTCCTGGCAAGAACGAGAACGGATACTGCAGCGAGATTTCGTACCCCTTCACGGGGCCGCCCGGCGTGTTCTGCGGCAGGCTGAACTGCCAATCGTTGGCGGTCGGCGTGCAGCCCGGCGTCGCGCCGCAGGCGGCGATCGCCACGCTGTCCGGCAGGCCGAGCGGGTTGCCGGTAAACGTGCCCGTCGTGCGCACCGTCTGCACGAACGAGTCGACGTCCTTGTAGAACAACGCCACCGAGAACAGCGCGTCGTCGGCGAAGTAGTATTCGAAGGCGAGATCGTAGGCCGTGGCCCGGAACGGATCGAGGTCCGGGTTGCCCGCGGTGACGGTGTGGTTGGATCCTGAGACGCTCACGGTCGCGCCCGGATTGATCTGGCCGAGATTGGGACGCGTGATCACCTTGGCGGCGCCAAAGCGGATCAGGAAATCATCAATCGGCGCGTACACCAGATTCAGCGACGGCAACGTATCGTCATAGTCGCGGCGCGTCGTCTGTTTCACCGGAGATCCGGAAGAGAAGGCGAAGCCGGTCGATTCCTGATTGGTCGAGACATAGCGTACGCCGACATTGCCGCGGAAATCTCCGAACGGCAGCGTCACGTCCCAGTCGGCCTGAATGTAAGCGCCCAGGTCGTCTTCGATGATGTTCTGGCTGTTGCCGAGCGCGGGTTCCGGGCCGAGCGGGAAGTTGGCCGTATTGTAGAGACCCCAAAGCGCCGCCGCGGTGGCGATGTTCGGCGCCGCCCAGCTCGACGTCAGCCCACCCGGCAGGTCGAGGCCGTTGCCCGAGAGCGAGATGATCTGCATGTAGTTGGAGGTTGCCGTGCCGCTGGCGATCGCTGGGATCGTGGATTCCAGGTTCGACGTCGTGCCGTTGGAGCGGCGCAACTCGATCGAGTCGTACTCGTACTCCTTGAGATTGACGCCGCCACGCCAGGAAAATGCCGGCGAGACGTCGAACACGAGATCGCCGGTCAACGTTGTATAGGTGTTGTCGACGAATTGCGGGCGCAGCCGGATCTGCGACAACGTCCAGAATGAAGGATCGGTGACGGCCGCGCCGCCATAGCTGATCAACGGCAGATCGTGATTGTTGCGATAGTCATAGACGTAGCCGTTGACGTTGGCGTGGTCCCACAGCAGCGTCGTCTGGATCGGATTCTTGTGATCGGATTCCGCGCGACCCGCGAAGAATGTGGCATGCACATTGTCGGCAAAATCCTGCCGGAACGTGAGGCCGACCTGCGAGTATTCGGTGCTCAGCTCGTCATGGCGATATTCCGATCGGATATCGACGTTGTTGAACACGCCATAGACCAGCGTGTTGCCTTCAATCGCGTAATCGGTGACGGCCACCGCATTGATGGCGCTGGCGCCAGTCGTCGAGAACACGGGCGCCTCGATGAAGGATTCGTCACGCGTCGAATCGAGCTTGCCGTAGAGCACTTCGAGCGTCAGTTCGGTTTGATCAGAGGGGCGCCATTGCAGCGCGCCGGTGATGCCAAGGCGCTCTTGCGTGCCAGTGTAGTGGTCGTAGCGCGGGATGCGCGGATGGAACGCCTCGTTGACCGCATCGTAATTGGCGCCGGATGTGAGCCCGTTGACCGAAGCGAACCTCGAATTGGTGGCGCAGCCATTGCCGCTGACGCAACCGGCGGCCGGGATCAGGTTCACGCGGGTGCCGTCATTCTGCCAGCGGACCGTGCTCGCGCCCTCTTCCAGGGAATCGCGGTTCGAATAGGCCGCGGAAAGCAGCCAGCCGAACGTGCTCGAATGATCGGAGATGAGCGCCGCAACGCGTTCGTCGTTCTTTTCCGAGAGATCATTGTAGCCCATCGTCCCCGACGCGGCGAACGTGAAGCCGTCATAGTCGAACGGGCGCGCGGTGCGCAGATCGATGGTGGCGCCGAGCGAACCCTCCTCGACTTCCGCGGAGGCCGTTTTGCGCACGGTGATGTTATTGAACAGCTCGGAAGCGAAGATGTTGAAATCGAAGTTGCGGCCGCGATTGGTGCCGCCTTCGGCGTCGGTGGACCCGCCAGTCGAGAGTGCTTCCATGCCGTTGATGCGCACGCGCGTGAATTGCGGACCCAAGCCGCGCACCGACACCTGACGGCCTTCTCCGCCGCTGCGGGTGATGGCCACGCCGGGGATGCGCTGAATGGATTCGGAGAGGTTCAGATCGGGAAACTTGGCGATGTCTTCGGCGACGATCGCATCGACGGCGGAGGTGCTGTTGCGCTTGATGTCGACCGCGGCGGCGATGCTGGCGCGGAAGCCGGTGACCACGATCTCGTCGGATTCGACCTGCTGCGGCTGCTGAGTCTCTTGGGCCCGCGCCGCGCCGCCCCAGGTCGCGGCGGCCGCAAGCGCCGCCAGCGACAGGCCGCGCAGGAGAATCTTGCCGTCCGCGCCTTCGTTCTGCTTCGTCATGTATTCCTCCCGTCCCCTGACCCGACTTCCAGCCTGGCGAGCCAAGCATCGGCGAGCTCTGAAATTGCTACCGGTGTCATACGACCAAATGACACCGGTGACAAAGGCAATGTACCAGTGATCCGACGGATGACAAGAGAAATGCGCGATGACGGGCGGGGAAATGCCCCGGGTGTTGCCCCGATGCTTCGGCGCGCTAGCGCGCGAGCCATCCGCCGTCGACCGGAAGCACCGCGCCATGGACGTAGTCCGATGCAGCCGAGGCCAGAAAGACCACGGCCCCCGCGAGATCGGAGGGCTCGCCCCAGCGCCCCGCGGGGATGCGGGCGAGAATATCGCGGTTGCGGTCCGGATCGGCGCGGAGCGCGGCGGTATTGTTGGTTTCCATGTAGCCCGGCGCGATGGCGTTGACGTTCACGCCCTGGCCCGCCCACTCGTTGGCGAGCGCGCGCGTGAGGCCAAGCACCCCGCTTTTCGACGCCGTGTATGACACAACCCGGATGCCGCCCTGGAAGGAGAGCATGGAGGCGACATTGATGATCTTGCCGCGCCCGCGCGGGATCATTCGCCGCGCAAAGGCCTGGGCGAGAAAGAAGGTGGTCTTCAGGTTGACGGCGAGCACGTCGTCCCAGTCCGCTTCCGTGAAATCGATGGCCGCGTTGCGGCGGATGGCGCCGGCGTTGTTGAGCAGGATATGCACCCCGCCGAACGCGTCCTCGGCTTCCGCGGCGATCGCGTGAGGATCGGCGCCGGCGCCCAGATCGGCCGTGACGAAATGGAACCGGCGGCCGAGCGCGTCTATCGCCGCGCGCGTTGCGGCAGGCTCGGTGCGGCCGATGGCGATGATGTCGGCGCCGGCCTGCGCCAGCGCCAGCGCCATGGCCTGCCCCAGCCCGGTATTGGCGCCGGTTACGGCTGCGTTTTGCCCAGCCAAATCGAACAAACCGACGTTCATGACGTTATTTCAGCTGGCAGATATCAAGCACGTGCATGTCGGTGTAATCGACATTTTCGCCGCCCATCGCCCAGATGAACGCATAGCTCGAGGTGCCCGCCCCCATGTGGATCGACCACGGCGGGGAAAGCACGGCTTCTTCGTTCCGCATAACGATGTGCCGCGCTTTGTCCGGCTCGCCCATGAAGTGAAACACGCGCTGGTCGGGCCCGAGGCCGAAATAGAAATAAACCTCCGAACGGCGATCATGCAGGTGCGGCGGCATCGTGTTCCAGACGCTGCCAGACTTGAGGATCGTAAGCCCCATCACCAGTTGCGCCGACTGACACACGCCCGGGATGACATATTGGTAGATCGTGCGCTCATTCGAGGTTTCGGGCGAGCCGCGCTCCAGCGGATTCGCCTCCGCGATCGATATCTTCTTCAGCTCGAAACGCGCGTGCGCCGGCGTCGAGACGAGATAGAATCGCGCAGCCTTCGCGGCCGAGTCACTTTCGAATTTCACGCTCGAGCTGCCCATCGGCACGTAGAGACCGTCGCGCGGCGCAAGTTCGACGGTCTTGCCGTCGACGGTGACGCGCCCGCCGCCCTCTCCTACGTTCACAAGCCCGAGTTCACGCCGCTCAAGAAACGGCTTGCCCTTGGCGGACGCTGGTTCGCTCTGCAGCGGCAACTCGACCGCCTTGTTCACGGGCGCCGCGCCTCCGATCACGAAGCGCTCGGTGTGCGCGTAATTGAGATTGAGCGCATCGGCTTCAAACAAGGCGTCCACCAAATAGCGCGCGCGCAAATCCTCGGTTTGGGCGCTGTCCATCATGTCGGGATGGGTGGCGTGATAAGTGCGTTTGAACACGGGGCTCGCCTCGTCCTTTAGCATCTGTGGTAACCGGTGTCAGAGCCCTTGGCAATCGCTTAGCGCGGCGGCGCCGTCGAGCTTCGCACCACGAGCGAGGAGGGAACGCGGGAGACGCCGTCCTCCGCGCGCGCCTCGCCGAGCGAGCGCACGAGTTTAGCCGCTGCGGCGCGGCCCATATCCTCCAACGGCCAGTGCACCGTGGTGAGCGGAGGCTGCAAACGGCTCGACACCGGCATGTCGTCGAAGCCGACGACGGAAAGATCGTTCGGAATCTCAAGACCCATATCTTGGGCAACCCGATAGACCCCCGCCGCCATTTCGTCGTTGGAGGCGAAAATCGCCGTCGGCCGCGGCGTGCGAGACAGAAGAACCTTCGCCGCCTCCATGCCCGACTCGTACGTGTACGCGCCGTCGACGATCAGCCCG
Organism: Caulobacterales bacterium; assembly: GCA_035549695.1. GTDB lineage: Bacteria > Pseudomonadota > Alphaproteobacteria > Caulobacterales > Aquidulcibacteraceae > Vitreimonas. The sequence continues at coordinate 97,980 of DASZQK010000030.1, read as the reverse complement.
GCCGGCAGGTCGAGGCCGTGCGCGCGCAGGCCCTCAATGAAACCCTCTCGCCGTTCCTTCCGCGAGCGGAAGCCAGGCGGACCGGCGATGCAGGCAATGCGCTTGTGGCCCAGCTTGGCCAAATGCGCGGCCGCCTCCGCGCACGCGTCGCGGTCGTTCGACATGACAAGATGCGGCGGAGCGTCGACCGGGGCGGAAGCGATGCGCACATAGCGGCAGCCGCGCTCCTCCAGGAGCGCCGTAAGCTTGTTGTCCTCCGACACGGGCGGCAGGATGACGACGCCGAACAATTTCTGCCTTTGCACGAATGCGCTGACGTCGGCCAGAAAAGTCTTGCTGTTGCGGTTGCAGGGATGCACCACGACCTCGAAGCCCGAGCCGCGCACGCCGTCGAGCACGCCCTGCTGCGCATTCACCACGAACTGGGCGTTCGGATTGTCGTAGATGAGCCCGATCAGAAAGGAGCGCCGAAACGCGAGGCCCCGCGCCTGCGGATCGGGTTCATAGGCCAGCTCCTGCATCAATTCATGAATGCGCTGGCGCGTCTCCTCCTTGACGAAGGGGGATTGGTTGATGACGCGGGAGACCGTTTTTTTCGAAACGCCCGCGAGGCGGGCGACGTCATTAATCGTGGAGCGGCGCTTCCCCTGCTTGTCGCGGTCCTGGTTTTTCGGGGCGGGTGCGCCCCGCGCCGTTGTGCTCGGGCGCCTCAATCGCCAACTCCTCACGCAGGCCGCGAAGCGCCTGCCGTTGACACCGTTGTCTGCGGCATCATTATCGGAACGTCTCCGCAAAGCAAACCGGTTCTCCTTGCTCGCCCCCGCTCCCACACGCACGCTGTTTCGAGTCCATCCGGACGACGATGTCGCCGTGGCGCTCGGCGAGATCGCGTCCGGCGAGCAGGCGAGCTTCGGCGATGGCGCGTTGCGCGCGCGCGAAGCGATCCCGACTGGCCACAAGATCGCGCTGCGCGACCTTGGGCCGGGCGAGGATGTGAAAAAATATGGCTTTGTCATCGGCCGTGCGAAGGTCGCGATTGCCGCCGGCGCGCACGTGCACACGCACAATCTCGCCACCGCGTTGAACGGCGAGCGCCAATTCACCTACGCGCCGACGGCGCCGCGCGCCGCGCACATGGCCTCGGCAGAGACGTTCTTGGGCTATGGCCGGGCCGATGGCCGCTACGGGGTGCGCAACGAGATTTGGCTCGCGCCAAGCGTCGGCTGCAGCGCGCGCACGACGGAAAAGCTGGCGCGGCTGGCCAGCGAGCGCTTCGCGGGACGCGTGGACGGCGTGCAAGCGCTGGCGCACGCGGAAGGGTGCTCGCAATTGGGCGACGACCTCGACCGCACGCGGCGCCTGCTCGCGGCGCTCTGCCGGCATCCGAACGCTGGCGGCGTGCTCGTGCTCGGCCTTGGGTGCGAGTCCAATCAGGCCGGCAAGCTGGTGGAAGCCGCTGGCGGCGAGAGCGAGCGCTTGCGATGGTTCAATGCGCAGGCCGTCGAGGACGAGATGGAGGCGGGACTCGCCGCCATCGAAGCGCTGGTCGCGCTCGCGGAGAAGGATAGGCGCGAGCCTGCGCCGGTCTCCGCGCTCACCATCGGCGTCAAATGCGGCGGCTCCGACGCCTTCAGCGGGCTGACCGCGAACCCCCTCGTCGGCGATATCGCCGATTGGGTGACGGACCGCGGCGGCGCGGCAGTGCTGACCGAGGTGCCGGAAATGTTCGGCGCGGAACATCTCCTGATGGCGCGCGCGGAAACTCGCGAGGTGTTTGACGCGCTGGCGGCGCTGTCCAACAGCTTCAGGCGCTATTATCTGGACCACGGGCATCCGGTGTCGGAGAACCCCTCCCCCGGCAACATTGCGGGCGGGATCACCACGCTCGAGGAAAAATCCCTGGGCGCCGTGCAGAAGGGCGGCTCCGCAATCGTGACGGACGTGATCGGCTATGGCGAGCGCGTGCGCAAGGCAGGCCTCACGATCCTCGAGGCCCCCGGCAATGACGGGATTTCGTCGACGGCGCTCGCCGCCTCGGGCGCGCAGATCATCCTCTTCACGACGGGCCGCGGCACGCCGCTCGGTTTCCCGGCGCCGACCATCAAGCTTAGTTCGAACAGCGAACTGGCGCGCCGCAAACCGCACTGGATAGATTTCGACGCCGGCGATGTGCTCCTGGGCTCGCGCGAAGACGAAGCCCGCCGCTTGCGCGATCTCGTTCTGGCGGTCGCCTCCGGACAACGCACCTGCAACGAACGCAACGGCGAACGCGAGATCGCCATCTGGCGCGGCGGCGTCACGCTCTAGAGCTTGACCGCGCGCCCCCCGGCGGCGACCTTTCGCCGATGAGCGCGGATCACGTGCATCCCCTGATCCAACGTGGCCGCGACGCCGTAATTGCAGGCGATTTGCCCACCATTGTCGCGTGCGCCGAGGCCCGCCTGCGCGAAGCGCCGAACGATCTCGACGCGCTGGAGCTGCGGGCGTTGGCGCAGATCCGCACCGGCGACCAAACGGGCGCCGTAGCAACCCAGCGCGCGGCGCTGGCCATCGACCCGGCCTGCGATTGGGCGGCTGCGGACCTCGTTCTCCTGCTCACGGAAATGGGCGACCGCAGCGGCGCCGAAGCCGCCGCTCGCACCGCGCTCGCCGCGCGTCCGGACACCGCGGACCTGCACAATCTTCTCGGCGCATTGCTTTCAGAGCAGGACGACTTGCCGGACGGCGAGCGGCATTTGCGGCGCGCGCTGACGCTGGCGGGACCCCACCCGCACGTGCTGCGAAATCTCGCCGTGAACCTGACGCGCCAAGGGCGCCATGACGAGGCCGATCCGCTGTTTGCGCAAGCGCATCGCGCTGCGCCGCGCGACGCGGAGGTGTTGGCGCACTGGGCGCGGCTGCACGAAGCGCGTGGCGACTTCGAGCGCGCGCATGCCCTGCTCGAGCAAGCCGAGGCGCGCGGGGCGGACGTGCGCCTGCAGCGCGCCGTGACGATAGCGCGGCAGGGCGATGACCTGGGTGCGCTCGCGGTGATTGACGGCATGGAGGGCGACCCCGGCGGCGATGCGCTGCTGGAGCGCGGAAGGTTGCTGGAGCGGCTTGGGCGCTATGACGAGGCCTGGGATGCATATGCATCCGGCAAGCGGAAGCTCGCGGCCAAACTCGGCGTCAGCTATGACGCGGCCGATGTCGAGGCGCGCTTCGAGCGATTTGCGCGTGCGCGCGCGCCCCACACATTGGCCGCGCCGCCCCGCGCGGGCGCTGCGCAGCCTGTTTTCATTCTAGGGTTCCCACGCACGGGAACGACGATGCTGGAGCAGATGCTCTCCAGTCACAGCGCCGTGCGGGCGGGCGGCGAACTTCCTTTCATGCACGAATGCGCGGCCGTAGTGGAATATCCGCTGCTCGCCGACGACGCGCCGGCGCGCGCGCGCGACTTTTATCTTCAGCGCGCCAAGGATTATGGACTGGTCCACGGCGCCCTGTTCACCGACAAGATGCCGCTCAACGAAACGTGGCTGCCGCTCATTCGCTTGGCCTTTCCGCGATCGCCCGCGCTGCGCATGCTGCGCCATCCGCTCGACGTCTGCGTGTCCATTTTCTCGCACCACATGACGCACGGCGAGCATTGCGGCTATCGCATCGCGGATATCGCCGCGCACCTCGCGGCGGTCGAGGCTCTCATGGCCCGCTACGCCGACGCCGGGATCGCGCCGGAGGTTGTCCGCTACGAGGATTTCGTGTCGCGGCAGGACGCGGAAACCCGCCGCGCGCTCGACGTTTGTGGGCTGGCGTTCGAACCGGCCTGTTTGCGCTTCCACGAGAACCCGCGCCACGCGCCGACGCCAAGCTACGCGCAAGTCACGGCGCCCCTCAACGACAGCTCAGTGGGGAGGTGGAAGCGGTTCTCGCGTCAGCTCGAGCCGATTGTGCCGGCGCTGGCGCCGGTGATCGAGCGGCTCGGCTATCCGCTTTAGCTTCCGCGCCAGGCGCTGGCGAGCGCTTCGGCGCGTGGCCCGATGACGACATGCAGCACGTCGCGCGCCGCCATGACGACGCCGCGCGCGCCGAGGCTCTGCAGCGCCTTCGCGTCGACGCGCCCTGCATCCTTCACGCGCACGCAGATGCGACTGGAACAGGTTTCGATTTCGCGCAGATTGTCCTTGCCGCCAAGGGCCGCGAGCCACGGCCCGGCCTCGTCTGTGGGCGCGCCGGCTTGCATGGCGACGCGGATATCGCCGGCGACCGCGTCGGCGATCGGTCCTAGCACAACCTGCAAGGCGTTCGGCCCTGGACGAACGAGGCCTTTCGCGCCGAGCGCGCGCAGCGCCTTCTCGTCGACGCGCGTCTGATCGGCCACGTCAAGGCGAAGGCGCGTCGTACAAGCGTCGACCGAAGTGATATTGGCCGCGCCGCCGAGGGCCAGCACGAAGCCTTCGCCGCGGGCGCCGGCCGCCGCGGCCGGAGCGGCGACCGGCAGATCCTCTTCCGGCTCCCGCCCGGGCGTCTTCAGGTTGAACACTTTGATCGCAGCGCGAAAAAGCCCGTAATAGAGTGCGAAAAAACCGACGCCGATGGGCACGAGCATCCACGCATTGTGCCCCTTGTTGTAGCTGATGACGTAGTCGAACAGGCCCGCCGAAAAGCCGAAACCGAGGCGCACGTCGAGCGCGTGCATCAACACCATCGCGAACCCGGTGAGCAGCGCGTGCACGGCATAAAGCGCGGGCGCAAGAAACATGAAGCTGAACTCGATCGGCTCCGTGACGCCGGTGAGAAACGAAGTCGCCGCCATCGAGCCCAGCATGCCGCCGACGGCCTTGCGCCGTTCTGGGCGCGCGGCGTGATACATCGCCAGGCACGCGGCCGGCAGACCGAACATCATCACCGGGAAGAAGCCGGTCATGAACGCGCCAGCGCTGGGATCGCCCGCGAAGAAGCGCTTCAAATCCCCGGTGACGCCGTGATAGTCGCCGATGATGAACCAGGCGATGTTGTTGAGGATGTGGTGCAACCCGGTGACGATCAGCAGCCGGTTGAGCACGCCATAGATGAACAGCCCGACGCCGCCGGCGCCGACGATTGCGCGGCTCGCTGAATCAACGGCGGAATTGATGGGATCATAGCCGAAACCAACGAGGGCGGCGAGCGCGAGGCCAGCGACGCCGCTGACGATGGGCACGAAGCGCCGGCCGCCGAAAAAGGCCAGGTACTCCGGCAATTTGATTGTGGCGAAGCGATTGTAGAACTGGCCGCCAACGACCCCGGAAAGAATGCCGATGGGCACGCTTAGCTTGGCGAGCGCGGCTTGTTTGTACGCTGTGGCGGCAATCCCCGCGGCGCTGTCGGGCAAGCCGTCGAGCGCGCTCGGCGGCACGACGAGCAGAGCTTGGGCGCCGAACGTGGAGACGAGGAAGCACACGACGCCGGCGAGGCCCGCGGCGCCGTTATTGTCGCGCGCGAAGCCAACGGCGACGCCGATGGCGAAAAGCAGGCCGAGGTTTGAGAAGATCGCCTCGCCCGAGGCGGCGATGAAGGGAATATCAAATACATCGGGCTGACCGAGGCGCAGCAGCAGTCCGGCGACAGGCAGTACGGCGATCGGCAGCATCAGCGCGCGGCCAAGCGCCTGCAGAGATCCGAGAGAGACTTTCACGTCAGCGCCTCCTGGAAGCGCCGCGCCACCTCGCGCACGCCCTCCGCCGAGCTCTGTTTGAGCGCGTCGCGCGCAAGCAGCTCGCATCGCGCCAGGTTCAGACGCCGCACCAGCGCCTTGAGTTCTGGAATGGTCGCCGGCGCCGCCGAAAGCTCGGTGACGCCGAGGCCGATGAGTATCGGCGCGGCCGCGAGATCTCCCGCCAAACCGCCGCAGACGCCAAGCCAACGCTTGTGCAAACGCGCGCCTTCCGCCGTCTGCGCAATGAGCCGCAGCACGGCCGGATGCAGTGCGTCAATGCGCGCGGCGAGCTCCACGTTGCCGCGATCCATCGCGAGCGCATATTGGGTAAGGTCGTTGGTGCCGATGGACAGGAAGTCGGCTTCGGCGGCGATGAGGTCGGCCGTCGCCGCGGCGGCGGGCGTTTCGATCATGACGCCGAGCTGGATCGGCGTATCGATCTTGAGCGCGGCTTTGCATTCCTCCAGCATCGCCCGCACGGCGCGTAGTTCGGCGACGTCGGCAATCATTGGCGCCATGATTCCGCACTGCCCGGCGGGCGTGACGCGCAGGATTGCGTTCAATTGCGCGCGCAGAAGATGGGGACGCCACAGGCTGACGCGCACGCCGCGCAAGCCGAGCGCGGGGTTTTCCTCGGCGGGGATGGGCAGATAAGGCGCGGCCTTGTCGCCGCCGATGTCGAGCGTGCGGATAATGAGCGGGCGTCCCTGTAGTGCGCTCGCGATGGACTGATAAGCCCGGACCTGCTCGTCCTCGTCGGGCGGGGTATCGCGATCGAGGAAGAGGAATTCGGTGCGAAGCAGGCCGCACCCCTCGGCGCCGTTTTCGACGGCGGCCATGGCTTCGTTGACGGCGCCGAGATTGGCGAAGATTTCGATGCGCCCGCCATCTGTCATCCGGCACTCTTCGGCGGACGCCGCCCGGGCTTCGGCGAATTTCTCCTGGCGCCGCGCCAGTGAAAGCTGGGCGTGTTCGAGCGCCGCCGCGTCGGGGAGAACGCTCAGCGTCCTTGCATCGGCGTCAAGAATGGCGGTCGCGCCATTGGGAGCCGCGAGCAGCTCATCGCCCATCGCCACGAGCGCCGGCAAGCCCATCGCCGCCGCGAGGATGGCCACGTGCGAGGTTGGTCCGCCGCGCGCGGTGCAAAGGCCGACGATGCGATCGGCGTCGAGGCGGATGAGCTGGGACGGCAGGATCTCGCTGGCGACAATGATCGCGCCGCTTGGCAAGGCGATGGCCTCTTCGTCCTCGCCGGCGAGCGCGCGAAGCACCTGCCGCTCGATGTCGACGAGATCGTCGATGCGTTCGGCCATGCGCCGGTTGCTCAGCGAGCGCAGCGCCTCGATGAAGCCGCCGATGGCGTCGCGCCAGGCGGCCGCAGCGCTCAGCCCGGCCACGAGATTGTTGTGCGCGGAGGCGCTGAGTTCGGGATCGTCGATGAAAGCCAAATGCGCCCGCAAAATGCCGCGCATGGCGTCCGGGGCGGTTTTGGCCCGCGTCTCCATCCGCTCCCGCACGCGGGCGACGGCCTCGCCGAGCGCAATGCGTTCGGCCTCGAAGCCACGGCCCTTCTCCTCGCTGGCTATTTCCTCGGATCGCAGATGGACCACCCGGCCGATGGCCATGCCCGGCGAGGCCGTGACGCCCTGCAATGTGCGCGGGCCGCTGATCGGCGCGGCGGGCGTGGGCGGCGCTTCGACGCGCGGGCCGACCACCGCCTCGCCCATGCCGGATGCGATCAACGCCGCGACTGCATCGGCGGCGGCGACGGCGTCCGGCCCGCGCGCGACCACGGTGATCTCGTCGCCGCCGCGCAGGCCCATGGACAGCAAACCCACCGGGCTGCGCGCGCTGGACTGGCGCGTGAACGCATGGATGGCGATCTCGGCCTTGAAGCCACGCGCGCACTCTGCGACCCGGGCGGCGGGGCGCGCGTGCAGGCCGAGAACGAGCGGCATGATCAAGCTGCGCCGCGCCTCCGGACCGTTGGCAGCGGCCGCCGAGCCCACGACTGCGCCGGCGCCCACGCGCAGCTGCATCAGCGCGTCGCCGACACGTGCGGTCTTGCCCTGCAGACGATCCAAGATCGCATAGCTTTCGCCATTGGTGACCAAGACCGGCGTGACGAGACTTTTGGCCTTGCGCGCCAGCAGATCGAGATCGAATGAGACGAGCTTGTCGCCGGCGGCCACGCGCTGACCGGCGCGGGCATGCGCCTGGAAGCCTTCGCCGCGCAGGCTCACGGTGTCGATGCCAACATGCATCAGCACTTCCGCGCCACCGTCGCAGCGCAGCGTCACGGCATGTTTGCTGTCATGGATGGAAACAATCTCGCCGGCGCACGGCGCGTGCAGCGTTGATCCTACGGGATCGATCAGGACGCCGTCGCCGAGCATGCGCTCAGCAAACACCGGATCGGGCGCTTCTTCCAACGGCGCGACCCAGCCCTCCACCGGCGCCACGAGGGTGAGCTTTTCCATGGGCGTGTCTTTCTCAGCGTTGCGGCGGCGGCGCGATGCGCACCCAATCAATCGCGTACATCGGATCGACGCCCGCGGCGGTGAAAGTAAAGCAGATGTCGTGGCGCCCTTGAATTGGCTCGATCGGGGCGCTCAGCGTGGTCACGCCGGGGCGATCGCGCGTGGGCTCCAGCGGCAGGACGGCGATGCGGCGGCCATCGCAGCTGTCGAGACGCGCCTCCAATTCGCCAAGGGCGGAAGATGGCGGCCGGAAGGTGATGCCGTGAACGTCGTCGCCGATCTGAAAATTGAACGGCGTCTGGCCGACCGACGCGGTGATCTGTGTCACGCCGTCGAGGCTGGCGCCTTCATAGATCCAGCACGGCTCCATGACGTCGATCATAAACACCGCGCGGTCGCGCGCGCCGGCCCCGCGCGGCGCATCATCTTCGAGATTGAGGCCAAGCTTGTCGGCGCACTGCTTCAACAGCTGACTGGAACGCGTGCCCGCAGCGGCGGCGTCGAAGCGCCAGTCCTGCGGCTCGCCAAGTGCGCGGCCGTCGACAAAGGCTTGCGCGCGGACGCGCGCCGGAAGCGCGATGCGGATCGGCGTCGAGTAGAGCTGGGACGACGCGGCCGGTGCGGCGCCGTCGGTCGTGTAACGGATGTCGCCAATGTCGGAGGGCGTGGCGAGCGCGACTTCTGCGCCGCCGGCAATAAGCTGCGGCGTGGCGATGACATCGACGGCGGTCCGTGCGTAGCGTATGCCAAGCGCATCGTAACGGGCGATTTCCGCAGTCAGACGCGGCGCGAAATCGTTCCAGTCGCGCGCCGGCGGCGACCAAGCCGCCTCGGCCACGGCGGCGGCGCGCGGGAAGGCCTTGCCCTCCACGTTCGCCTCGCTGCGCATGTGCTCGCTCCAGAGATTGGCTTGCACGCCGATGACGTGCGCGCGTTCGGCGTCCGAGAGCTGCGCCGGCGCGGGATCGAAGGCGTAGACGTCGCGCACCGAAAGCAACCGGCCCCGTCCGGGCGGCTCATCGGGCGATGCGCTCTGGCGATTGTCGAAATAGAGCAGTGGCCAGGGCGATAGTACGGTGTCGTGCCCTGCCCGCGCAGCGGCGATAGCTCCCTCGACGCCGCGCCAGGACATTACGGTTGCATCGGGCGGCACGCCGCCTTCGAGGATCTCATCCCAACCGATCAGTCGGCGCCCGTGCGCGGCGAGAAACCGACCGATGCGTGCGGTGAACCAGCCCTGCAGCGCAGCTTCATTGGCGACGCCGGCGGCGCGCATGCGCGCCTGGATTTCCGGATTCGCCAGCCATTGCTGCTTTACCGCTTCGTCGCCGCCGACATGGATGTATTGGCTCGGAAACAGCGCCATCACCTCCGTGAGCACATCCTCGAGGAACGCAAACGTGGCGTCGTCGGTATTGTAGAGATTGGGGTAGATGCCCCAATCCGCGCCGACGTTGGTCGGTGGATGGAGCGCGGCGCCGAACTGTGGGTAAGCGACAATCGCCGCCGTGGCGTGCCCCGGCATCTCGATTTCCGGCACGACCGTGATGTGATGCGCGGCGGCGTACGCCACGATTTCGCGCACCTCGGCCTGGGTGTAGAAGCCGCCGTACCGCGGCTGATGCTTGCCGGCCTCACCGGCCGGGCGGCGATAAGCGCCGACTTGCGTGAGGCGCGGGTATTTGCGGATTTCCAATCGCCAGCCCTGATCGTCCGTCAGATGCCAATGCAGGACGTTGAATTTCTCCGTCGCCATGGCGTCGATGAAGTGCTTGATGAAGTCCACCGACTGGAAATGCCGGGCGCTGTCGAGCATGAGGCCTCGCCAGGCGAAGCGCGGAGCATCGTCGACATCGGCGGCGGGAATATCGCTGCGGCCCCGGCCAGGCTGAAGCGTCGCCATCTGCCACAGAGTGGTCGCGCCGTAATAGAGCCCCGCGTCGCCGGATGCGCTGACGACAACGCCCTGCGGACGCACGCGAATGGCGTAAGCTTCCTCCGACGCCATCGTCGCGTCCCGCGCGAAGACAATGGCCCCGTCCTGGGGCGCGCCGCGCCGGATCGCGATGCGAAGGTGGCGGGTGCGCCGGACCAGATCCACGAAGCGCTGCGCCGCCGCCATCGCGCCGGCGTCGCCCTCCGCCGCATAGACCGATACGTCTTCACTCAGAGTGAAGGCGCCGACGTGCGTTTCGATGCTGCGCGGCGCGGGCACGAGAGCCAGCGACGATGCATGCGCCACGGACGCCCCGGCCACGAGAAAAAGGGCGAAGAGCGCCGCGGGAAGGAAGGAACCGCTCTTCACCAAATTCATGTTCATTCCCCCGATCCCGCCGTCCGGCGCTTTGTTATGGCCGATCCGGACGGCGGCGGCTCCGACTTTCGGCGGAGCCGCACGATCCGGCGGATCAGTTTCTGAACCGCACGCCCATGAAGAACGTTTGCCCATTATCATAGTAGGCGCGCGGTATGGACGGCGTTCCGACGTAATAGAAAAGCTTCTCATCGGTCAAATTCTGCGCGTCGAACGTCAGCGACAGATGCGGCGTGATGTTGAAATTCGCCGAAGCGTCCAAAGTGGCGTAGTCGTCTTGCCACATGTCGGTCGAGCGATCGACGCCGGCCTTGAATGCGGAGCGGAAATTGTACGCCACCCGCGTGCTGAGCAGATCGTTTTCGAAATAGCCGACGAGATTGTAGGTGTTCTTCGAATTGCCGTCGATCGGCGCGCCAAGGTCCGTCTTCGCGTCGGCATAGGTGTAGTTGACGATGAAGCCGAAGCCGCCGCCCAGGGGCTGCTGCAGGCTGATCTCGAAGCCCCGGTTGGTGCCGCCGTCGCCATTGACCGGACCGGTCATCCGGAAATCGGCGCCGGCGGGCGCGGGATGCTGCTGCGTCTCTGCATGCAGCGTGAAGGGCCGCTGCGTGATGTAGCTGTCGATGTCGAGATAAAAGACCCCGACGGACAGGAGCGCGTCCGCTCCGTAATACCATTCAGCGGCGGCGTTGAATTGCCAGGCCCGGAACGGATCGAGTTCGGGATTGCCGCCGGCCGTGCCGGTCAAGGTCAGATCGTTGACGCTGAACGCTCCGGCGAGCTGAGCATAGCCCGGGCGCGACATCACCTTCGCCGCCGAAAGACGCACGACGACATCGTCGCTTGCGTCGTAGGCGAGCGTGACGCTGGGCAGGATATCCCAATAGTCGCGATCGACATTCACCGCGCCCCAGGAACCGAAGATGTTGCTGACCGTTGTCGGCGCCTGCGCTGAATACTGAGTGGTTTCCTGATCGGTGTGCACGGCGCGCACGCCGGCGTTGCCGCGCCAGGAGCCGCCGTCGAGGCGCGCCATCGCGTAATAGGCCTGAGTCTTTTCTTCGACCGAGAAGCTCAGCGGAGGATAGAACGCAAACGTGCGCCCTCCATTGGTGGCGAGCTGTGCGAGCACCTTGTTGCGATCCGCCAGCGCGTAACGCTGTGCGCCGCCGCCCAGATCCTCGAAATAGTCCGACGGCGTCGTGGCGCCGGCGAACACGGCGCCAAGATCGATGGTGGACGTGCCGCTATAAAGCCCGTTGCCCGGCCAAGCGTACGCCACATAATTCACTTCGCGTGTGTGATCGGTATAGCGCGCACCGAAATTCCACGACTTGATCCAGCCTGAATCGACGGCGAATTCGGCATCGATGCGGCCATAGGTTTCTTCATCGGGCGACTCAATATGGCCGCCCCAGGACCAGCTGTAGAAATTGTCGAGGTATGCCGCCGACGTAGGGTCGGAGGGAATGCCGGAATAGCTGACCGTGGTGATGGGCGTTCCAAGCGTGTAGGAAAGGCCCGTCTGCCAATAGGTCTCCCACGCGTAGGTATCGTCCGTCGTGCCCTCGCCCTTGGTGTAGCCGATATCGCCGCGCAATGTGAGCCGCTCGTTCGGGCTCCATGTGCCGGAGAGGTTGATGTCCGAGGCCTCGGAGAATGCGGTGCGGAAGATGTCGTCCTGCACGAGGCCGTTGACCGGCGTGCCGCCCACCGTGGTGTTGGCCCATGTCGCCGACGTGAGCACGCCGTCATTGATCGTGTAGGCGGTGAGCGCGCTGCCGGGTGCGCCGATGGGGCCGGTCGCATTGCCGATGGCGTTCGAGACCCACGCCATGTGGTTCACGTTGACGTTGTCGGCGTCCATGTGCGTGTAGAGACCCGACAGCGCGAATTCCAGCGTATCGCTGGGGCGCCATTGCAGGACGATATTGCCTCCTTCGCGCGTGCGCGTCTGAGTGAAGAAGGCGTTGCCGATCAGCGTGGGATAAAGGACGTCCTGGCCAGTGCCGGCGAAGTTCGTGGCGACGTTGTACCCGAGCAATTCCTGACCATCGCGGCGGAATTCGCGCTCTTCATAGAAGCCGCCGACAAGGACGCCGAACGTATTCGACGCATTGTGCCAGCTCGCCATGCCCGAGACTTGCGGCGACCATTCGCCGGCGCGCGAAGCGTAAAGTTCCTGAGCCGAGACCTGAAAAACGGTCTGCTCGAGATCGAGCGGCATGCGCGTGTGCACGTCGACAGTGCCGCCGACGCCGCCTTCGGGCAGATCGGCCTGCGAACTCTTATAAACCTGCAGGCTGCCGACGATCTCCGATGGCAGCATGCTGAAATTGAAGCTGCGGCCGCCATTTTGCTGGTCAAGCACAAACCAATCGCCGGTGGCGATGCCGTGACCGTTGAGCAGCGTGAGATTGAGATTGGGATCGGTGCCGCGGATCGAAACCCGTTCGTTCTCGCCGAAACCGCCCGCCGCGGCCGATCCCGTCACGACATTGAGGCCGGTGATGCGGCCGAGCGAGTCGGCAACGTTCTTGTCGGGGAAATCACCGATATCCTCGGCGGTGACGACCTCGACGATGGCGGTCGAATTGCGCTTTTGCTCAATCGATGAACGCAGCGAGCCGCGAATGCCGGTGACTACGATGGTGTCTTCGGTGTTCTGGCTTTCCTGCGCGTAGACCGGCCCCGCGGCCAGGATGGACAGCACGCCGGCCGAGGCCAGCAGCAGATTCTTTTGCGACGCCATGCTCTTCCCCTTCTCGATCCCCGTTAGAACTTTACAATACCATTCAGATACCATTTTTGGAGCTGACACACTCAGACTTCGACGTGAAGCGCCAAATCGGGTCTTTGCCCGTCATGCAGCAATACCACTGAGGCGCAACTCAAACGCCTTTGCAACCCACATTCGATCCAATTTAGCACCAAAAACGCTATTGGTATTATCTTTGTACCATGATATGCAGAGTTGGCGTTGCTGGACGCACGCCCAAATGGACCGTAATTGGTCTGATAAGTTCGAAGCGGGAGGACAAGCATGCTGGCCGCACGCATCGGCGCTCTGAGCGAGGACGACCACGCGCCGCTGTACCTGCAATTGCAGAGGGCCCTGCGCGACGCGATCCAGAAGAAAGTCCTGAGCCCGGAAGAAGCGCTGCCGGCGGAGCGCGATATCGCCGAGGAGTTCAACGTTTCCCGCGTCACCGTGCGCAAGGCGCTCGATGGCCTCGTCAGCGAAGGTTTGCTGAGCCGGCGTCAGGGCGCGGGCACATGGGTCGCCGCGCGGGTCGAAAAGAGCTTCTCCAAGCTCACATCATTCAGCGAAGATATGCGCGCGCGCGGCCGCGTGCCGCACTCCACATGGCTCAGCAAGACCGCAGGAGAGGTCACGCCGGCGGAATCGTTGATGCTCGGGCTCTCTCCCGGAGCGGGCGTCTATCGTTTCAGCCGCATCCGTTTCGCGGATTCAACGCCGATGGCGCTCGAATATTCGTCTATCCCGGCCTTCTGCCTGCCCTCGCCCGACGCGGTGGACGTTTCACTGTACGAAGCGCTGGAGCGGCATGGGCATCGCCCCAAGCGCGCCCTGCAACGCCTACGCGCCGTGTTGTTCACCGCGGAACAGGGCGAGTTGCTGCACGTCCAGCCAAACAGCGCCGGCCTGCTGATCGAGCGTCACGCATTCTTGAAGGACGGACGCATCGTTGAACTGACGCAATCCTATTATCGCGGCGACGCGTACGATTTTGTCGCAGAACTGAGCGAGACATGAGCGAATGACCACCGCCATCGCGCCGGAATCGACCCGTATGTTCGCCGAGGCGGCGGAAGCGGCGACGGCGGTCGAACGCGCCTTGGCGGAAAACGCCAGCCGCATGATCGCGCTCGCGGCACGCCTGCGCGCGAAGCCGCCGCGCGCCGTTTTGACCTGCGCGCGCGGCAGTTCAGACCACGCGGCCACCTATGCGCGCTATCTCATCGAAACCGAACTCGGCGTGCTCACGAGTTCGGCCGCGCTCTCGATCAGTTCGGTGTACGGCGCGGCCCCCGCCCTCAATGACGTCCTCTATCTCGTGATCTCACAGTCGGGGCGCAGCCCCGATCTCATCGCTTCGGCGGAAGCGGCGCGGAAAAAGGGCGCTCTCGTGATCGCGCTGGTGAACGATGTCGAGTCGCCGCTTGCTGACCTGAGCGATGAAACCATCGCCCTGAGCGCGGGCCCGGAAAAGAGCGTGGCGGCGACCAAGAGCTTTATCGCCGCATTGGCTGCAGCGCTCCACCTTGTGGCCGAATGGCGCGGAAGCGCCGACCTCCGGCGCGCGCGCGCCGCGCTCGGCGCGCACCTGCGGCAGGCGTGGGAGCAGGATTGGTCGCACGCGCGCGAACACCTGCGCGAGGCGCGCAACATGTTCACGATCGGGCGCGGCGTCGGCCTCGCGGCGGCGCAAGAAGCGGCGCTCAAGTTCAAGGAAACGTGCGGCCTGCACGCGGAGGCTTTCAGCGCCGCCGAAGTCATGCACGGCCCCCTGGCGCTCGCCGGCGCCGGCTTCCCGGCGCTGTTTCTCGCGCAAAGCGATGCGACGCTGGCGAGCATGATCGCGACTGCGGAGGCCTTCGCCGAACGCGGCGCCGACGTCGTGTTCGCGGGCGCGGCGGAAGCATGGGAAGGCGCCTTGCCGTGCGTCTCCGCACACCCCGCCGCCGAGCCGATTTTGCTTGCGCAAAGTTTTTATCGCATGACCAATGAACTCGCCGTCGCCCGCGGTTTCGATCCGGACCGGCCGCCGCACTTGAGCAAGGTGACGGAAACCGTCTGATGCAAAGCGCCCTCATCAATGCACGGGTGTTGACCGACAACGGCCTAAGCGACAACCTGGCCGTGATTGTCGACGGTCCGCGCATCGCCGATCTGGTCCGCGACCCGCCCGCCGCGTGCGAACGCATCGATCTTGGCGGCGGAATCCTCGCGCCGGGCTTTATCGACGTTCAAGTCAATGGCGGCGGCGGCGTGCTGTTCAACGACGCGCAAACCGTGGACGCCATCGCCCAAATCGGCGCGGCGCATCGGCGCTTCGGCACGACGGGCTTCATGCCGACGCTGATCAGCGAGGATCTCCACGTCGTTGCAGCGGCGATCGAGGCGGTGGACGCCGCGATCGAGGCAGGCGTGCCGGGCGTGTTGGGCGTGCATATCGAAGGCCCGTTCCTCAATCCCGAGCGCAGCGGCGTCCACGATTCCTCGAAACTGCGCGTGCTGGACGATGAGGCCTTCGCTTTGCTCACCTCGCTGAAGCGAGGACGTACGATGGTCACGCTGGCGCCAGAGGTGACTACGCCGGACATGATCGCGCGGCTCGCGCGCGCCGGCGTCATAGTCTCGGCTGGCCACACCGACGCGACCTACGAAGAGACCCGCGCCGGCATCGAGGCGGGCGTCAGCGGCTTCACCCATGTGTTCAATGCGATGTCCCCGCTCAAGGCTCGCGCTCCGGGCGCGGTGGGTGCGGCGCTGGACGATGCGCAAACGTGGATCGGCATTATTTGCGACGGCATCCATATCGCCCCGCCGGCGCTGCGCATCGCCTTCCGCGCCAAGCCGCATGACCGCATCATGCTGGTCACGGACGCGATGCCGAGCGTCGGCGCAAAGCGCAAAACGTTCAAGCTGCAAGGCAAGACGATCAAGGTGGTGAACGGGGTCTGCGTCGATGAAAGCGGCACCCTCGCCGGCGCCGATCTGGATATGGCGTCCGCAGTGCGCAATGCGGCGTCGATCACCGGCATTTCCGCGGCCGAAGCCTTGCGCATGGCCTCGGCCACCCCCGCGGCGTTCCTGGGCCTGAGCACCGAGACCGGCCGCATCGCGCCGGGCTTGCGCGCCGATCTCGTTCACCTCAGCGACGATTTGAGCGTCCGCTCGACCTGGATCGCGGGCGTGCGCGATCAGCCATGACCGGTCACCGGGATCGCCGCGCCGGTCACGCCGCCCGCTTCATTTGAAACGAGAAAGGCGATCACTTTGGCGATCGCCTCGGGCTTGGTCCATTTCGAGGGATCGGCCTTCGGCATGGCGGCGCGATTCTGCGGCGTGTCGATCGTGCCGGGCAGAACGCAATTGGCGGTGACGCCGTCACGCGCGTGTTCCTCGGCAAGCGCCTCGGTGATGCGCATCAGCGCGGCCTTCGAGGCGGCATAGATGCTTGCGCCGGCGAAAGCCTTGAGCCCGGCGCCTGCGGAGGTGTGGACGATGCGGCCATAGCCGCGCGCCTTCATCGCGGGGATCACCGCCGCGGAGAGATGGAGCGCGGAGAGGGTGTTGAGCGTCATCAGTTCGCTCCACAGATCGCCCGCCGCGCCGCCCGCGATCGGCGCCGTCCGGAATGTGCCGACCGTATTGGCGAGAGCGTCGATGCGGCCAAAGCGATCCGTCGCGGCGGCGGCGATGCGCTCGCAGCCCTCTTTCGTTCGCGCATCGGCGGCGACTGTAAGCGGGGCGGTTTTGGTTGTAAGTGAAGCGGCAAGCGCCTCGAGCGGCGCTTGCGTGGCGCCCGCCAGCGTCAGATCGGCGCCGCGCGCGGCGAGTTCGCGCGCCACGGCCGAACCCAGATTGCCGGCCGCGCCGGCGATGATCACGCTTTGTCCGTCAAACTGCATGGCGCTGAGCTAGTGCCAGGCGGCGCGGCGCACAAGTGAGTCTTTTAGTGGAAGTTTCGACCGCTGGGCATTGCGGCGGCGGCCTTGACGTCGAGATTGATGCGAACATTGCGTGGATGGCGCGGGCCTTCGGGGCCGGCTCGGCGCGGCTCGTCGGGCGGCGAAGTCGGGTCGATATCGGGGCCGGCGGCGGAAAGTTCGGACAACATCGGCGTCCAGTCCAGAATGCGCTCGGCGATCACATGGATGACGCCGCTTTCGCTTTGCACCGGCCCGTCCACCGCGCAGAGGCGCGCGCCCAGCACCTCGGGGCGGAAGCGCTCAAACATCTTGGGCCACACCACGACATTGGCGATCCCGGTCTCGTCCTCGATCGTCATGAAGATAACGCCCGAGGCCGTGCCGGGGCGCTGGCGCACCAGAACAAGGCCGGCGACGCGCGCGCGCTCACCGTTACGGAAGCGTACGAGCCGCTCCGAGCGGATCGCGCGGCGCGCGTCCAGCGCCGGGCGCAGCAAAGCGGTGGGGTGCGTCTTCAACGAAAGCCCGAGCGTGCGATAATCTTCCACAACGTGTTCGCCGACCGGCATAGCGGGAAGCTCGAAATCCGGCTCTCGCGTCGGGTCCTGCGTTTGCGCGAACAGCGGCAGATCCTCCTGCCCGCCAACGCGGTTCAAGCCGCGCACGGCCCAAAGCGCATCGCGCCTGTCGAGCCCGAGCGAGCGGAACGCGTCGGCGTCGGCGAGCTTTTCGATGGCGGAGGGCGAAAGCCCTGTGCGCAGCCAGAGATCGCGGACGGAATCGTAGCCGCGTCCACGCCGTTTCACGAGCCGCTCCATTTCCTCTTCGTTCAAGCCCTTGGCTTGACGGAAACCCAGACGCAGCGCGCTCGCCGTCTTGATATCGCCGCTCATTTCCGCATGGCGCGCGTGCAGCCGGCGCGCGGCGACGGGACCGGGCTCGAGCGAATTGTCCCAGCCGGAATGATTGACGTCGATGGGCCGAATTTCGACGCCATGATCGGCCGCGTCGCGCACGATCTGCGCAGGCGCGTAGAAGCCCATGGGCTGGGCGTTCAGCAGCGCCGCCGCAAACACGTCGGGATAGTGACATTTGAGCCAAGAGGACACGTACACAAGGATGGCGAAACTGGCCGCGTGACTTTCGGGAAAACCGTATTCGCCAAAGCCTTCGATCTGCGAGAACGACGCCTCGGCGAACGATCGTTCGTAGCCGTTGGCGATCATTCCTTGAATGAACTTGTCCTTGAGCTGCTTGATCGTGCCGACGCGCTTGAACGTCGCCATGGCGCGACGGAGCTTGTCGGCCTCGGGCGGAGTGAAACCAGCGCCGACAATGGCGATCTGCATGGCTTGCTCCTGGAACAACGGTACGCCAAGCGTGCGTTCCAGCACTTTCTCAAGCGCTGTTGACGGATACGAGACTTTCTCGATTCCCTGCTTGCGCTTGAGATAGGGATGCACCATGCCGCCCTGAATCGGGCCGGGACGTACAATCGCCACTTCGATGACGAGATCATAGAAGCGATCAGGCTTTAGCCGCGGCAGCATCGACATTTGCGCCCGGCTCTCGACCTGAAATACGCCGATGGAATCGGCGCGCTGGAGCATGGCGTAAACGCGCGGATCATCAGCAGCGGCGAAATGGGCGACGGTGGGCGCTGCAGAGGCTGCAGGGGCGTCTTCGCGAGGGAGAGGAAGCTTTTGCGCCCAATCCGGATAGCGCTCCTCCATAAGATCGAATGCTTTTCTGAGGCAGGTCAGCATCCCCAGTCCCAGCAGATCCACTTTCAGAATGCCGAGTGCTTCGAGATCGTCCTTGTTCCATTCAACGACCGTGCGGTCCTCCATCGCCGCATTCTGGATCGGCACGACGTCGTGCAGATTTTCGCGCGTGATGACGAAGCCGCCGACATGCTGAGAAAGATGGCGCGGAAAGCCGTGCAGCTCTTGCGCCAGCTTCAGACACGCTTTGAGACGGGGATCGCCGAGATCGAACCCTTCCCGCGCAACGTCCTCCTTTTCCACATCGTCGGACCACCAGTGCAGCATCTTGGAGAGGGAGGCGATGCGATCCTCCGAAAATCCAAACGCCTTGCCGACCTCCCGGATGGCGCTGCGGCCGCGATACGAGATCACGACGGCGGATAGACCGGCGCGATGACGGCCGTATTTCTTGTAGACGTACTGGATAACCTCTTCGCGCCGCTCATGCTCGAAATCGACGTCGATATCGGGAGGCTCGCCGCGTTCCTCGGAAACGAAGCGGTCGAATAGAAGCTCTCCCGTGGCCGGATTCACTTCTGTAATGCCCAGGCAATAGCAGATCGTCGAGTTCGCCGCAGAGCCGCGACCTTGGCAAAGGATGGGCTTTTTGGGGCCGCATTCGCGGTGAAATGGCGAACGCGCGAAGCGCACGATGTCGGCGACGGTCAAAAAGTAGGGCGCGTATTTGAGCCGGCCCACGATCTCAAGTTCGCGTCGCAGATTGTCGCGCACTTTTGCCGGCACGCCTTCAGGGTAGCGGGCTTTCGCGCCTTCCCAGGAGAGCGCTTCGAGCGCCGTCTGAGAGTCTGGATACCCTTCGGTTGTTTCCTCGGGATATTCGTAACGCAATTCGTCCATGGAGAACGTGACGCCCGCGGCGAAGCGGAGGCTTTCTTCCACGGCGTCCAAGGCGCGGCTGTAGAGGCGGGCAATCTCCGACGGGGGTTTCAAGTGCCGTTCTGCGTTTTTCAGGAGCAATACGCCGGCATTGTCGAGCGTCGTCTTCTCACGGATGCAGCTCAGCACATCAATCAACGGGCGCCGTTCCGGGCAATGGATGAGGGGCTCCGTCGTGGCGATGAGCCGTGCGCCTGTTTCCTCTGCCAATGTTTTCAAAACACGCAAACGCCGACGATCCTCGCCGTCGAAATGAAACGGCGCAGCGAGCCAGACTTCGCCGCAACGTTCGCGAAGCGTGCCGAGATAGAACGCCAAGCTGGAAAGGGGTGCTCCCGCTCTTCCGCGGTCAGGCTGCGACCAGGGAACGACAATGCATTGCAGCCCCCTCGCATAATGGAGCAGATCGTCGAAGTAGAGATGGCATTCGCCTTTCGGCGCGCGCAGATTGCCGTCGGTCAGCAGACGCGTGAGCTGAGCGAAAGCAGCGCGGTCTTTCGGATAGACGATGATCTCCGGCGCATCGTCGAGGAAAGCAAGACGCGCGCCGACAAGCAGACGCAAGCCCTCGTCCTTGGCCTTGACATGCGCGCGCACGACGCCGGCGAGCGTGCAGCGATCGGCGACGCCGATCGCCGCAAGCCCCAGCACTTTGGCCTGCTCCACCATTTCCTCGGGATGCGACCCGCCGCGGAGGAAGGAGAAGTTCGTCGTCGCGCAGAGTTCGGCGAAACCGTTCATGACACGCTCATGCAAACAGGCCGTGGACGAACCAGTGCGGCTGGTCGGTTTCGCCATAAAGTCCTTCACGGTAGAGCCAGTAACGCCGCCCCTTCGCGTCCTCGACACGGTAATAGTCGCGCGTCAGCGCCCCGCTCATCCAGCCCATGGCGATGCGCTCGGGCCCTTCCGCGCGGACCACGTCGCGCAAAACGCGGCGCCAGCGAAAACGCACCGGCGGGCCATCCGGAGCTATCGAGATGGCCTCGATCGGCTGCGCCTGCCGGAACAGCTTGAGCGGACGCCGCTGCACGCCGTCTTCGGGCGGGGTGGGCGCGGCCTGCTTGTCCGCGCCTTCATGCAGCGCCATGCCCCAGCCGGCGGCGCGCTCCGGCGTGTGCGCGCCGTGGAAACGTGGACGCAACACGCGCGCCCCGCCCAGGCGCGCGCTCAGCACATCGACCAAAGCGGAAATCTTTTCCTCGCTCGCCCCCGTTTCGCTCTCGGCGACGAGCGTCTGCGCACGCGAATCTATGATTTCGGTCTGCACCGCATCGAAACGCGCGGCTTCGATGCCGAACTCCGCATCGATCTGTTCGGGCGCGACATTGAGGCGCTCGCGGAAAAGCCTCACGATCGCCTTCTCATCGCGTTCAGGACGGCTCAGGCCGATCTCGATGACCCGGTCGCGCCCGTCGACGCCGAACAGATGCAACTCCGCGCGCCGTAGCCCTGCGCCACGCCGATCCAGTTTTACGAGAGCATCGCGCGCCAAAATGCGCGTGGCGTCGAGAATGGCGTCCGTTGTGAAAATCGGTTCGAGAAAACGTCTGAGCGCGAAAACGAGCGGCGGAGGCCGACGCGGGCTGATTGCTTCGCTTGCCTTCCCCAGCGCCTGATCGAGCCGCAGCAAGGCCGCTTCCCCCGCGCGCGCGGCCAGCGACGCGCGCGGCGCATGATGCAATTGAGCGACGGTTTTGAGTCCGAGGCGTTTCAGCAGCGCGACAGACCCCAGCTCAAGCCGAAGCGCATTTACAGTGAGCGGCGCAAGGGCCGCGAACAGAGCATCCCTATTGCCTTGTGCGAAGGGAGAAGCGCCATATCTCGCCAACGCCCAGGCGGCGCCGGGCGTCGGCGCGAACGCGCAACGCACTGTAAAACCCTGGGCCGCAAGGCGCGTTGTGAGTTCCGAATGCAACGCCTCTTCGCCGCCGAACAGATGAGCGCAGCCAGTGACGTCAAGAAAGAGGCCTTCCGATGCATCGACCGCCACGACCGGCGTGAAGCGTTCGCACCATGCGGCGATTGCAACGAGTGCGCGGGCATTCGCTGCGGAATCGTCTTCGCAGACAAAAAGCGAAGGCTGCATCGCGCGGGCATCGGCGAGCGGCGTACCGACGCTCAAGCCAAGCTCCGAGGCGCGCTTGCTGACGCACGTGAGTTCGAAAGCGTTGCCGATCTTGGCGTACGTCGCGATAGGCTGTGCTTTAGGCGCGCCGCCGGATCGGATCAGCCGATCCGTCGCCAGACGCGGCAGCCAGATCGCGGCCCATGTCTGAGAAAGCGCGTTCATGCGCGTTCCACTCCAGTAAGAAACTTTGCCCCGCGGAGCCGGCGCGGTTGCGGGTCAGCGTTGCGCGGAAAGCGGGAGCGCCAAGTTCGCGGCTCAGCCCACGGCTCGGACTGGCTTCGACGCGCCAGCGCGTCCAGGCGGCAGTGGGCCCGTCTTCTGGCTTGAGCAGCAAGCAGCGCGAACCATGACGCTCTCCTGCCAGCAACAGACGGCGTGTCGCCTTGAGATCGAGCGGTTTGCCGCGCCCGCCCAAGCCGCAGAGGACAACGGCGCCAGGAATGGAAAGACTCTGCTCGGCCGCCCAGAGCGCCTCTTCACGGCGGCGAGCGCGCACAACAAGCACGCGCGCGGGGTCGAGCCCGAATTGCGCCAATCCCGCCGAATAGGGCGCCCCTACCTCCGCGACGGCGGCCTCTTCGCTGGCCCAGATCAACCCGGCCGGCCCGCCCCAGAGCGCCGCCAATCCCAACGCCATGCCGAGAGCTGAAGCCTCCTCTCCGCTCCTCGCAGGACCCACCTCATGCAGAGCCGCGCCGGCCATAAGCAGGCACAAAGCGCTGAAATCAGGCCTGTCCTGAGCAGGAGACGCGGAGGCTGGACGCGAGAGCATGTTCACTGTATGTTCTAGCGTTCCGAGTCCGATCCGGCAAGGCCATTCCGAGGCGCAATGTGTGGTCGATGAGCCAAACGTCTCCCCATCCTCGAAGACGTGATGCGTTAACCCGCCCCTCTCTTCCGCCCCCGCCGGATGAAGTCGGATGAACTACGCTTTCACCCTGTTCGACACGGCGATCGGCCGTTGTGGGGTCACTTGGAGCGGACGCGGCGTCTTGGGCCTGCAATTGCCCGAGAGGACTCACGAAGCGACACGCATCAGGCTGCTGCGGCATTGCCCCACCGCGGAAGAAGTCGAACCGCCTTCAAGCATCGCGCGCGCCCTCGCCGACATTCAGGCGTTGCTCACGGGCGAACGGCGTTCCCTGCGCGCCGTGACGCTCGACATGAGCCGCGTCGCCAGCTTCAACGCCGAGGTCTACAATGCCGCTCGCGCCATTCCTCCCGGACAGACGCGCACCTACGGCGACATCGCCCGCCTCATTGGCCAGCGCAGCGCCGCGCGCGCCGTCGGACAAGCGCTTGGACGCAACCCCTTCGCCATTATCGTGCCGTGCCACCGCGTCGTCGGCGCCGACGGGCGCATGATCGGCTTTTCGGCCAGCGGCGGCATCGCGCTCAAATTGCGGCTGCTTGAGATCGAGGGCTGGGCCCCGGCCCCCACCTTGTTCGACGCGCTGCGCTGATCACATGACGAAGCGCGCTTCGTCATTGCCTTTGAGAAAATTGGCGAGGTCCTCGTGCGCGATGTCCTCCATCTCGCGCAGCGCACGCACTTTTTCGGCGGCGCCCTTGGCCTCGCGAAAACGGCGCCGCACCAGGCGCAGATTGGAACCATATTGGCGGTAGCGCTCCTTCTCCCGGCGCGACTGAAAGCCCTCTTCGAGTGCACGCATCGCCAGCGCGACAATCGCCAGCCAAAGCGCCGCAATGTCGATCCAGCCGCGCAGTTCCTCAGGACCGAGCGCGCCCAGCAGAGCAGCGATGTCGAGCAGGAGAATCGTCGCCACCGCCCAGAACGCCACCCCGCTGAACACCGCCACTTGCTTCACCGGCGACGACCACAAGGGCAGACTCTCGGGACTGAGCTTCAATTCGGCATAGTTGAGTTGGTGCGTCATGCGCAGGTCCTCGATGGCCTGCATCAATTCGTCCAGATGCGGGTCGCCGTCCGGCAAGGGCGTCTCGCCCGCCTTGATCAGCCATTGCTCCTCGCCGCACTCGTCCTTGATCATTTCGCCGACTTTGGAGGATACGGGCGAGATCTGATGCTGCTTGAACCGCTCCAGCGCCGCCGAGCGCAGGGCGTAGAAGGCATTTGGATCTCTGCTCTCGGCGCCTTTGACGATGTCCCCCGCCAGCGCGATCAGTATTTGAAAGTGCAACTGGCGCAGCCGCTCGCTGAGATAGCGCTGCTCCAGCCATTCGTATTTCGCTTTCGAAAACCAGATGCCGAACGCGCCGATGCCGCCGCCGACGATCCCGGCCGCGGCGCCGAGAATGACAATGATGCGCGGCCCCGGTTCCGGAAGACGATGGTGCAGCGGCGTCGCCGCCGCGATGACGAGGGCGAGCGCCACCAGACAAACGGCGGTGACGCCAAGGCGGCGGCTGCGGTTCTTGGTCGCCGTCGCCTGGGCGTCCAAGGACAGGAAGAGATCGCGCAGATCGGGGAAATTCAGCGCGAAATACACATGCGGATAGGCCCCTAGGGCCATTTTGTGGTCGTTCTCCTCGGTGAGGAGATCGGTATTGAACTTAAAGCCCATCGGCAGCCCCGCGCATCGACCTTGCCGCGTCGCGGCGGGCGCGACAAGAGCGCTTGAAAAGCTCGGCGTGGGGCTTTCAATAGCGATGAGACGCGCCCCGAGACGCGTTGGCGATGGGGATTGTGATGCGCACATTCGTTTGGGCGGCCGCCGCTCTGGCGCTGGCCGCCTGTGTGAACTCCCAGATGGCGGCGCCGCCGACGGCGCGTTCGGGCGCGGATCGCGTCCGCGTGGCGCAGGGCGAACTTGAGGGATTGGGCCGGCAGGCTTCCGGCGTGCGCGAATTTTTCGGCATTCCCTATGCGGCGCCGCCCGTGGGCCAGAATCGCTGGCGCGAACCACAGCCCGTCCCCGCATGGGAAGGCGTGCGCGAGGCGAAGGCGTTCGGCCCGCGCTGCGTCGCCACCTTCGATTTCGCGGACATGGTCTATCGCTCCGAGGGACAGAGCGAGGATTGTCTGACGCTCAATGTGTGGACGCCGGCGCACGTCGCGAACGAGCATTTGCCGGTGCTGGTGTATTTTTATGGCGGCGGCTACGTCACCGGCGCAGGCAACGAGCCGCGCTATGACGGCGAAGCGCTTGCCCGGCGCGGCGTCATCGTCGTCACCATGAACTATCGGCTGGGGGTATTCGGCTTCATGGCCCATCCCGAGTTGACGGCGCAATCCACGCACCATGCCAGCGGCAACTACGCATACCTCGATCATCGTGCGGCGCTTGCGTGGGTGCACGCCAACATCGCCGCCTTTGGCGGCGATCCGGCGCGCGTGACGATCGCGGGTGAGAGCGCGGGATCGGCCTCATCGAGCGCGGTGATGATCTCGCCTTTGACGAAGAACTACATCGCCGGCGCGATCGGCGAGAGCGGCTCAATCGTGGGCGGCGACTTGATGACCTTGGAGCAGGCCGAGAACGCCGGCGCGGAATTCGCCGCGCGCGCGACCGCGGAACTCGACCTCGCCGTCAGTCCGCTCGCCTATCTCCGTGAACTGCCGGCGCATCAGGTGATGCAACTCGCCGCCGAACAGCACTACGCGCCCTCACCGATTCAGGATGGCTATTTCTTTCCGAGCCAACCAAGGGCGATCCTTGCGGCGGGTGAGCAAGCGCGCGTGCCATTGCTCGTTGGCTCCAATTCCGCCGAAAGCGGGCCGGAGAGCGTATTGCAGCAAGCCGCACCGACGGTGGCGAACTATCGCGCCGCGCTGACGCGAGACTACGGACCGAACGCGAATGCGGTGTTCGCCGCATATCCAGCTGCGAGCGACGGCGACGCCGTAAGCGCCGCCGCGCAGGATCTGGCGAACGACCGCTTCATAGGTCAAAGCACGTGGAATTGGATCGACGCCGCCACGCGCACAGGCGGCCGCAACACGTACTATTATTACTTCGATCAGCCGCGTCCCGCTCTGCGCGAAGGTCAAGTCAGCCCGTACGGCCCCGACTGGCGCCCGCCGCGCGGCGCAATGCATTCCGCCGAAATCGAGTACGCGCTCGGCAATCTCGACGGCAATCCGCTCTATGCCTGGACGGCCACGGACCGCGCCGTGTCCGAACAGATGCAGCGCTACTTTGTGAACTTCGTGAAAACCGGCGATCCCAACGGGGAGGGCCTGCCCACATGGGGCGCGTTCGCCAGCGGTCAGCGCCTCGTCATCGATGCAAACACGCGCAGCGCGCCAGACATGTCACGCGCACGCTATGAAGCGATGGCGCGCCTCAGACGCTAGCGCCCCGTCGGCAAATCCTTGAACGCGACATCCTTGTCGACGCGCACGTCCTGCGGCAGGCCGAGCACACGTTCGGCTATGATATTTTTCAGGATCTCGTCGGTGCCGCCCGCGATACGAAGCCCCGGCGCCCACATATAACTTTGTTGGAACGCCGCCTCCATCGGTGCGAGCTTTTCGTCGGTGATGATCCCGTAATGATCCATCGCTTCGAGCGCGGTGTTGGCGATATCGAGCATCTGATTGGCGTTGATCACCTTGCCGATCGCGCTTTCGGGCCCCGGCATCTGTCCTTTCGACAGCGCCGTCATGGTGCGGAATTTGGCGAGCTTGTAGCCCTCCGCGCGCACCACCCAATCCGCCAGCTTCTGGCGGAACGCTTTATCCTGCATCAGTGAACCGTCGCCCGTGGGCGACGGCAGCGTCTTGGCGAGCGCGACGATCTCTTCGTAGTCCGGCCCGAGCGAACCGCCAACCGCGAGACGTTCGTTCATCAACGTCACCAGCGCGACGCCCCAGCCGCCTCCGACATCGCCGAGGCGCTGCGCATCGGGGATGCGCACATCGGTAAAATACACCTCGTTGAAATTGGAGCCGCCGGACATCTGATGGATCGGCCGCACTTCAACGCCGGACGCCTTCATGTTCACGTAGAACATGGTGAGGCCCTTATGCTTGGGGACATCGGCGTTGGTGCGCGTGAGCAGGATGCCCCAATCGGAATAGTGCGCGCCGCTGGTCCAGACTTTCTGACCGTTGATGATCCAATCCTCGCCATCTTTGACGGCGCGCATTTTCAGCGACGCGACGTCCGAGCCAGCACTGGGCTCAGAAAAAAGCTGGCACCAGATCTCATCGCCCCTAAGGGCCGGGCCCACATAGCGCTGCTTTGTCGCCTCGTCCGCGAAGGCAATCACGGTCGGCACGCACATGCCGAGGCCGATGGCGAACGGCGCAGACGGCGCATCGAACTTGGCTTCTTCCTGGGAAAAGATCACGGAATAGACCGGCGGCAGTCCGCGCCCGCCCTGCTCCCTGGCCCAAGTGATGCCGGCGAAACCGGCTTCGGCCTTCTTCTTCTGATAGGCTTTCGCGGCTTTCAGATATTCGGCTTCGGTCAGCCGCTTCTGCAAGCGCTCCTCAGCGCCCTTGAGCCGGCAGGTCGCTTCAAGGAACGCGCGCGCTTCGGCGCGAAACCGGGCTTCTTCGGGAGTATCGCTGAAATCCATTTTAGAGCGTCCTGTGCATGACGTAGGCGTCGACATAGCCGATCTGCGCATGATTGTACGCGTGCGGCAGCGTGCCGATAATCTTGAAGCCGCAAGCGATCCAGGCGCGTACGGCGGCGGTGTTGGTGGCGACGACGATGTTGAACTGCATGGCTTTGAAGCCCTGCTCGCGCGCACGATCCAACGAGTGCAGACACATCTGCTTCGCTAGGCCTTTTCCGCGCGCATCGGGCGCAACGATGTAACCGGCGTTGGCGACGTGCGCGCCCGGACCTTGCTGGTTCGGTCCCATGAAATACGTGCCCACCACGCGCTCGCCTTCGAACGCGGCGTATTGCTTGCGGCCGGGCGCGTTCCACATGGCGCGTGCGGCGTCTTCGTCATTGGGCAGCGCAAAGCTATCGCCCGCACGCAACGCCGGCTTTATCACCGGCCAGATCAGCGGAAAATGCCGCGCCGCAATTTCGACGATTTCAATACTCACGCCGCGTTCCTGGCTTCGAGGCGCTTCACCAGTTTTTCCTTCCACACCGCGGGCGCGCCCGCTTGCACGGCGAGCAGCTTGGCGCGGCGGTAATAGAGGTGGCAGTCGACCTCCCAGGTGAAGCCCATGCCGCCGTGCGTTTGGATGTTTTCCTTGGCGCAGAAATAGAACGCATCGCTGGCGGCGGCGCGCGACGCGGCGGCGGCGAAGGGAAGCTCGGCGGCTTCGGTTGAGAGCGCCCAGGCGCCATAATATGCGTTCGAGCGCGCGACCTCGATGGCGACGTACATATCCGCGAGCTTGTGCTTGATGGCTTGGAACGAACCGATCTGGCGCGAGAAGGCGAAGCGGTTCTTGGCGTAATCGGTCGCCATCTCAAGGCATGCTTGCGCGCCGCCGACTTGCTCGAACGCGAGCAGCACCGCGGCGCGGTCAAGCACGGCTTCTGCAAGCTCCCAGCCCTGCCCCGGCGCGCCGAGGCGCTCGGCCTTGGCGTTGGCGAAGGTGAGCTTCGCGTGCCCGCGCGTGGGATCGAGCGTGTTGAGTGTTTCGCGTTTCACGCCAGGCTGGTTGAGCGCCACGAGAACGAGCGAAAGCCCCGCGCCCTCGCGCGCCAGCACGATCGCGTGCGTGGCGACGCCGCCATCCGTAACAGGAATCTTCGCGCCGCTCAGCGTGGCGCCGTCGAACCGCGTTTCGATCTTCGCCTCACTGAGTGCGCCCGGGCCTTCCGACGTCGCAAAGCAGCCGATGATCTCACCGCTCGCGACGCCCGGCAGCAGCGCGGCTTTCTGCGCATCCGAACCGGCTAGCATTAGAGCTTCCGCGAAAAACGCGATGCTCGACGAAAACGGAATGGGCGCCACGGCGCGGCCGAGTTCCTCCGCGATCACGCAGAGCTCAAGCCGCCCCAGGCCCAGCCCGCCATGCTCCTCCGGGATCGCGGCGCCCAGCCAGCCCAGCTCCGCCACGGCGCGCCACAGCTCCGCATCGTAGCCGCGCGCCGGATCGTCGAGCACCGCGCGCACGGCCTTGGGCCCGCATTTGTCCGCCAAAAATTTGCGCGCCTGATCCTTCAGCGCCTTCTGGTCATCGGAAAAATCGAAATTCATCGCCGCGGCGCTTCCTTCTTGGTTTCTCGCAGCTTAACCGCGCGCCGCGCAAAGCGAAAAGAGTGTCCCGGCGTCAATGATTGTTCACGAAGCTTCAATCGAGATCGGGTTAGCTGGCGGTTCAAGGGCGAGGGTGGAGCAGTTCGATGGCGAAGGCGGTCTTTCACAAGGGCCAACGCGTTTATGTGAAGCCGGTCGCGACCTGGGCCGCGATCGAACACGTGAACCCGCAATGGGTCAAAGGCGTCGAAGAGCCGCTGCGCGTCACCTATGACGTGGGCCTTGGGCGCGATTTCCAGGCGCATGAACTCGCGGCGGAGGACAAAGAGGCGGCCGAGCCGGACCTCATCATGACGGAAAACTGGCGCGTGCTGCGCGCTTCGAACCGACTGAGCGCGGATTCCCACGGCGCCAATCACCCCTTTCCGGGCACCTACCCGGTGGTGGTGACCGACGCGAAGGATTGGGGTGGCTGGCGCGTGCCGATGGCCGAATACGACCGCGACCCCAACCGCATCGAGCACCAGGCGCGCGTCATCGCCAACGCGCTGCGCCTCATGCGCGTCGCCCGCGAGCTGATCGATTTCGCGCAGGAATACCCGCACGAAACCCCGGCGCACCTGCAAGACCTGGCGCGGCAATCGGAAATGGTGCTGGCGGCGATCTACCACGACCCCAAGCCGAAAATGGAAGCCACTGCGGCGGCTTGATCTCCCGCATTGATTTCTCCGCTCCGGCGGCTCATGTCAGGGCCTCCCGGAGACCAGCATGCGCGACGCCGACGCGACCACCACACGCCTCGCTGACTATCAGCCGCCCGCTTACCTGATCGACGAGATCGCGCTCGTCTTCACGCTTGATCCGGATGCGACCCTAGTGGCGGCGCGCAGCCATGTGCGGCGCGTCGGCGACACAACCGTCCCGCTCGTGCTCGACGGCAAGCGTCTCGATCTGCAAAGCATCGCCATCGACGGCGAGCCGCTCGACACGACGCAATATCGCATCGAACCGGACGGGCTGATCATCGAGGCCCCGCCGGCGGAGTTTCACCTCGACGTCGTCACGCGCATCAATCCGGCGGCGAATACGACGCTCGAAGGGCTCTACATGTCGGGCGGGCGCTTCTGTACGCAGTGTGAAGCGGAAGGCTTTCGCGCCATCACCTTCTCGCTCGATCGACCGGACGTGCTCTCGCGCTATGCCGTGCGGATCGAGGCCGACCCGGCCATCCCGACGCTGCTCGCCAACGGCAACCTGATCGAAAGCGGCATCGCCGACAACGGCAAGCGTTTCGCGGTGTGGGTCGATCCGCACCCGAAGCCTTGCTATCTGTTTGCGCTGTGTGCGGGCGCTTATGACTCAATCGCTGACGAGTTCGTGACGCGCTCGGGGCGCAGGGTGGCGCTCGCCATCCATGTCGACCCCGGCGAAGCGCAGCGCGCGCGCTATGCGATGGACTCGCTGAAGCGCGCCATGAAGTGGGACGAAGAGGTGTTCGGGCGCGAATACGATCTCGACGTCTTCAACATTGTGGCCGTGCGCGATTTCAACTTCGGGGCGATGGAGAACAAGGGTCTCAACGTCTTCAATTCATCGCTCATCCTCGCCGACGCGGAAACCGCGACCGATGGCGATTTCGAGGCCATCGAGGCCGTGGTGGGCCACGAATATTTCCACAATTGGACGGGCAACCGCATCACCTGCCGCGACTGGTTTCAGCTCTGCCTCAAAGAGGGGCTGACGGTTTTCCGCGAGCAGGAGTTCTCCGCCGATCAGCGCTCACGGCCCGTACAGCGCATCAAGGACGTGAAGCGTCTGCGCGGGCGCCAGTTCGCGGAAGACGCCGGTCCGCTGGCGCATCCCGTGCGCCCGTCGAGCTATCAGAAGATCGACAATTTCTACACAGCCACCGTCTACGAAAAAGGCGGCGAAGTGATCCGCATGCTCGAGGCGCTCATCGGCGAACAAGCGTTCGCCGACGGCATGCAGCTCTATTTCGACCGGCGCGACGGGACGGCGTCGACGGTGGAGGATTTCATCGCCTGCTTCGCCGAAGTCTCGGGCAGAGATCTCTCGCAATTCATGCGCTGGTATGATCAAGCGGGCACGCCCGCGCTCCAAGCACGCGGCGCGTATGACGCGGGCGCCCGCACGTTTGAGCTGCGCCTGAAGCAAACCACGCCGCCAACGCCGGGGCAGCCGCACAAGCAAGCCGTTCCGATCCCGCTGCGCGTGGGCTTGATGACCGGCGACGGCGTCGCATTGCGGACCCGGCGCGGCAGCGAAAGGGAGGCGCGCGAAGAGCACGCGTTGGTGCTCGACAGCCCCGAGGCGGCGTTCACTTTCCACGACGTGCAGGAGGCGCCCATCCCTTCGGTGCTGCGCGGATTCTCCGCGCCCGTCGTCTTGGACGACGGACTCTCCGTCGCCGACCGCCTCGGGCAAATGGCGCACGATCCCGATCCGTTCACGCGCTGGGAGGCGGGCCAGGCGATCGCCCGCGCGAGTTTGCTCGGGCGGAACGCAAATGCGCCAAATGCCGGCCTGATCGCCGCGCTCGGCCGCGAACTCGACCGCGCGCAACAGGATCCGGCGCTGGCGGCGCTCGCCCTGCGCCTGCCCGACCTCAACGAGCTCATTCTCGCAGACCCACATCCCGACCCCGACCGGCTCTACGCCGCGCGCGAGAGCTTGCGCCGCGCCATCGCGGAGGCGCTGCGCGGACGGCTTCTGCCTTTGGCGAGGGCCAAAAGCGAAACGCCGTTTTCTCCCGGCGCCGAGGCGGCGGGGCGTCGCGCTCTCAAAAGCGCCGCGCTCGATCTGCTCGCCGCTCTCGGCGACGCCGAAGCCGACACGCTCTGGAGCGCCTTCGAGAACGCCGCCAGCATGACCGAATCCATCGCAGCGCTTGATGCGCTGGGCGCCAGCGGCGCGCCGGCATTCGAAGCGGCGCTCGAACGCTTCTATACGCGCTGGCGCGACAATCCGCTGGTTATCGACAAGTGGTTCGCCTCTCAAGCCGCGGCGCCGCGTGCCGACGCGATCGCCCGCGTCGAGCGCTTGCGCGCACACGGCGATTTCGAAATGCGCAATCCCAACCGCGTGCGCGCGCTCGCCGCCGCGTTCGCCATGCGCAATCCGCGCGCGTTCCACGCCGCCGACGGCGCGGGCTATCGGTTTCTGGCGGGCCTCGCCCGCGACGTCGACGCGCTCAACCCCGCCCTCGCGGCACGCCTCTTGACTCCGTTTGAAACGTGGCGGCGATTCGATTCGCACCGCCAAGGCCACGCGAAAGCGGAGTTGGAGGCGCTGGCGGCTTCGCAATTGTCAAAAAACGCACGCGAAATGGTGGAACGGACCCTCGCTTAGCCCCGGACCGCGTTCCGGCTGGGGAGAATCAGCGGGAACCTCGACACCCGCTTTAGACAAAAGTTACCATTGCGGTTTCTCAAGACTCCGAACGGCGATTCGGGCGCAGAAGGACGCGCGTGAGCAAGACCGCACCATCAGAGGCGAGCGCCGCGGCGCCGGAGGCGGGCGCGCGCGAGCCGCGCTCGATCCTCGCTCTTGCCGCGTTGTTCCTGTTCGCCTTTGCATTCGCGACGGTGGTGCAGATCAACGCGCATCATGAGGCGGCCGTGCGTGAAACGCTGGAAGGCCAGCACACACAGGCCGCGCTGTTGGCCGAACGCATCAACGCCAACCTCGCCGTGGCGATGGGCGCGGCCTCGGGCGCCGCGGAGCTTGCGCGCACCAACGGCCAGATCGACATCGATCCGCTCTCCGTCGCCAACGCCGCGGCGCATGCCAGCGCGGTTCGCGCCGCGGCGATCGCCAGCCGCGACGGGGATCTTCTGGCGATCACCGATCGGACTCAGGCGCCGCTGGCAGCCGCCGCATTGCGCGCCGCCGGCGAAGCGGGCGTGTGGACCGGCGCGCCCGATCTTGGCGAATTGGAAACGGCGCCGGTCATGGTGCGTCACGTCGGAGACCGCGCCATCCTCAGCGTGCTCAACGCGGGCGCGCTTCTGCCCGAACTGCCCCAGGACGCCCGCGTGCTGGTGGCGACCGACGCCGGCAATATCGTGTACGCCAGCCCGGCGCTGCGCCGCGCCGGCGCGCGCGCGCAGAACCAGGTTCTGAACGCGGTGCGCTCGGGAAGCGCGCGGGGCGTCATGGTAGTGGACGGCGACGGGGCTTCCTGGTCCGTCGCCTCAGCCTCGACCAGCATCGGCGGATTCCGGGTGGTTGCGGCGGCCTTCTCGCCCAGCCCGCTCATGCTTTGGCTCGACGCCATTGCGCGGTTCGCATTGCTCGCGGCCGCGCCATTGGCGGCGATGGGCGTGCTTTTCATCGTCATGCGCCAGAACGCCCAGCGCGCACAAATCGCGGAAGCGGAAGCCGTTCGCGCCGCCACGCATTTTCAGCTTGCCGCCGACGGCGCCAAGGCCGGCCTCATCGAGTGGCGGGCCGATGCCGATCAAATCCAGCTCTCGGAACTGGCCGCGCGCCTCATCGGCGCGCCGCGCGACACGCTCACACTGCGCGATTTCCTCGAGCTCATCGGCATCGAAGACCGCTTCGCGGTCGAAGAGGAATTTCGCCGCGCCCGCATGTCCGGCATGCTCGACGCGCGCTTTCGGGTGACGCGCGGCGCCGGGATCGCTTGGATCGAGGCCCACGGCGCCGCCATCGAGGACGCGAACAATCGCGGCGCGCCACGCTTGTTCGGCACGATCATCGACGCCACCCACCGTTACGAGGCCGAGGCGCGCGTCTCGCGCCTTGAGCGCCATCTGCGCGCGGCGATTGATTCGTTCACCGGCCCGTTCGCCCTGTGGGATCAGCGCAAGCGGCTGATGCTGTGGAACGCGACATTCGCCCAGGTGTTCGACCTGGGGCCGGAACTGCTTCGCCAGCGCGTCTCCTATGAAGCCATCGCGGCGGCGTCCGCCGCGCGCATCCGGCGCGAAAAGCCCGACGATCGCGATCCCGACGTGCGCATCATCGAAACGACGCGCGGCGAATGGCTTCACATCGTCGAACGCCGCACCGGCGACGGCGGGCTGGTGACGGTCGGCGTCGACATCACCGCGCTGAAGCGCAAGGAAGAAGAGCTGGCCCGCAACGAACGGCGGCTGCAGGATGCATTGAGCCGCGCCGAATCCCAGGAATACAAGATCAAGGCGCTGGCGCGCGAGGCGCATGAGGAGCGTCAGCGCGCCGAAGACGCGAGCCGCGCCAAGAGCGCCTTCCTGGCCAATATGAGCCACGAACTGCGCACGCCGCTGAACGCCGTGATCGGCTTCAGCGAGATCATGGCCAAGGAGCTGTTCGGCAAGATCGGCAACGACCAGTACCGCCAGTACGCCAGCGATATTTTCGACAGCGGCAATCATCTTCTCGACCTGATCAACGACATCCTCGACATGGCCAAGATCGAGGCGGGCAAGCTGACGCTCGCGCCGCGCCCGCTCGACCCCTCGGTCGCCATCGACCAAGCGGTGCGCCTGACCAAGCGCAAGGCGGAAGAAAAGGGCCTGTCGATCGTCGTGGACGCCGAGGATTTGCCGGAGATCGAGGCGGATCACCGCGCCGTGAAGCAGATGCTGCTGAACCTGCTTTCCAACGCGGTAAAGTTCACCGATCACGGCGCAATCATGGTGCATGCGCGCGCGAACGCCACCGGGCTCATCATGCGCGTGATCGACACAGGTTGCGGCATCCCGATCGAGCATCTGCCGCGCCTCGCGCAACCGTTCCAGCAGGTCGAGACCGAACTGGCGCGAAACCATTCCGGTACGGGGCTTGGGCTTGCGCTCACCAAATCGCTGGCGGAAATGCATGGCGGGCGCCTGGCGATTCAAAGCGAGGTCGGCCGCGGCACGATCGTCACCATCACCTTGCCGCGCGTGTTCGGCGGCCAGCGCGACGCGGCGGCGACGGCGGCGGAATAGCTAGCCGATCACCTCTCGGAACAGCGCCCGCACCGCCGCCTGCCGCTGCTTCAGATCGGCTTCCAGCGCCTCAAAACTGTAGCGCCGCCCCAGCGTCGTCAGGCGCACCAGAAGCATTTCCGCGGCGTGCGCCGGATCGAAATCGCCCTCGACGCAGATGCGCAGCACCTGCTGCAGATCGCTGAGCAGCGCCCACGTCTCCACCAGCAGCGCCCGCCGCTCCGCGCTAAGCGCGCCAGCGGCGGCGAGTTTGGCGAAGGCCTCGCCCGTATTCGCGGACAACACGTCGGCGCCGCGCGGGGCCCACACAAGCTGCAGCGCCTGCGCGATAAATTCGAGGTCGACGAACCCGCCCGGTGCGAGCTTCAGATCCCACGCCCCCTTGGCGCGGCGCTCCTTCTCCATGCGCGCGCGCATGTCGGCGATATCCGCGCGCGTGCGGGCTTCGTCGCGCGGGCGCGCAAGCGCGCTGTGGGCGACGTCGAGCACAGCGCCGCCCAGACGGCGATCGCCCGCAACCGGGCGCAGACGCGTGATCGCCTGCAGCTCCCAAGTCCAGGCCTCCTCCCGATAGTAGTGCGAGAACGAAGACAAACGCACCGCCACCGGCCCCTTGGAACCGGACGGCCGCAATTGCATGTCGACCTCGTAGAGTTCGCCCTCCTCGGTCGGCGAGGAAAGCGCGGTGATGAGGCGTTGCGTCATTCGCGTGTAGAAATCGCGCGCCTCCTCCGGACCGTCATAGACGAGCATGATGTCGAGATCGGAACCCTCGGCCAGCTCGCGTCCGCCGAACTTGCCGAGCGCGAGCACGGCGAGCGCGCCCGGCGCGGGTCCGTAGAGGCGCTCGGTTTCAACGCGCGCGGCGTCCGCCATCGCCGCAACGCAAGCCTCGGCCAGATCGGCATGTGCGGCGCCCGCTATCTCCGCGCTCGCATCGCCCTCCAACACCTGCACGCCGATGCGAAACGCCTCCTCGCGATGAAAGCGCCGCGCGATGTTCAGCTTCTCCTCGAATGTTCGCGCCTCGCCCAGACGTTGCACGAGATCGGCGGCGCGCGCGCCGTGCGGCTCTTGCGCCAGAGGCTGTGCGAAGCGCGGCTCGATCATCGCGTCCATCAAAGCTGGCCGTTGCGCCAGGGCGGCCGCCAAGCGGGGCGCGAGCGCCAGCAAGCGCGCCAGCCGCTCCAGCAGCGCCGGCCGCGCCTGCAGCAAGGAAAGCACTTGGACGCCGGCGTTCAGATTCGAAAAGAAGGCGTTGAAGCGGGCGAAAGCCATGTCCGCATCGCCCGACTGGGCGAATGCGTGCAAGAGTTTCGGCGTCAGTGTCGTCAGCAATTCGCGCGCGCGTTCGGAGCGCATCGCGCGGATGCGCCCGTGATGCCAGCCGCGGATGGTCTGGCTGATCTCCGCGGGGTCGACGTAGCCGAGCTTTTCGATTGTGCGCAGCGTTTCCGGATCGTCTTCCACGCCCGTGAACACCAAGCTTCCCATCGGGTCGGCGAGGCTCTCGCTTCGCCCGAACAGCGCGTGGTCGATTTCCGCGACAAGCGCACGGCGCTCAACGAGCGCCCGCTCGAACGCCGACAGCGACGAGAAACCGCACAGCGCGGCCAGGCGCGCACGCGTCTCCATTTCGGCGGGCACGCGGTGCGTCTGCGCGTCTTCCAGCATCTGGATGCGATGTTCCACC
The DNA here is from genome assembly GCA_035549695.1 of Caulobacterales bacterium. GTDB lineage: Bacteria > Pseudomonadota > Alphaproteobacteria > Caulobacterales > Aquidulcibacteraceae > Vitreimonas. Next base: position 61,277 of record DASZQK010000030.1, on the reverse strand, counting down.
TCGCGGAAGAAGACATATGCTTCGCACATCGCGGCCCGCGACTCGCTTGTGATGGCCCCGGCCTGCGCCAGCGCCTCCAGCGCCGCCAAGGTCTGAGGCGCGCGCAAGGCGCGGTTGCGCCCTCCGAGAATGAGCTGTTGGGTCTGCGCGAATAGTTCGATGTCGCGAATGCCGCCCCTGCCGAGCTTCACGTCGAACACAGGTTCGGCCAGCTCGGCGCTTTTGTGCGTGGCGAGAATCTGACGCTTGATCGAGTGCACGTCGGCGACGGCGGCGAAGTCGAGATGCTTTCGCCAGATGAAGGGCGAGAGCTCAACGAGGAAAGCGCGTCCCTGGGTGAGGTCCCCGGCCGCGGCGCGCGCCTTGATGAAGGCGGCGCGCTCCCAATTCTGCCCCAGCGACTGGTAGTAGCGCTCGGCCATGTCGAGCGAAACCGCGACCGGAGTGGAGCCCGGATCCGGGCGAAGCCGCAAATCCGTGCGGAACACGTATCCATCCGCGGTGACTTCCTGCAGCGCCCGCACGAGCGGGGCGACAAGGCGCACGGCGAATACGCGCGGCTCCCGCACTTTGGCGGCAAGCAAGGATTCCGCATCGAAGAAGACGGAGAAATCGATGTCGCTCGAATAGTTGAGTTCGCCCGCGCCCATCTTGCCCATGGCGATGAGCGCGAAACCCGGCGCGGGGCCGTCGGGATTGCTCCAGTCCAAGGGCGCGACTTCGCCGCGCCGCGCCATCTCGCGCGTGGCCAAAGCCAGCGCCGCCTTGAGCGAAGCGTCGGCGAACGCCGTCAGCGCGCCGGTGACCCGCATCAGCGGCCAGGCGCGGGACAGATCGGCGATGGCGGTCGCCAAGTGCACTGCGTCTTTGGCGCGGCGGAGCGCCAACATCCCCTCATCCATCCCAGGAGGATCGGCGGCGATCGCAACGGCGACGGCGATCGCTTCGTCGAGAAGGCGTTGCGGCAGATCCTGGTCAGCGCCAATGCAGAGATCGGGTCTGCGCGTCATCAGGCGTGCGAGATAGGGCGCGTGCGCCGCCGCGGCGGCGACGGCCTCACTCCACGGCCCGTGCGCGTGCTCGTGTCTGGGCGCGAGCGCGGGCCCGATCTGGGCAAGGACTGCCATCGCTCCTGGTTAGCTGAGAACGGCCGCGCTCAAAACAGGGGACGCTGCTGCGGTTCCGTCGCCGGCAGGATGAGCGCCGCGGCCAAGCCGGGAACTCCGGCCCCGGCCAGCCCGTCGCGCAGCTGCAGTTCGCCCTTGTGCAGCCGCGCCACCGCGGAAACGAGGCTGAGCCCCAAGCCGACCCCTGGGGTAGAGCGCGCGGTCTCAAGCCGCACGAAACGCTGCATCACGCGCTCGCGATCCGTGGGCGGCACGCCGGGTCCATTGTCGAGCACGCACAATTCCACCCTGCCGTCACGGCGTCGCTCGGCGCGCACCTCGATGCGCCCGCCGCTTGGCGTGTATTTCATGGCGTTCTCGATCAAGTTGGAAAGCGCCTGGGTGACGAGGCCGCGATCGCCGCGCACGGCGAGCGCATTGTCGACCTTGCTCGAAAACGCGAGGCCGACCTCCTCGGCGGCGGGCTGATAGAATTCGGCGAGCTCGCGGGCGACGTCGGTGACGTCCACCGGCTCGAAACGCCAGTTGCTGGCCGACTCGACGCGCGCCACGCGCAGCACCTTGGCGAACATGTCGAGCACGTTGTCCGCCTCGGCGAGCGCCATGCGCAGCGCTTCGCGGTCGTTGTCGGTATCCGGCGGCGCTTCGAGAGCGGCTTCGAGCTTCTGGCGAAAGCGCGTCAGTGGCGAACGCAAATCGTGGGCGATGGCGTCTCCGGCGGTGCGCGTGGTTTGCACCAATTGCTCCAGGCGATCGAGCATGGCGTTGATGTCGGCGGCAAGCTCGTCGAACTCGTCGCCTTCGGCCCGCGCCGGCGCGCGCCGCGAGAGATCTCCCGCCATCACATCGCGCGCGGTCGTCGAAAGCGCCTCGGCGCGCCGCGCCGCCTGCCAACTGGCGAGCAGCCCGCTGACAACGGAAAGCACGAGGCCGAGAATGGCGACGGTCCACAGCACGCGGGTGATGCGCCCGGCGATCACCGCGCTGTCGCCGAGGTCGCGCGCCACCATCAGGATCGGCCCGTTGAGCAAGCGCCCCAAGCGCCCGCGCGCGCGCCCCCGCGTCACCGTTCCCGCATCGTCGATGCGGTCAAAACTGAAATCGGTGCGCTCCGGGGTTTCTCCGGGCAGCCTGCCGAGATGCTGGAAGTCGCCCGCGACGACGGCGCCGTCGGCGTTCGCCAGCACATACAGCATCGGACCCTGCCGCGCCGCGCGCTCGATGATTTCCTGATTGAGCCGGCGCATGCCGCCCTCGGCGTACGCGCGCTCAAGCGACAAATACTCCTGATCCACAGCCTGATCGGAATCGCGGATCAGCTGGCCGGCGGTGGCGATATAGACATAGGCCAGCAGCGCGACCACGAACGACAGCACGACGCCGGCTTGCACGAGTGCAAGCCGGAAAGTCGTGGTGCGGATCAGCGCCTCAAGGCGGGGCCTCATGCTTCGAGGCGATAGCCTGCGCCCCTCACCGTATGCAGCAAGGTCTGAGCGAAATCGCGGTCGATCTTGGAGCGCAGCCGCGAGATGTGCACGTCAATCACATTGGTCTGCGGATCGAAATGATAGTCCCACACATTCTCGAGCAGCATTTTGCGCGTCACCGTCTGGCCGGCGTTGCGCATGAGATATTCAAGCAGGCGAAACTCGCGCGGCTGCAGATCGACCTTCTTGCCCTCGCGCTTCACGGTGCGGGCCAACAGGTCCATCTCCAGGCCGCCGACTTGCAGCTTGGTTTGCGGCTCGCGGTCGCGCCCATGCCAGAGCGCGCGCACGCGCGCAAGCAGCTCTCGTGTCGAATACGGCTTGCCGAGATAGTCGTTGGCGCCGGCGTTGAGGCCCTCGACGCGGTGATCCTCGTCATGCAGCGCCGAAAGGATGAGCACGGGCGTCGAGACGCCGCGCAGACGCAGCTCGCGCACGATGGAAACGCCCTGCTTCTTCGGCAGCATGCGATCGAGCACGATCACGTCGTAGCCGCCGCTCAACGCCAATTGTTCGCCGGCTTCGCCATCGCTCGCTAGTTCGACTTCGTGGTCATCATCCCGGAGCGAAGAGCTCAGGGTCTTTGCCATATCGGCGTCGTCCTCGACGAGAAGCACGCGCATCCACAGTCTCCGTTTAGCCCGCCCCGACCTCGACAGCGATGTAACCGCGCTGGCCGCTGCGGCCTTGTACCTGCAGCAGCAGCGGACGGCCCGCGCGGTGCGCGGCGTCGGCGGCGGAGGCGAGATCCTGCGAATTGCGCACGGCGCGCCCGCCGGCCTGCAGGATCACGTCGCCCGGGCGCACGCCCTTCTCGGCGAGATCGCTGTTCGGTTCGACATCGGTGACGAGGAGGCCGCCCTCATTGGCCGCGATATCGAGGCGCGCGCGGTCATCCGGAGTGAGGGCGCGCACCGAAGCGCCGATCGCCGCCGATTGCGTGCCCGCGTCGGGTTTGCCCGCTCCCTGGTCCGGCGACGTGCGCGGCCCGTTTGCGCTGGCAAGCTGCTGTTCGGACGGCCGCTCGGCCAGACGGATCGAGAGCGTGCGGCGCTGGCCGGCGCGAAGGATGTCCAACGAAGCCGGGCGCCCGATCTCCGAGGCGCCGACGAGCTGCGTCAGCTCGCGCGAGTCCGCCACGTCGTGACCATTGATGCGCAGGATCACGTCGCCTTGCTGGATGCCGCCTCGGGCCGCCGGCCCGTCCGGCGTGACGTTGGCGACCAGGGCGCCGCGGGCGCTGTCGAGGCCGAGGCTGTGGGCGATGTCGTCGTCCAGCGGCTGAATGGTGACGCCGAGCCAGCCGCGGGCGACGTGGCCGCCGTGCTCCAATTGCGCGACGATGCGCGCGGCTGTGTCGGCCGGGATGGCGAAGCCGATGCCGACATTGCCGCCCGTCGGCGAGAAGATCGCGCTGTTGACGCCGATGACGCGCCCACGCAGGTCGAACGTCGGACCGCCCGAATTGCCGCGGTTGATGGGCGCATCGATCTGCATGTAGTCGACATAGGAAGAGCTGCCGGCGTCGCGGCGGCCCATGGCCGAGACGATGCCGGCGGTCGCCGTGCCCTCGAGGCCGAACGGATTGCCCACCGCGACAACCCAATCGCCGACGCGCACGTCGGGATCGGTATCGAAGCGAACGAAGGGGAAATGACCGCCGCCGCGCACCTTGAGCACGGCGAGGTCGGTCAGCTGGTCGGAGCCCACGATGTCCGCCGGAAGTTCGCGCCCGTCGCTGGTCTTGATGGTGATCTGCTCGGCGCCGTCGATGACGTGATGATTGGTGACGATGGTGCCGTCCTCACCGATGAAGAAGCCGGAACCCAGGGCCATCGGGGCCGGGCCGGGACGGTTGGGCCGGTTGCCGAAGAAGTCCTCGAAGCCGGGCGGCAAACCTTCGATTTGCGCGTCCTGGGCGGCGTCGGGGCGCTGGCGCACCTGGATCGAGACGACGGCGGGGCGCACGTGCTGGATGAGGTCCGCAAAGCTCATGGGCGCCGCGCCGGGCGGCTGCGCGGGCGCCGGCGCCGGCGTGATTTCCTGGGCGCTGGCGTGCATCGATAGCATCGCGGGCGCGGCCGCGACGCCGACCAGCAAAGCCAAAGTCGCCGCTCCGGCCAGGAGCGTGCGGTGGAAGAACTTCGCGGCGGGTACTTCAGACATGAACAGCCTCGATGCGGGTTTTCATAGGACGCTCCACCCGAGCGGCTTTCAAGCCGATTTCAATCCGGACATGAAGCCCCCAGAGAGAGCAGAACGTTTCATGCCCATATGGGCGGTTTTGGGCAAAGTTGCGATGGATTCGGGCCCAAGCCTGCGGCGAGGCGAGGCGCCCCGCCGGATTCCCTGACCGGGAATTAACGCTCGCCCTCTTCGGGCGCGAGCGCCGCTGCGCCCTTGCGGCGGCGCGTCGAACTCCAAACCGCCGCCAAACCGGCCCCGGCCAAGGCGACCGGCGCGGCCCAGAGCGCCCAGGTGCGCGCATCCAGGGGCGGGCGCAGAAGCACGAAATCGCCGTAGCGCTCGCGGAAGAAGGCGCGGATTTCGGCGTCGCTATCGCCGGCGGCGATGCGCTCGCGCACGAGACGCCGCATGTCGCCGGCGATGTCGGCGGTCGACTGCGAGATGGGCTCGTTCTGACAGACGACGCAGCGGATTTCGTTCTCAAGCGCCTGAGCCCTGGCTTCCTGACGCGGATCGGCCATGGGAGCGGCTACAAGCGCGAAGGCCAGCAGGAGGCTCATGTCGTCCTCCTTCTAGCCAGCGCCGCGAGGCTGAGCACGCCCCCGAGACCCATCAAACCCGCCCCCAGAAAGATGCACTGCAACAGCGGATTGTAGTAAAGCCGCACCGAATAGCTCGGCGCGCCGGAAATCTGGCGCGTGGCGTCCCCCAGCGCCAGATAGAAATCGCCAGCGATCGTGCTGAGAATGCCGACTTCGGTCGTCGGCGTGCTCGACGTCGGATAGAACCGGCGCTCCGCCGAAAGCACGCGCGCACCGCCGCCCTGCTCGATGCGAAACACGCCGCGCTCGGCGGAATAGTTAGGGCCCTCTGCTTCGCCGACTTGAATCAGCGTCACGCGCCGGCCGGCGAAATCGATCGATTGGCCCGGCGCCATGGTGGCGGCGGTCTCGACGCGGAAAGCCGTCTCGGCCACGGCCCCCAGGGTCAAAACACCCGCGCCGACATGAGCCGCGCTCATCGACCACGCCGCGAGCGGCAGCGCCATGATTTTCAGCGCGCCGCCGCGCCGCGCGCGCGTCCAGAGGTAAACCAGCCCGCCCAATATGAGCCACACGCCGATCGACAATCCGATCGCCGGCCATGCCCGGCCATGTGCGAACCACAACGCTCCCGCCAATGTGAGGGCGGCGCCGATCGCCGCCGGCGCCATGCGCTTCAGCGCGGCGGGGTCGCCGCGCCGCCATGCGAGCATCGGTCCGAACGGCAGGGCGAGAAATACGAGCGCAAGCAGCGGGCCTACGGTGACGTTGAAGAAAGGCGGGCCGACAGAGATCAAGCCGCCGCCCGCCGCTTCAACCAGCAACGGATAGAGCGTGCCGATCATCACCACGCCGGCGGCGACGGCGAACCCGAAATTGTTCCAGACCAGCAGGCTCTCACGGCTCAACGCGGCAAAACCGGCGGGCTTGGCGAGTTTCGGCGCGCGCCACGCGTAAAGCCCAAAGCCGGTTCCGAGCGCGGCGCCGAGCAACACGAGCACGGCGATGCCGCGTTTGGGATCGACGGCGAACGCGTGCACCGAGGTCAGCACGCCCGAGCGCACCAGGAACGTTCCAAGCAAGGCGAAGCCAAAGCCGAGAATGGCAAGGAGGATGGTCCAGCTCGCCAGCGAGCCGCGCCTTTCGGTGACGATGGCGGAGTGCATCAGCGCGCAGGCGGCGAGCCAGGGCATGAAGCTCGCGTTCTCCACCGGATCCCAGAACCACCAGCCGCCCCAGCCCAGTTCGTAATAGGCCCAGTACGAGCCGAGCGCGATGCCGCAAGTAAGGCAGGTCCAAGCGATCAAGGTCCATGGTCGCAGCGCTTTCGCCCACGCTTCATCGGCCCGCCCCTCAAGCAGCGCGGCGATGGCGAGCGAGAATGGAACGCTCATGCCGACATAGCCCAGATAGAGCATCGGCGGATGCGCCGCGAGCGCAGGATCCTGCAGCAAAGGATTGAGGCCGGCGCCTTGCAGCGGCGCCGGCCAAATCCGAGCAAACGGATCGGAGAGGACGATGGTGTAGAGCAGCGCCCCCGCCGTCACCGCGCCTTGCACGCCGACGGCGCGCCGCCACAGCCCCAATCTCTGCGCGCCGCGCGAAAGCGAGAGCACGGCGCCGAACAGCGCCGACACCAGACACCACAGCAGCATCGAGCCCTCGTGGTTTCCCCAGGCGCCGGCGATCTTGTAGATAAGCGGCTTGTCCGTGTGCGAATTCGCGGCGACCACCGCCAGCGAAAAGTCGGAGCGGACGTAGGAAATAATCAGGCACGCGAACGCGATCAGCACGGCCAGCGCCGCCGCCTGCGCGCAAGCCGCCGCGGCCGCGGCCACGCGCTCGCGCGCGAAGCCCAGCCCCAATCCGCTCTGCGCCAGCGACAGCGCAAGCGCCAAAATCGCCGCGAACAGCCCGATCTCCGCCGTCATCGCCCGCGCCACTCACCGCGCCGCTTCAGCGCCTCGGCCACCTCGCGCGGCATGTAGCGTTCGTCATGCTTGGCGAGCACGCGTGTCGCCCGAAACGGCGCGCCCGGCGTCCACACGCCTTCGGCCACGACGCCTTGGCCCTCGCGGAAGAGATCCGGCAACACGCCCGTGTAGCGCACTTCAGTTTGCGCGGCGCCGTCGGTCACTGCGAACGTCACGCCCTCCGCATCGCGCTTCACACTGCCTTGCACGACGAGCCCGCCGACGCGCAGATGCTGCCCGGCATGCGCCTTCGTCGCGATCTCCGACGGCGCCATGAAATACACCACGGAGTCTTTCAGGCCGACCAAAGTGAGGGCCGTCGCGAGCGCAAGCACAACGCCCGCCGCGACGATCACGAGAAGACGCTGATCCCGCCGCCGCATCGCTCTCACGATCCGCCGAATTGCGCCGCCATGGCGCGGCGGGGATCGTCCGGCGGCATGCGCGATTCGGCTTGCGCCCAAGCCGTGCGCGCGCCGGATTCATCCCCGTTCTGCAACGCCGCCATCGCCTGGTAGAGCCACGGGGCGGGATCGCGCGGAGCCGCGGCCGCGGCGGCTTGAAAAAGGCGCAGCGCATCGGGCGAGACGCGCCCGCCTTCCGTCGCCACCATGGCGCGGCCGAGCCCCAGCATGGCTTCCTCGGAGCCGGGATCGCGGCGCAAAGCGGCGTCATAAGCCCGCGCCGCTTCCTCCGTGCGGCCGCTGTCAAGAAGGATCGCGCCAGAAAACAAATGCGGGCGCGCATCGCGGGGATGTTCGCGCCCTGCCTCATGCAGCACGGCGAGCGCTTCCTCGATCGTGAACGTGCTGGGATCGCGCTGCATCAAGGCCGCCAGACGCGGCGCGTAAGGCTGATCCGGCAAGTCTGGACGTCCGACGGCGAGATAGAGCCCGAGCGCCGACAGCGCGCCGACCGCGCACGCAAGCAAAGCCGGCCCCGGCTTCGGCGCCGCACCGCTTTCGCCCCGCCGGTACGCGCGCAGCACCCACGCCCCCGCGCAGGCGGCGAGCACGGCGGCGGCGAGGAGAACGAGAAAGGCGGGCGCCATCCGCCCCGCTTAGCGCATCTTGGCCGACGTTGCGATTGATCCGGATCAGTCCGTGGCGGGAAGCCGCAGCCGCGCTTTGAGGCCGCCCAAATCGCTGCGCTCGAACACCAACTGGCCCGCGTAAAGATCGACGGTCTCTTTCAGAATGGACAGGCCGAGCCCCTGGCCGGGCGCCGCTTCGTCGAGCCGCGTGCCGCGTGCGGCCAGCACGCGCTGGACCTGCTCGTCCGATAGGCCCGGCCCGTCGTCCTCCACTAGAATCTCCAAGAGCCCAGCTCTTTCCGCCGGCGGCGCCAGATGCACGATGACTTGGCTTCTGCCGTACTTGCAGGCGTTGTCGATCAGGTTGGCGGCCATCTCGAGCAAGTCTTCGCGCTCGCCTCGGAAGGTCACGTCCGCTTCCGCGTCGAGCTGGATGTCCAACGCTTTCACGTGATCGTATTTTTGCTCCATCATGAAGATGAGATCTTCCAGGTTCTGCCGGACGGGCGTGCGATAGCCGATCGTCGTCGATTGGGGACCGGCCGTGGCTTCGGCGCGCGCCGCAACTCGGGCGCGGCGCAATTGGCGCTCCACGAAGCTTTCCATCTCCTCGATCGATTGCTTCATCACCGCTTCGCCGCCGCCTTGTTCGGCGGCCGCGTTCTTGAGCACGGCGATCGGCGTCTTGAGCGCGTGCGCCAGATTGCCGACATGCCGGCGCGCGCGCTCGACGACTTCGCGATTGTGGTCGACCAGCGCGTTCAACTCCTCGGCGACCGGCTCAAGCTCGGCGGCGTAATCGCCGGTAAGCCGATCCTTCTGCCCACGCCGCACGTCGGCGATGTCGCGCCGAAGCCGGCTCATGGGTTCGAGGCCGATGCGCATTTGCAGCGAGGTCACGGCCGCCACCATGAGCGCGCAGAACGCGACGAAGGCGGCGAATGCGATGCTGACGAGCGTCGCCGCCGGCGCGATGATGTCGCGCGTCGCCACGGCGACGATGAACACGTACCGCCCTTCAAGATTGGGAATCTGCGTGATGCGCGCGGCTGCGCGCAGCGGCTCGTTGTCGGGACCGCGCGGAATATCGAAATACACCACGCCACGGCGCGCGTCGGGGCCGGCGAGCCGTTCCACCTGCTGCGGCGTTAGCACGATGTAAACGTCGAACAGCGAGGGGGATTTGAGTTGGTAGTCGAGCCGGTCGCCCGGCAGCAGGTGCGCGATCTCGTAATAGCGTTTCGAGGTCGGGCGCTGATAGCGCGGATCGAACGGAATGTCCTGCAACGCGATGCGGCTGGAGAGCGGATCGGGGCCGGAACTGGCGATCAAGTTGTCGATGACGCCGCTGATCTCCGGATCGATCAGGAGTCGCGTCAGCTGCTTGTTGAACTGCCCTTGCGCGACGACGCCGACAAGCACGAGGCCGACAATGCTGACGATGGCGACGGAAACCAGGCGCGCCGCAAGCGATCGGCGGATGAGGCGGCGAAAGCCGCTGAAGAAATTTGCGCCGCCGGCCTCTTCCCCGGCGACCGGCGGGGCCAAAGCATCCGGCGATTGAGCGGTTCCCGCCGGCGAAGGCGCCGGCGGTTCAAGTTCACTCACTGCGGCCCTCGACCGCGGGGTCGATCAGCCGGTAGCCGAGACCCTTCTCCGTGAGGATGCGGTTCGCACCGATTTTGCGGCGAAGGATGCCGATGAACACTTCGATCGTGTTCGAGTCGCGCTCGTGATCCTGACTGTAAATTTTTTCCGTCAGCTCCATGCGCGAGACGATGCGCCCAGCGTGGTGCATGAGGTAGTCGAGCACTTTGTATTGGTACGCCGTCAGCTTGATCGGCGCGCCGTTCACGGTGACCTGCCCGGTGGCCGCGTTGAGCCGCAGATCGCCGACTTCGAGCACGGAGCTTTGATGATCGGTCTGGCGCCGCACGTGCGCGCGCACGCGCGCCAACAGCTCGGCCATGTTGAACGGCTTGGTGAGATAATCGTTGGCGCCGAGATCGAGGCCCTCGACCTTTTCGCTCCAGCGATCGCGCGCGGACAGGATCAGCACCGGCATCGCCCGGCCTTCCTTGCGCCACGCCTTCAGCACGGTGAGCCCATCGACCTTGGGCAGGCCAAGGTCGAGGATGGCGAGATCGTAGGGCTCGGTTTCACCCAGGAACTGGCCGTCTTCACCGTTGTCGGCGGTATCGACCGTATAGCCGGCGTCGCCGAGCGCGGCGGAAAGCTGCTCCCGCAAGTTCTTCTCGTCCTCGACCACCAAGACCCGCATGATGTCCCTAACGATAAATGGCGCCGCTCACGGCGTCGACGCGGATATCCTCGACACGCTCGTTGGGAAAGCGCCAGCGCAACAGATAAGTCCGGCCCTGCAGCGAGGCGCTGATCAGTTCGCCGCCGAAGCGGTCGCGCACGCGCTCGGCGACCTCGCGGACGGAAAGGATGCGCTCCTGTTGCCGGTCCCGGTCGCGGACCTCGGCGCGGGGCGAGGACCAATTTGGTTCCACCGCCACCGGCTGCTGGCCCCCACCCTGGTGACGCCCGCGCCCGTGCGGCTCCGCCCACGCGGCGCCTGCCGCGAGCGTGAGCCCCAAAAGGGCGGAAAGGAGGCCGGTCTTGAACCGCATAACGCGTCCGGTTCTAAAGGCCGCGCCGTGAATGGGGGCTGAACACAGTTCCCCAGAAACGGGAGTGGCGGCTGCGGCGGGGCCCTAGCCCGGCCGCGGCGGGGAATAATCCCGGCCTTTCCATTTCCGGACGAACTTCCGCAGCTCCTCGTCGCCGCCCTCCGGCAGCATGACTAACAGGCGCACGAACTGATCGCCGCCGGCCGCGCCTTTTCCCTTGAGCCGCAACACCATGCCCGTATTCGCTCCCGCCGGCACGGTGAGCGCGACCGGGCCCGAAGGCGTCGGCGCCTGGATGCGGGCGCCTTCGACCGCTTCAGTCAGGGATATGTTGAGGTCGACGTGCACGTCGTTGCCCTCGCGCCGGAAATAGGCGTGCGGGCGCACTTTCAGCTCCACCAGCGCATCGCCGGGAGGCCCGCCCTGCACGCCCGGCGCGCCTTGGCCCTTGAGGCGGAGCACTTGTCCGGTCTCGACACCCGGCGGGATGTTAACCTCGAGGGTGCGCCCTTCCGCCAAGGAGACGCGGCGGCGCGCGCCGTTCACGGCGTCGAGAAAGTCCACATCCAGCGTGAAGCGGATGTCGCGGCCGCGCATGCGCGAAAAGCCCCGTCCGCCCATGCCGGAACCGAACAGATCGGAGAAAATGTCGCCAAGGTCGAATGGTTCGGGCCCCATGCCCGGACCGCCGGCCGACGTACGCGCGCGCGCGCCGGCATTGGGGCGCGAGCCGAACGCCATGCGTTCGTTGCCGTCGGCGTCGATCTCGCCGCGGTCGAAGCGCGAGCGCGTGGCCGGGTCGCTCAGCAGATTGAAGGCGGCGGTGGCGCGCTTGAAGCGCTCTTCGGCCTGCTTGTCGCCGGGGCGTACGTCCGGATGCAGCTCCTTGGCGAGCTTGCGATACGCCGTGCGGATTTCATCCGCGGTGGCGGTGCGGCCGAGGCCCAGGGCGCTGTACGGATCCCAACTCACCGTATTCTACGTGGCTCCGGCCCCGGCGAATCCAAGACGCCGGCCTGGATCAGTATAGCGGCAGGTTTAAGTCCGACTTCAACCCCGGCGCGCCGCCGGCGTCCAATTGCGCCACCCGGACCCGGATCGAGCCGGGCGCGCCGCCAAAATCCACAGTCTGTTCGGCGGCGGAATAGAGATATGACGGGACGGCGACAGTGACGCTGCGTTTCAGGTCGTCGCCGTCAAGGATGTCGAGCGCGTAGGATTCCGTCGGCGCGCCGAGCGGAGGCTCGCCCGATCCCCAAAAATCGCCTCCCGCGCGAGCGCAGCGGATCCAGCTGATTGTCACGTCGCCGCTGGCGTCTCGCCGGGCCCGGACGTGCGCGGGCGCCCATGGCCGGGCGGCCGCGTGCGGCAGAGCCGCCGCCAGACGCAGCGCGCGCGCGTCGGTCGAGAGCGCGCCGGCGGGCGGGACCACGAACGCCAGCGCCTCGCCCCATTCGTGCGACGCCACATCCACGCGCGCGAGCCGCGCATCGAGCGCGACGATCCGCGTTCCCACCGGATGCGGCGCGCGCATGGCGTGGGCGCTGCCTTGCTGGCCGCGCAGGAAACCGGAAAGCTCCCACTCGCGCTCGCCGACCAGCACGGCGTTGCGCGCCTGCACGATCTCCCATTCGCCGTCGTCGCTCTCGATCGCAAAAGCGTTGGCGCCGTTCAGCAGAGCGTCTTTCGTCACGCTCGCAAGCGCGCCGCCATAAAGACGGATGCGGATGCGGTTGCCCTCGTCCCAGCGATCCACCGGGCCGGGCCAGAGCGCCCACAGCAATTCGCCCATCGCCGCCGGCTGCAAGACGCGTGCGCGGCGTGTCGCCAGCGCGTCGGAAGCGCCGGCGTATACATCGTGACCGCCAGTCCAAGGCGATGCGAACACGGCGGCGAGCGGACGCTCGTCGTCCTCCGCGCCGGGGAGCGGCGGCAGATCAAGCACGGAAAACGCAGGCGTGGGCGCGTGCGTTGGCGTCGGCGGCGTCGCCGGATCGCCAGCGTTCAGCGCCGCGCCGATATCACCGAGCGCGCGCTGCGCCTCGATGACTCGCGTTTCCGCATCCTCGATCCGGGCGATCTCGAATACCTCCGCCGACCATGGAAACGTCACGCGATCGCCGGGCTCCAGCGCCAATTGCGCCGGCCCCAGGTCAAAGCGGACGCTTTCGCCCTCGGCGCGCCGCGCCGCCAGCAAGCGCTGCGCCAGCATTTCGGCCGCTTCGGTTTCCAGCACCAGCGGTGCCTCGAGGGTTTCCACCCCGCCCTCGGCCCGATCCAGACGGCGCGCGCTGACGCTGCCGATCAGATAGTCGCGCGCGCCATCGAGAAAGCGCACCCGCGCTTCGATTGGCGTCTCCGCGGCGTCGGTGCGCTGCGCAAACCGATCGCCCACACTGTCCGCTCCGAAATCATCGAGCGTCAGCGCAACGGGATCGGCGGCCGCGGCATGAAAAAAGCTGAGCCGCCCCTCGCGTTCGCGCGCGCTGAAAGCGTAGGCGGCCATCAGGGGCTCGAGCGCAGCGCGCGCCGTCGCCGGCGAATCCGCGACATATCCGCTCACCGCGCCAAGCAGTCCGGAGACATCCGCATCGCTCACGCCCGCACGCGCGCAAATGTCGGCAACCACTTCGCCCAACCCGCTGAGGCCGGCGCGGCCGTTCAGCCAATGTCCCAGACGCCACTGTCCGCCGTCGGCCCACACGTCCGCGCGCGCCGGAAAGGCCGCATATGGGCGCGCATCCCACGTCCACAGAAACACCCGGCCAAGCATCGGCGCGTCATAGACATCCGACACCGGATTGGTCTCCGCGTCCTCAGACCAGTAGCGCAGATACGCTTCCAGCGTGCGGCGCTGAATTAAATCGTCGCGCGCGCCGCTCGAAAACGGCGGCAACGCGCTTTCGGAGCTTTTGGGGTCGACGAACAGGTTGGGCGCGTTGGCGCCCTTGTCGACGGCCGGACACCCCAATTCCATGAACCAGATCGGTTTCGACTGCGCGGTCCACGCCGTCGGCGTCCCGCTGCGAACGCCGCCGGGGCGATCATGGTGCGCGCGCGCCCAGAAATTGCGGACATCTTTCGCGCGGAAGATCCAAGGCTCGGCGTACGCGCCGTCGCTGATCGCAGTGCGTATCTGCGCCGACCGATCGGCGTCGGAGGCGTAATACCATTCATAGTTTTCGCCGGCCTCGATGCGGCTTTGCAGATAAGCGCCGTCATGCTCATCGCGCGCGAGCGACGCATCGAGATGGGTGTCGCCGTCGCGCCAATCGGTCAGCGGAGCGTAGTAATCGACGCCGACGACATCGATGTTGGCGTCCGCCCACAGCGGATCGAGATGGAAGAAAACATCGCCGGAACCATCCGCCGGCTGATGCCCGAAATACTCGCTCCAATCCGCGCCGTAAGTGATGATCGTCCCGCCGCCCAGCATGGCGCGCACATCGCTCGCGAGCGCCTGGAGGGCCGCGACAGCGGGATAAGCCGAAGGCGCATCGCGCGCGGTGGTCACGCCGCGCAGCTCCGAGCCCAGCAGAAACACATCCACGCCGCCCGCCAGCGCCGCGAGTTTGGCGTTGTGCAGAATGAAGCGCCGGTACGACCACTCGTCGGGCCCATCGTAGCTGACGGTCCGTGCGTCGCCGCCGAAATCCGCAGGCGCGGCGGCGCCGAAAAACGCCGCGATCTGCGCCGCCGCAGCGCTGGTCTTGTCCGGCGAGTCCGGCTGGCCGGCGGCGGGATGCACGGTGATGCGCCCGCGCCAAGGATAAGCCGCTTGTGCGTCGCCGCCATACGGGTCAGGCAGTGCGTTATCCGCGGGCACATCCATCAGCACAAACGGATAAAGCCCGACCTGAAACCCGCGCGCCTTCAGCGCCTGGATCGCCTGTATGACGCTCGCATCGCACGGCGTGCCGCCGAACGCGGGCGCGCCGTCGTGGGCGCTGACGAGATGGGCGCCCGCGCGCTCGACGCCGCCGGCGCGCCATGTCAACGGCGCGGTTTCTTTCTCGGCGATCTCGACGCCGGGCCGGATCGCGCATTCGCCGCAACGCAGATCATCCCCGAACCATGCGACAACCAGCAGCACCGAGTCGCAATTGGGAAAGTCCGCCTGAAGCTGGTCGAGCGAGACCAACAGATTGGCGCGATCCTTTTCCGCGTGCACGTTCTCCGGCGCCTCCTGGCCCGGGCCCGTCACGCGGTACACGGGCTCCGCCGCGTACACGAACTCGCCGGCGCCGGGGATGAGACACACGCCCTTCACCAAGTCCTCAAGCGGCGGCGCACCGCCCTGGCGCGGCGCGGGCCGGATCACCTCGAACGAAAGTTGCGGTATGACGTTGCCAAAACTCTCCAGCGGCAGATCCTCGAACACGACGTAAGCGAGGCCACGATAGGCCGGCGCATGGTCCGCGCCTTCGATGGCTTCGATCAGCGGATCGGGCATCTGATCTTCGCCGCCCGTATAGAGCCGCCATGCAACCTGGCTGAGGTCGAGCGGCTCGCCGTTGGCCCACGCGCGGCCGATGCGGGCGATCTCGCCTTCGCAAAGGCCGACAGCGAACGACAACGAGTAAGTGTATTCTGTGCTGACGGCGCGCGGCCCTCCGCCCTTGCCGCCCGTCTCATGCTTCTCCACGTGCTCCTTGAACCGCGCCGCCCAGATGACTTCGCCGGCGATGCGCACGCGTCCATAGATCGCGGGAATGGAAGCGCCCTCGGTCGAGCCCTGCACATGCAGGTCGGTGAGGCGTCCGCTTTCGAAACGGCGCGTGCCGCCGAAGACGCGTGCGTCGATCGAGGCGCCGATATAAGCGCCCGCCGTTCGCCCGATCGCCGCGCCAAGACCGCGAAACGCGGCGGGCGCGACGCGCGAGCCCAGCGCTTCGCCGATATTGGAAAGAATCAGTTGCGCCACGGCGCTGCTCCCGGAAACGCGAACGCCGCCGCCAGACGCGCGCGCCACCACGGCGCGAGGCGCGAACGCACCACGGCGCGGCCCCAATAAGCGTGGATGATGCGGCGATCTTCATCGAGGATGGCGGCGTGCTTGATCGGCGCGTCGGCATGCATGCGAAACAACAGGACGTCGCCTGGCGCCGCCGCATCGACGGCGATTTGCACGAGGTGACGCCGTGCGGCCGCGAGCAACGTTTCGCCGCCGCTGCGTTCGGCCCAGTCGGGCGTGTAGCCGGGCGGCGCTTCGGGCTCGTCGCCATAGAGCGCGCGCCACACGCCGCGCACGAGGCCAAGGCAATCGCAGCCGGCGTGCTTGGCGCTCGCCTGATGCTGGTAGGGCGTGCCGATCCATGCACGCGACTCCGCGAGGATGGCTTCGCGTGCGATCATGTGAAGCGCGAGCCGCCATCAAGCGGCGCGCCGGCGACCGGCCCCGCCTGCATCGCGTCGTTGCCCGGCATGTGCGGGAAGCCGCGGAAATTGAGCGTGTTGGCGAACTTGGCGCGGCACGTGGCGAAACTCTTGTCGCAGCCGGCGGTGATGGTGAAGGCAGCGCCCACCGCAAGCGCAGCGCCCGGGACATCCAGCAGCTCAATTACGGCGCCGCCGCTTTCGTTGCGATGCGCGGCCACTTCGCTTTGTCCGCCCGCGCTCCATTGCACGCGTCCGCGTGCGAACCAGCCGTCGGCGAGCGCTTCCAGTCCGCTCGCGAGAAACGCCGAGGCGTTCAGCACGTCCGTCACCACGCCCGCGCCGGTAAGAAGCGGATCGGCAAGGTCGACGCCGCAACGCGCATCGCCGAGATCGGCGTCGCAAAAGCGCGAGAACACCCGGCCCACCGCTACGTTGAGCGGCGCCTGCAGCCCGCGCAGTTCGGCCTCGAACGCCGCCACGCCGCGCTTGGCTTCGCCGATCCGCCCCGCAAACAGATGCACGAACAGCTCGGGCGCGCTCCAATCGACGCGATAGAGCTCCACACGCGCGCCATCCCACAGCCCGCGCGCCAGATCGTCTTCGGTGATCGCAGCCGAGGACAGCGCGCCGCTGACGCTGGCGCTGTCGACGGCAAGCCCCAGGCCCTTCTCGAACGCGCCGGCGGTCAAACCAATGGCGGGTTCGCATATCAGGCCGTCAAACACGATCGCCCGATCGTGGTCGGTGAAGGCGAACACGGCCGCATCGCGGCGCGTGATCCGCCACACATGCGCAAGCGTCGTCACGCCGCTCGCGAGACGCGCGGCCAGTTCTTCAGGAATATCGCGCATCAGATGAGGATTTCGATCAGCGGCACGGAGAGAGCGCGACCGGCGCCGAAGCCGTCCAGCGAAAGATCCAGGCGGTCGAGATCGAACCGCACTGGCGTATCGAACAAGAAGCCGGCCGTGACGTCGCCGGTCGGCGGCGTATCGAGCGTGACGACGCCCGTTGTCGTATCGACCGCAAACGCATCGACGCTCAATTCCACGCCTCCCACGGCGACACGCACGCTGCCCGCGACCGGCTTGGCGATAGGACGCACATAAGCCGCTTCGCCGGCGCCGTATGTTTTCGCCAGTTGAAACGTAACCCCGTCCACGTCCGCGATCGGCTGGTCCGCGGCGGACGGCGTCTGCGATGGCGCGCATGATTTGCAGTCAAAAGGATCGCGAAAACGGAAACCGTAGAGTTTGCCGCGCCGCGCTTCGAAAAACGCGACCAGCGCATGCAGTTCATCGAGCGTCCGCACGGCGCCGCCGACGTCGTAGCGCCGCCGGCCGTGCGCCCACGGCGTATTGCGCGCTTCGCGCCCGGAGCCGAGCGCGACGATATCGACGCGCCGCTCCGGCCCGCCGCTCGCGCCCAGCGCGAACGGCAGCGGCAACAGTTCCTCGTGAAATCCGCTCACAGATTGCGCCTCCCATACGCCACCGCGCGCGCGATGGCGGCGGCGATCTGGCTTTGGCTGCGCACGATGCTTTGCGCGTCAGACCCGGCGCCCAAATGAAAATGCACCGACACCGCGCCGCCCGCCTGCGTCACTGCGCCAGCCTGGTTCGGCACGAACAGCTCCGGCCCTGTCTCTCCAACGAGATACGCGCCGCCCGGCGTCACCGAGCCGCCGGCGGCGCGCGCGCCGAACAGCGGCGTACCTGACCCGCCGGATTTACCGAACAGGTCGTTGATGGCGATGCGGGCCAATTGCTCGAGCACGACCTTCGCCAATTGCTTGAACGAAACTTCTCCGCCGGCCGCCGCGCGCGCCAGCGCGCGCTCGATCCGCGCACCCGCCTGCTCGAAGCTGGCGCCGACTTGATCCGAGGCGCGCTTCGCCGCGCCGTTCGCGAACTCCGAGAGCGCCGCGCTGGCGCCCGCAAGCTGCGACTCGAATCCGCTCAGTTCAAAACTGAAAGTGTCGGTCATTTTGAATCATCCGGAAATTGCGCGGCCAGCGCCTCAAACGCCGCGCGATCGAGCCGCGCGGTCGCCGCCATCGTCAGCATCCGCCATTCGCGCACGCTGAGCCGCCAGAACGCGGCCGGCGCGATGCGCAAACGCGAAGCGGCTTGCAGCCATGGACGCCAGTGCTCAGGCATCGTCGAAGGCAAGACGGAACGCTTCCGCCACCGCGTGCGCCGCTTCTTGCGGGTCGATGCGCGACGATGCGATCTGCGCCGGCGTCATGGCTTCGCCTTGCAGCAACGCCGAGATCACGGTGATCAGATCGCTCGCCGTCAGCGCCGCGAGGCGCGCGCCGAGTTCCGCGAACGAGGCGACATCGAACGCCGCCTCCAGCTCCGCCAGCGCGCCCAGAGTGACGCAGAGCCGCCGCGGCGCGCCGTCGATGTCCAGCACCACTTCGCCGCGGACTTTGTTGGGCAGCGTCATGATCAGGCCGCCGCGAATGAAATGGCGCCGGCGGAAGCCAGCGTGATCGCGAACGCCGCTTCGCCGTCGTGATCGCCGGAATAGTCCAGCGCCTCGACCAGGAACGGCCCTTCGAGCACGCCGAAGCTCGGAATCGCGAGTTGGAAATTGCAGACGGCCTGCGCGAAGAACGCTTGCTGGATGAGTGCGTCCGACGCCGCGTCCTTGAACACGCCGGCGCCGCTCACCGTAGCGGATTTGACGCCCGCGCCCGCGATCAGCTCACGCCACGCCTCCACGCTCTCGCCCGACGTACCATCGACCGTCTTGGCGTTGAGCGAAATCGTCTTTGCGCGCACGCCGGCGACCGTCGCGAAGCTTTCCGGCGAGCCGCCGTCGCCGATTTTGATGAGGACGTCGCGTCCTTTTTGTCCTGCCATGTGCTCCTCTATGCAGCTTCCGTGATTGCGCGCAGGCGCAACACGCCGTGCGTGGTGCGTCCGTCCCCGGAGCGGAAAATGTCGCTGAACGTCGCCAGCAGCAGCACGAGCCGCCTGCCCTCGACAGAGATCGGCTGATCGTGCAACGCGGCGCGCAGCGCGGCGATGGCGTCAACGGCCTCGGCGCGTCCGCCATAGCGCGACCAGACGTGAAGCGTGACCGCGTGCTCCGTCGCCTCGACGCCGCTCGCCTCCGCCGGCTTGCTTTCGACGCGCCCCAGCGTTGCGTAAGGAAACACCGGATCGGGCGGCGGATCGTCATAGAAGCGCGCCGGATCGCCGAGCAGCGCCGTGACGCCCGCATCCGCCATCGCCGCCGCGCGCAGCGCCGCGACCAGCGCGCGATCCGCGCTCACAGACGCTCCTCCTCGCATTGAAGCGTGATGCGCCTCTCGCCCGCATCGCTGACGCCGGTGATCGTCAACGTCCGCGCGCCCCAGGCGAGCCGCCAGCCCGCACGCACGTCCACGCGCGGCCTGATCATCACGCGATAGCTTGCCGTCGAAGGCGCCGCATCGAAATCCGCGCCCTGCGAAGCGCCGAGCGCTGTGATCTCCGCCCAGACCGCCCCCTCATCGCTCCAAGCGCGCGCCGCGCCGCCCAGATCGTCCTGCGCGCGCGCCGGGCTCTGCAGCAGCACGCGCGCGCGCAAAGCGCCGATCGCGTCGCCCATCAGAGCCGCACCGGCGCGAACGGACGCATCAGCGCGCGCGCCGTCTCCGGCACGCCCGCTTCGCCCGTCCTGACTTCATAGAGAGACGCGACGATTTGCAGCGTCGCCAGGCGCAACGAAAGCGGCAGATCCGCCGCATCGTCGGTGAAGCCCGCGTCGTAGTCGATCTCGACACCGCCCGCCGTGCGCAACGTCGCCGGTAGGCCGGCGGCGAACACCAGGCGCGGGCGGTCGCGGGCGCCGTCGAGGCGATAGCGATCGGGATCGATCACGCTTTGCGAGCCATTATCGGCGAGCAAACGAACGGCGACGATGTTGGCGATGGGGCCAATGCCCAGCACCGCGCCGTTCGGCACATCGCGCCGCCAGATATCGAGCGACTCGCGCACGCGCCGCGTGATCAGCGCGCGCCCGCACCCTGCTTCGACGGCTTCACGCGCCGCGACGATCAGATCGGAGATCAGATCGTCTTCCGCGTTGTGATCGACGCGCAGGAAAAGCTTCGCCTCCGCCAGCGTGACAGGCTCGCTGGCGGGCGGCGTGAGGATGGTGATGGACATATCAACTCGGAGAGATTTCATTCATTCCGGACGGACCGGAGGTCCTATCCGGAATGAATGAGGTTGATTGGCGTTACGAGGCCGCGAACTTCATCAGCTTGATGGCGTCGAAATTCTGCACGCCGCCGCCGACGCGCTTGGTCACGTAGAACAAGACGTAGGGCTTGGCGGAATACGGATCGCGCAGCACGCGCACGCCGGCGCGGTCGACGATCAGATAGCCGCGCGCGAAATCGCCGAAGGCGATGGAATAGCTGTTCGCGGCGATATCCGGCATATCTTCGATTTCGGCGATCGGATAGCCGAGCAGCGTCGACCCCAGCGCGCCATCGGTCGGCTGCCAGATGTATTGATCGTTGCTGTCCTTGAGCTTGCGCACCGCCGAGAGCGTTTTCCGGTTCATCGCGAAGCGCGCATTCTGGCGGAATTGCTGCTTCGGCGCGTAGACCAGGTCGATCAGCTTGTCGACTGGATCGCTCGATGCGAACGCGCCCGCCGCGCCCGATGCGATATAGCCGATATCGCCCCAAGCGTGCGAAGCGTCGGCGACGATGGTGTAACCCAGGAAGCCCTTCGGCTTGTCGTCGCCGTCGCCCGAAACGAACGCCGCGCGCTCTTGCGCGGCAAACGCTTCTTCCACTTCGCCGGCGATCCATTCCTCGATGTTGACGAAGGCGTCGTCCAGCAAGGCCTGCGTCGCGGCGAGATTGGCGTAGAGCTCGGCGGTGTTGAACACGAGGAGATCGAGCGTCGGCGTATCCGTCTGCGTGCGCGCGCCGGTTTCGGCGACCCAGCCCGTGCCGGCGGCCGTCAGGCTGATCGGTTTCTTGAACACGTTGGCGCCCGTCGTGCGGACCGTCGCGATCGAGCGCATCGGCGAAACTTGCGCCAGACGGCTTTCGATCAGCCGGTCGAGCTCGGGCGGCGCGACATAGCCGCCATCGGCGCTCGTTCCCACCGACAGCGATTTAGCCTCGAAGCTCGCCAGCGCGCTTTCATCGCCACGGCGCACGTAGGCGCTCCAGGCCGCCTTGTGCTCCGAGAGCGGCGCGGGATCGGCGGCGAGCGCCGGGCGGCGCCCGTTCATGGCGATGCGTTCGAGCGCGGTCTTCTGTTCCACCAGCGCGCGGTCGATGCGATCGACCTTCTCTTCCAGCAGCAGGTCGCCGCGCTTGCGCTCGAGCGCCGCGAGGCGTTCGTCATTGGCGCTCTTGAATTCCTCGAACGCGCGCATGAGCGCGTCCTCGGCCGCCGGCGCGGCCTTGGTTTCTTTCCTCACGTTGTTCTCCTTTACGCAGCAGCGCGGACTGTCCCTCGCGCCAGGGTGAGCCGCGCCAGCGGCTGCATCGGGAAGGTCACAAGCGACACTTCCAGAAGGTCGATCTCTTCAAGCACGCGCCCGCGCCCGCTCTTGTGTGCGACGAGCGGCACGAAGCCGATGGAGAGCCCATCGATTCCGCGCTCCAACAAACGCCGCGCACGTGCGGCGCCCGGCAGATCAAAGCCCAGAGCGCCGCGCACGAACAAGCCGCGTCCGTCCTCGCGCACCTCGTTCCAGTAGCCCGCGAGCAGACGCGGCTCGTGCTCCGCCAACATCGGCAGTGGCGCGGCGCGCCGCGCCAGGCTCGCACGAAACGCGCCGCTGCGGATCACGTCATGCGCCTGATCCGCCACGCCGAACAGCGCGGCGTAGCCCTCAAGCACATCCGTCATCCCGGCAAGCATCACCGCTCATCCAATCGACGTTCGATTCGATTGAGCGCACGCTGCGCATCGGCCACTTGCGCTTCGAGCCGCGCCAAGCGCTCCGCGACTTCCGGCTGCGTGGCGACGCTGCGCTCGACGGCGTCGAGGCGCGCCGCCGCACGGCCCGCCCAGATGAAGCCGCCGGCGGTTTCCAGGAAGATCGCCAGGATCAACGCGTAGGTGATGCGATTGTCGAATTTCATGGATGGCGACGCTCCGGCGCTTCCACACCGGCCATGCGGCGTTTCTCCTCTTCGCTCAGAAAGTCCGCGCCGCTGAGGCGCGACCACAAGGCTTCGCGCTCCAGCGCTAACGCCGGGATGGCGTCGAGATCGATCTCGATGGCCGCCGGCCCCGCCTCGCGCCAGCGGTCGCCCAGCCAGGCTTCGATGGCGCGCGCAGCTTTCGTCGCCAGCGGCAGCGCCGTGTGGCGCCAGAAGGCGAGGTTGGCTTCGCGGTAGTTCGAATAGGTGTTGTCGCCCGGAATGCCGAGCAGCATGGGCGGCACGCCGAACGCCAGCGCGATGTCGCGCGCGGCGGCGTGGCGCGCTTCGATGAAATCCATATCCGCCGGCGACAGCGACATCGGCCGCCAATCGAGCCCGCCTTCAAGCAAAAGCGGTCGTCCCGCGTTCGCGGCGCCGACATGGGCGTCTTCCAGCTCACTCTTCAGCCGCTGGAATTGTTCCTCGGTCAGCCGATCCGCCCCGCCCACGCCGGTGAACACCAGCGCGCCCGAAGGCCGCGCCGCATTGTCGATCAGCGACTTGTTCCAGGCGCCGCCCGCATTGTGGATGTCGATCGCGAACGCCGCGGCCTCCATGGGGGAGAGACCGTACCAATCATCGCTTGGATGAAAGAGTTTCAGGTGCAGGATCGGCGCGGCGCCGCTCACCGGATCGCGCTCGAAGCGGCGCACATTGGCGCCGACGCGGTGCTCCCAGCCGATCGGCCAGCCATCGCCGCCGGCGACGACGCTCACGCGATCCGGCCGCAGCACGAAGATCTCGTTCGGCGGCGCCTCGTCGAACGCGGCGGCTTCGAGATACGCGTTGCCGCTGACCTGCAAGTGCCCGAAGAACGCCTCGAACAGCTCGACGCCCGTCTGCTCCGGGTTCGGCCGCGCCAGCAAGCGCGCGAGCGGGTGATCCGCCGGCCCCACTTTCAATGGCGCGCTCGCCGCCGCTTCCGCGATCAGCCGCACGCAACGATAGGCGATCGCGTTCTTCGCATAGCCCTCGCGCGCGAAGGCCGCCGCGTCGCGCATGGGCCAGACCGCGCGGCCCGGCGCATGCCACGCCAAGAGCTTCCGCTCCGCGCGCGGGGCGCGGAGTTTTCTCCACCAATCCAGCATGAATGCTCCTACATCGCCCGCAGCGATGGCCGCGCTTCGTTCAACATCAGGTCCGTCAACGCCCAGACGAGCGCATCGAGCCGGTCCGGGCTGCCCCTGAAGCCGGGAGCGCCGAACGCGCACATCTCGTCTTCCAAGGCCGGAAACGCCGCCGCGTGCCGCACGCGCCCCTGCGCATAGAGCATCGCCACCGGCTCGGCGCGCGCGCGTTTGCCGGCGCTCGCATGCACCAGACGCACCACAAATTCGGGCGCCGCCAGACGCAGCAAAACCCGGACCATCTCGCCGCCATTGTTAGCTTCGGCGATAATCGCATGCGCGCCAACTGAGCGTGCGAGCTCCGCCACGCGCGCGGCCCACGCATGCGGGGCAAGCCCCCGCGCGCTGGCGTCCGCCAACACCACGGCGCACCGGCGAAATCCCTCGCCGCCCGCGCCCGCCGCGACAATGCCGCAAGCGTCAGCCTCCGCGCCAATGCTCGATGGAGGATCGACCGCAACGACAATGCGCTCCAATTCGATCGGCGCGCCGCCGCGAACGGCCTCGAGATCCCCATGCTTCCACAACGCGCCTTCGAGATCTTCGACAAGATCCCCCAACAATTCCTGGCGGTCATACGCCGCACCGGTCCAACGCTCGTTCAGCGCCTCGATGAAAGCGCCGGGCAGGTTCGCGGCGTTGTTCCAGGTCGCGCCGCGCGTTGTCACCGTGTCGGGCGCACCGATGAGGCGCTTCAGCGCCGCGATCGGCCGCGGCGTCGTCGTCGCCATCAGCAAGGGGCGCTCGCCCAGGCGAAGCCCGTGCGACAGCGTCTTCAGCGTCTCATCCGGATACGGCCAGAAGCACAATTCGTCGGCCCAGGCCGCATCGAATTGAGGCCCGCGCAAACTCTCCGGGTCCTCCGCCGAGTAGCAATACGCCCGCACGCCATTGCGCCACACCAAGCGCCGCCGGCTGGCCTCGTAATGCGGCCGCTCGCTGGTCAGCGCGCGCAGACCGGAATTTCCCTCCACCATGACCTCGCGCACGTCGTGAAACGTCGGCCCGATCAGCGCGATGCTGCGCGAGCGTCCCCGGCGTGCGCGTTCGCTCACCCATTCGGCGCCGGCGCGCGTCTTCCCCGCGCCGCGCCCGCCGATGAACAGCCAGGTTCGCCAATCGCCTTCGGGCGGCAATTGTTCACGCCGCGCCCAGAAGCGCCAATCATCCCGCAAAAGCCTCCCGCGCGAGCCCTTCCAGAACTTCAGCAGGAGCGCCTCGGCGGTCGGCGTCAACGAAGCGAGCAATTCGGCTTCGGATTTCGGCGCGCAAAGCTTCGTCATCGTCCTCCAGCTCTTCGGCGCGAGCCAATTGTTCGAGTTCGGCGACATCGCGCGCCGCCTTGACCAGCGCCGAGACGGCTTTGGCCGAACGCTCGGCCTTTTCGGTCTCGCCTGCCGCCAGGGCGGCCTCCGCTTCGGCCAGCATCGCCTTGAGCGACGCTGCTCTCTGTTTCAGGTTTTCCGGAGCCATTGCGCCTTCGAAGCCTTCCAGCCCTTTTTCTCGACCGTGCCCGATCCTAGCCACGCGGCCGGCCCGGTCGGATTGATTTTCGGGGCGATGCGGCGTTTCAAGGGGGTGCGGACAAATCCGTGAGGGACCGGAGCGGCTCGATCCGCGTTTCCTCCCATGCGGGGCGTTTCATCGCGCCTGCGTTACTGGCCAGAATTCGGCCATACCGTTATTGGAGACCGCCATTTTAGGGGAGACGCATCCGTGGCCGATTTTCGCCCCGGCGTAGATTGGGCCAAACTTCGCGCTTCCCTCTCGCGGGAAGGGTTCGCCAACGCAGTCCGCCAGAGCCGGAAAATGCCGCTGCGCACCGCGGCCGCCATCGGCGCGGGCGCCGCGCTGGCGATGGTGCTCGCCGTCTGGATCTGGATTTATTGGGGCCTGCCGCGCGTGCCCAACGCGGATTCGCTGTGGACGCTCAATCGCCAGCCCTCGATCACGTTCCTCGACCGCAATGGACAGACGATCGGCACGCGCGGGCCGTCCTACGGCCGGCGCGTCGCGCTGCACGACCTGCCCGACTACGTGCCGCGCGCTTTCCTGGCGATCGAGGACCGGCGCTTCTACGAGCACCAGGGCGTCGACCGCCTCGCCGTATTGCGCGCGCTCATCGCCAATATGCGCGCCGGCGGCACGGTGCAGGGCGGCTCGACTATCAGCCAGCAGCTTGCGCGCAATCTGTTTCTCTCCCCGGCGCAGACGCTCAACCGCAAGCTCCGGGAAATGGTGCTGGCTTCGCGCATCGAGCGGCGGCTGACCAAGGACGAAATTCTCGAACTCTACCTGAACCGCGTCTATCTCGGCGATCAGGCCTATGGCGTCGACGCCGCCGCAACGCGCTTCTTCGGCAAGCCGGCGACGGAATTGACGCTCGCCGAGGCGGCGATGATCGCCGGTCTGCCGAAGGCGCCGAGCAACCTCGCGCCCACCGTCAATCTTCAATCCGCAACGGAGCGCCAGCACGTCGTCCTGGCCGCCATGGTCGAAGCCGGCTTCATCACGCCTGAACAGGAGCGGCGGGCCATCGCGCAACGCATCCATGTTTCCGGGCGCATCAACAACGAACGCAATTTCGGCTACGCCTTCGACCTGGCCGCGGACCAGGCCCGCCGCATGGTCAATTCGCAGACCCCCGATCTCGTCATCCAGACGACGATCGACTCCACGATCGAGGCGGCCGCCGCCGAATCGATCCGCCGCAATCTCGGCAATCGCGCGTTCGGGCGCCGGCCGCTGCAAGCCTCGTTCATGGCGATGGACCGCACCGGCGCGATCCGCGCGCTCATCGGCGGCACCAATTACGGCGCCTCCAAGTTCGATCGGGTCGTTCAAGCCCGCCGCCAACCGGGGTCGTCGTTCAAGACTTTTGTCTACACCGCTGCGCTCGAGCGCGGCCTTGATACCGAAGACGTGCGTTTCGACGAGCCGGTGGTGTTCGCCGGGTGGCGCCCGCACAACTATGACGAGACCTATCGCGGCGCGATGACGCTACGCACCGCGTTCGCGCTCTCCATCAACACGGTCTCGGCCGAAGTCACCAACGAAATCGGACCAGAGAACGTCGCCGCCGTTGCGCGACGGATCGGCATCACGACGATCCCCACCAACCGGCCCATTCCGCTCTCGATCTCGCTGGGTTCGGTCGAGGTGACGCTCTGGGACATGACCTCGGCCTTCGGCGCGTTCATGAATGACGGCCTTCACGTCGACCCCTACATCGTCGAAGGCGTCACCGACTCGACCGGGGTCGAACTGTATCGGCGCCATCCCTCCGTCGGCATGCCGCGCGTGATCAGCCAGGACGTCGCTGAACGCATGACCAGCATGATGGGCGCGGTCGTATTGCGCGGCACGGGGACGGCGGCGCGCCTGCCCGGCCGCGACGTCGCCGGCAAAACCGGCACTTCGACCGACTACCGCGACGCCTGGTTCATGGGCTACACCGCCGACTACACGGCCGGCGTCTGGGTCGGCCACGACGACTACACGCCGATGGCGCGCATCACCGGCGGCACCATCCCGGCGACGATCTGGGCCGACGTGATGCGTGTCGCGCACCGCGACATCGAACCCCACCCCTTGCCTGGCATCGAACAACCGGTCAGTTCGCCGCGGCAAGTCGAAATGGCGAGCTTCTTCGATTCACTGGTCAACGCCTTTGGCGGCGGACAAGACGAGGACGAGCGGCAATCCGAGCCTGATACGTTTTAGACATGCGCGGCGGCCCAGCTCTTGCGCATGTCATGGACGTGCGTCTTTCGCTCGGCGGCGCGCCGCTGTTCGCCGGCGTGGAGTTCACGCTGCGAAAGGGCGAACGCGCCTGCCTGGTCGGCGCCAATGGCGCGGGCAAATCGACGCTCATGCGCATGCTGGCCGGACTCGCCGAGCCCGACGCCGGCGAGATTGCCTTCGCCAGCGGCGCCAGCCTCGCCTTCGTGCCGCAGGAGACGGACCTCGCCGGCGCACGGTCCTTGCTTGAATTCGCGCGCACCGCGTCCACGCCGCGCCAAGGCTCGCACCACGAAGCGCCGGTCTACGCGGCGGAAGCGTCGCTGCAATCGTTCGGCCTCGACCCTGACCGCGCGCCCGGCGGCCTTTCCGGCGGCGAGCTGCGCCGGGCCGCTTTAGCGCGGGCCTTCGCCGCCGATCCCGATATCCTGCTGCTCGACGAACCGACCAACCACCTCGACATCGCCGCCATCGCCGATCTTGAAGATCGCCTCGCATCGCTGCGCGGCGCATGCCTGATCATCAGCCACGATCGACGCTTCCTCGAACGCGCCTCGACAAGCACGCTCTGGCTGCGTCAGCGCCGCGTCTTCGAAAACAACGCGGGCTTCGCCGAATTCGACGCATGGGCGGAGGCGATCGAGACCGAGGAGGCCCGCGCGCTGGCCAAGCTCGAAACCAATCTGAAGGCGGAAGAACACTGGCTCCGGCGCGGCGTGACGGCGCGGCGCGCGCGCAATGAGGGGCGCCGCCGCAAGCTTGAGGCCATGCGCGCCGAGCGCCGCCAGCGCAAAGGATTGTCGGCTTCGCCGAAAGCTCAACTCGAAGCGGCGCGCGGCGCCGACGCGGCCAAGCTCGTGATCGAAGCGAAGGGAATCTCCAAAAGCTACGGCGGGCGCGCCGTCGTCTCCAATCTTTCGCTCCGCGTCATGCGCGGCGACCGCATCGGCGTCGTCGGCCCGAACGGCGCAGGCAAGTCGACGCTGCTCGAACTGCTGCTGGGCCGGCGTGAGCCCGATGCGGGCGCCGTTCGCCTGGGCGCCAATCTCGCAGTCGCCTATGTCGATCAAGCGCGCGCTATTCTCGACGCCAGCGCGACAATCTGGGATTCGCTGGCGGCGCAAGGCGGCGATCACATCATCGTCCGCGGCAAACCGCGTCATGTCGCCGCCTACGCCAAGGATTTCCTGTTCGGCTCGGACCAATTGCGCCAACCGGTCAGCGCATTGTCCGGAGGTGAACGCAACCGCCTCGCGCTCGCCGTCGCGCTGGCCCAGCCCGCGGACATGATCGTCCTTGACGAACCCACCAACGACCTCGATCTCGACACGCTGGACGCGCTTGAGGACGCGCTCATGGCGTATGACGGGACGGTGCTGCTGGTCAGCCACGACCGCGCCTTCCTCGACGGCGTCGCCACCCAAATCGTCGGCGCGGTCGGCGACGGCCGCTGGGCGGAAACGCCCGGCGGTTGGGCGGATTTCGAACGCGAGCATGGACGCTACGTCGCCGACAAGGCGCCCGTGCGTCCGCGTGCGCCCGCGCGGCCGGCGCCGGCGCCGGCGCGCAAATCCAGCAAGCTCAGTTTCAAGGACGAGCGCCGCTCCGCCGAACTCGATCTGCTGCTTCCCAAGCTGGCCGCCGAAATCGCCGGCCTTGAAGAGGCGCTGTCGGAGGCGGGCGCGTTCGCGCGCGATCCCGCGCGCTTCGACGCGGCGGCAAAACGCCTCGCCGAGGCGCGTGGGGAAAAGACTCAGGCCGAAGACGAATGGCTGGAGATTGAGGCGCGCCGCGAAAGCCTGCAGACCGAGTGACCAGCCATTAACGGGAATCGATGATCCAGTGCGCCCATGCGCGCCATCCGCACTTCGGCATTGACGCTTTGCCTGTTCGCGGCGGGCTTCGGCGCATCGGCGCAGACGCCGCCCGTCGGGCAGGTTGATGTCGCTTTTCAAGGAGGCGGCTACGCGTCGTTGCACGGCGAGAGCGCCGCGGCGTGCGCGCAGCTCTGCGCCCAGGACAACATCTGCATGGCCTGGACATTTCGCGCCGCCCAACAGGGTGCATGCGAATTGAAGGCCGTCATCCCCCATGCCACCCCGGAAACCGGCGCTGTTTCAGGCCTTAGCAGCCGCGCGCCGGACTTCGCACGTCAACTGGCCGAGGCCGCCCCGGCGAAAGCGCCCGTCGCGGCCGTCACGCGTGGCGCGGCGGACGTTGTCGCGGCGAACGCCTCCGATCCCGCGGCCGGGGCCGGACCCCAAGAATTGTTGGGCGGACCGCCCGACGATGAATTGCGCTCTCAATTCGAGGAACAAACCGCACGGCGTTGATGCAGGTTAAGCATTGTTTAACGGCGCGGCGCGACCCTCTGAAGCCGCGTGGAGCACGCTATCTATGTCGCAAACCAATTTCGCCAAACTGATCGACCTGGCCCGCGCCAAGGATAGTGAACAGCGGCGCGAATTGTTGCGCGAAGTGACCGATCTGTTTTTCGAGACGCGCCCGACGCGGACTCAGCGCGAAAGCGCGCTGTTCGACGAAGTGCTGCAGATGGTGGCGGCCGAAATGCAGGAAGGCGTGCTGGCCGAGCTGGCGCAGGTGTTCGCCGGGGCCGACGACGCCCCGCTTGGGCTCATGCGCGATCTGGCCAACCACGCCTTCGAAATCGCCGCCCCGGTACTGCGCCATTCCAAGGTGCTCGATGAGCAGACCTTGCTCCAGGTCGTGAACTACCAGAGCCAGGCGCACATCAAAGCCGTGGCGCAACGCGCCAACGTCAGCGAAGCGGTGTCCGACGCGATCGTGCGCTTCGGCGACGACAATGCGCTCGACGCCCTCATCCGCAACGATGGCGCGCAGATTTCCCGCACCAGCATGGAGGCGGCCGTCGACCGCGCTCGGCGCAACGAGCTGCTGCACGAAGGCGTCGTCACCCGCCGCGACATCCCGCTCGATCTGCTCAACGAAATGTATTTCATCGTTGAATCGAAATTGCGCGAGCAGATCCTGCACCGCAATTCTACCGTCGACTCGAAGACGCTCGACGCGGCGCTGTCGAAGACGCGCGAGCGCCTGCGCAAATCGGTCGACGAAATGTCGGAAGAGACCAAGAAAGCGGCCGAGTTCATACAGAACAAGAAAAATTCCGGCGAGTTGAATGCGCGCCTGCTCATTTCGCTCTACCGCGAAGCCAAGCGCGCGCATTTCCTCTATGGCCTGGCGGAACTCACCCATCTTGACCACGCCACCGCGCGCGACCTGATCGACCGCAAGGACATCGACGGTCTTGCCATGATCTGCCGCGCCGCCAATGTCGAGCGCCCGCTGTTCGTGACCATCGCCGTGCTCACATGCGGCGGCGGCGACGCGATGACCAAGGCCGAGGAATTCGGCAAGATGTATAATTCCGTACCCATCGAAGCCGCACAGCGCGCCATGCGCTTCTTCAAGGTGCGCAAAGCTGCAGGCGAAGGTCGCGCCGCGGCCTGAACGCAACATCACGCTGTAAAATTGTCCGTTGAACCGCATGAGGCGCAGTCCTAGGCTCGCGCCAAGCGGTCCTCCGGATTTTCACCATGCTCAGCGCGCAGATCCTTACGGTGGCGCAGCTCTTTGCGCTTGGACGGTTCACCCCGGCCTCGGTGCAGCGCGACTATCAATGGGAAGAGCGTCAATGTGAGGAATTGTTTGGCGATCTCGAACGCGTCTTCGCCGCCGGCGAACCCGCGCGCGACGATGCGGACGGCGCGTCGCCCGAGCCGCTCGACGACGGCCCCACCCTTGTCGACAACGAAACGCCGCCGCCGTCGTCACAGCGCGAGTACGTGCTGAACGCCATGGTGATGCGCCCCGTCGAACATGCCCATTGCGAGGTGTTCGACGGCTTGCAGCGACTGACGACGCTGACCGTGTTGACGTGCGTGCTGCGCGATTTGTGCTCTGACGCCAAGCTCGCCGCTACGCTAGATGGCCTCGTGACGGACAGCGACGGCAAGTTCCGCGTGGTGTTGCCCGGCAAGGATCCTACGCTGCGCGAGGAAGTTCAAAAGCGCGGCGAAGCGGGGCGCGCGCGCCGCTCTCAGCCGTCGAGTGATATGGGGGCGCGCGTGCGCGACGCCTGTACGCTGTTCCGGCGCGAACTATCGCGCTGGACGGCGGAGCGGCGCCACGCGTTCGCCGACTTCCTGATGAACCGGGTGCAGCTCGTGGCGATATCGGCGCAGGATCCGCTGCTGCTCAGCCAGATATTCGTCACTACCAACGCGCGGGGCCTGCCGCTCGATAAGGTCGGCCTGTTCAAGGGGCAATTGATCGACATCGCCCAGGACGAGGCAAGCGCCCAGCGGATCGCCCAGACCTGGATCGCAGTGCAGACGCTGGTCGGCGACGACCTCGAGGATCTGCTCGCCGCGCTCGATTTCATCGAGCGTCGCGAACCCCAGGGCGCGGAGCGGCTCACCAAACTCGCCGATCATCTTACGCGCCGCTACGGCGGGAGCGAGATTGGCGGTTGGGTCAGCCGATTTGAACTCTATGCCGGCGCCTGGCGCGACTTGCACCGGCGCCTGTTCGATCCCGCCGATCCCGACCTTGGCGCCTCGATGTGGATGCTGCGCCTCATCAAATGGCGGGAATGGAAGCCGCTCGCGCTCATCTGGACCGCGCAATACCTGCAGCAAAGCGCCAATGCCGGCCAGGCCGAGCGCGCGCGGGCGTTGTTCGCACGGCGCTTCGATGCGCTGCACCGCCGCTGCATGGCGATCACCTTGACCGGCAATTCAGATCTCGACCGCGCCAAGATTTTCGCTCGCGCCATCGGTCAAGCGGCGCAACGGCGAGATCCGCTCGACCGGCAGGGCGCGCTCGGTTTCGACGCCAACGCGCAGGCGCGCATCCAGGAGACCTTGCGCCTGCCCCTCATTCACGACGACACGCGCCTTGCGCTGATGCGCTGGATCGAGGCGCGGCATTGGAGCGAGCGCCCGCCGCGCGCCATCGCTCGCGCCTCCGTCGAACACGTCCTGCCGCTGCGCCCGCAAGCGCAATCGGAGTGGCTGAAGCGCTTCCCCAACGAGGAGACGCGCTTCAATATCTGCCACGCGCTCGGCAATCTCGCCGTCATCGAATATCGCGCCAACGAACACATGGGCAACGCCGATTTCGCCGCCAAATTGCCGGTGCTGCGCGAGCAGGCGCAAAAGTTCAAATTGCTGCAAGGCGTGGCCGCACACCAATCCTGGACGGCCGACATCATCGCCGCGCGCACCAAGACGCTCTGCGATTTCGTGTGGCGCGAACTCCAGCTTCCGGCCCCGCGCACGCCGAAGGCGCAATCCTAACCCATCCGCTCTTTCGCCGCCGAGAACCGAACGTTCGGATTCTTTTCCTGCACGTAGCCGATCTCCCAGGCGCTCTTGCCGAGGAACACCGGCGCGCCGTCCACGTCTTCCGACATTTGCGGCCGGTATTTCTCGACGAACGCTTCCAGGTCGGCGCGGCTCTGCGCGCCGACCCAGCGCGCGGCTTGGTAGGGCGAAGGCTCGAAAATCACCTCCAGCGCATACTCGGCTTTCACGCGCTCCTCCAGAACATCGAATTGCAGCGCGCCGACCGCGCCGACGACCATGTCCGCGCCGATCATCGGTTTGAACACCTGCGTCACGCCCTCCTCCGCCAGCCCGTCCAGCGCTTTGCGCAAGTGCTTCTGCTTCAGCGGATCGCGCACGCGCACGCGCTTAAGGATTTCCGGCGCGAAGTTCGGAATGCCCTGGAACGACACGGTCCCGCTTTCGGACAGCGAATCGCCGACGCGCAATCCGCCATGGCTGGGAATGCCGATGACGTCGCCTGGAAACGCCTCGTCCGTGATTTCCCGCTCCTGCGCCATGAACATCAGAGGATTGTGCACGTTGAAGGCCTTGCCGCCGGCGCTCTTCAACGTCATGCCGCGCGTGAAGCGCCCCGATGACACGCGGAAAAAGCCCACGCGGTCGCGGTGCTTGGGGTCCATGTTCGCCTGGATCTTGAACACGAAACCCGTCACTTCATCTCCGCCGGGGGCAATCATCACATCGTGACCCTTCGCGCTCGCTTTCAGAGCGCGCGGCGAAGGCGCATGCGCGCCAAGCCCGGCCAACAATTCCAGCACGCCAAATCGCCGCAGCGCCGCGCCGAAATAAACCGGCGTCAAATGCCCTTCGAGGAACGCCTGATGATCGAACCGCTTCAGTCCCTCGCGTGCGAGTTCGGCGGTTTCCAGCGTCTCCTCGCGCACGTCGTCGCTCACGTCCGCCATGAACGAATTGCCGCCGCGCCCTTGGCGTTCCTCGACGGCGAAGCCGGTTTCGCCGGCTTCCAGACGGCGGAACGGCACGAACTCGTCTCGCGTCAGATCGAGCATCCCCGCGAAGCGCTGGCCCGAACCGGCGGGCCAATACATCGGCGCGGGATCGAGCGCGAGCTTCTCGTGGATCTCATCCAGCAGCGCGAACGGATCCTGCGCTTCGCGGTCCATCTTGTTGATGAAAGTGGTGATCGGGATGTCGCGCAGCCGGCATACTTCGAACAGCTTCAGCGTCTGCGGCTCGATGCCCTTCGCCGCGTCAAGCACCATCACCGCCGAATCCGCCGCCGTCAGCGTCCGGTAGGTGTCTTCCGAAAAGTCCTCGTGCCCTGGGGTGTCGAGGAGATTGAATACAAGGCCGCCGTGCTCGAACATCATGACGGAGGACGACACCGAGATCCCGCGTTCGCGCTCGATTTTCATCCAGTCCGACCGGGTTCGGCGGCTTTCTCCGCGCGCACGCACCTGGCCCGCCAAGTGGATCGCCCCGCCCGCCAGCAGCAGCGCTTCCGTGAGCGTCGTCTTGCCGGCGTCGGGGTGGGAAATGATGGCGAAGGTGCGGCGTCGCGACGCTTCGGCGGCAGGTGCTGCGGACATGAGAGCCTAGATGGGAAAGCGGGCGCGTTTACGCCGCGTTGGGCGCGTCCGCAAGCCGCCAAACCTGTGCGTTGATCATGGCCGCGTTCAGTTTGCCCGCCTGCTGGGCCGAAAGCAGGAACGCCATCGTCGTGATCGGCGCCAAGCCCAGCCGCACGGCGACGTCGCGCGGCGTGCGCGCGCCCGGCGGCGCCAGGAACAGCGCGCAATTGGCTTCTCCGCCCAGCCCCATGAACGCCGCCAGCGCCCGGCGGATGGCTGGATGCGCATTTTCAAGCGCGCCCGCGCTGAAGGCGGCCTCCTGCCCCAAGGCGACCAGCTTGGCGGCCCCGATCGGGCGCGCCTCGGCCATGCCGAGCTCCCTCAGCGTGGCGAGCGGATCGCCGACATCGATCATCTCCAGGTTCAGCAGTACGAGCATTTCGCCATCATCAGCGAGGAGCCGAAAACGCTTCATTAACGGAGCTTGCCGCCGTCTCCATGATCGACAGGCTCGGTGAGGAAGGTGCGTCCGGACCGGTCCTCGATTTCGACCACCCAGAGGTCGGGATCGCCGTCGGCGCGCTTGCGGGCGTAGGCGTCGACATCCGCCTCCCTGTCGCCGAGGCCGCCGGCGGATAGATCGAGCCAGATGGTTTCGCCTTCGCCGCGGAGCGCGGGCCCGTAGAGCCGCGCCTTTCCGTCCAGCGTCGAAACCTTGACCAGCACCGCGCCGGCGTCGCGATCGCCGCGGCGCGCCACGGTCGAGAACGCTCCGGCGATCGCCGCGCGGCGCATCAGCGCCTGCACCCAGATTTCCGTCTTCAGTTCCATCCGAGAACCGATCTTAACCCTTTTTCGCCTACAGAAATCCCTTCATGCGCGCCGTCTTTTTCGCCGCCCTGCTTTGTTGTGCGTCCGCCGCGGCGGCGGCGCCGGCGGCGCAGTCCGCCTTCGCCGAACGCACCGGCCTGCTGGAGGTCGACAGCCGCTGTCGCCTGTTCACAGCCAACATACGCTACGCGCTGGAGGCTGGCGCGGCGCAAGCGCGCGGGGCACTGTTGCGCGCGGGCTGGAGCGAAGCGCGTGTGCGCGAGCTTGCCGAAGCGGCGCGTCAAGCTGCGGGCGAGCGCGCCTGCGACGACGCCGGCATTCTCGCAGCAGCAGCGACGGCGCGGGCGGGCTTTGCCTCCTGGGCGCGCATGCCGGCGATGACCTTCGCGGGCGGCGAACGAAGCTGGATGGCGCGGCGTCTTCCCGATCCGGGCGGCTGGCGACTGCGTCAGAACGTGCCCGTGGGCGCGGCCTTCGGCGTGCGCGAGGTGGGCGGGGCCGCCGAACTCGATTTCGTCGCGCCGCTCGGCGGAGGCGCCACGCCGGCCGCGGCGCAGATCATTCTGCGCGATCCTCACCGCGCGCGCGCGAATTTCGACGTGCCTGGACGCCTCGCACAGGGGCTTGAGGCCGCCGCGCCCTCGCCGGCCGCCGCGCAACGCTTCTGGGCCAGCGCGCGCCGCGTCGAGACGACGACGCGCGGCCAACGTTATGTCGCGTTCGCCTTTCCCGACGGCGCGTTTCAGGCGCTTCTCCTGCTCGATCCGCGCGAAGCGGTGGAGGTGCGTTTCGGCGCAGCGGGAGATGGTGAGCGTTTTCTCATCGAGGTCGGCGACATCGCCGCCGCACGCGCCTTCCTCGCCATTCGTCCCGACTAATCGGCCCCGATCGGCGCGGCGATGCGCACGAGCGCGCCTCCGCCTGGCGCGTCGTGAAAGCTCAGGCTGCCGCCGTGGAGTTCCGCCAGCGCCCGCACCAAGGCGAGACCGAGCCCCGTACCTTCGATGCCGGCGCCGCTTTCTCCGCGCTCGAACGGGCGGCCCAGCCGCTCACGTTCCGGCTCGGGAATGCCCGGACCGGTGTCGAACGTGTCGAATGTGACGATCTTGCCGCTGGCGCGCACCTCCAGCGTCACGCGGCCGCCCTCCGGCGTGAATTTCACGGCGTTGCCGACAGTGTTCGTCAGCATGCGCCGCAGCGCGCGCGGATCCGCGCGCACTGTCACGGGCGCGTCAGGCATGTGGGCGCTCAGCACAAGGCGCTTTCGTCTGGCCGCATCTTCGGCCAGGCGCACAACCTCGCCGGCGATCGCGCGCGCGTCGAATGTTTCCAAATCGATCTGATACCGGCCCGCCTCCAGACGAGAAAGGTCCAGCATGTCGTTGACGATCAGCAGCAAGTGGTTGCCGCTCGCCCGAATAAGTCCCGCATATTCGACGTAGCGTTGTTCCGCGGGCCCGAAGACCTGATGTTCGATCATTTCGGCAAAGCCGAGAATGTGCGTAAGTGGCGTGCGCAGATCGTGCGAAATTTCCGCCACTCTGCGGGTTATGTTTGTTTCGCTCATGGGCCGGCCGCGCGGCGGCGCCACCGTCACCAGCGCGGACCCGAACAGGATGGCCGCCGCCGTCAGCAATGGCGCGGCCGGGCCAAGTAGAGGCGGCTCAGGGAACGAAAGGTGCAGCGCCGCGGCCGCGCCGTATCCAAGCACCGCCGCGAATCCCAGTTCGAGCACACCGTCGAGCCCCAGCACGAATGCGAGCGCTGGCGCGATCAGCAGGCTGGCGGCCAGCGGCGAACTCGCCCCGCCGGTGGCCGCCGTCAGCCCCGTGGCGGCAAGCAGCCACACGGCCGCCAGCCCCGCCGCCGCCCAAGTTTCGCTCAAGCGGGGCAATAGGGTGAATCCTGCGGCGCAGGGGGCCAAAGCGAGGGCGGTCGCGCCCGCCAACGGCGCCGCCGCCGCGCCGCAGCTCCAGGAGAACAGGGCAATGAGCACGACGCCGGCCAGCCAGCCCCACAGAGCGCACGCCAGCGCCGCTGCGTTTGGCGCTGCTTTTGCAGCGCGCCTTACCGGCTGTTGTGTTGACACTGTCGTTAAGCTCGCCAGTAAAAGACTTCTTAATGAGCGCCTGGGCATGCTGCGCGACACGATTCGCTTGCGAAAGCGAACTCGCCCATCAAGGAAAGGGGAGCCGATGCGGAAGCTTGCGGTCCTGACGACTTTGGCCACGACGGCGCTCTTGAGCGCCGCGCATGCGCAAGACGCGTCGGTTGCTTCCACCAGCGGAACGGGCGACCTTAACGGCGCGCTCGCCGCGTATGCGGAATTCCATAGCGACATCTCCGATCTCAAGTCTGCGCGCGTCTCCACCGCAGCCGAACTGGAAACGGCGCTCGACACCGCGGCGCGCCATAATCGCGATGACTTGACG
Source organism: Caulobacterales bacterium (assembly GCA_035549695.1). Taxonomy (GTDB): domain Bacteria; phylum Pseudomonadota; class Alphaproteobacteria; order Caulobacterales; family Aquidulcibacteraceae; genus Vitreimonas. Next base: position 23,682 of record DASZQK010000030.1, on the reverse strand, counting down.
CGCGGATGGGTCGCTTACGGCGCCATGACGGCGGCGCAAGCGCCCGCTTATGTTCAAGGCGTGCGTGACGCGGCCCAGTATTACGGGCGCGACGCAGTGATACAGGCGATCGCGCGCGATCCGTATTACGCACGCGGTCTGCGCGGCGCGAATGACGCCACCAAGCTTGCGCTCGACGCCGCCAATGCCGACGGCGCACGCATCATCGGCGTCGCCGACCGCTACCAGGAAATGGCGTATTCGCTTCAACGCCAACGTTGGGCCAATTCCGTGGCGCCCCAGCAGGCCGCGCGCGTTCAACGCATTCGCGCGCTCGGCGCGCCGGGCGGCGCGACGCTTACGCTCGCCGCCGAGATCGGCCCGCGCCTCGCGGTGACGCCCGCCAGCCTGTCGCCGGGAACCGATCCCACCGCGTTTGGCGGCCGCCGCTTCTGGGATGCGCTGCGCGGGGGGCCGGATGTCGTCTCCGTCGCCTCTACGACGCCGCCTCTGCGCGTCAACGGCCCGCGCGGCGAAGCCGTCGCGCGCATGACGTCGATCGCGGCGCTGCAGGTTCTCGGCGCCACGCAAGATCACGCCAGCGCCGTCAGCCAATTGATGAACGATCAGCGCTCGCGTGATTGTTTCGAAATGGCGCAATTGCAGCTTTATCAGTGCATGTCGGCCGCGCACTTCCGGTACGAGAATGCGTTCTGCCTCGGCCAGCACGCGCTTCGGGATATGGGCCAGTGCATCAGCGCCGTCGCCGAGCCGGACCCCACCGCCATGGCCGCGCTGCCGGCCAACGCGATCGTCCCGCCGCGCCCGCAATAAGCCTTCGCCTCTTGCCGGCGCACGCGCCAGGGCGCATCTCGCCGGCATGAGTGCGACGATCGACACGGTCATCGAGGACATCGCTGAGGAATTTTCGCTCTTCTCCGACTGGGAAGAGCGTTACGCGCGCATCCTCGAACTCGCGGACGAACTGGCGCCGCTGAGCGCCGCCGAGCACAACGAAGCGACGAAAGTGCGGGGCTGCGCCAGCCAAGTCTGGCTGGTCAGCGACCGGAGGCCGGAAGCGCCGGGCCATCTCTATTTCCGCGGCGATTCCGATGCGCACCTGGTGCGCGGTCTCATTGCGCTCCTGTTGCGGGTCTATTCCGGCCGAACGCCGGCGGAGATCCTCTCGATCGACCCGCGTGCGATGTTCGAACGGCTTGGCTTGAAGGACGCCCTGACGCCGCAGCGGTCCAACGGCCTCTTCTCCATGATGGAGCGCATCCGCCGCTACGCGGCCGAAGCCGCCGCGAGCTGAGCCAGCCCCAGTTTCAAGGCGATCTTGCCGGAGCGCGCCGGCCAGCCCTCGCCGCGCTCCAGCGCCTCCAACCCTTCTTCCATCAGGCACACGCGCTCTACGACGCGCCGCAGCGGCGACGCGAGCGCTCCGAGGGCGCGCTCCATGCGCCGTCGTGCGTCGCACGCGGCGCCCGCGGCGATTTCCTGTGCGTTGCTGGGACCGCGCGAGGCGCTCCCGCGCGGCGGCGCGGTCCAATCCGACCCACGCACCAGGCCGCATTGGGCGCGCTCCCAATCCTCGCGAAGCCTCCTCGCCGCGGCCAGCTCCGACGGCGTCAGCCAGGGACGGCCGTGGGAATCGCGCAAAGCCGCCAGCCGCTTGAACCCCGCCCCTTGCGCCAGCGCCCGCACCTGCTCGAGGCCGCCATCCTGATCAACAATGGCGCGGTTTTCGACGTCGCCGTGCTGCGCCAGAAATTTCTCCTCGGGCCGTGAAGCCGTGCGTCGCACGCGCGCGCGGCCTGCCTCGGTGAGAACAAGCGCGCCCTTTTCCGGCAGCGCCGCCAGCACACCCTCGGCGAGCAGCGCCTTGACGTCCTGCGCGCTGAGCCGGCCCGCCGCGCGCCGGCGCCGGTCGCCGTTTGGATAAAGCGCGAAACCCACTCCCCTGGAATCCCCCGCAAGCACCGCCTCAGGCGCCGCCAATTGCGCCAAGGCGCGCTCGATCGAACGCGCGCTCATCGGATCGCCACGCGCGCCGGCGCGCCCCGCAGCATCGCCTCAAGCGCCTCGATCCAGGCGTCGAACCGCTCGTCGTCGCGGCGGTCCTCGATGACGTGGCACGCATGCGAAACGGTCGAGCGGTCGCGCCCGAACGCCAGCGCCACCCGCGCCAGGCTGAGTTCGAAGGCCACATGGCAGAGATACATCGCCACTTGCCGGGCGAACGCGGTTTCGTTGGCGCCCCGTTTTCCGGTGTCCAGAATGTCGCTCTGCTCCACACCCAAGGCGTAGCCCGCAACCCCCGCGGCCAGCGCCGCCGCGGCTTCCTCCTCCACGCGCCGTTCGCGCACTTCCATCCGATCCTCCATGACTGATGACATCCCGGCAGGATGCATCAGCCGCGAGGCTGTTGGATACATTTTTTCCTATTTTTAGGATTTAATTCCTACCCGCGCCGGGCGAGGCCGAGGCCCATGCGCTTCGCCAGGTCAGATCGGGCCTTGGCGTAGTTCGGAGCCACCATGGGATAATCGTGGGCCAAGCCCCATTTGGCCCGATACTCCTCCGGCGTCATCCCGTAGCGGGTCCGCAGATGGCGCTTCAGGGATTTGAATTTCTTGCCGTCTTCGAGGCAGACGATGAAATCCGGAGTCACCGATTTCTTAATCGCGACCGCCGGCTCCTGCGCCGGCTCCACGCTGGCGACCTGGGCGCCGGCGACCTCGCGGAGCGCCGAATGGACGGTGCGGATCAGGACCGGAAGATCGTGCGGCGCGACCGTATTGGCGCTGACATAAGCGGATACGATCTCGGCCGCCATATCAACAAGGTCCGCCCTGTTTTCCATTTTCTTTCCGGCCGCGAGGAGTTTTTGAAAGTTAGCGCAGTATAGAGGTGACCGCAGAATATTCAAGGCAATCATGCCGCCAATAATGACCTTGCCTTTATCGAAGCTGTTCCTGCGGCAAGATGTGTTGACTGTGTCTGAACGCACCTTCGCCGAGTTATATGCGCACCAACAAGATAATCACAAGCACAGCGCCAATGGCGACAAATTGCGCAAGGCCCATCCAGCCTCCCCCATATGGGCGATCGCAGCTTTCCGCCCAGCCTGAGAATGCAGTGCCGACGCGGCCCCAGAGCTGGCGCCAGTTCATATCCCAGCCGCCATAGAGACGGATCATCACCACGCCGATCCGTCGGCCCGCCGCGGCGGCGGGTCCGCGATAGAGCGCGTCGAGATCGAGAAGACGCAGCGGACGCTCTGCGGGAACAAGCTTCAACGCCGCCGCGATGAGATAGACGGCGCCCGCCGCCGCCAAGAGTTCCACGTGCGGCGCCAACACGTCGAGCGCGAATGGATTGAAGTTGAGCGCCGTGGTCGGCGTCAGCGCGTAAAGCCAACTGGGCGCGAACCCGACTGCCAAACAGAGAAACGCCGCGAGCCCCGTTCCGAGCAACATTTGAAACGGCGCTTCATGCATCGCGGAGCGTTGTGGCGAAGGGCGGCCCGCACCAACGGCGATGCGTAGCGCAAGGCCCCCCGCAATCACGGCGCACAGCGCGGAAATCATGAGCCAGGCCGGCTGATGTTCCGCCTGCACCTGTGCTTCGAGCGCGAGCGTCAGCGATGCGAACGGTCCGAATCCAGGCAGACCAGCCAAAGCAAGCGCGCCGAGCGTCATGAAGGCGGTGCTCATCGGCATTTGCCGCGCCAGCCCCGCAAGTTCGGACCCGCGCGCGCCGCCCGTGCGCATGACGCCCATGCCGAGAGCCATCAAGAGCAGCAGGGTCGCGAAGATTGTGGTGAAGGCGTGCGCGGAGACATCCGCCTGCGCCACGGGCGACGGCAGACCGATCAGCAAAAGGCAGACGCCGATCTGCGTGGTTAGCGCGTAAGCCGCCGCACGCCGCAAATCGTCTTCCGCGACCATGTAGAGCGCGCCAAGCGCAAGCATCACCTCGCCGATCGGGGTGAGTAGGACGTCGCCCGGAAACAGCCGCGCCAGCGCATACACGCCGAGCATCGGCGAAAACACGGCGAGCGCCGCGCCGCCCGCGCTCGATGCGTGCGAGACGGCGTCCTTGAGCCAGACATGCGCGCCCGGCGCGCCGATGCGTATGAGCAGAGCCGCGAAAATGAAACCGCCGCCCAACGTGCCGGCGTCGAGTCGCGTGAAGGCGGTGTTGGCCGCGCCCGCGGACAAGTGGAACGCAACACCGATGAGAAACAAGAGGCCTTCAAGCCCGCACCAGATCAACAAGCGCGCGCCGGCCTCGCTTGAACGCGGCAAAGGCGAAGCGAACAGCGCCCACACGCTGGCGAGCCCGGCGAGTTCGGCGGCGGCGACGAAGCTGATGAGATCGCCGACGAACAGCGCGGACACGGCTCCGCCGGCCAGTAGCAGCAAAGCGGAATCCTCGAACGCGTGCCGTCGCGCGCCGGAATAGATGGCGATGAGCATCGTCGCGCCGATAAAGGCGATGCCGAACACCTGATTGAGCGCGTCGAGGTTGAGCAGCACGACGGGCAGGCCGATCTGCGCCACGACGCCCGCCGCGCCGAAATTGCGGTCGAGCAACAGCCAGAGCGCAACGCCGGACGCCAGGATCGAGAGCGGCAGCCGGAACCGCGCCGGCGTCACGAACCGCACCAGCGCGCAGAGGATGAGCACGAAGCCCGGATTGAGCGTGATCGGCGTCACGCGCCTTCCCCACGCTGCATCGCGCGGCGCGCCAGCGCGAGGCGCATGAGCCAGGCCGCCAAAACGACGCCAATCGCGGCGCCCGCGCCTATAGCGGCGCGGCCGAGCGGCGACGCCGCGATCCAAGGCGCGGGCCGCGCGGCGGCCACATCGAGCGCCATGGCCGCACCCGCCGCGATCGCGCACACAAACAGCCATCCGGCCAGCGCGCCGCGGCGGTGCTTCTTCGCCGGCTCGCTCATCTCATCCCCCAAAGCGGTCCGAGATAACGCGACAGCGGATCCGCCAGCACCAGGAGCGCCAGCGTGCCCAATCCGCTCAATACGACCGGGGCGACGAGCAGGATCGAGGCTCCGTCGGCGCGGCGGAATGCATCGGCGGGCGCCGGCGCGGCGACGGCGTTCGCCGTCAGCGGACCGAGGTGCGCGAAAGTCAATACTGCCGCGAGGCCGGCCAGCGCGGCCGCCCAAGGCAGACCCGCATCGGCGGATGCGGTGATGAGCCAAAGCTTCGCCCACGCGCCGGAAAACGGCGGCATGCCGACAAGACTGGCCGCGCCCAGCGCGAACGCCGCGAATGTCCACGGCATCAGCCGCCCGAGCCCCGCATACTCCGCTGCATCGCGCCGCCCAGTAGCGGCGAATGTCACGCCCGCCGCCATCAGCAGCGTCGCCGCCGCGCACATGAGCGCCACCAGCTGCAGCGCCGCGGCGTACAATCCCGCCGGCAGCGCAAGCAGCGCGCCGATCACCGCCGCCATGGATTGCGCCAGCACCGAATAGGCGAGCCGCTCCCGCAAGTCCTGTTTCGAGAGCGCGATCAGCGCCGCGACGCACATCGAAATCGCCGCCAGCATCAACAGGCCCAGCGCCCCCATCCAGGCTTGACGCAGCACGGGCCCCAACACGTAGGCGCTGACCTTGATCAGTCCGATAATGCCCACCGGCAGCACGCCGAGCGCCTGAATGGAGACCAGCGCGGAATAGTCCGCTTCGCTCGAATTCGTGAGCCACCGGTGCAAAGGCGGAACGGCCGCGCTCGCCACGCCAAACACGAACAGCACCAGCAGCACATTCGCCGAGATCGGATCGACATGCCCCATGAGCACGCCGCCCGGCCTGAACTCAAGCGTTCCGGCGCGCGCGTAGGTCCACACCATCGCCGGCAACAACAATCCGACCGACGCCACGAGAAGCGGCGCGAGATAGACGCGGGCCCGCCGGTGCGCGTCCTCGTCGCCGCCATGCGCCGCAAGCGGAAAGCTCACCAGCGCCAATGCCTGGGCGGCGATGAAGAACGTGAAGAGGTTGGCCGAGAACGCCGCCGCCATCGCCATCGCCGAAGCCAGGGCGATCAACGCCATCAGCCGGTGCGCGGCGGGATCCTGCGAGGCGCGCGCCATCCCGGACGTGTGCACGGCGTGCGCCAGCCCCAGTCCGGCCATCGCCGCAGCCATCAGCGCGCCCAGCGGCTCGATCGAGAACGCGACGTCGACGTGCGGCAACGGCCGGGCAATGACGATCCGCGCGTGCGCGGCGTGCCCTACGGCGATCGCCAGCGCAAAGGCCGCCACGGCCAACGCCAGCGAGAACCCGATATGGATCACGTCGCGCAGACCCGGCGGACGCGGCAACAGAATGACCAGCGCCGCATGCACGATCGGTATCGTCAGCGTCAGCGCCAGAAGCAGCGTGGCGCTCATGATCCTTCACCGAGATCGAGCTGCGAAGCCGCGTCCGCCGCGCGCAACAGGAGCGAAGGTTCAACTCCCCAGGCCAGCGCCAGTACGGCGAGCAACAGCGCCGGCGCGCGCGCCCAGCGCCATCGGTCGCCGTGCTCGACCGCGTGCGTGGCGCGGCGGAAATAAAGTCGCTCGATCATTCGTCCACCGTACACGACGGCTGCGAGCGAGCCGCCGATCATCACCGCCGCGCTCCACCACCAGCCCGCGCCGAGGCCGGCCTCGATCAGCCGCCAGCGCGCCAGAAAGCCGGTGGTCAGCGGCGCGCCCATGAGGCTCAGCAGCGCAAACGTCATTGCCGCGCTGGCGATCGGCGCGCGCCGACTCAGTCCGTCGAGCGCAGAGAGCGGCGCGTCGCCGTCGATCGCCGTCGCGCCGCCGAGCAAAGCCAACATGGCCGCCAGCAGAGCGAGCGTCTGCACCAGCGCGGCGGCCAGTCCCGCTGGCGATCCAAGCGCCACGCCGACCAGCGCGCAGCCGGCCTGCGCCGCCCCCGCATACGCCGCGAGTCTGCGCACGTTGCGTGCGCCGACCGCTTGAATGGAACCGATGACGACCGTCACGGTGGCGAGCACGGCAAGCGCGGCCGCGACGCCGTCCCCCACCTCGGGCGCGCCGATGGCGGCCGCGCTCACCCGCATCAGCACGCTCAGCGCCCCGCCCGCTCCCACCACGCCAAGGATCAGCGCAACGCCCGGGCTCGCGCGCCCGTACGCCGCCCCGATCCATCCGTGCAACGGCGCCAGCCCCGCCTTCAAGGCCAGCGCCACGATGATGAGCCCGGCGCCGACGCCAGCGAGGCGCGGCGTGGCGACGGTGATGCTCGACAGCGCCTCAAGGCGCGCGCCGGCCACGCCGCGCTCAACCAGGCCCACGCCCAGCAACATCAACGCTGCGGCGACGCCGCCCGCGATCAGCATCCTGAGCGCCGCGCTCACCGCGCCGCGCGCGCGCTCACCCGCCAGCGCGAGCAAGGCGACAACGGCGAGCCACGCTGTCTCCACCGCGAGGAATATGGCCGCCAGATCCCGCGCAAACAGCGCCCCGATCCATCCCGCCAGCGCGACCGACAACAGCGCCATGGTCATTGGGCCGGCGCGCGTGCGCACGTCGTGGCGCAGCATCGCCCGGCTCGCCAGCATGGCCACGAACGCCGCGACAGTCAGCAGAGCCGCGCACGCCACGCTGGCGCCCCCGGGCTCAAGCGCCGCGCCTTCGGCGGCGTGGGGCTGCACGGCGCCGAATACAAACATGCGCAAGGCGAGATCGAGCGCAATCGTCGCCGCGACGGCGCCGCCGAGGCACGCGACAGCCCACGCAAGCCGACCGCCGGGCGCGAGCAAAGCCAAGGCCGCCGCGGCGAGCGGAGCGACAATCATCAACAGCGGCGCATGCGCGCGCGCCGAATCGAGCCAAGGCTGCATCACGCCTCCGGCGCCTTGGCTTCGTCCAGCGTGTCGGCGACGTCGATCTCGCCGATCTCCACGCCGCCGTACGCCTCCTGCGCGCGCACGACGAGCGCAGCCGCGATCACCAATACGACCACCGAGACGCCGACGCCCGCCAACAAGGCGTCCGTCACGCCCAGCGCAGCCAGCGCCGCAATCGCCCCGCCCAGCGCGCTCAGCACGCCAATGACGCGCTTGACCGCGTGGCCCGCACTCCACGCCGTCAGCGCCCCCAGCATGATGAGGGCGACCGCGGCCGCGAAGGCCAGGCGCAAGGCAAGCGCCGGCGTCATCACCACGCCTCCTCCCGCAAGCTCGCCGCGCGGCCCGCGAGCGCAATGACGAACGCGGCGCACGTCGCCACGGAGATCAGGAAGAGACCGCCTTCGACGATCTGGGCGGCATATGGCGCACCGGGCAGTCCGGCGCCCGCGAGCGCTGCGCCGACGCCGAGCGCAAGCGTAACCCGCAGCACTGGCTCGGGCAGCGCGGCCCGCGTCGCCGCCGCTCCGAACAGAACGACGTGAAGAATGAGCGCGATCGCAAACGCGAGCCCGGCAAGCAATCCGACGCCCGCGCCCGCCGGACGCGCCGCAAACAGCGAAAACGCGAACACCAGCGTCAGGGGCAAATAGAGCCGCGCCGCGACGCGCAAGACGACATACGCGCCCGCTTTCATTGCTCGATCTCGTCGCGCGGCGCGCGTTCGAACACGCCGCGTTCACCGAAGCCGATCAGACCAAGCGCCGCCGCGCCGCCGACCAGCATGAGAGGCGCAAGCCACGGCGCCATCGCGCCGCCGGCCGCCGCCGGCGGCGGCGCGCCGAGATCCGGCTCAATCCATAGGATGGCGGCCGCGGCGGCGGCCGCGGCGATGGCGCTTTGCCAGGGGAAAACCCGGCGCCGCTGCTTCACCGCGCGCACGCTCAGCAGCAGAACGCCCAGCAGCGCGAACGGCGCGAGCGCAAAACCAAACAACGCGAATCCGAGCGCCGCGTCGCCGATTCCCAGCCCCATCAGCGCTGCAGAGAGAAGCAACGCGGCCACCGCGAAATAGAGCGCGACGGCCGTCAGCGAACGCGCGACGATCGCCGCGATCACCGTGACGAGCGCGGCGAGAAGCAGCGCAAGCCCGATCCACGCGGGGGCTTGCCGCAGCACGGCGTCGGTCACGGCTTCCGCTCCGGACGCGGCGCCGCATACGGGCCCGCCAGCGGCGCCAGGCCGCCGGCATGCGCCGTGTTCGCGACCAGATGCATGATGCTGGGCGCCGCGGCGATCAGGAGACCGGCCAGCGCAAGCAGCCGCAGCGTGAGCGCCCCGTCGCCGGAAGACACGATCAGTCCGGCGAGCACGAACACGGCGCCGACAATGTCGGCCGCGCCCATGGCGTGCAGCCGCGTGTAGAAATCCGGAAATCGCAGCAAGCCGATGGCGCCGCCGAGCATGAAAGCGAGCCCCACGAGGACCAACGCGCCACCCGTGACCACGCGCGCCCAGAAAAGCAGTTCGGCGAAGGTCATGTGGCGTCCTCACCCAATTGCCGGCCCATGCGCGCCAATGGCGCCTGGAACGTGCGCGCGCGGAAGAACTTGAGCGCCACCGCGTTCAGCAGGAACGTGGACACGACGATCGCCAGCGCCGTGTCGAGCCATTCGGCTCGCACCGCGAGCACCGCGAGCGCGGCGCAGATCACGGCGATTTTCAGCGCCGCGGCGTTCGCGCCGAGCATGCGGTCGTAGAGCGTGGGCCCGGCGAAGAGACGCACCAGGCAAAGCGCCAGCGTCGCGGACACCCCGAGAGCGGCGACAAGCGGCACGATCATCCGCGCGCCTTTCCGTCCAGAGCGGTGATCACGCGTTCTTCGAGTTGACTGAGCGCGAGGCCGTCGATGGCGTCTTCCTGAAGCACGTGCACGAGCAGGCTCTCAGCGTCCGCCTCCACAACCACCGCGCCCGGCGCCGCGCTCACGAGGTCGGCGAACGCGGCCTGCGCCAGCGCGCTCGACGATCGCGTGCGAACGCGCGCCAAGGCCGGTTGCAGCCGCACGTCGGCGGCGAGCGCCTCGCGCACGATCGCCAACGCGCCGCCGATCACGGCGCCCGCGCGAGAAACCGCGAGCATCAACAGGCGCGGGGCGGCCGAGAAGACGCCCCGCCCGCCCACGACGCCGAAACGCACGGAGATAAGCACGCACCCCAACGCCACAAGCACGGAAGCGCCCAGGGCTTCGGGTGTCGCGGCGCGTTGTGTCAGCAACAGCCAAACGCCCAAGAGACAGGCCAGCATCGCCGCGGCGTTGATCATAGAGGCGGCCTCCCCGCGCGCGCTTCGGTCTAGCCGTGCGTGCAGGGATTCGCCAGACTTGAAGGACGTCGCCGCTCAGCCGTTGCGGTGAAACAAGAGTGCGGCGTTGCGGCGCGCCAGGGGCAAATCGGCTTCGTCCTCGAAAGCGACGTTTTCCAGATTGACGGCGTCCGCCGTGAACGACCAGTTCCAATAGCGCAGCACCGTCTGCGCCTTCGCCGTGGCCAATGTGTCAAACACGTAAACCGTGCGGCCAAGCGGGTTGTTCACAGCATCGGGATCACCGAACGGGCGGCGCAGCGCGCGCCAGAGACCGAGCAGCGCCGGGCGTTTAAGACCCACCGCCTTGCAATAGACGCCAATGGCCTCTCCGCCGGTATCGGCGAAGATTTGCGACGCCGTCGTGGGCTTGATCCCGGAAAGGTGAGCTATTTCATTGATGACGCTGCGGTCGACGCCATGTTCGGCCTGCGCCAAGGCGCCTTCCAGCGAGCCGTAGACGCTCTGCACGGCGGCGGCCCGATTGCGCTGCCGGCGCTCGATCACCTGCAGGGTCTTGCGCGCGTCGGCGTCGCCCCATCCTTCCGACGCGGCGATCGCGAACACATCCCCGAGTTCCTGAATGAGAATGCTGCGGTCGACGGCGAAGCGCCGCAAAATATGAAGCCGCGATTCGAACGCCGCCCACCAGAACAAGACCAGGGCCTGGGTCGGCCGCAACTCGTTGCGATTGACCAACAACGGCGGCAGGCTTGGCGCCTGGCGCGAGCGCGACACGACGAAATCCACCCCTTGTGTCGACAAGCGCGCCGTATTGTTGCGCAATACCGTTTCCATCACCGTCACGTCGCCGGTTTGCATCAGCGCGTCGGTGACCGATTCGGTCAGGTTGCGCCGCACCGCGATCGCCATCCAGTGCGCGGCCACGCCGGTGCGGATCGTGGCGATCAGGTCGGAATCGTCGAACCCGACGCCCGCCTCCAGCAGCGGCTTCGCCACCTTGATCTCGTCGCGCGCGAGGTAGCGCAGCAAGGGTTTCGGCGCGTCATTGATGAGAACGAGGCCTTGGGCGCAGCGCCGGCGAAGGTCCGCTCCGCTGGTGCGCAGCAAGCCGACCAGAATGTCCGCCGCCAGCTGCCGCTCGTAGGCGGGAATCCGGCTTTCCGGCCACGAAACGATTTCGCTCAGCCGCTGGATGATCGCGGCGCGCGCCTTGAGCTGCTGCGGCTCGCCCAGTTCGAGCGGCGCCGCCTCCGGCGTTTCGGGTCGCGAAGGGTTTGCCATGAGCCCGGAAACAACATCACGCGCCGCGTTAACCGCTCGTCAACGCGCACCCCGCTTTCCGCCCTGGACGCGCCGTACGGATGCGCCCTAGCCTTCGCCAGGGCGGTTTGCACATGGACGCGCAACGAGATCTCCGCGAGCGGGCCGTGCGCTCGGAGCTTCGGCTCTACTACCTGCTTGCGGGCGCCTACTTCTTCGCCTTCGGCATGCAGATGGTGCTGTTTCCGTCGCTGGTGACCTTCTTTCTCGCCGCGCCGGCGAAACTCGTGGGCTTGGCGCAGATGAGCATCTCGGCGCCGATGTTTTGTCTTTTGCTTTTTGGCGGCGTCGTCGCCGAGCGGGCGCAGCCTGGGCCCGCGCTGGCCTTGCTGCACGGCGCCATGGCCGTGGCGACTCTGGCGCTGGCGGCGTTGATCGGCGAAGGGCTGCTCACCTATCCGGGGCTGATCGCCTATGCGATCGCGGTCGGCGCGTGCGCCGCGCTGATCGTGCCGGTTCGCGACGCTTCGCTGAACGGCGTGCTAGCCCGGGAGGCGCTGCGCGGCAGGCACACGCCGCTGGCGCGCGCCGCGGCGATGACGACGGCGGTTCAGATCGGCGCGCAAATCGCGGGCATTGTCGTCGCCCGGTTCGCCGGCCACTCGCCCGCGCCCTTTCTGGCGCTGCAGGCTCTGGTGCTCGGCCTTGGCGGCGCCGTCGCGCTCGCGCTGCGCGCGCCGAAACCGACCGGCCACGAACGCTCCCCGCTCAGCGCGTTGCGCGACGTGCGCCATGGGCTGGCCTACGCCTTCAAGAGCCCGATCATGTCGCCGATGCTGATCTCGGCCGCCTATGCGGGCCTCTTCATTGTCGGGTCGTTCCAAGTGTTGTTCCCGTTGCTGATCCGCGACGTCTATGGCGGCGCGGAAGCCGCGCAGGCGCAAAACCTGAGTCTTTTGTACGCAACGTTCTGGGGCGCATCGTTCGTCTCGGCGGCGGCGCTCAGCCGCCTGCCCGCACTCAAGCATCCGGGGCGCGCGCTGCTGTGCGCGCACCTGATCGGGGCCGTTGTGCTGATCACCTTGGCCATCGACAAGCCGTTCTGGGCGCTGGCCTTGATCGTCGGCTTCTGGGGCCTGGCGACCGGCGTCAACATCAGCATGAGCCGCACGATCGTTCAGGGCGCGACCGAGCCGCGTTTCCTTGGCCGCGTGCTCGCGGTGTATTCGATGTGCCTGCTTGGCGGCGCACCGGTTGGATCGCTGCTCGTGGGCTTTGCTTCCGAGCATCTGGGACCGCGCCTCGGCGCGCTCGTTCCCGGCGTCGGCATGCTGGTTTCGGCGACGCTGCTCGCCGCGCTCACGCCCTTATGGCGGTTCGCGCCGCAAGCCGCGTCGGAAACCGCCAAGGCCTAATGATGCGCGTTTGACTGAGCGGCGTCGGTGCAGTGATTTCCGCGACGGCCGCAATAGGCGTCGTGAGCGGTGTTCCACGCATTGATGGTGGCGTTCATGCTCTCGCTCATGGCGCTGTATTCTGCTTCTCGCGCCCGTACGAAATCGACGCCTTCATCGTGCTCGGCGCGGCGGCAATTGACGATCTCGAGGGCGGCTTGACGCCAGGCGTCAAACGCCTCGTAAGCGGCTGTCATCGCGCGCTGGTCGGCCGTGGCGCCATCCGGGATGTTCGGCGGGGCGATCGCAGCGGGACAACGTGAGGGCGGAATGGACGCGGCCGCGGCCGCCGCCGGCGCCGGCGTCGTCGTCGCCGCGGTCTGGGCTTCCGCGACGCCGCCCAGCATGAGCGCCGCTGCGGCAATGGCGCCGATCAACACCTTCATTCCAAGTCTCCTCAAGCGGTCCTTCGCGCCCGTCATGCGCGCGCCATCATAGCGGCGCGCAAGTGGGGGTGAAAGTGCGGCTAAATTGCGGACTGCTAGCGCAGAGCGAACGGCACGCGCAGACGATAGCGCCCCTCCACCGGCGCGCCGTCGCGCATGGCGGGAACCATCGCATAGTCGCGCGACATGCGAAGCGCGGCCTCGGCAAATCCCCATCCGGCGGGCGTCTCCGAAACCACCCAGCACTCCAGCGCGCCCGTGGTCCGCACCGCACAATCCAGCGTCACCGCGCCCTCGATGTTTCTGGCGACGGCGCGCGCGGGGTAATAGCGCGCGAGGTTGCTGGGACGGCGGGTCCAGCGCGGTTCGGTGATTTCGATGGGACCGCCGGTCTCATGCGCGATCGGCACAACCGTTTCGAGCGGCAGCGTATCGGCGACGGCGGCCACCCGCTGCGGCGTCGAGGGCGCGAGCGGCTCGGCGACCGGCGGCGGCGTTTGCGGCTTGGGGACCGGCGGCGGAGGCTCGGGCGGCGGCGGGATCAACACATCGATCGTCGCCGGCGGCGGCCCTCCAAAATCGCGCAGGTTGATCTTCGTTGTCATCGTCAGCGCCCCGAAAGCGAGCGCGGCGATCACCAATGTCGAAGCGCCGAACGACGTCGCGCGCAGGCCCAGTGCATTCGCCATGAGCGGCCTCCCTTTGCACTTGTTGTTGAGGCAAGCCTCGGTCCACGCGGTTCGCACATCAATTCACGTGCCCGGGAGGACGATCACGCTTGCGCGAGAGAAGTTAGAGATCGCTTTGCGCCAGCTCGGCGAAGATGCCGACTTTAGCGAAGCCTTCACCTTGCAGCGTATCGATCACGTGCACGACGTTGGCGTACGCCGTGGTTTGATCGGCGCGCACGAAAATGCGCGCGTCCGAGTAGAGATTGTTGAGAGCGAGCTCCGGGTTGTTGGCGCGCGCGTGCATCAGCACGGTCCCGGTCAACGCACTCTCGCTCACGATTTCGTCATCGACGGCGAACTCAACACCGCCCGGCGTTTCCCGCAGCAGAACGATAGTCGGGCGATTGAGCGTCGGGACAGAGACGCCCGGCTGCGGCAGGTCGACCTTGATGTCCACGGTCGGCAACGGCGCGGTGACCATGAAGATCACCAGCAGCACCAACAGCACGTCGATGAACGGAATAACGTTCGGATCGGCCGCGAGCCGAAGCTTGCCGGAATCCGTCGACCCGATCTTCGCACCCATGAGCGCCTCCCTCTGTTTGAAGGAAGCGTGATCCTCATTGCTAAAACGATCTACGCGCGCGTGGATCACACGCGCGCGAGACCGTTCAAAACTTCGCGAACAGCCCTCAGCCGGCGCCGACGCGGAACGGAATGGTCAGGCGATAGCGCCCGCCTTCCGTCGGCCGGCCGTTTTCGAGCCGCGGCTGCATGCGGAATTGACGCGAGATCTGGACAGCGGCGGAGCCGAAGTTCCAGCCTGCCGGCTCTTCGGACGTCACCGTGCAGGTCAAGCGCCCATCGGCGCCCACCAGGCAATCCATCACGACGCGCCCTTCCATCCCGCGATCCAGCGCGCGGGGCGGATAGAAGCGCGCGAAGTCACGGCCGTTGGGACGAGTGATCCATTGCGGATTGGTGATCAATTCCGGCTGCGGCGGCGCCGGCGGCGGATCGACCGCGACCGGAATCGGCGTCGGCGTCGGCGGGGCGTCGAGCGACGGCGGCGGGACGCGCTGCTCCGGCGGCGGCGGCGGCGGCGGCCGGTTTGGCGGCGGCGGCGGCGGCGGCGGCTTCTTCTCCTCGATCTGGACCTTCACTGCGTTGGTGTCAGTGAAGAGATCCGTGATCGCGTTGAATTTTTGCATTACCGCCAGGTAGGCGATCGCGCCGCAGACCACCGCGGCGAGGATCATGGAAAAGAGACGAAGGCGGACCATGGATGCTTACCCTTCGCTCGCGGCGGTCTCGGCGAAGATACCCACCTTCGCGAAACCTTCTTCTTGCAGCCTGCTCATCACGTCGATGACATTCCGATAGGCCGTGCTCTGGTCCGCGCGGACGAAGATGCGGGCTTCGGCGTAGATGTCTTCAACGTTGAGCGCCGGGTTGTTGGTGATCGCGTGCTGCAGCGTCACCGATCCCAGCTCCGAAAGCTGCACCAGCTGCTGGTCGACGTAAATCTCCTGTCCCGCCGGCGCTTCGCGGATGACCACGAGCGTCGGGTTCAATCCTTCGAGCCGGATCGGAATCGGATTCGGCGGCGGCAGATCGACCTTGATGTCGACGGTGGGGATCGGCGCCGTCACCATGAAGATGATCAGCAGCACGAGCAGAATATCGATGAACGGGATGACGTTCGGATCGGAAACCGGCCCGCCCTTCGTCCCTCCTACTTTACCGGCCATGGACTACCTCCGCCGATCTTCGGCGACGAGGCCGATTTTGGTGAAGCCGCGGTCCTGCAGCCGGTTCATCACGAGCACGACGTTGCGATAGGGCGTGTCGCCGTCGGCGCGGATGTAGATGCGCTGATCGCGCACCTGATCGAGATCGCCGGCGATCGTGGGCGTATTTTCCTGCACGGCGTCGATCGTCTTCTGACCAAGCTGATCGATCGGGACTTCGTCGTTCATGACATAGGTTCTGAGCCGGCCATTGTCGTCCTGGACCGAAATCCAAGTCGGCCGCGGCGGTCGCTTCGACGGCTGGATTCTCGAGTCGGGCATCTTGACTTGAATGTCCACGGTCGAGATCGGCGCCGCGATCATGAAGATGATCAGAAGCACGAGCATGATGTCAATGAACGGGATCACGTTCGGATCGGCGTTCACGTCAGCGCGCCCGCGCTTCCCTCCGCCGCCAGGGGCGGAAATTTTACCAGCCATTGGCGTTCCTCCGGTTCAAGGACGCCTCAACCGGCCCGACGATCCATGTCGCGCGACACGAGCGCGATGAATTCGGCGGCGAAGTCCTCGAGCTTACCGGCTTGCTTCGAAATCTGCTTGGCCGAGAAGTTGTAGATCAGCACCGAGGGAATAGCCGCGGCGAGACCGGCGGCCGTGGCGATCAGCGCGCCGGCGATGCCCGGCGCGACGACCGCAAGCGAGGTCGTTTGCGTCTTCGCGATGCCGACGAACGCGATCATGATCCCCCAGACCGTGCCGAACAGGCCGATAAACGGCGCGTTCGCGCCGATCGAGGCCAGGAACGTCATGTTCGAGCCGAGATCTTCGAGGTGATCGTTCTGGCGCGTGCTCATCGCCGCGGCCACGCGTTGCATCGTGTGGTCGCGCGCGTCGCGCATCGTGTAGAGGCCGAGGTCCTGCGTGCGGCGGACTTCGCCCATGCCGGCGTCGAACATCGACTTGATGCCGGAGTTCGGCAGCTTGCGGACGATGGCTTCGGCTTCTTCAACCGAGTTGGCTTTGCGGAACGCGGTGAGGAAGTCCTTCGTCTGACGCGCCGCCTTGCGCATCACGTAGATCTTCTCGATCAGCAGGGCGACCGCATAGACCGTGCAGATCGCGAGGATGACAAGAACGCCGAGTTCGACCGGATTGAGGTCGCGCAGCAGATCGAAGATGGAAACCTCTTGGTGGCCCGCGGCCTCCGCCGCGACCTGCGCGCCGTGCGCCTTCGCGGCTTCGAGTTCGGCCGCCGACGGCGCCGGGACCACGGGCGACGGAGCAGTGGTGGTCGCGGTCGTGGTCGCGCCTTGCTGCGCCGCGAAAGTCATCAGCGAATACATCAACGAGGTCATGGTCTGCCCTTTGTGCCTGTCCTGCTCTGGCGAGCTTCAGAATTGCCCTGGAATTAGGCGAACTGTAGTTCGCCAGCCGTCGAGTTTGTGCGCTTTGGCGATCGGACGAGGCGGCTCCGCTTTGCAATCGGGCCGCCCCGCGTCCTCCCACCGCTCCCCCCAGTCCGGCCGCTTCGCGGCTCTATCCAGAAGAGAGCTAGACGCTCGTGCCTAAATTTTCGGAAAAGGTGCTGTTGTCAACTTCTCCCGCGCAGTGGGCGAGCCTCCGCCGGCGGGCCCTCTTCCGACGACCCCGTCGAATGCACCGAGGCCGCTTTGCGCGGCAAGCAAAACTTTCGTGATTGACATTCGTTCCCGGTTTGCGCTCGCTCGCGCCTCCGCCGCCGCCCGAACAAAGGCGCCCTGATGATTGCCGCCGACGAACTGAAAAACCTGCTTCTTGCGGCCTTCCCCGATGCGCGGATCGAGATCATCGACCTTGCCGGGGACGGCGACCACTACAAGGCGGTGATCCGCTCCCCCGCCTTCGCCGGCAAATCGCGGGTGGCCCAGCACCAGATGGTCTACGCCGCCCTGGGCGCGCGCATGGGAACGACGCTGCACGCACTCGCCCTCGACACCGCAAGTGCTTGATGGGCTTGGCGGGAGCGCTTACGTCAGGGCGCAAATCCGGAGCGAGAATTCATGTCGGAACAGCCCGCCTTCGCGCAAATTCGCCAAACCATCGGCGCCCATGACGTGGTGCTGTTCATGAAAGGCGTGGCGGAGCGCCCCCAATGCGGCTTCTCCAACATGGTGGTGCAGATCCTCGACCACATGGGCGTCGCCTTCCACGACGTGAATGTTCTGGCCGATCCGGAATTGCGGGAAGGAATCAAAGCCTTCACTAACTGGCCGACCATCCCGCAGCTCTACGTCAAAGGCGAATTCGTCGGCGGGTGCGATATCGTCCGCGAGATGTTTCAGTCCGGCGAGCTGAAGGCCCTGTTCGAAGAAAAGGGCGTGGCGGCCGAAGCCGCCTGACCGATCCGGCGTCCAAGTCCTAGGCGCTTCGCCGCTCCTCCGGACGCTGGGTCACCACCATCCCCAGGCGCACCACCATCCCGTCCCGCAGCACGTCCAGCGCGACGCGCCGGCCGATCGTTTCGCGGGTCAAAAGTTTGTGAACCGCATCGACCGACGGCGTCGGCGCGCCGTCCAGTGACAGCACCACATCCCCGATCCGCAACCCGGCCAGGTCCGCCGGACCGCCCGTAGAGATAGCCACCGCCAGCACCCCGCTTTCCGACTTGAGGCTCAGCCGGCGCACCAGCGCCGTCGACAGCTCCTGGGTCTGGCCGGCGATGCCGAACCAGCCTCGCGCCACCCGCCCATCGCGCATGAGTTCGGGGATGACGCGTTTGGCCGTATTGATCGGGACTGCGAAACACAGGCCCTGCGCCCCGCCGATGATGGCGGTGTTGATGCCGATGAGCCGGCCCCAGGCGTCCACCAGCGCGCCGCCGGAATTCCCCGGATTGAGGGCGGCGTCGGTCTGGATGATGTCTTCGATCAGCCGTCCGCTTTCGCCGCGCAGCGTCCTGCGCACGGCGGACACCACGCCCGCCGTGACGGTGGCCTGCAAGCCAAGCGGATTGCCAATGGCGATGGCAAGTTCGCCCACCCTCAATGTGTCGGAATCCCCCATGGTCGCGGACTTGTGGCCGCCCCCGTTCAGGCGCAGCAGCGCGAGGTCGGTGTCGGGATCGCACCCGACGACGTCCGCAGCGACCACGCGTCCATCGTGCAGCACGGCCTCGATGCGTCCCGCGCCTTTCACCACGTGATTGTTCGTGAGCGCGTAGCCGTCCGGCGAAACGATCACGCCCGAGCCCGCCCCGTCATAGAGATCGCGCGCGCGGCTGGTGCGGCGCACGCCGATGACGGCCGGCCCCGCAGTTTCAACAACTTGAATGACTGTTTCCGAAAAGCCGTCACGCGCTCGCGCGCCGGCGTCGGAGATCAGGGCTGCCCGCCCCGCTTTGTGGCGACCAAACATGCGCCATGAAATAGGAAGCGGCCGACGGCGCCGCCAGAGCATCCCGTGGCGCCGCACGCAGCGCGCGGCTCGCCTTCTTCGCGGCGCTTTCACGTCCCGTGCTTTTGGCCTACAGGCGCGCATGGCCTCCCCCCTCCGCGAATTCAATCTCTTCGCCTGGATCCGCAATTCGTTCCTTGCGGGGGTCGCCCTGTTCCTGCCGTTCCTGGTGACGGTGTGGGTGATTTGGCTCGTCGTCAGTTTCATCGACAGCAATGTCGTGCCGTTTCTGCCGCCCTCGATGCAGCCCGTGGCCGCCGCGGTTCCCGGCGCCGGCGTCGCCATCGCGCTGATCGGCCTCACCGTCATCGGCGCGCTTGCCGGCAATCTCCTAGGGCGCCTTCTCGTCGGCGCCGCTGACGGCTTCATCGGCAACCTGCCGATCGTGCGTTCCATTTATGGCGGCGCCAAACAAGTGTTCGGTCAGGTCGCCACGCCCGAGCGCACGACTTTCCGCGAGGCCGTGCTGGTTGAATTTCCGCTTCCGGGAACGTGGGCGATCGGCTTCGTCACCAATGACGACGCCACCGAGGTCGGCGGCGATCCGGCCGAGCAGATGGTCTGCGTTTTCGTCCCGCACACGCCGATCCCTGCGTCCGGGTTCCTGCTTTACCTGCCCCGCGCCAAGCTCCGCCCGCTGAAACTCAGCGCCGAAGAAGCCCTAAAGCGCGTGATCTCGCTGGGCATCATTCGCGACGACGAAGGGAGCAAGAGCGGCTGACGCGCTCATTCGATTTTGAAATCCGAGGGTTTCCAGCTCGGCTTGGGATATTGCGGATTCATGTCCTCGAGCGTGCCGCGCACAATCGCCGAAACGATCGCGTTGCGCCGCCATTTCTTATCCGCCGGGATGACCCGCCAGGGCGCATGCTCCGTTGAGCATTTCTGGAGCGCCGTCTCGTACGCCGCCTCGTAGTCGCGCCAGAGTTTGCGGTCATCCAGGTCGCCCGCATTGAACTTCCAATTCTTCTGCGGCTGGTCGAGCCTTTCCTGCAGCCGCTCGCGCTGTTCCTTTTTGGAAATGTGCAGCATGAATTTCAGCACCACGACGTTGTTTTCCGTCAGGTGCTTCTCGAACGCGTTGATTTGGTCGTAGCGCTGCTCAATGACCTTTTCAGGCGCGAGCTTGCGCACCTTGACCACCAGTACGTCTTCGTAGTGAGAGCGGTTCCAGACGCCGATCACGCCCTTCTTTGGCACGGCATTGTGGATGCGCCAGAGATAATCGTGCGCCCGCTCTTCCTCGTTCGGCACGCCAAACGGCGTCACCACCACGCCCAGCGGTCCACACTGGTTGAAAACGCCGCGCACCGTGCCGTCCTTGCCGGCCGTATCGATCCCCTGCAGGATCACCAGCAGCGACCGCGCGCGCTCGGCCCACAGCCGATCCTGCAGCGCGTCGATTTCCCTGGAATGCGCCTGCGCGAACGCTTCGGCCTCCGGCCGGTCCGGGAAGAGATCGTCGCACTTGGCGTCGCGGTCCCTCAGCTCGACCTTCTCACCCGGCTTCACCAGCACGTGCTTGTCGATCTCGCGCCAATCCGTGGTCATGTGAACACCACCGTCTTGTTGCCGGTGATGACCACGCGCCGCTCCAGATGCCAGCGCACGGCGCGCGCCAGCACCTGGCATTCAAGGTCACGCCCGATCTCCACCAAATCCTTCGGCCTATGATGATGTGCGACGCGCGACACCGCCTGTTCGATAATGGGCCCTTCATCGAGGTCGGACGTCACGTAGTGCGCCGTGGCCCCGATGATCTTCACGCCCCGCGCATGCGCCTGCGTGTACGGCTGCGCGCCCTTGAAGCTGGGCAAGAAAGAGTGGTGGATGTTGATGCAACGCCCCTTGAGATTGTCGCAGGCGTCCGGCGTCAGGATCTGCATGTAGCGCGCGAGGACGAGCAGTTCCGCGCCGGTCTCCCTCATCACGTCGATCATCCGCGCTTCGGCGTCGGCTTTCGCCGGCGGCAGAAGATGAAACGGAATATTCCGCCATTGCGAAAGCGGCTGGAATGCGTCGTGATTGGACACGACGGCCGCGATCTCGGCATCGAGCCAGCCGGTTTCCTGGCGATGAAAGAGATCGTGCAGGCAGTGCCCGATCTTGGACACCGCGATCAGGACTTTCGGTCGCTCGGCCGTATCGTGAATACGCCACGTCATGGCGAAGCGGCGCGCGATCGGCGCGAAGCCGGCTTCGAGCTCGGAAAGGGACGCGGCGCCCGGCGACGGCTTCGAAAAAGCCGTGCGCATGAAAAACGCTGGCGCGTCGTGGAACTGGTCGGATTCCTCGATCGACAGCCCGCGGTCCGCCAGGAACGTCGCCACCGCCGCCACGATGCCGATGGCGTCGGGACACTGCAGCGTGAGAATGTAACGGCCGTGGCTCATGGGAGTCAGTAGTCGATGGTCAGTAGTCAGTAGCAATCGATTTCTACTGACTACTGACTAAGCCCCGCTGACTACGACGCGTAGTATTCGACGACGAGGTTCGGCTCCATCTGCACCGGATACGGCACGTCCGAGAGCGCGGGCACCCGGCCCAGCCGCGCGGTCATCGCCTTGGTGTCGACTTCGATATAGTCGGGCTGATCGCGCTCCTGGCTTTGCAGCGCTTCGAGCACGATGGCCATCGAGCGCGCCTTTTCGCGCACTTCGATCACATCGCCCACCTTGCACTGGTACGACGGCACGGTGACGCGCCGGCCGTTCACCTTGACGTGGCCGTGGTTCACGAACTGGCGCGCCGCGAACACGGTCGGCACGAACTTGGCGCGATAGACCACCGCGTCGAGACGCGTTTCCAGCAGCCCGATCAGATGCTCGGCGGTGTTGCCCTTGCGGCGCGCCGCTTCCTGATAGATGCGGCGGAACTGCTTCTCGGTGATGTTGCCGTAATAGAGGCGGAGCTTTTGCTTCGCCACGAGCTGGAGGCCGAAGTCCGAGGTCTTGCCTTTGCGGCGCTGGCCGTGCTGGCCCGGGCCGTATTGGCGCTTGTTGACCGGAGATTTGGGACGGCCCCAGAGGTTCTGGCCGAACCGGCGGTTCGACTTGTATTTCGCTTGGACGCGTTTCGTCATGGGCGGGATCGCCCTTTCTTTTCGATCTGACGGGGCCCGGCGGCCTCCCAAATGAGGCCGCGACTGCCCTGGCGGTTCACCCGTCGCCCAGTATGAATGGCTGCCCGCTGCATGAGCGGCAGTCCAAAGAAGCGGGGCTTTTGATCGACCGGCGCCATTAAGTCAACCCGGCGCGCTCTTGGCGGCGCGCAAAAGCGCCATATGCTCAAGCTGGGCGGAGGCTTTCCATGAGCTACATCGAGCGGTCGCTGGGACAGGGTGAGCAGGTCGTCAAGCGGGCCCATTTCCACTGGTGGTACGACGTGAAGGCTTGGGCCGCGCTCCTCGTCCTCGGGCTTCTCCTTGTCGGCATCTACATCTTTTTCTCGATGATGATCCGCAAATGGACCACCGAAATCGCCGTCACCTCGCATCGGTTCGTTTACAAGACCGGTCTCTTCACGCTGCAGACAAGCGAGATTTCGCTGCTCAATATCGAAGGCGTGCAGCTCACCCAGACCTTCTGGGGCCGCGTCTGGGGCTATGGGCATCTGCGCATCGAAGGCACTGGCGTCGATGCCGTGGCGATTCCGGACATTGCCGACCCCATCGGCTTCCGCGCCGCGCTTGAGACGGCCAAGGAACGCATGTCGAAGGCGGCCTGAGGCCTGCGATTGCGCGCGCGCTAGCTCGCGTCGCTGTCCAAATCGTACTGGCTTTGCAGGTATTTCTTAACGCCGACATCAGCGATCACTTCGATCTGGGTTTCCAGAAAATCGATATGTTCTTCGGTGTCGTCGAGGATTTCGGTCAGGATGGCGCGCGAGACATAGTCCTGCTTCTGCTCGCTGAGCGCGATGGCTTCGACAAGCGTCGTCCGCCCCATCTGCTCGGCGCTGAGATCGGCGGCGAGGCGTTCCTCGACGTTCTCGCCGATCTTCAGCTTGTTGAGGTCCTGGAGGTTCGGCAGCCCTTCCAAAAACAGGATGCGCTTGATGAGCTTATCGGCGTGCTTCATCTCGCCGATGGATTCTTCATAGGTCTTTTTGCCCAGTTTGCCGTAGCCCTCGGCCTGGTACATCCGCGCATGCAGAAAGTATTGGTTGACGCTCGTTAGCTCGTTGGTGAGCACCGCGTTCAGCTTACGGATGATGTCCGGATCGCCCTTCATGGCCCCGCCCTATTCTGCGGCGACCAGGGCCTCCTGAGCCGCGGGCGCCAGAAAATCCTCGGCGATCTCGGACAGGCACCGTCCGCAACAGGGCTCGCATCCATGATGTGCGAGCACTTCTTCCGGACGGCGCGCGCCCGCGGAAACGGCCTCTTCGACCTCCCGCTTCGTCACGCCATTGCAATTGCAGACGTACATTCAGCATTTCTCTGAAAGCAAACGGAAAACCGGCGATTGCCTCGCAGGCGCACAGATAAGCTAGCCGCGCGAACCCGCTCTTGCAAGTCATTCGCA
>DASZQK010000029.1:0-22318 GCA_035549695.1 Caulobacterales bacterium | reverse complement strand
GCGAACGGAATGCTAATCACGTTGCGCTAGAGTGCCTCGCATGCACGTCCACGATCACCACGCCGCGCACGCGCGCCGGCAGGTGGATCCGCGTGACCGACCTACGCAGGAACACCGCGCCGACAAGCCGCAGGAACCGGATCGACAAACCGTCGATCTCGGCCAGGCGGTGGCGCAGGCGGCGGACAATCATCAGGACGAGACCGTCAATCCCGGCGGCATCGGCGACCGTCTGCGCGATCAGAATCCGCAGCGCGGCAGGCTGATCGATATCCGCGTCTAAGCGCGCGTCAGCGCCGCGATAAAGAAGCCGTCGCATCCGGTTTCGCGCGGAGTGAGCTGCAGGGCTTCGCCGCGCTTGTGCGCAGGAAATCGATCCGCCCCTTGAAGCGGAGCGCGCACAAAGTCGGCGTGCTCCTTCAAAAACGCCGCGATCGCATCGTCATTTTCCTGCGGCAGCACCGAGCACGTCACGTACATGAGCCGCCCGCCCGGCTTCACCAGCGGCGCGGCCAAAGCGAGCGCCTCGCGCTGCTCCCGCCGCCGCGTCTCCAATGCTGCGTGCCGCAAACGCCACTTCGCATCCGGATTGCGCCGCCACGTGCCAGAGCCGGTGCACGGCGCATCGACGAACACGACATCCATCTTGCCGTGCAAATCCGCCAGCACATCGCGCGAACGCGCCGGCGCGCGGATCTGCACATTGTGCGCGCTCGCCCGGTCCAGCCGCTCGTTCAACGGCGCGAGCCGGCGCCCGTCCACGTCGAACGCGTAGATCTGCCCTTTGTTGTCCATCGCCGCCGCCAGCGCCAAGGTCTTGCCGCCGCCGCCCGCGCATACGTCCGCGACCTGCATGCCAGGTTCGGCGCCCGACAGCTCCACCGCCAACTGGCTCCCCTCGTCCTGAACCTCAAACCAGCCCTTTTGAAAACTCTGCTCCGCAGCAAACGGAAAGCTGCCGCCGCGCGACCAGGGAATGCGCACGCCATGCTCGGCGTAAGGCGTCAGCGCAAGCTCCGTCTTCAGGCGCGGGCTCTCGACGAGCGCCGCCGAGAGCCTCTCGCGCGTCGTCTTCAACGTGTTCGCCCGCAGGTCGAGCGGCGCTGGCGCAGCAAGCGCGGCGCCTTCTTCCGCGCGCCAATCGCCGAATGCGCGCGCAAAAGCTTCATCCAACCATTGCGGATAATCGCCGCGCACCCAAGGCGGCGCTTCGTCGAGCGTGGCCGTTCGCAACGCGATGCGCTCGTTTTCGCTCAACGGCTCCGGCGCGTGCGGATCATCGACAAAACTCGCTTCAAGCGCATCCGGCTCCACGCCAAAGCCCCAGCGCGAGGCGCCCAACACCCATGCGCGCGGCGTATCATCGCCCAAACGCCATGCGCTCGACGCTTTCCAGCGCAGCGCGCCGAACACGGTATCGCCAATGTCGGCGCGGTCCTTCGAACCGGCGAAACGATGCGAAAGCATCCAGTCCTTCACCGCGTCCGACGCGGGCCGATGCCGCGTGTCCAGATCGGTGAGGATTTCCATAGCGGCGGCGAGGCGCGCCCCCGGTCTCATAATGACCGCATCAGATAGCGCACGCCCTTGCCGTTCTCCAGCCGCGCCTGGCCGACCTCCTGGAAGCCCAGGGCCTCGTGGAATGCATCGGAAGCAAGGTTTGGAGGATCGAAATTCACTTCGCAGACCACGCGGTCATGTTTCGCTTCACGCGCCGCATCGAACACGCCTTCATAGAAGGCGCGGCCAATGCCGCCGCCGCGCTCTTGCGACGAAACGACGATGCGGTCCACATAGACAAAGCGCGGCATGCGCGCGCGGAACCATTGGAAATTGGGACTATCATAAGCGGCGTCTTGATCGAACGCGATCAGATAGGCCGCTTGCGGCAGCGCCACCGCGACGAAACTCGATTGCACCAAAGCCTCGAGCTTGGATGCGTCAAGCGCGGACGTTTCGATCTCGTTGGCGCGGCTCAATTCAAGAATCCACGCATGATCTTCCGGAGTGATGACGCCAACGCCCATGTACGGTCAGCGCTTCTCGATCGATTGGCCGAACACGACGAGATTGCCGTCCGGCGCCAGGATGCAGAGTTCGCGCTGGCCGTATTCCTTGTCGGCCGGCCCATGCACGTCGCCCGGCGGCAGGGCGCCGAGCTTCGGTTTCAGCTCTTGATAGAGCGCCTCGATGTCGTTCACGTCGATGTAATACGCGAAACGGCGGTTGCCGGGCGGCGCGCCGTCGTCGCCCCGATTTTGCAGCAAACGCACGCCCGCTGTCTCACGTTGCACGTAGGCGTAGTCGCTGAAACGCACATAGCAGGTGAAACCCAAGAGATCGGTGAAGAACGCCACCGCGGCGTTGATATCCGGTACGTGAATGAACGGCGTGATGCGGATGAAATTGCCGCTCATCTACGACCCCAGCGGATAATTTGGCGCCTCGCGCGTGATCGCGACATCATGCACATGGCTCTCGCGGAGGCCGGCCGCGCTGATCTTCACGAAGCGCGCCTTTTGGCGGAACTCCACCAACGTCCTGGCGCCCGTATAGCCCATCGCCGCGCGCAGGCCGCCGACGAGTTGGTGCAGAATGTTGGCCACCGGCCCCTTGAACGGCACGCGGCCTTCGATGCCTTCGGGCACCAGCTTCATCTGATCGGACACTTCCTTCTGGAAATACCGGTCCGCCGAGCCGCGCGCCATCGCGCCCAGCGAGCCCATGCCGCGATAGCTTTTGTACGAGCGCCCCTGGAACAGGATCACCTCGCCCGGCGCCTCTTCGCTGCCCGCGAGCAGCGAGCCGATCATCGCCACTTCCGCGCCCGCCGCGAGGGCCTTGGCGAGATCGCCCGAAAACTTGATGCCGCCGTCCGCGATCACCGGCACGTCGGCCTTCAGTGCGGCGCTGACCGCATCCATGATCGCCGTCAGCTGCGGCACGCCGACGCCGGCGACGATCCGCGTCGTGCAGATCGAGCCCGGGCCAATGCCGACTTTCACTGCATCCGCGCCGGCATCGATCAGCGCCTTGGCGCCGTCGGCCGTTGCGACATTGCCGGCGATGATCTGCGTTTTGTTGGACACGCGCTTGATCCGATCCACCGCCGTCAGCACGCCTTTGGAATGGCCGTGCGCGGTATCGATCACCACCACGTCCGCGCCGGCTTCGATCAGAGCCAGCGAGCGCTCGTAGCCATCATTGCCGATCGTCGACGCCGCGCCGACGCGCAAGCGGCCCTGCTCGTCCTTTGCGCGGTTGGGAAACTCGGTCGCCTTCTCGAAATCCTTCACCGTGATGAGGCCCGCGACACGGCCTTCGTCATCCACCACGATGACGCGCTCGATGCGATGCTTGTGCAAGAGGCGCTTGGCTTCGTCTTCGCCGACGCCTTCTTTCACCGTCACGAGTTCGCGCGTCATCAGGTCCGCGACCTTCTCGTTTTTCTCCGCGAAGCGCATGTCGCGATTGGTAAGGATGCCGACGAGCTTCTTGGTCTTCGGATCGACCACCGGGAAGCCGGAGATGCGCCGCTCTTCCTTGAGCGCCTGAATTTCGCCAATCGATTGGTCCGGGCGGATCGTGATCGGATCGATCACCATGCCGCTCTCGAACTTCTTGACCGTCTTCACCTGCGCGGCCTGCTCGGCGGGCGTCAGGTTGCGATGGATCACCCCAAGCCCGCCGGCTTGCGCCATGGCGATGGCGAGGCGGGCCTCCGTCACCGTATCCATCGCGGCGGAGATCAGAGGAATGTTGAGTTCAATGCCCTTGGTGAGCCGCGTCTTGGTTTCGGCTTCGCCGGGCAGCACTTCGGACGCGCCCGGTTCGAGGAGCACGTCGTCAAAGGTCAGAGCATCACGGATTTCCATGGACGGCTGGTAGAGATTCCTGGCTGATTTGTCCAGACTGGGGCGCGGCTGAGCGGAGACCAAGCGCCATGGGTCACAGTGTTGTCATGCGTACCGCCGCGTCCGAACTCATCTGCGCCTCGCGCCGGCGCGTGCGCATTCCGGAGATCGCAAGCGCCTGGAAACCGGCGCTGGATGAGGTCTGGGCCTTTCTCGGCCGAAATCCCGGCCTGCGCCCGCCCGACGGACACAACTTCTTCCTCTACCATCACCCCACGCGCCGAGACGATCCGATGGACATCGATTTTGGCGTGCAGGTCAGCCGGCCGTTCCTGGGCGAGGGCCCGATCAGCATGGTGGCGACGCCGACGGGCGAGGTGGCGTCCACCGTTCACGTCGGCCCCTATTCCGGGCTCGCCCAAGCGCACAAGGCCGTCCACGATTGGTGCGCCGCCAACAACAGGCGCGTCGGCGCCGCGAGCTGGGAAATCTACGGCGACTGGAACGAAGACGAGACGGAGCTGGAAACGGAGGTGGTGTACCTGCTGGCGTGACACGCTAGGCGCCGCGAAACCCCATTGCCACCACGTAGACCTCCGCGCTCTCCGCGCGGCTCGCGGGCGGCTTAGCGTGGCGGACGCTGGCGAAGCTCTGCTTGAGGCGCGTCAGCAACGCCGCGTCGAGGCCGCCTTGGAACGCCTTGGTGACGAACGTTCCGCCGGTCGCCAGGTTCTCCATGGCAAATTCCGCCGCGGCTTCGGCGAGCGCGCCGGTGCGGATTTGATCGGTTTTCGCGTGGCCTGTGGTGTTCGCCGCCATGTCGGAGAGCACGATGTCCGGCTTGCCGCCGAGCGCCACGTTCAGCGCATCGGGCGCATCGGGCGCCAGGAAATCCATCTCTAGAAACTCGGCGCCAGCGAGCGCATCGATCGGCAGCAAGTCGATGCCGACGACCTTGCCCGCGCCATGCTTCAACGCCACTTGCGCCCAGCTTCCGGGCGCAGCGCCCAGATCGACAACGCGCGCGCCCTTCTTCAGAAATCCGAACTTCTCGTCGAGTTCGATCAGCTTGAACGCCGAGCGCGCGCGCCAGGCCTCGCGCTGCGCCTTCTGCACGTAGGGATCGTTGAGCTGGCGCTCGATCCATTGGCGCGAGCTTTCCTTGGGGATTTTCTTCTTGCGCACGCGCTGCGCCAGCACGCGCTCACCGCCGGGCGTGGTGACGGTCTTGTTCCAGCGGCGCTTCTCGTCGTCGCTCACTTGCGCACCCGATGCTGCGCCATAAGGCGCATCAGCACCCCTTCGCGCAAGCCGCGATCGGCGACGCGCACGCGCTCGACCGGCCAAACGCGCATGACGGCCTCCAGAATCGCTCCGCCGTGAACGACCAGATCGGCGCGGTCGCGCCCGATGCAGGGATTGGCGGCGCGTTCCCCGTGCGTCTGCGCCGCCAGCCGTGCGATTGTCTCGCGGCACTCGACGGCGCTCATCCACAGCCCGTCGACGCGGCTGCGCTGATAGCGTTTGAGGTTGAGGTGCACGCCCGCGAGGCTCGTCACGGTTCCCGATGTGCCAATAATGTGCGCGCCCCCGGCTTCGAAAGCGGGGCGCAGCGGCGCCGTTTCCGCATTCGGCGCGAACGACGTGGCGATGCGCGTCACCAGGCTTTCGTACCACGCAGCGCGGTCGGTCGGCGGTTCGGGATCGTCTTCACTGAGATTGACGACGCCGACCGGCGTCGAGGTCCAGGCCCGCATCGGCGGATCGAGGCCCCCGGCGCGCACGCTCTCGTAAGCGGCTTTGGCGTCGAGCCAGGCCAGCTCGGTTGAGCCTCCGCCAATGTCGACGATGAGCGCAAGATCGGCCGCCGGGTCGATCAGACTTGCGCAGCCGAGCACGGAAAGGCGCGCTTCTTCTTCGGCGCTGATGATCTCGAAATCGAGCCCCAAGTCCTGCTTCACGCGCGCGAGAAAGCGCGGCCCGTTGGCGGCGATGCGGCACGCCTGAGTGGCGATGCAGCCCACGGCGACCGGCCTGCGCCAAGCCAGCCGCTCCGCGCACGCCTTCAACGCATGATAGGCGCGCGCCATCGCCGCATCCGAGAGCCTGCCGGTCGCGGCGAGACCCTCGCCCAGGCGCACGATCTGCGAATAGCCGTCGACGACCCGGAAGCCCGCGCCGTCCTCCGCCGCAACCAGAAGGCGGCAATTGTTGGTCCCCAGATCGAGCGCCGCGAAACAGGGTTTCGCCTGCGACGCCGGGCGCGACCGCACAGCGCCGCGGCGCGGCGCATCGGTCCCTCCGGTCATGAAACTGCCCTTTTCGCCCGCCCGGATGCCTGGACGGGACATGTCTCTTCAAAGTCGGCGCGAGGCTAGCAAGGCGGCGCGCCGGCGTGAATAGGTTGCCGCCTTGCAGGAACAAATCGCGGCGCCTACCTTTCTTACGTGAGCGGACGGAAGGAGAAATTCGAGGAGGAGAAGATGCAAGAAGCCAAATTCTCCATAGGGCAAGTTGTACGGCACAAGCTGTTTCCGTTCCGCGGCGTCATTTTCGATGTCGACTCGGAATTCAGCAATGACGACGACTGGTTGACCGCCATCCCCGAACCGCTTCGTCCGAGCAAGGACCAGCCCTTTTACCACCTGCTCGCGGAAAACGCGGACAGCCACTACATCGCGTACGTGTCCGAACAGAACCTCGTCGCCGACGATAGCGGCGAACCGGTGGAGCATCCCCAGCTTGGGCTGATATTCGAGACGGACGACGAGGGCGCCTACAAGCTGCGGCCGGAAAGCCTGAACTAGGCCCGCTGAAACGGATAGAAATCGGAACCGAGCGGTAAAATACGCGTGAGCGCGTCAAGCGCGCTCTGCGTCTCATCGACGAGCATCGGGTCGGCCAGATCGGCCGGCCCGATTTCTTCGCGATAGTGCGCGTTTATCCAGGCCTCAAGTTTGGTCGCCAGCGCGTCGTCCAGAAGGAAGCCTACGCTCGCCGCAGCACGCTCCTCCGGCGTCATCACGATGCGCAAACGCAAGCAAGCTGGCCCGCCGCCATTGCGCATACTCTCGCGCACATCGACGAATTCCGCCGAATTAATCGCGGCGTTCGGCGCACTGGTGATGTGAGTGACGACGGACGCCGTCTTGTTGTTCTCGCGGGTTTCGGTCGGCGCGATTAGCGTCAGCGCTTTGTCGCCCGGGCGGCGCACCAGTTGCGAGTTGAAGAGATACGACGCGACTGCATCTTCGAGCGACGCTTGTTCGGCCGTCACCTCCACGAACACCGGTTCGAACAGCCCTTTAGCCTTGGCGCGGATTTCCGCGTAGAGCGCAGCGCGGTCTTCGAAGGCTTCGGCGTGGTGGAAAAGCACGTTCTCATGCGCCAGCGCGACGACATCGTTGTGGAACGCCCCCGCATCGATCGCCTTGGCGGCTTGGCGCACGAAGATCGTTCGCGCGGGATCGAGGCCGTGGCGGCGCGCGATCGCATGCGCGGCGTCAAGCGTCTGGCGCGCCGGGAAACCGGTTTTGGCTTCGCCGTACTTGCGGCCATAAACGAAGATCTCAAGTCCGGGCGAGCCTGCGGAAGCAGCCATGCGCATATGGTTCGCCGCGCCCTCGTCGGAAAATGCATCGTGATAAGGTAGTGCGGCGTGGACGGCGAAGCGATCCGCGTCCGGCAGCAAACGCCGCAGCGCGCGCTCCGTGCTTGGAGCTTCCTGCGCGCGATGCAGCATGGTGTGCAGATTGGCGACCGTGAGGTGCAGACGGCCATCGGCGCAATCGGCGCTTGGTGAGACGGTTGCGGCGTTGGCGGCCCACATCGAGGACGCGGCGATGGCGTTGCGCGCGAACGTCTGCTCCTCATCCCATGCGCGCACCCACACCTCGCGATCCGTGCCGGTGAAGCCCAGGGTGCGCAGCCACGAAATGTTCGGCCGCTCCTGCGGCGGCAGCACGCCTTGGGGAAGCCCAAGCGACATGAGCCGCCGCATCTTCGCCAAGCCCTGCAGCGCCGCCGCGCGTGGACGCGCGACAGTGTCGCGATTGCGCGCCGAGGCGAGATTGCCTTCGGAGAGTCCAGCATAATTGTGCGTGGGCCCGACGAGCCCGTCGAAATTGATCTCTTCCGCGTTCATAGAAGACCGGGCGATGGGATCGCGACGGCTTTCTCGGCAAGCTGCGTCGCCACCGGATAGGCAACGTAGTCGGCCGCGTAATAGGCGCTGGGGCGCAGCGAGCCGGAAAGCCCCGGCCCGCCGAACGGCATCGCGCCAGATGCGCCGGTCGTCGGCCTATTCCAATTCAGCACGCCCGCGCGCATCTCGCTTTTCACGCGCGCCCAGAGCGCGGGATCGTCGCTGATGAGGCCTCCGGAGAGGCCGAAGCGCGTTTCGTTGGCGAGATCGAGCGCGTGCTCGAAATCTTTGGCGCGCGTCACTTGCAGCAGCGGCCCAAACAGCTCTTCGTCCGGCGCCTCGATGCCAGTGACGTCGATCAGCGCTGGCGTCACGAACGCGCCGTCGCGCGTGAACCGCACGATCGGCTTGGCGCCGCGCGTCACAAGATTGGCCTCGAACGCCAGCGCGCGCTGCGCCGCCTGCGCGTTCACGAGCGGGCCCATGAACGGTTCGGGCGTTTGCGTCGCGGGGCCGACAACGACCTTGCCCGCCAGCGCGGCAATTGCGTCGATGATCGCCTGCCCGCTCGCATCGTCCGGCACGAACAGGCGCCGCGCGCAGGAGCAGCGTTGGCCGGTCGTCGCGTAGGCCGAATGCGCCGCGAGGTTGGCCGCGGCTTGCGGATCAACCGGCGGCCACGCGATCAGCGGATTGTTGCCCCCGAGTTCGAGCGCGAGCAGCACGTCGGGCCGTCCCGCGAATTTCTGGTGGATGAAGCGCCCAGTCTCGGCGGAGCCAGTGAACAGCACGCCGTTGAGGCCGACTTCGTCGAGCAGCGCCGCGCCCGTCTCGCGCGCGCCCTGCAGCAGATTGAGCACACCCGCCGGCAGGCCAGCTTCATCCCACGCTTCGGCCATCAGCGCGCCCACGCCGGGCGCGAGTTCGCTCGGCTTGAACAGCACGCAATTGCCGGCGAGCAACGCGGGCACGATGTGGCCATTGGGCAGGTGACCTGGAAAATTGAACGGCCCGAACACGGCGAGCACGCCATGCGGGCGGTGCGACAGCGTCATCGCGCCGAACGCGGCTTTCTCTTCACGGAACCCCGCACGCTCAGCCTGCGCGCGCACGGAAATTTCGATCTTGCCCACCATGGCCGCGACTTCGCCCTTCGCGTCCCACCGCGCCTTGCCCATTTCGCGGCTGATGGTTTCAGCAAAAGTCGCCGCGCGCGCCTCGATCACCTTGGCGAAGGCGCGCACGATGGCGATGCGCTCCTCAAGCGGCCGGCGCGACCAGGCGGGAAACGCGAGCCGCGCCGCGGCCATCGCGGCGCCAACGTCGTCAGTCGTCGCGCTCGCGCCTTCCCAGGCCTTTTCGCCCGTCGCGGGGTCGTACGACGCGAAGCGCGCACCGGCGCCCGCACGCCATGCACCGTCAATGTAGAGTTCAGACCGCATCGTCACACCACACCAGCGCCTCGGCGCCGGGTTCGAGCTTGAGGGCGTCCAGCGTCTCGCGCGAGACCCGCGCTTCGCCGCCCCCGATCACCGCATGCGCGGACGTACAGCGATAAGTGGCGATGTCGGGCCGGGCGATCAAGGCGCGCTTGCCGCCATCGCCCAGCGCCAATTTCACGCGTTTTGCTTCGCGCGCGGTGCGGATGCTGTCGCGTGAAGCGCTCAACAGCGGCCCGCCGTCGAAAATATCGACAACGTCGGAGAACGCGAAGCCCTCCCATTCGAGCAGGCGCCGCGCGCCCGCGCCGTCCACATGGCATTCGCCGATCACCGCGCGCGCCGATTCGGGGAGCAGATCCGCGTAAATCGGATATTTCGGCATCAGGTCGAGGATGAATTGATTGTCCGTCGTCGCGCTCAAGCGATCCGCTTCGTGAAAATCCATCTTGAAGAAATGGCGCCCGAGCGCTTCCCAGAACGGCGAAACGCCGTCCGCGCCGACGACGCCGCGCAACTCCGACACCACGCGCTCATGAAAGCGCTGCGGCGCTGACGCCATCAGCAGATAGCGCGCCTGCGCCAGCGTGCGGCCGATCCCGCCGGCGCGGTGGGCGGCGCGCACGAACAAGGAGCCGACCTCCGAGCAGCCGGTAAATTCATTCACCAGGATGAGCACGCTCATATCGAAGCGGCGCTGAGCGGCGGCGGACGATTGCGCAATGCGCAAAACGCGAAAATTGAAGAACGGCGGCGTCTGTCCGATGGTGGCCTTTACGCCGCAGCAGCCCGCGACTTCACCGCTGGCGACATGTTCGAGCGCCAGCAGGTAGCGTTCGCTTCCCGGCTGCAGCGCCGACGAGGCGAAGCTCCCTTCGGACGCTTCCAGCCGGGCCCTCAGCGCGGGATCGTCCAGCATAAGGCTGGTGAAGCCCGGCCCGGCTTCGCGCCGCAGCGCCTGGAAGGCTGCGAAATCGCCAGGGCCCGCCGCGCGGACCACGTAAGCCGGGGCGCTCATGAACGTAAATCCGCGACATCGAACACGCCTTCGTTCAATCCGGCGAGCAGCAACAAAGAAAGCTTGGCGCGTTCGGCGAAGCTGGAGATGCGGACGAATTCCTGATCGCTGTGCAGACCGCCCCCGCATGGGCCGAGCGTGTCGATGTTCGGGCAACCCACGGCGGCGAGATTGTTGCCTTCGCACACGCCGCCTGATGGCTGGAATGCAGCCTCGACGCCGATCGTGCTTGCGGCGCGCTTCACCCAATCCATCAAAACTTCCTGCGGCGGGTTGACCGGTTTAGGCGGGCGGGCGAAGCCTCCGTGCAGCTTTGCGTCAATGCCGTCGCGCATGCCGGCGTGCTCCGCGACGCGGCGCACATGGTCTTCGGCCCATGCGACGCTGGCTTCGTCCGGCGCGCGCACATTGAAGCGCAACACAGCCTTGTCCGGCACGACGTTGGTGGGGCCGCCGCCATCGATTGCACCGACATTGAAGGTGACGCCTTCGTGCTGGCCGTTGAGATCGTTGAGCATGAGCGCGGCCTCGGCGGCGGCGATCACGGCGCTGCGCCCCTCAGTGAACGCGCGGCCCACGTGCGCCGCGCGCCCGCGCAGCACAAGGCTGAAATTGCCCGATCCCTTGCGGGCGCTCACCAACGCGCCCGTCGCCAGGGCCGGCTCGTACGTCATGCCGACATGCGCACGCTTGCCGAGTTCTGCGAGCAAAGCCGCGCTCGCGGGAGAGCCGATTTCCTCATCCGGGCTCAGCAACACCTCGTAGCCGACGCGTTTTTCGCCTGGCATCGCCTCGAAAGCTTCGAGCGCTGCGAGCATCACCGCGATGCCGCCTTTCATGTCGGCGACGCCGGGTCCGCGCATCGTGTCGGCCTCGGCGCGCCAAGGCTTCTGGAACGCGTGCCGCGCCGGAAACACGGTGTCGTAATGGCCCGTGAGCGCGATCTGGACGGGGGCGCCGGGACGCACGCGAACGCGCACCGACGCGCCATGCTCCACACGTTCGGTTTCGCCGTCCGCGCGCACGCGCTGCGTAGGCGCCAGCGGCGCCAGTTCGGTTTGACCCGGCAAAGCCGCGCAGACCTCTAACAGGCGCGCGCGCATGGCTTCGAGACCGGCGAGTTCGTAGGAGCCGGAATTGATTGCGGACCAGGCCTCGGTGCGGGCGGCGATCGCGTCGTTCTGGGCGTCGAGCTGTTCCAAAGCGCGGTCGACCGCCTCGCTGCGAAGCGCCGACATCGGAAGGGATGACATCATCGGACCTTGTACGGCGCCGGCATGCGCTGTCCAGCGCGCTCGGCGCACAGAAAAAGGGCCCGGCGACGCGCCGAGCCCTTCTCAGTTCGTTTCCGCCAAGAAAACCTAGCGGAAGCTGATCGTCACCGCCGTGCGGCGGTTGAGCGGTTCGCGCACGCCGTCACGCGTGGGCTTGGCGAGATCACTTTCGCCGCGCCCTTCGGTCGTGATCGAGCTGGCCGGCATGCCGCGCGCCACGAGCGCATCGCGAACCACCGAAGCGCGCCGGTTCGAAAGGCCCATATTGTACCGGGTCGAGCCCGACGTGTCGGTGTGACCGACAACGACGACGTTGCTCACGTTGCAGGATTGCGCCCTGGCCACGGCCTGGTCGATGACCTCAAGCGCCGCCTGATTCAGGTTCGAGCGGTCCCACTCGAAATAGACCACGAAGTCCGATGTCGGGCAGACCGGCGGCGGAGGCGGCGGGGCCGGCGGCGGAGGGGGCGCTGGCGGCGGGGGCGGCGGAGGCGGCGGCGCCGGCGCGGCGAACTGCCAGCGCAAACCAACCGTCACAGCCTGGTGCGTGTAGTCGGCCCCGAACCGCGCGGGGAAAATGTCTTCCTCGCCGTCGAAGGAATTTCCATCGAAGTCGGCGTTGGGCGCGAAGAAATAACGATATCCGACGTCGATATCGAGCTGCTCCGACACCTGAAACGCAACGCCCAACATGGCCTGGTAGGCCGCCACGGTGTCGCTGTCGTCATAGAAATCTGCGCCGCCATTGAGCGTGCCGCTGGATACCAGCTTCGCCGCGCCGACGCCGAGCCCGACATAGGGCTCGATCGACCCGCCCTTGTTGAAGTCGTAATAGACATTGGCCATCGCCGCCCATGCATGGACGTCGCCGTCGACGACGGCCGGGAAGTCGTCGTCCAGCGTATTGAAGCGGTGGGACAGTTCGCCTTCGAGCCGGAATCCGTTGGCGAAGGCGTAGCCGAGGCCGAGATGCTCGCTCCAGTCGTCCTTGAAGTCGGCGCTCGGGGGATCGAAGTCCAATTCCCCATCGACGGAATAGCCCGCATCGGCGCGGCCGTACCAACCTTCCGTCGCGTGCGCCGCGCCGGCGCTCGCGACCAGCAGGGCGGCGAGCGCGACCGTTCTCAACAACTTCCTCATCAGCACTTCTCCCTGATGAAACCAGGTGCGCGGCCACCGTCCCCTCTCCCCGCAACGCGCGCTCCACGGGACTCGCGCGTCGCCTATCCCTCAGCCGGCCGAAGACTGTGGATCACGGTTAAGCTGTTAACCCGCCCCGGACGCGCGTCCACAACAAGTATCCCGAAAGGGGAAAAGCGCGGCGAGTTTGCGCTTTGGACGCAGCGTGCCCGATCAAGCGCATGCGCAAAGGAAAAGGGCCCGGCGGCGAGCCGGGCCCTTCCAGTTCTGCTGCGCTCTCAGATCAGCGGAAGCTGATCGTCACCGCCGTACGACGGTTGAGCGGCTCACGCACGCCGTCGCGCGTCGCACGCGCCAAGTCGGTTTCGCCGTGCGCTTGCGTGGTGATGGCCCCGGCCGACAGGCCGCGCGCCACGAGCGCATCGCGGACAACCGACGCGCGGCGTTCCGAGAGGCCCATATTGTACTGCGCCGAGCCCGACGTATCGGTGTGGCCCACCACGACGATGCCGGCGACGTTGCAATTGCGCGCGCGCGCCACGGCCGCGTCGATCGTTTCCAGCGCCGCTTGGTTGAGGTTCGAGCGGTCCCATTCGAAGTACACGACGAAGTCCGACGTCGGGCACTGCACCACCGGCGGCGGAGGCGGAGGCGGAGGCGGAGGCGGCGGAGGCGGCGGAGGCGGCGGCGGAGGCGGAGGCGCCGGCGGTGCAGCGAACTGCCAGCGCAGGCCCACAGTCACCGACTGGTTCTTGTAGTCCACCTCACGCATTTCGGCGGTCGGCTCATTAGAAATGAACTCGACATTCTGGGCGCCGAAATAGCGATAGCCGATGTCGAGATCGAGCTGATCGCTGACCGCAAAGGCCAAGCCGACCATGGCTTGCCAGGCGAGCACGGTGTCGGAGTCATCGAAGTAGAAGTGCGGAGGCGGCGCATCGTCCGCCCCGTTGGCGTTCACGCGCGCCGCGCCGATGCCGCCGCCGATATAGGGCTGGATCATCCCGCCCTTGTTGAAATCGTAATAGCCGTTGAACATCGCGGCCCAGACGTGCACGTCGCCGCCCTGGTCGATACTGTCGAGATGTTCGAGTTCGTTGAACCGGTGCGAGACCTCGCCTTCGAAGCGCAGGCCGTTCGAGAACGCGTAGCCGATGCCAACGCCTTCGGTCCAATCCTTGTCGAGGTCCGGCTGACCCCAGGAATAGAGGCCGGCGCCGTCTTCGACGTCAAAGTCGCCATCCATCGTGTAACCGACGTCGGCGCGGCCGTACCAACCTTCCGTCGCGTGGGCGGCGCCCGCGACCCCTGTCATCAAAGCCGCCAGCGCGACCGTCTTGGTGATGCGCGATTTCATAGTCACCCCTCTCAAGCGTTATCCCCGCTGGGCCGCTTCCCCGCGGGCACAGCCGTTCGCGCCTTGCGCGCTGACGACACGCAACGGACCGAAGCAGACTCGGCCCAAACAACGCATGTCACGCGTGAATGTGGCGCCTCAAGGCCGCAAAGTCCATTGAGCCAAGGCCTGGAGAGGTCGATTTCTCTGGCAGCGTTGAATTTTTGCCGCCCTTTTCGCGCCTCGCGCTTACACTTCATTAAGCTTCGGGGTCGTTGTTCCCGCCGATTGCGACCACGGCCAAGAAAAAGGGGCCGCGCCCCTCCGGCACGGCCCCATCCCCTGATCGCCCCTGCGCGCTCGTCTGCGCCCGTCGGCGCGAAACTTTCCCCGTGCCGCCCCTGCGGCGAGCCCATGTAAACCTCATTGGGTCCGCCCGCCGAGCCGTCTTGTCCACATGCAGCGGCCATTTTCCCTCGGTGTGGCTGCGCCAACACAGAACACCTGCTTGCCGGGCGCGTCCGCGGCGCTTAATCACCCGGTGCGCGAGAGCCCGTAGCTCAGTCGGTAGAGCATCTGACTTTTAATCAGGGGGTCGCGGGTTCGAGTCCCGCCGGGCTCACTCTTGCTCGCGCTGCGCGGCGGCCAGGGTTCCCCGCACCGCGGCGCGCCATCCCGCGCGCAGGCGGGACCGTTGCGCCGCCGGCAGGGTCGGCGACCAGGCGGCGCGGCGCTGCTGCGCCGGCGCGGCCTCCAGCGAAGGCAGGAGCCCCACCCCCACCGCCGCCAGCTTCGCCGCCCCGAGTGCGGTGACTTCCTGATTGGCCGGGCAGACGACCTCCACCTCGCAGATGTCGGCCAGGAATTGCATCGCCCAGGAATTTGCCGTCATGCCGCCGTCGACCAGCAGCGCATCGAGGCGCGCGCCATCGGCGGCGAGCGCGTCAAGCAGATCGCGCGTCTGATATGCAACCGCCTCAAGGCCGGCCCGCACGAGATGCGCTCCTGTGGCGTCGCGCGTGAGGCCGACCACGGCGCCGCGCGCATCGGCGTTCCACTGCGGCGCGCCGAGCCCGGCGAACGCCGGAACGATGTAGACGCCGCCATTGTCGGAAAGCGACGCCGCGATCGCCTCGGACTCCCCCGCGCCCTTGATGAGCTTCAGCCCATCGCGCAGCCATTGCATCGTGGCGCCGGCCGAGAAAATCGAGCCCTCCAGCGCATAAGCCAAGGCATCCGCGGTCTGATAGCCGATCGTTGCGAGCAAGCGGTGGCGCGAGCGGGGCTGCGCCTGGCCCATGTTCATGACAAGGAAGCAGCCCGTGCCAAACGTCGCCTTCGCCATGCCGGGCTTCAAACATCCGTGCCCGACCAGCGCGGCCTGCTGATCGCCCGCCATGCCGGCGATGGGGATTTCGCCGCCGAACAGGCTCGTCGCACCCACACGCGCGTCGCACGCCGCCGGCGCCGGCAACATCGCCCGCGGCACGCGAAACAGCGCGAGCATTTCCTCGCTCCATGCGCGCGCCCCGATGTCGAACAGCAGCGTGCGCGACGCGTTGGTGAGATCGCTCACATGCGCCTTGCTGCCGGTGAGGCGCCACACCAGGAAGGATTCCACCGTTCCGAACGCCAGCTCTCCCGCTTCGCCGCGGCGGCGCAGATCCGGATTCTGATCCAGAATCCAAGCGATCTTGGTAGCGGAAAAATAGGGATCAAGCAGCAGACCGGTGAGCTCCTGCACGCGCGGCTCGTGTTCGCGCAGCGCGTCGCACTGGGCGGCGGTGCGCCGATCCTGCCAGACGATGGCGCGATGCACGGGCGCGCCGGTCTTGCGGTCCCAAACGACGGTCGTTTCGCGCTGATTGGTGATGCCGATCGCGGCGAATTTCTCGGCCCCGCCGGCCTTGGCGATCACGTCGCGGCACACCTGCAGCGTCGCGCTCCAGATCTCCTCGGCGTCGTGCTCCACCCATCCGGGCTGCGGGAAGAATTGCGTCAACTCGATCTGCGCCGCCGCGCGCGGCTCAAATCCCATGTCGAAAGCGATAGCGCGCGTCGACGTCGTGCCCTGGTCGATAGCGAGAATAAATTGCGACATGAAATCTACCGGCTCAGCTTTCGCTTACCCCGAATCCGCTGGAAAACGGCTTGATCATCCGGGTGCGGAATGGTGATGCGCGCCAGCTCGTATTCATGCGCCCATTCGATCGCCAGACTATGGAATTCAATCCAAGCCGTGGGCGTGGATTTGTGCTGCCGCTCGGCTTCGACAAAACTCTGGAGTTCCACAAAGTGCTGGACGAGGCCGCTTCGCCACCAAAGCTTGTACGTTGCGCTGTCGATGGC
Source organism: Caulobacterales bacterium (assembly GCA_035549695.1). GTDB lineage: Bacteria > Pseudomonadota > Alphaproteobacteria > Caulobacterales > Aquidulcibacteraceae > Vitreimonas. Next base: position 5,764 of record DASZQK010000029.1, on the reverse strand, counting down.
GCCCACGCGAATGCCGATCGCCAGCATCTCATAATAGTTCAGAGCGTCGACCACGGTGCAGCGATCCGCGTCGCTTTTGTCGGCGGCGCACAGCGGCCTCAGATCATCGTTCCTTCGACGCTGGAGCAGCGCCGCCAAGTGGCGAAACAACTTGATCAGGTCGCGATCCGTCATCTGGCGGCGGATCGACTCCAGCGCCTCCTTTCGGGCCACCAGCTGCTGGGTCTGCAAATACAGCAAAAAAGCGATGATCGCCGACGCGATCACCGCCACCGTCCCAACGGACGTGCTTACGGCCGTAACCTGATCGGCCCAGCTTGGCTGCATTGCCCCCGATCCCGGCGCGCCCGGCGCCGCAACGATCCTAGTAGGGCATGCCTTCCATGCAAGAGAGCGTGAGTTCGGTCTTCATTGCCTTGTCTCCAGGGCGCAGGCTCTTAGCAGACGCCAAGTTCAAACGCCACAGCGGCCGCATCGCCGCTTCCCGATATATGGGAAGAGTATGGTTTCAACGGAATTAATTTCACCGGCATGACAGCGTAGTCAGCACTGCCGGAGGGGCGGCGCAGGCGTATCCGGGACCGCCGACGCCGGGGGGCGAGACGCCGGCGGTCCCTCGCGCAAGCTAGCCGATGGGCGTGCTCGCGCGTGTCCGGCCGATTGCCGCGCCAATGAGGCCGAGCGTCGTCGCGAGGTCGATCAGGGACGACACCACCTGCTCGGCGGCGCCGGCCGGCAGCGCGACCTTGAAATGATTGGCGACGAAGGCGACGGCGATGACGGCGACGCTCTTCAGCGTGAGAGATTGGATTGCGGGCTTGGTTTCCGTGCTCATGAAGGCTCCTCGATATCGAGGCAAGCCTAAGCCCGCTCAGAACTCAGTCGGATTGCGCGCCTTCAATCCCGCATCTCAGCCGCACAAAATCCGTTTCGCATCATCGTATTCGCGCTTCAGACGGGCCACGAGCGCCGCGGCGGGAACGATCTCGCGCACCTGCCCCACGCCTTGCCCAGCGCCCCAGATATCCTTCCACGCTTTGGCTTTCGCAGCGCCGCCGGCGAAACTCATCTTGCTCGCATCGCTTTCCGCCAGATGGTCGGGATCGAGCCCTGCATTGCGCACGGACCCCTTGAGATAATTGCCAAGCACGCCGGTGAAGAGGTTTGTGTAAACGACATCGCCCGCCGCGCTGTCCACGATCATCTGCTTGTAGGCGGGCGCCGCGTTCGCCTCCGTCGTGGCGATGAAAGCCGAGCCGATATAAGCGAGATCTGCGCCGATCACTTGCGCCGCGAGGATCGCGCGGCCCGTGGCGATGGCGCCTGAAAGCAACAAAGGCCCGTCGAAAAATTCGCGGATTTCCTGCACCAAAGCGAAGGGCGACAACCCGCCCGCATGCCCCCCGGCGCCGGCGCACACTGCGATCAGGCCGTCGGCGCCTTTCTCCAACGCCTTCTTTGCGTGCGTGATGTTGATGACGTCGTGCAACACGATCCCGCCATAGGAGTGGATCGCTTCGTTCACCTCAGGACGCGCGCCGAGCGAGGTGATGACGATCGGGACTTTGTGCTTCACGCACATCGCCACGTCATGTTCGAGCCGCTCATTGGTTTTGTGGACGATCTGATTGACGGCGAAAGGCGCCGCCGGCGCTTCCGGATGCGCCTCGTCATGTGCGGCGAACGCATCCCTGATTCGCAGCAGCCAATCCTCCAGCACCGGCGCCGGCCGCGCATTGAGCGCTGGAAACGCGCCGACGATGCCGGCTTGGCACTGTGCGATCACCAATTCCGGATTGGCGATGATGAATTGCGGGGCGCCAACCGCCGGTAAGCGCAGCTTGTCGAACAGCGGCGGCAAAGCCATCATCGTCTCCACGTGTCAAACGAGCGCTAGCGGTTTACAAGCAGCGCGTCGATCCTGCCGAAACGTCAACCGCCGAGTCCGATGTCAGAGAACCTCCCCCTCGCCGATCAAAGCGCCGACGAAGGCGTTTGGCGCGCTTTGGTGGAGAAGAGCCTGAAGGGCGCGCGCTGGGAGCGTTTGGTTTCGCGCACGGCGGAGGGCCTGGAAATCAAGCCGCTTTACCGTGAAACCGATTTCGCCACCTCGACGGATGTTTCAGGCTTTCCAGGCGCCGCGCCGTTCGTTCGCGGCGCGCGCACGAATGGCCCATGGCTGGTTCGGCAAAGCTATGATCATCCCGACCTCGAACACACGAACCGCGACATCCTCGCCGACCTGCAAGGCGGCGTCGGCGCGATTGAGCTTGTGGTCGATCCGGCGGGCGCACGCGGGATCGCCGTTAAAGATGCGCGCGATCTCGATCGCGCTCTGGCGGATGTCATCATCGAAGCGGCGCCTGTTTCGCTCGACGCAGGCGCGCACGCAACGGACATCGCGCCGCTGCTGATCGCGAAGCTCAAGGGCGTCGCCGCGCCGGGCACGGCGCTCAATATCGACCTACTGGCGCAGCCGGACACGCACCGCGCCGCCGCGCTCGATCTCGCCATCGCCGCGTCGCAAGCGCATCCGCACCTTTCGGCCTTGCGTATCGACGCGCGCCCTTTCCACGAAAGCGGCGGCGGTGAAACGCAAGAAATCGCCGCGGCGCTCGCCACCGGCGTCTGGTATCTGCGCCTGCTCACCGAGCGGGGCATGGCCGCTGACGACGCCGCGCGCATACTGCGGTTCAGTCTCGCCGTCGGCGCTGACGTGTTGGTCGAAGCGGCGAAGCTCCGCGCGCTGCGTCTCTGCTGGGCGCGCGTCACCGAAGCGTTCGCCGTCGCGCCGGAAAATCGCGCCGCGCACATCCACGCGTTCACCTCGCGCCGCACGCTGACGCGCTATGATGCGTGGACGAACATCTTGCGCGTCACGACATCCGCCTTCGCCGCCGCCATCGGCGGCGCGGACGAGATTACGACGCTGCCTTTCACCGACGCGCTGGGCGTCGCCACGCCCTTCGCGCGCCGGCTGGCGCGCAACACGCAGAACGTTCTGCTCGAGGAGGCGCATCTTGCACACGTCGCCGATCCGGCCGGCGGCGCCTGGTTCGCGGAGGCGCTGACGCGCGAGCTTTCGCATGCCGCCTGGTCGATTATGCAAGCGCTCGAGGCGCAGGGCGGCATCCTGGCGGCGCTTCAGATCGGCGAGTTTCAAACTGATATCGCCACAGCGCGCGATGCGCGCATGACCGCGTTCGCGACACGCAAGGAAACCATCACAGGCGTCACCGATTTCCCTCTTCTCGGAGAATCCGCGCCGGAGGTTGCACGTCCGCGCGCCGAACCGCTCCCGTATCACGGCCTCGCGCCGATCCGCTGGGCAGAACCGTTCGAAGCGCTGCGCGGCCGCGCAGAGCGCATCACGCCGCGGCCGGCTGTCTTTTTCGCCAACCTGGGCGCACTCTCGGAGTTCGGCCCACGCGCCAATTTCGCACGCAACCTGCTCGCTGTCGGCGGCATCGCCGGCATCGGCGCGGAAATGGAATACGTCTCCGGCAACGCGCTTCTCGCGGCCTACAAAGCCAGCGGCGCGCTGGTCGCCATCATCTGCGGAACCGATGCGCGCTACGGCGATAACATGGCCCTCACCGCCGAAGCCCTGCGCGACGCCGGCTGCCGCCACATCATCCTTGCCGGTGAACCCCGGGGCACGGACTTGATCCAGCAATTCGTATGGAGCGGATGCGATGCGATTGGCGCGCTCCGGTCGCTGCATGCAGCGTTGGGCGTTGCGTGATGGCCGGAGTCGATTTCACCAAAGTGGCGCTGACTGATTCAACGGCGCAGAGCGCCGCGTCGCAGGGCGATCCTTGGCTCACGCCCGAAGGCATTCCAGTTAAGTCGCTCTACACCGCCGCGGATCGCGCGAGCCTCGATTTTGTCGATGGGTTCCCCGGCCTCCCGCCTTACGGGCGCGGGCCCTATCCTACCATGTACGTGCAACAGCCCTGGACGGTGCGTCAGTACGCGGGCTTCTCCACGGCGGAAGACTCCAACGCGTTCTACCGTCGCAATCTCGCGCACGGGCAGATGGGACTTTCCATCGCCTTCGATCTCGCCACGCATCGCGGCTATGACAGCGATCATCCGCGCGTCGTCGGCGACGTCGGCATGGCGGGCGTGGCCATCGACAGCATCTACGACATGCGCACGCTGTTCGCCGGCATTCCGCTCAACAAGATGAGCGTCTCGATGACCATGAACGGCGCCGTGCTGCCGATCATGGCGCTTTATATCGTCGCCGGTGAAGAGCAAGGCGTGCCGCCGGAAAAGCTCTCCGGCACGATCCAGAACGACATCCTCAAAGAATTCATGGTGCGGAACACGTTCATCTATCCGCCCAAGCCGTCCATGCGCATCGTCTCGGACATCTTCGCTTACACCGCGCGGCACATGCCGAAGTTCAATTCCATCTCGATCAGCGGCTATCACATGCAGGAAGCCGGCGCGACGGCGGACCTCGAACTTGGCTACACGCTGGCGGACGGCGTCGAATATGTGCGCGCAGGCGTCGCCGCTGGCCTCAGCGTCGACGCGTTCGCGCCGCGCCTCTCCTTCTTCTGGGCCATCGGCATGAACCCGTTCATGGAGATCGCCAAGCTGCGCGCCGCGCGACTGCTTTGGACCAAACTGATGCGCACGTTCGCTCCGAAGGACGACCGCTCGCTGGCGCTGCGCACGCACTGCCAAACCAGCGGCTGGAGCCTCACCGCACAGGACGTGTTCAACAACGTGACGCGCACGTGCGTCGAAGCGCTCGCCGCCGCCTATGGCGGGACGCAATCGCTGCACACCAATTCGTTCGACGAAGCCTTGGCGCTGCCCACGGATTTCTCCGCCCGCATCGCCCGCAACACGCAAATTCTGCTGCAAAAAGAAGCCGGCGTCACATGCCCCGCCGATCCGTGGGGCGGGTCGTATTATGTGGAGCGCCTGACCGCCGACCTCGCCGCAAAAGCGTGGGCGCACATTGAAGAGGTGGAAAAGCTCGGCGGCATGGCGGCGGCGATCGAGCAAGGCTTGCCGAAAGCGCGCATCGAAGAAGCGGCCGCGCGCACGCAGGCGCGCATTGATACGGGGCATCAGACTATTGTCGGTGTCAACAAATACAAGCTCGGCGAGCAGGAGGACGTGCCCGTTCTCAAAGTCGACAACGCCAAGGTGCGCGCCGCGCAGCTTGAAAAGCTGACGCGCCTCAAGGCCGAGCGCGATCCAAAAACCGTAGCCGCGGCCCTTGAAGCGCTGACGAATGCAGCCGCCGCGGACGTCTTGCCGGCGAGGACGCCGGCGGTCCAAGAGCGTCCCAACCTTTTGGCGCTCGCAGTGAGCGCCGCACGCGCCAAAGCGACGCTTGGTGAAATGTCCGCCGCGCTCGAGCGCGCATTCAATCGCCATCAGCCGCCGATCCGGCTCGTCACCGGCGTGTTTGCGCGCGAAGCGGGCGATGATCTTGGCGTGTCGCGCGCGCGCGAAAGCGTTACCGCCTTCGATGAAGCCGAGGGACGCAAGCCGAAAATCCTCATCGCCAAGATGGGCCAGGATGGACACGACCGCGGCCAAAAGGTCATCGCCTCCGCCTTCTCCGATCTCGGCTTCGACGTCGAGATCGGCCCGCTGTTCGCAACACCGGAAGAAGTCGCCGAGCAAGCCATCGCCGGCAAGGCGCACGTGATCGGCGTCTCCTCGCTTGCCGCCGGTCATTTGACGCTGACGCCCGCGCTGCGCGAAGCGCTCGAAACACGCGGGCGCGGCGACA
>DASZQK010000028.1:0-26317 GCA_035549695.1 Caulobacterales bacterium | reverse complement strand
TTCGGGCTGTTCGGCGAGATATTGCGCACCCGCGTTCGACGTCATGATCAGGATGGTGTTCTTGAAATCCACCGTGCGGCCCTGGCCATCGGTGAGGCGCCCGTCGTCCAGCACTTGCAGCAGCACGTTGAACACGTCCGGGTGCGCCTTCTCGATCTCGTCGAACAGCACGACCTGATAGGGCCGGCGCCGCACTGCTTCCGTCAGCGCGCCGCCTTCTTCGTAACCGACATAGCCCGGAGGCGCGCCGATCAGCCGCGCGACCGAGTGCTTTTCCATGTATTCCGACATGTCGATGCGCGTGAGCGCGGTATCGTCATCGAACAGGAATTCCGCGAGCGCCTTGGTGAGCTCGGTTTTGCCAACGCCGGTCGGCCCCAGGAACATGAACGAGCCGATCGGTCGGTTCGGATCCTGCAGCCCCGCGCGCGCGCGGCGCACCGCGTCGCTTACCGCGCGCAGCGCCGGCTCCTGGCCGACCACGCGCTGCCGCAACTGATCTTCCATTTTCAGCAGCTTCGCCTTCTCGCCCTCGAGCATCTTCTCGACCGGCACGCCGGTCCAGCGCGAGACAACGGCCGCGATCGCTTCGGCATCGACGACTTCCTGCACCAGGGCGCCCTTGCCGCCGCCTTGGGCCTCCGCGTCGGCGATGGCTTTTTCGACTTCCGGAATACGGCCGTATTTCAGTTCGCCCGCGCGCGCGAAATCGCCGCGCCGCTGCGCATCGAGCAATTCCTGCTGCAGGCGCTCCAACTCTTCCTTCGACTTGGCGGCGCCGGCGAGCTTTTGCTTCTCGGCATTCCACGCGGCCGTGAGTTCGGCCGACTTGGTCTCAAGCTCCTTCAGCTCCGCGCCAAGCTTGCCCAGCCGATCCTTCGAGGCGGGATCGCTTTCCTTCTTCAGCGCTTCCTGCTCGATTTTCAGCTGCATGATGCGCCGATCGAGCTCGTCGAGTTCCTCGGGCTTGGAATCGACAGCCATGCGCAAGCGCGCGGAGGCCTCGTCCATGAGGTCGATGGCCTTGTCCGGCAGGAAGCGGTCAGCGATGTAGCGATGCGAAAGCTGCGCGGCGGCGACGATGGCGCTGTCGGCGATGCGCACGCCGTGGTGAACCTCGTAGCGTTCCTTCAAGCCGCGCAGAATCGAGATCGTGTCCTCGACGCTCGGTTCTTCCACGAAGACCGGTTGGAAGCGCCGCGCCAAGGCCGCGTCTTTTTCCACGTGCCTGCGATATTCATCGAGCGTGGTCGCGCCGACGCAATGCAGCTCGCCGCGCGCCAAAGCCGGCTTGAGCAAGTTCGAGGCGTCCATCGCGCCTTCGCTTTTGCCGGCGCCCACCAGCGTGTGGAGTTCGTCGATAAAGAGAATGATGCCGCCTTCAGCCGCCGTGACTTCGTTCAGCACGGCCTTCAGCCGCTCTTCGAACTCGCCGCGATATTTCGCGCCGGCGATCAAAGCGCCGAGATCGAGCGCCAGCAGTTTCTTGTGCTTCAAGCTTTCCGGCACGTCGCCGTTGATGATGCGCAGCGCGAGGCCCTCGGCGATGGCCGTCTTGCCCACGCCCGGTTCGCCGATCAGCACGGGATTGTTCTTGGTGCGGCGCGAGAGCACCTGGATGGTGCGGCGGATTTCCTCGTCACGCCCGATCACCGGATCGAGCTTGCCCTTCTGCGCGTCGGCCGTGAGATCGCGCGCGTATTTCTTCAGCGCGTCGTATTGATCTTCGGCGCCAGCCGATTGCGCTGTGCGGCCCTTGCGCAGATCCTGGATCGCGGCTTCAAGCTTCTGCGGCGTGAGCCCAGCCTTCTTCAGAATCTCCGACGCCTTGCCTTCGGCAATGGCCAAGCCGAACAGCAAACGCTCCGCCGTCGTGTAGCTGTCGCCGGCTTTCGTGGCGGCTTGTTCGGCCGCGTCAAGAGCGCGCGCGAAGGACGGCGCGGCATACAGGCGATCGCCGCCACCCTGCACCTTCGGCAGCGCCTGCACGGCGCGATCCACGTCGTCGGCAGCCTGGCGTGCGTTCGCGCCGGCGCTCGTCAACAAGCCGGCGGCCAAACCCTCGCGATCATCCAGCAGCGCCTTCAACAGATGCTGCGTTTCCACTTGTTGGTTCTGTTCGCGAATGGCGATCGTCTGCGCAGCCTCGATGAATCCGCGCGCACGATCGGTGAGCTTTTCCATGTTCATGAAAGACCCCTGAGGCGTCTCCGCGCCGGCCCCCGCTCGGCAGGCCAACACGGCATGAGTTGATGTCTGCGCCTAGACTTAGTGTTGCGCTATTACCACACAAGAGGTGGGGACGACCAAATCGCCGCACCGCGCGACGGAAAGGCCGCCGCGCCCCTCGCGGCGGAGCGCGCGCGAGCATCACCCTGGGGGCGGCCCGAAAACTGGACCCTGCGGAGGACGTGCATGAGGCGGTCGACTTTTCTTCTGGGCGCGTTGGGCTGCGGTCTCGCGCCATCGGCGCTCGCCGCGGCGCCGGCCGCCGTCGACCAGCCCTTGAACCGCGGCAATACCAGCAACGACGTGGCGCGAATTTGGGGACGGGCGGGCAACCGCAAGCTGCTCATCATCCTGCCACCCTATGGCGGCGATCATCATTATTTTGACGCATCGACGATGCCGGCCCATCTGCTCGACCGCGGCGTCGACTTCGCCGTGCTGTTTACGGAAGTGACGGGATACAACACCACCGCCGACGTAACCCGGCTGGATACGTTGATCCGCCATGTGATGGAGCATCGCGGCTACGACCGAAACAAAATCGTCCTCGGCGGATTCTCGGCCGGCGGCTCGGGCGCCTTCCGCTACGCGTTGCGCAAGCTGCAAGGCGAGAACCTTGCAATCCAGCCCGCGGCTTTGATCTCGGTGGACGCGCCGCTTGATCTCGAACGCTGGTACAAAGGCATGAGCCTCGTGCTGCAGCGCTCCAATGAGAGCAATCCGTTTTTTGGCGAATGCCAATACCTCACCGGCATGTATCGAGAGATGTTCCACGGCGCGCCGGAGGAAAATCCGCAAGCCTATTGGGACAACTCGATCCTCACGGCGTCGAAGCCGGATGGCGGCAACGCCGCTTATTTCAAGCGGACCCCCATGCGTCTCTATTCCGAGCCGGACATGGATTTCTTCCTGCCCTATGCAATGGATTACGGCTCAATCAACGCCAGCGACCAGGTGTCCATGGCCGCCATTTCAAAGGCGCAAGGCAACGAAAACGTCTCGCTCGTGCTCACGTCGGGACGGGGCTACCGGGCCGATCTCAACAATATGCGCCTGCCCCATTCCTGGTCGATCGTCGACGAGCCTGCGCTCGCGGAATGGGTGGCGGCGCGCCTTGTTTAGGCTTCCCCTAGACATAGGATATCTGTCTGGTTATATAACCAGATAGATATGCTCTCCGCCAGCGCCCTCGATCGCACCTTCGCCGCCCTCGCCGACCCGACCCGGCGCGCCATACTTGCCCGCCTGGCTGAAGGCGAAGCCACCGTGCTGGAGCTCGCCGGGCCGTTCTCCCTCAGTCAGCCGGCCATCTCCAAACATCTCAAAGTGCTGGAGCGCGCCGGGCTGATCTCGGTTGGACAGGACGCGCAGCGGCGTCCGCGCCGCATCGAAGCGCAGAAGCTGGCTGAAGCCGCGGCCTGGATTGAGCGCTACCGCACGCTCTGGGAAGGCAATTTCGAGCGCCTCGACGCGTTGCTCGACGAAATGCAGGCGCCCGCCGCCGGCAAGCGCAAGACCAAGGATTAGTCAGGAGCACAGCCATGTCGACGATCTACGCGGAAGCCGACATTTCACTGCCAAACGACACCGATGTTGTCGTGAGGCGCTCGTTCAACGCGCCGCGCGATCTGGTCTGGCGCGCCTACACCGAGCCGGCGCTCGTGCAACGCTGGATGCTTGGCTACCCGGGCTGGACCATGCCGGTGTGCGAGATGGATGTGCGGGTCGGCGGCAAATTTCGTTGGCGCTGGAGACGCGATGAAGACGGCGTGCAATTCGGCTTCCACGGCGAATTTCGCGAGGTGAACGCGCCCGCACGCCTCGCCAACACCGAATTCTTCGATCCCGGCGACATCGGCGGCGACATGGGATCGGGCGCCGACATCACCACCGATTTCGCCGAGCACGGCGGCGTCACGACGCTCACCATCGTCATCAGCTATAAAAGCAAGGCCGAACGCGAGGCCGCGCTCTCCACCGGCATGACCGACGGCATGGAAGCCAGCTATCAGGGGCTCGACAGGCTGCTCACCGAACGTCTTTTAGGCCCCGCGACAGTCCGCCGTTATTGACTGATCAACCTTTTCCGCCGATATGAGGCGCTAGCGACCGTTCGGCCCCAAGGGGCGCCTGAACGCGGTCCCCCGGAACGCCACCATCGACGTTCGGCTTTGAGCCAATCCGCTCGCCGCCTTTCTTCGCCGTCGCATCGTTCCTGAACTTTGGCGCCCGCGCATCGCGAGGCGCCCGAAAGCTTATTGTGACTCAATTCCAAGACCTCGGCCTCTCCGCGCCGATCCTCAAGGCGCTGGCCGCCGAGGGCTATTCCGCACCCACGCCGATCCAGGCGCAGGCCGTTCCGATCGTGCTGACCGGCCGCGATCTCATCGGTTTGGCGCAAACCGGCACGGGCAAAACCGCCGCCTTCGCGCTGCCGATCCTCGACCGCCTCGCCGCCAATCGCCGTCATGCCGGCGCGCGCGCCTGCCGCACTTTAGTGCTGGCGCCGACGCGCGAACTGGCGAGCCAGATCGCGACCTCGTTCCGCGCCTACGGGCGCTTCCTCGGCCTCTCCACCACCGTCGTGTTCGGCGGCACGTCGATGAGCAAGCAGGTGCACGCGCTCGAACGCGGCGTCGACATTCTCGTCGCCACGCCGGGACGCCTGCTCGATCTCATCGGTCAACGCGCGCTGAAACTCGACGCAGTCGAAATCCTCGTGCTCGACGAAGCCGACCACATGCTCGACATGGGCTTTATCCATGACTTGCGCCGCATCGCGAAGCTTCTGCCGGCGAAGCGCCAGACCGTGCTCTTCTCGGCCACGATGCCGCCGCCGATCGCGGAGCTGGCGCAGCAATTCCTCAATGACCCGTTGCGAGTCGCGGTGACGCCCGTCGCTTCGACCGCCGATCGCGTGAAACAGCATGTCGTTCATGTCGACGCCGCGAAGAAGCAGGAGCTTCTCGCCGATCTCCTCAGCGATCCCGCCTACACCCGCGCGCTCGTCTTCACGCGCACCAAGCATGGCGCGGACCGCGTGGTGAAGCGCCTCGCCGCGATCGGCGTCGACGCCGCCGCGATTCACGGCAACAAGAGCCAGGGCCAGCGGGAGCGCGCGCTCGATGCGTTCAAGAAGGGCCGCGCGCGACTGTTGGTCGCCACTGAGATCGCCGCGCGCGGGATCGACATCGACGACGTCACCCACGTCATCAATTTCGATCTGCCGGATGTGCCGGAGCAATACGTTCACCGCATCGGCCGCACCGCGCGCGCCGGCGCGGAGGGCGACGCCATCTCTTTCTGCGCGCCGGACGAGCGGCTCAATCTTCGCGACATCGAGCGCCTGATTAAGCAAAGCGTGCCGGTGCTGGAGCACCCCCTCAGCCTGCCGACGCCGCAGCCCGGCCAGCGCGCGCCGGCGCCCGCCAAGCCTCGCCCGCAACAGCGGCAGAAGCGCCCGCAGACGAAACCGCTCGCCGACCATGCGCACCCCACACGCGACACCGGCGACCGGCGCGACCGCAAGGGCCGCGAAGTTTGGTCGAACGGTCCGCTACGGAACGAAGGTCGCCGTCAAGGGCGGCGCTGAGCGAGGGAACCCGAGCCCAAGTTCGGCGTTCCGGGTTTCCATGGGGGAGGTTCTTCCGGCTGCAAATTTGCGGGTTTGGCTCGCTTCGGCGGGCGCTTTCGCCTGCTTGACGGCGCGGGCGCTGGCGGCCGACGCGCCCCCGAACGGCGTGGAGGACTTGCGCGGTCTCTCGATCGAGCAGCTCTCCCAGCTCCAGGTGACGTCCGTCTCCAAGGCGCCGCAGGGCCTCAACACCGCAGCCGCGGCCGTATTCGTCATCACCCATGACGACATCGTCCGATCGGGCCTCACCTCAATTCCCGAGATCCTGAGGCTGGCGCCCAACCTCCAGGTCTACGCCACCAGCGCCAGCACCTATGTCGTCACGGCCCGCGGATTCAACGGCAACGGCGCAGCGCAGAGCTTCGCCAACAAATTGCTGGTCCTCATCGACGGCCGCAGCGTCTACACGCCGCTCTTTTCCGGCGTGTACTGGGACATGCAGGACGTGCGGCCCGACAATATCGAGCGGATCGAGGTTATTAGCGGGCCGGGCGCGACCCTGTGGGGCGCCAACGCCGTCAACGGCGTCATCAACATCATCACCCGCCGCGCCGAAGATACGCAGGGCCTCGCCTTCGACGCCGAAGCCGGCGACCGCCTGCAACGCGCCAGCCTCCAATATGGCGGCCGCTTCGGCGGAGATGTCGCGTGGCGCGCCTATATCGAAAGCTTCCACGACGACGGCCTCGTCACTGCGGCGGGCGAGAGCGCTCACGACGAATGGTCGCGCCCGCAGGGCGGCTTTCGCCTCGATTGGGCGCCGGCGGGCGCCGACGCGCTGACGGTCCAGGGCGACGCTTATGCGGGGGCGCGCCATCAAGGTTTGGGCGCGCCGCCGGAGAACATCGCCGGGCAAAATCTGCTGACGCGCTGGACGCGCGAATTGGACGGCGGCTCCTCGCTGCAAGTCCAAGGCTTCTACGATTTCACCAGCCGCGAAACGGAGATGGGAAACGGCAGCCTGGCGCTGCGCATGTACGATCTCGATGTGCAGCACAGTTTTGCGCTCGGCCAACGCCACAGCATCGTCTGGGGCGGCGGCATGCGCATCGAGCGCTACAGCATCAATGGCACAGCCACGCTGCAATTCGAACCGGCGCGCCGACAACTCAACCTCAGCAACCTCTTCGTGCAGGACACGATCGCGCTGACCGGCGACACCAATCTCACCCTCGGCCTCAAGGCCGAGGACGACCCGTACGTCAACGTATCCTGGTTGCCGAACATCCGCCTGTCCTGGGCGCCCAGCGAAACGCTGCTGGCCTGGGGCGCCGCTTCACGCGCCGTCCGTTCGCCGACGCCCTTCGACCGAGACGTGCGCGAATATGTCGGCCCCACGCTTTTCCTGACCGGAGACGATGAGTTCCGGACGGAGAAGGTCACGGCTTACGAGCTTGGTCTGCGCCTGCGGCCGATGGAGCGCGCCACGTTTTCGATTTCCGCCTTCTACAACGAATACGACGATCTTCGCAGCATCGAACTCGGCCCTGGCGGCACGCTGCCGCCCATCGCGTGGGGAAATGGCATGGAGGGCGAAACCAAGGGCGTCGAGGCCTGGGGCGACCTTGAACTCGCGCCGTGGTGGCGCGTGCGCGCCGGCTATGCGTGGCTCGAAAAGAATCTCGGATTCGAACCGGGCGCCGTGGGCCTTCTGGGCGTGGCGACCGCCGGCGACGATCCCGAAAGTCAGGCGCAGATCGGCTCGGCCATGACGTTCGCCGACGTCACCATCGACGCCAATTTGCGGTACATGAGCGAACTGCCTGACCCGCGCGTGCCTGCCTACACGGAAATGAATGCGCGCATCGGCTGGAACCTCACCGACCAAGTCCAACTGGCGATCGCCGGCTACAATTTGCTCGACGATCATCACCAGGAATATCCCGGCGCAGCCGAAGTTCCGCGCAGCGCTTACGCGCAAGTGCGGTTTCGCTATTAGCGCTTAGTGCGCCATCAGGATGGGCACGGTCGCGGCGTGCAAGAGGTCGCGCGTGGCGCCGCCGAACACCAGCTCGCGCAGCCGCGAATGCGCATAGGCGCCCATCACCACAAGATCGGCGCCTAGAGCGTTGGCCTCTTCGAGAATCGCCAGCGCCGGCGCACGCCCGATGCTGTCCACATTGTGCACGTCAACGGCCTGGCCGCAGCGGGAAAGGTGCGCGGCGATGTTGGCGCCCGGCTGATCGCCGTGCCCGAACATCTTGGGTTTGGCGTCGACCGTCACTACGGTGACGTTCTCGGCGCGGTCGAGCAGCGGGCCGGCCTCCGAGAGCGCCCGCGTCGCCTCACGGCTCGCATCCCAAGCCACCACAACGCGCTTGCCGATCCGCGGCCCGCTCCAATTCGGCGGAGCGATGAGAGCCGGCCGCCCGGAATGGAAGAGAACGCCTTCGATGATCTCCTCGCGCAGGTCGCCGGCCGTCCCCTCCACCGGACGCGCCATGACGGCGACGTTGGCGTAGCGGGCGTGAACCGCCGCGACGCGCGCCAGGTCGCGCGCCAAGGCCTCGGCGCTGTTCAGTTCGCAGGGACGCGAGAGCTGTTTGAGTCTCGCTTCGATCTTGCCGCGCTCGGCTTCCGCCTCGGCGCGGGCGCGTCCAAGCAGTTCGGCCCACACGCCGGCGACGACCGTGGGCTCGTACGCCAGCGGCTCGTCCGGCAGGGGCATGAGGAAAGCGGCGGACAGGTGCGAATCGAACGCGTTGGCGACCGATTCAGCCAGGGCGATCGCCGGCTCATCCAATTCAGCTTCAGCGACAATGGCGAGAATGTCTTTCCAGCTCAATCCAGCCTCCCGGGACGGTTTGGATCTCACATTCGGCGCCGCGCACCCTAGATCAATTCCACGGCGAGCGCTCCCCTCTCATCGCGGCGCCTTGATCCCGCGCCACGCCGGCGCAATGTCAGGTCCACACCAAAAAGGAACCCTGCCATGGCCCTCACGTTCCGCACCGACGCGTTCATCAACGGCGAGTGGCGCAGCGGGCCGCGCCGATTCCCCGTTTACAATCCGGCCAATCAGCAAGTGCTTGCCGAGGCGCCGGATTTTGGCGCCGCCGAAACCGAGGACGCCATCGCCGCCGCGCACGCGGCCTTCCCGGCTTGGGCCGCGAAAACCGCCAAGGAGCGGGCGGCGGTCATGCGCCGCTGGTTCGATCTCATGATGGGGGATCTCGACCGCTTGGCGAAGGCCATCACCGCGGAAGGCGGCAAGCCGCTGAGCGAGGCCAAGGGCGAGGCAATCTACGCGGCAAGCTTCGTCGAATGGTTCGGCGAGGAGATCAAGCGCGCCTACGGGCGCACCATTCCCACCACGACGCCGACGCGCCGCTATGTCACGATCCGCCAGCCGCTCGGCGTCTGCGCCGCGATCACGCCCTGGAACTTCCCGATGGCGATGATCACGCGCAAGGCCGCGCCGGCCATCGCCGCGGGAAATACGATCGTTTTGAAACCGCCGCAGCAAACGCCGCTCACTGCTCTGCTGCTGGCCGAACTCGCCGCCGAGGCGGGCCTTCCCAAAGGCGTGTTCAACGTCGTCACCACGACACGCGCCAAGGAAGTGGGCCAAGTGTTTTGCGACAGTCCGCTGGTGCGCAAGTTCTCGTTCACCGGCTCCACCGCAGTCGGCAAACAATTGGGCGCGCAATGCGTCGGCTCCACGGTGAAGAAAATCTCGCTCGAACTTGGCGGCAACGCGCCGCTTCTGGTGTTCGCCGACGCCGATATCGACATGGCGGTGAAAGGCGCGATCGCCTCGAAATTCCGCAATGCCGGGCAGACCTGCGTCTGCGCCAACCGCATTCTGGTGGAGGACGCCGTCTATGACGTGTTCTCGAAAAAGCTGACCGAGGCGGTCGCCGCGCTCAAGGTCGGCCCTGGAGACCAGGAGGGCGTGGAGATCGGCCCGCTGATCGACGCCAAGGCCATTGAGAAAGTCGAGGCCATGGTCGGCGAAGCTATCGCTCGCGGCGCGCAAGCAAGCACGGGAGGCGCGCGCCACAAGGCTGGCCCGCAATTCTTCACGCCGACCGTCCTCACCAATGTGACATCGGACATGCGGGTGAACCGCGAAGAGATTTTCGGCCCGGTCGCCCCGCTCATCCGCTTCGCCTCGGACGAGGAAGCCGTTCGCATCGCCAACGATACCGAATTCGGCTTGGCGGCCTACTTCTTCACAAAGGACGTACACCGCGCCTGGACCGTCGCCGAGCGCCTCGACTACGGCATGGTGTCGATCAATGACGGAATTCTATCCACCGAAGTCGTGCCGTTCGGCGGCGTCAAGGAAAGCGGCATCGGCCGCGAGGGCGGCGTCGAGGGCTTGGAGGAATACCTCGAGGTCAAATACGTCAATTTTGGCGGCTTCGCCTGATGCTGAACTGGAGCCTCGGCGGTTTCGCTGCGCTGCTCGGATTTGTCGGGGTGATGCTGGTCGTTTCGGCGTTCCTCGTGGCGGCCGGCGACGCGACCGTGAACGCCATGGATTTGGCGCCGCTCTGCATCGGCGTGCTGGCCGGCGCGCTGTTGCTCTATCGGCGCCGCGCGGCGCGGCGCAGCAGGGCCGTGACCTACGCCTTGTTGGCCACGGCCGCGCTTGCTGCGCTTGCATTGTTGCATCCGGCCGGCGTGTTGCTCGGCCGCGCCCTCGGCCCGCGCTGGGCGGCGATGGAGCGCTATTCCATCCTTTTAGTGTTCGCCTTAGGCGCGGTCGGCGTCGCGACAGTGCTGCTTGCCGCGGCGCTGGGCTTTTTCGTCTCGGCGCGGCGCGACGATCGAACCAAGAGCAGCCTTGAGGCCTTCGAATAAAAGGTTCCCGCTTGCCGAAAGCGCGCTTCGCGGTCAGGCTCGGTTGGATGAATGTCGCCGTTCTGCTTCAGGCATGGGGGCCGCACTACCGCACGCGCGGCGAGCGGATCGCCGATGGCTGGGTGCATGCAATCGGCGTGTCGGCCGGGAGCGTCGCCGCTCTGGTGCTGCTTGGACTGGCGCTCTGGCGCGGCGGGTTTGGTCAAGCGACCGCGGTTCTGATTTACGGCGCCTGCCTGATCGTCATGCTCGCCTGCTCGGCGGCTTATAATCTGGCGCAGGACGAGAAGGTGCGCGCCCTGCTGCGCCGGTTCGACCACGCCGCCATTTTTTTGATGATCGCCGGCTCTTACACGCCATTTACAACGCAGCGTTTCGAGGGCGCGTGGGCGCTTTGGATGACGGTCGCGGTGTGGGCGCTCGCGCTTGTGGGCGCGGCCGGAAAGCTATTCCTGCCCGGCATTTCCAAGAAGCTTTGGGTGCCGCTCTACGTGGCGCTGGGCTGGATCGTGGTGGTGGCGTTCGACCCGTTGTCGGACACCGTGCCGCGCGCGGGCGTCATCCTGCTCGCGGTGGGCGGCGCCATCTATACGCTGGGCGTCGCTTTCTACGTATGGGAACGCCTGCCGTATCGGCGCGCGATCTGGCACGGATTCGTGCTCGCGGCCGCCGGCGTGCACTATTCCGCCATTCTCACGGGTGTCGTTTTCGCCCCGCTCGCCTGATCCGTTTTAAGAAGCTTGGATTGCATGCCAGCGCTTTCATTCGCCACCTACGACGTCTTCAGCGACACGCGCTTTGCCGGCAATCCGCTCGCGGTCGTGTTCGACGCCGACGGCCTCGACGACGCGGCGATGCAAAACATTGCCCGCGAGTTCAATCTTTCCGAGACCACCTTTGTCCGGCGCGCGAAGAACACACATCACAGCGCGGAAGTGCGCATTTTCACGCCGGGGAAGGAACTGCCTTTCGCCGGCCATCCCACCATCGGCAGCGCCATTGCCATCGCTGAGCGCGCGCACGGCGCGAGAGATCCGCGCGATGTGCTGCTCGTGCTGGAGGAAAAGGTCGGCCCCGTTCGCTGCGGCGTGAAGCTCGGCGCGGGCGCGAGCTTCGCGGAATTCGACGCGCCCAAGCTGAGCCAGGAGATCGGCCGAGGCGCAACTGACAGCGCGGCCGCAGCCGCGCTCGGCCTCAATGTCAGCGACATCGGCTTCGACCGCCACATCCCCAGCCTTTTCTCAGCCGGCGTGCCGTTCGCTTTCGCGCCGCTTGCGAGCCTCGACGCGCTCGCCCGCGCAAGGCCGACGGAAAGCTTCAACGCCGAGGCCATGGGCGCCGGAGAGGTCTACCTCTACGCGCGGGCGCCGGCGCACGAGGCGCACGCCTTCCGCGCGCGCATGTTCGCGCCCGCGTTTGGCATCATGGAGGATCCCGCCACCGGCAGCGCCGCCGCCGCATTCGCCGGCGTCGCCCACAAATTCGAACCGCTCGACGAAGGCTGGACGCAAATGCCCATTCTGCAGGGCGTCGAAATGGGCCGGCCTTCGCTCATCGGCCTCGAAATCGAGATCGCCGAAGGCAAGCTGAGCGCGGCCCGTATCAGCGGGAACGCGGTGAAGGTCAGCGAAGGAACGATTTCCGTCTAGTGCTGGCAGACAAGTTCGCCGCCATCGCGGACGTGCGTCTGCACCGCCGCGAGCGCCTTCGCATAGAGCGCGCTGGCCCGCTCAAGATCGCCGGTCACGGCCTCCCGATAGTCCCACACGATCGTGCTCTCGGGCCTAAAGACATTGACGTGCAGCGACACCGGCAGTTCGTAACGGATGGAGCCGCCATTTTCCTGCTGCTCCATTCCGGGCGGAAGATGATAGTCGCTCGCTGTTCGAAACAGCCAGCGCGTTTCCGTCTGGCGCGTAAGCCACATCTGGTGCGCGCCATGTTCGCTAAAGAGGCGAACGTGCATTTCTTCGATCTTTCCGCCACCGACGCGGAGATTCATCTCTCCACCCTCAAGCGCGCAGCCACTGAGCTGGTAGGTCAGAGTTTGCGTCGCGGGCTGGGCAATCGCCGAAGGCGCCAGCAGCTGCGCACATGCAATCAAGACGAATATGGTCCGGCGCACGCTGGAGCATGAACACGGTTTCCGGTTGTCGGCAAGGCCGCGCCGCGAACGAGCCGGGCGCAAATCCTCAGCGCGCGTGAGCCGGCGCGTCCGGCGGGCACATGTCGAACGGCGCCCGCCCGCTCCAAGTGACGCGCACGCACAGGGAGCCCAGGCCCTGCCAGGTCGCCGCGGAGAAATTCGCGACGATGGTGCGGCCGTCGGCGAACGTGGTCTGTTGCACGAGGTGGTCCGGCGTCAGCCAATCGAAGCCTGTCAGCGCCACCGGCGCGTCCCAGCCGTGGGCGCGGCGGAAATCGTCGTGAGCGGCTTTCAGCCAAGGGCCTACGCGGACAAGCTCCGCCTGGTCGAGCGACCAATTGGTCGGCGTTCCATAGAGCAGAGCGCGGGCGAAGCGCATGCGCTCGAGCCCAACCACCTTCATCAGCGAGTATTCCCAGCGATCCGTCGAAATGACGGAATCGTGGAACGCCGCCTCGAACAGCGGCACGCGCTCGGCCGCGCCGAACATGGCGCGCGCTTCGACGGGCGTCAGCTCCACGGGCTTGAAAAAGATTCCCGGCCGTTCCGGCGGCCACCAGCCGCCGAAACGTTCGTGGTCGCGCTGCGCCAGCCACATAACATGCGCCTGCGCGCTGCCGTGGGAATAGTGCGCAACCGCGTGGCTCCAGGCGTGCACGTGCTCGGAGCCCAGCACGAAATGGTATTGCGTGATGCCAATGCCGAGGCGCGCCAGGAGATTGTCGCGGTCCCGCGCCATCGTCATGGGATGATCGGGGCTAAAATCGGCGAAAAACTCTCCGAACGCATCGCTGTCGACAAACACAGTGCTGGCTCCGTCCTCCACGTGGCCGAGATAGCGCGATTGGATATTCGGCGCGGCCGTTCTCCGCCGCAGCGCCTCGCTGGAGAGATTGCAGCCGCGATTGGCGAAACCGGCCGGGATCGCCCCGCTCTGGTCGCGGATGCACCCGGCCGGATAAAGCTCGTCGCCCCAATCGGACACCGGATCGTCGGACGTCGCCGCGGCCTGGGCGTTGCCGAACAATTCGTAAGGGCCGGCAAGATAGCCAAGCGCGAGAGCCCGCGCGAGAAAGTCCGGGCCCGCATGTCCGACGCGCGCCCGCTCGTCCGGCGTGGCGTTGCGGCTCGGCCCCTCGTCGGTGGCGATAAGCATTCGCTCGATCCCGAGCGCGCGCAGACGATCCAGAAATTCCGGCCGCCGCCCGTCGCCAAAAACATACGCGTGCTGCGCGCCATAAAGGCGCGCCAGCAGCGGGACCTGCTTGTCCGCGAGCGTCTTCAACAGCCCGCGCCGCTGCAGCAAGGCGCGATACGCGAGCGCCGGCGCCAATGCATTGTCCGGCCCAATCTCGATGAGCAGCTCGATCCGCTCGGCGCCTTCGCTGAAATCGTGCTTCAGCCGGCCTTGCACGCCGTCATTATCGACCAGGCAAAGCGCGGACTGGAGACCGTCGGACAGCATATAGGTCACCGCCGCCCCGTCGGTTGCGCGACTCCACGCGGGCATGGAGAGCGTGCTCGTGGCGCTCAGGCAGTGCTCGCGATGATATCCGCCAACGTCCGGCGTGCTGCGCCAAAATGGATCGCCCGCTGCAAACGCCAGCCCTTCCCCATCGGGGACGATCCAGGTGTCCGCCGCATCCATGCGCGGCAAAGCCCAGCTCGCCTCGCCGGCGCCGCCCTTGGCGATCGACAGTGCGAGGCCGGGCCCTTCAAGTCGCACATCGATGGCGTCGCCCGCATTGTTTCGCCACGTCATCCCGTCGCGCAGCCATCCGGCCGCAGGATCGAGCATCGCCGGCATGACGAGAATCTCTTCGCCGGCGAATCGCGCCTTGATCTCCAATGTTGAAGGATCGATCCGATAGAGCGTGCTTGCCGTCTGGATGAGGATGGGCGCTGCGGACTGCGCCCAGGCGAAGCTCGCGGACAAAACGATCGCGCACGCCGCCGCGCACAGACGCCACATTTCACTCTCCCCATGTTTCGAGGCAGCTTAGCGGCGCTGAGCGCGCGGCAAAGGCGCGTGGCGGTAATGAGGCAAGAAAAAAGGGCCCAATGGGCCCTCGACAAACCGGTAGCGCGCACAGCGTCTACTCTGCGCGGAGGCGCTTTATGGCGCCAGAGACGGCATTTGCTTACGCCGGTTGCGGCGTCGCCGTCCGAATCGCGCGGCGATCGGCCGGCGCCTCAATCAGCTCGTACGAAGCGCAGCAGCGGGCGCAATAGGCCACGTCGCCAACGATTGTGCGAAACGTCGAACGACGGCGCTGTAACGGCGTCGCGCAGGTCGGACAGGGTTCGCCGACACTCTTCATCAGCATGTCAAGCTCCTCGGTATCGTTAAGAGCAACGCTTGAACGATGACGCGGTTCGCCACGCCGCACAATTGCCCTAAACAGTCTAGTGCTGAAGCAAGCCCTGTTCCGATGCGCGGCGAACACACATTGCACCGCGCGCGAGCGCGTTAAGACTGCGTTCACATGTGTGGCGCGCTTCCGCGGGCTAGGCGAGCCAAACCGGACGCTTGAACGGCAAATTGAGATCGCGCGCGACGGCCGCGTGAGCGATCGCGCCCTCGTAGACGTTGAGTCCCGCCGCCAAATGCGGGTCGTCGCTCAGCGCCTGCTTGGCGCCCTTGTTGGCGAGCGCCAGCGCGAAAGGCAACGTCGCGTTATTGAGCGCGAAGGTCGACGTGCGCGCGACCGCGCCCGGCATGTTGGCCACGCAGTAGTGAATGACGTTGTCCACGATGAAGACCGGATCGGAGTGCGTCGTTGGATGCGAGGTTTCGAAGCAGCCGCCCTGGTCGATCGAAATATCCACCAACACCGAGCCGGGGCGCATGGTTTTCAACATCGCCTTGGTGATCAGTTTCGGCGCCGCCGCGCCGGCCACCAGCACCGCGCCCACGACGACATCGGCCTCCTTGATGGCCTCTTCGACAGCGGCTTTGGTCGAATAGATCGTCTCAAGCCGGCCGTTGAATTCCCGGTCGAGCTCTTCCAGCCGTGTCGGGTTCTTATCGAACACCGTCACTCGCGCGCGCATCCCGACCGCGATCTGCGCGGCGTTGTAGCCCGCGACGCCCGCGCCGAGAATGACGATGTCCGCCGGCCGAACGCCTGGCACGCCGCCGAGCAACACGCCGCGGCCGCCATTGGCCTTCTCCAGAAAATGCGCGCCGACTTGGATCGACATGCGGCCGGCGACTTCGCTCATCGGCTTCAGCAGCGGCAATCGGCCGTCGCGGTCGGTGACCGTTTCATATGCAATGCAGGTCGCGCCTGACTTCATGAGTCCCGCCGCCTGCCCGGGATCGGGCGCGAGGTGGAGATAGGTGAAAAGCGTGTGCGTCGGCTTGAGGCGCGCGATCTCGACGGCCTGCGGCTCCTTCACCTTCACGATCATCTCGGCTTCGGCGAACACGGCGTCGGCGTCTGGGAGGATCTTCGCTCCGATCTTTCTGTAGTGCTCGTCCGAAGCGCCGATGCCCTCGCCGGCGCGCGTCTCCATCACCACCTCGTGGCCCGCGCGGACGAGTTCGGCGGCGCTCTCGGGGGTCAGCCCGACGCGATATTCGTGGGTTTTGATCTCTTTCGGACAGCCGACGCGCATGGGGACTCCTCCAGTTCCATGGAGTTTATCCCATTTATGGTGCACTATCCTTGATATTGTGGCATCCTGGCGCGTACAATTGCTTAGTTTGTCCCGCCGCTGGCACTCATGACGCAACTTTCTCCCGCAACACTGGATGAATTCGACCGAAGGCTCCTGGCCGAATTGGAACGCGACGGCTCGCTGACCCATGCGGCGCTGGCGGAGCGGGTCGGGCTCTCCGCTTCCGCCTGCCATCGCCGCGTCAGGGCGCTGGAGGCGGCGGGCGTCATCGAGGGCTACGCCGCTATTCTATCGGAGCGCGCGCTCGGACGCGGAGCGACGGTGTTCGTCGCCGTGACGCTCGAGAACCAGCGGCGTGAGACCATGGCCGCGTTCGAGCGCGCGGTCGCTCAATGCCGCGAGGTGCAGGACTGTCACTTGATGACGGGCGAGAGCGACTACCTGTTGCGCATCGTCATCGCCGACAACGACCGTTACGAGCGCGTGCACCAAGAGACGCTGTCGCGCCTGCCGGGCGTGCAGCGGCTGGTCTCCAACTTCACCATCCGCACGGTGTTTCGGCGCACTGCGCTGGTCGGGCGTTGACTACCTCAGTCATTCCGAAGGCATCGCGATCCGGAATGACTGAGGCGTGAAGGCGTCGAGCGTCAGCTCTTGGGCACGACGCAGACGCTATGGCCATTTTGGGTTTGCGCCGTGCCGAAATCGGTCGGCGCGGACAAGCAGGAGCAGCGTTCGCCTTCCGCCTTCCGCGTGCGGCAAGAGGTGTTCGATGCGGTATTGGCCGTGTCGCCCATGGAAGGTGGCGCAGCCGCCTCGGGCGGCGTGGGGTCAGCGGGCGCGGACGTGGCGCTCGGATCGGCGGGCGTGGCCGGCTGAGCCGGGGCCGGCGGCGCCGACGCGGTGGGCGGGGTTGTCGGCGGCGCGGCGGTCTGGGCGATACTGAAAGGGGCCGTGCACAGGAACAACGCCGCGGCCGCGGCGAACGCATAGGTCGATTTCATTGGCGGTCACTCCTCTTGCTGCGGTCGGCGCGCAGCCACCGCCCGCCCGCCCATCGCGAAAACCGTGTGCGCGCGTTAAGGTTTCGCTTCACAGGGTAAAGCTTTGGCAATGCGTCAGCGGACCGCGACGGCGCATCCGCTTGCGTCCACGGTGGGGCTCCGCGAAAACGGGACGCAACAAGGCGAGGAAAGGCGATGTCCGAGGCGACGATTTTGCCCGTGCCGGCCGAATGGGCCGAGAAGGCTTATGTGGACGCCGTGGACTATCGCGCGATGTACGCCGCGGCGGCGGAGGATGCGGAGGCGTTCTGGGGCCATCACGGCCTTCGCGTGGATTGGATCGCCCCCTACACGCAGGTGAAGGACGTCTCCTACAACGAAGCGGATTTCCGCATCCGCTGGTACGCCGACGGGGTTCTCAACGTTTGTTACAATTGCATCGACCGCCATCTTGAGAAGCGCGGCGATCAAACCGCCATCATCTGGGAAGGCGACGATCCGGCGCGCGCGCTGAAGATCACGTACCGCCAATTGCACGCGGAAGTGTCGCGCTTCGCCAACGTGCTGAAGGCGCAAGGCGTACGCAAAGGCGATGTCGTTACGATCTACATGCCGATGGTTCCGGCGGCGGCCTACGCCATGCTGGCTTGCGCGCGCATCGGCGCAATCCACTCGGTCGTATTCGGCGGCTTCTCGCCCGACAGCCTGGCCAACCGAATCCAGGACGGCGACTCCAAGGTCGTGATCACCGCCGACGAAGGCGTGCGCGGCGGCAAAATCATTCCGCTCAAGGCCAACGTCGACGAGGCCGTCGCCAAGACGCCGTGCGTGGAAAAGGTCGTGGTCGTCACACACACTGGCGCCGGCGTGCCGATGCAAGCCGGGCGCGACGTGCTCTACGAAGACGAGGCCGCCAAAGCGGCCGCCGAGTGTCCATGCGAACCGATGGGCGCGGAAGATCCCCTCTTCATCCTCTACACCTCCGGCTCGACCGGCAAACCGAAAGGCGTGCTGCACACGAGCGGAGGATATCTCGTCTATGCGTCAATGACTCACCACTACGTCTTCGACTATCACGACGGCGACATTTTCTGGTGCACCGCCGACGTCGGCTGGGTCACGGGGCACAGCTACATCGTCTATGGGCCGCTGGCGAATGGCGCGACGACGCTGATGTTCGAGGGCGTGCCGAACTATCCATCCACGTCGCGCTTCTGGGAAGTGATCGACAAGCACCAGGTCAACATCTTTTACACCGCGCCGACTGCGATCCGCGCTTTGATGCGAGAAGGCGAAGCCCCGGTGAAACGCACCTCGCGCACGAGCCTGCGTCTGCTCGGCAGCGTCGGCGAACCGATCAATCCGGAAGCGTGGCTCTGGTATCACCGCGTTGTCGGCGACGGCCGCTGCCCCATCGTCGACACGTGGTGGCAAACCGAAACCGGCGGCATCCTGATTTCGCCGCTGCCCGGCGCGACCGATCTCAAACCCGGCTCGGCGACATTGCCATTCTTCGGCGTGAGGCCCGCGCTGGTCGACGGCGAAGGCAATCTGCTGGAGGGCGCGGCCAGCGGCAACCTCGTGCTGCTGGATTCCTGGCCGGGCCAGGCCCGCACGGTCTACAAGGATCACGACCGCTTCTTCCAGACCTACTTCTCCACCTACAAAGGCAAGTACTTCACCGGCGACGGATGCCGCCGCGACGAAGACGGCTATTATTGGATCACCGGCCGCGTCGACGACGTCCTAAACGTCTCGGGGCACCGTCTCGGCACGGCGGAAATCGAGAGCGCATTGGTCGCCCATCCGAAAGTCGCGGAAGCCGCGGTCGTCGGCTATCCGCACGACATCAAAGGCACCGGCATTTACGCGTACGTGACGCTCAATCTCAACGAAACATCCAGCGAAGAATTGCGCCGCGAACTGGTGCAATGGGTCCGTCACGAGATCAGCCCCATCGCCGCGCCGGACGTGATCCAATTCGCGCCCGGCCTGCCGAAAACCCGCAGCGGCAAGATCATGCGCCGCATCTTGCGCAAGATCGCCGAGAACGATCTCAGCAATCTGGGCGACACCAGCACGCTGGCCGACCCGAGCGTCGTGCAGGATCTGGTCGCAAATCGCGCCGAAAGCTGAAGGCGCGTCCTGCCTCAGGCCAGCGATCGGCGCGGCCAACGTAGTGCGAACCAGACGATCAGCGCGGTCGCCCAGAGCAGCGCGAGTCTGACCGCTACCGGCGCGTTGAACCGTTCAAGAGCGGGTTTGTCCGTCATCACGAGACCCCTTTCGCAGCACTGCCGGCAGCCTACACCCGCAGCAGGTCTCGTGGAGCGGCCGCTAGCCCCCCGCCATTCGCTGCCCGGCTGGCGCGCTGAACACGATCGCGGCGTCGTGGAAGGGGCGGCGATACCGCTCGAGCTTGTCGAAGCTGATCGTGCGAAAGCCCATCACCGGCTCGACGACGACGAACGTGCGATGTTCGTACCCGGTCACCAGCAAATAGTGGTTCACCATGGTGAGATGCGTCCACTCGGAGACACGCGCGGTGCGGTTGATGAGCGCGTTGCGCACCAGTTCGATCACCGGCGTCTGCGCACCCGGCAAGGTCCGTTGCTGGACATAGATCGACGGCAGTTGCACCGGTACGAGGACGGGCCGCCCGCTTTCCAGTTCATGCACGATCGCGTCGGACGGCATTTCGACCGCGCTCGCCAACAGGCCGTTGGCGCGGGCCAAACTCAAAAGCTCCGCCATCGAGTATCCCGACGCGGAAAGCGGCGGCGAGCGCCGAAACAGGCTGCTGCCATCGAGTGTGCCCGGCCCTCGCCAATAGTTCACGACGCTGGCCAGCGCATGCGCGCCGCACGCAGGCCCTTCCGTCTGGCGATCATGCACGACCGGCAGCACCAGCGCGCCCGGCGCTTCGACGCGCGCATGACGCATTTCGAAACTATTGGCGGCGGTGTCGCTCGCGAACGCGGTCACGTCCGGTGTGGGCGTGACCGCGCACCCCGAGGCGCCCAGCCCTAGCCATAGCGCAAGAACGCGCCCCGCCGCGTTCGTCATGTTAGTCGCTGACCGCGACGGCGATAATGATGACGCCAGCGAGAATGCCGAGCAGCAGCCATTGATTGTCGGTGATGCCGGCTTGGTATTGCTGCGCCTGCTCCGGAGTCAGCACTTTGATTTTGTAGCCTTGCGACTGCAAGTGTTGGGCGCGTTGCGCAGTGGCGGCGTCAAGGCCGTAGCTTTGCAATTCGGCCGCGCTGAAGGCTTGCGGCGCGACGGAGCGGAACTGCGCGGTTTCGGCATAGGCCGACGTCGAGACGAGGACCAAAGCGAGCGCCGCTGCGCTTACGAGACGGAGTTTCATTGGCATTCCCCTTTTGGGACCGTGACATGACGAGCCGCGGCGCATTGCGTGCGACGCCCTCGCGGGAGCCCAATGCGGATGGCGCTCCGAGTGTTCCACTGTTCCGTTCCAGCTTTTGGGTGTTCCATCACTTCAGGTTCCGCGGACTCGCGCGGTGAGCGAAAGATCCGGCAAGGAACCAGGGAGGCTGGACACATGCGTATTCTGAACATTGTCGCCGCGCTATCCGGAGCCTCGGCGCTGATCGCGCTGGCGGCTTCACACCACATGCCCAATTTCGACGCCGCCCGGCCTTACGTCATGATGGGCGGCGCCGTCCAATTGAGCGCGGGGCTCGCCGGCCTCGCCATCGCCAACCGCAGCGGGCGGCTCAACCTCATCGCCGGAACCTTGATTCTGGGAGGCGCCGCCTTGTTCGCGGGCGAGATCTACCTGCATTCATTCGCCGATATCGCCGCGCTGGATATGGCGGCGCCGATCGGCGGAATGCTCTCCATCCTCGGCTGGATCGTGCTCGCATTCGCAAAACCGAGCGCTTAACCGCGATTTCTGCGGACAGCGTGGGAATAAAACCAACGGCCGGCGCGTTCTCCTTCCGGAAAACGGGAGGGAGTCCGTATGCGTTTCCACCTCTTGATGCTCAGCGTCGCCCTCGCCGCCATCGCGGCGCCGGCGCGCGCGGCCGACGGCTGGTCCTTTTCGACGGGCGCCGACTATACGACCGGCGACTATGGCGAGGATCAGGACACCGACATCTTCATCGTTCCCTTCACCGTCACCTATTGGAGCCCGCATTGGCGCTTCGGCGTGACCGCGCCCTATGTGCGGCTTGAGGGTTCCGGCAACATCATTCCCGGCACTGGGGCTGGCGCCGGCTCAGGCGCCAGCGGCGGCGGCGGCCCGCTCGGCCTCGGCGGCTCGGGCGGCCTCTTGAACTCGGGACTGTTCGGCTCCTCGGCGCCTTCGGCCTCGCCGCCGCCCCCTCCGCCGCCGACGCCGGCGCGGATCGAGGAAGACGGGCTCGGCGACGTGACGTTATCGCTTGCGGCGATCCCTTATATCGGCGGCGGCGGCGACAGTTTCACGCTCGGGCTCGACGTACGCACGCCAACGGGTGATGAGACGCGCTCGCTGGGCGCGGGCCAGACCATCGCCGCCATGTCGGCGGAATACGCATTCCCGCTCGGCTCGCGCGCGGCGATGTACGGGCTCGTCGGCTATCAGCGCGCGCTCGACACGGAAGACGACGCGATGACGGCGGGCGCGGGCGTGGAGGGTTTTGTCGCCGAGCGCCTCCTGCTCGGTCTGAGCGCAACTTGGGCGGAGGCCAGCTTGCCGGATCAGGCCAACCAGACGCAGGCGACGCTTTACGCCGGCTTCAATGCGACAGACCATGTGCGCCTGGTCGGCTATGCGCTTGCAGGGTTGAGCGATAGCGCGCCCGATTCCGGCGGAGGCGTGCGCATCGTTCTGCACTGAGGCGCCATGCGGCTCACTCGTCCAGCGTCTCGAGCCGGCGCACTTTGAGGCGGTCGATTTCGAGATCGCCGATCTTCAAGCTTCGGATGCGCGCCTGGCGCACCATGACTTTGCCGATCGCCAGCACGCCGATGGCGACCGCGCCCAGCGCCAGCGCGCCGACGATCAATGCGCCCGCGGCCAACGCGCCCGTCGCGCTCGCACCTGTCGCACGCGCGCTCTCGGCGACGGCGGGCGGTTTCGAGCGGAGGCGCGATGGGCGGTGCATGGCGCGAGTGTAGCGCGGCGCTTGATGGGCGCCCGCCTCTACCCCGCGAGGGGGAGAGGCAGGATTGCGAAGCAATCCGGTGAGGGGGCGGCGTGCAGAACAGAGCGCGGCGGGTAGTTCTGAGGCGCCCGCCCACCCTCATCCGTCAGCTTCGCTGACACCTTCTCCCGCCCATGCGGGAGAAGGATTAGTTCGCGCGCTCACCTTCGGGGTAGGCGCCAGCGTGATCCATCAGCCAGCGGCCGGGCGGATTGAGCATGCGCAGAAACGCGGCCGCGTGTGTTTCGGCGATGTCCTTGGAGGCGAAGGTCGACGGCCCCGCATGCACGCCGGGAAACCACGGACCCCAGCCCAGATCCAAGACGCGATAGAGCCGATAATAATTGCGCCACGCCTTGGCAGGCGGAGCGTTCGCGCGAGTATGGGTCTGCGGCGCGGCCATGTTCATGAGGTGCGGGCTCGGAGGCGCGGCGTCAAGCCGGGGCGGCTCAGCTGGAGTTTACGAAATGCGCCAGCGCTTCGGCGGTCGCGCCGGCTTCGGCCGCTTCCCAATCTTCGCCGTGGCCCTGACCGATCGGCGCCAGCGCGCGCAGCAGAACGAAGGCGCGCTTCCCATCGGCGAAGAGCCGCCGCGCCAGCCGCCTGGCGTAAGCGGCCGGATCGTTGAAGGCGCGCACCAGAGCCGCAAAGCGACCGGCCGCGCCGCCGGCGGAGACGTAATCGAGGCGCGGCGCGTCACGCAGTGCGCGGCGCGTGCGGCGCGTGCTTTTGCGTGGCGCGCCGGTGATGACGTGGAATGTGGCGTCGAGCTTGAAGCTGTGCGGCGCGCGCGGACGCAGCGTGCGCGGCGCTGATGTGTTTGGTGTTGGCAGCGGTGTGTTGGGTTTCGCGTAAGCGCGCGCTTCGATGAAGATCAGCCGGCGCAGCATGGCTTCGCCGGTGCGCAGCCAGGCGCAGGCGAGCTTGTGCTCGCGGCGCGTCAGCAGCAGCCGCCCCGCCAACTCGTCCGGCGTGCCGAAGAGGGCGATGAGCGTTGCGAGAAAACTGTGCGCGATGCGCCAGAGCGCGGCGGGGGCGAGGGTGACGGACATGGGTTGGGCGCGAGTATGCGCTGGGATTCAACCCGGTCGGATTGAGGAGAGCCGTTGACGTCCCTGAGTGATTCCATGCGGGGACCATGAATGCGAAGACGGTTTTTCTCCCAGCAAACACCTGAACAGTGCACGAACAGTCATTCATACCAAATTCGTGGGGTAACGTTTCATTTCGTACTATACAAAGAATCTGGCAAAAACAATGCACTATGACGCCGTCCAGCGCTGTCATAGCTTACCGCGGATTGATTCAGAGGATGTGGTCTTGCGAATCGGGCCGGGCGCAATTACGTAGCGGAAATTGGCAAGCGACAGAGGTTTCTGGATTTTATGCCTGGAAATGAAGAGGCCTTGCTTCGGGCGATACTCGCCGTGGTTGCCCGGCAAACATTCCCACCAAAGCAGCTATACACGCTCGTGGCGCCACGGTCAGGAATGCAGAAGCAAGTCAAGGCGTTCAATCTGTGCGATGGCTCTAGGACTCAATCCGAAGTCGCCAAGATGCTTAGCTTAGATGCGGGAAATTTTAGTCGGCAGGTGAAGAGATGGATCGAGCTTGGGATCATGACTCGCATCATCGTCGATGGGATCGACAAGCCCATTCATGTCTATCCGATCTCGGAGGACGACAATGAATGACAGCGGAGAATCTGAGCGGCACTCTGACCTGATCGAGCGCTTGGATGTTCTCATCCGGTTGCAAGCGCACACCCTGGTCGCGCACGTCGAAGGTCAGAAGGAAAAAACGCTTCGCCTGCACAACGCGGGGCTCAAGCCAAAGGTAATCGCCGAGGTTCTTGGCACATCAGCGAACTCCGTAAGTGTCACCTTGTCGAAATCACGAAAGGGAGGGAGCGCTCCTCAAGATGGCTGACGAGAAAATCAAAAAACCTGCAGATGAGATCGAAGCCGTGAAACGGCTTCTGATCCTGCAGCTGCTGCATCAAGGCGTTAAACAGGGCCACATCGCTGCTGTTCTTGGCATCGATGAAGCAACGATGAGCCGTATGCTTCCCAAGGGGCTTTCCGCGGCGCTGAAGAAAGAGCGTTGAGATGTCGGAGAAGCTTCTTTCTCAGATTGCGTCCGATTTAGACATGATTAAGCGCTTGCTGATTTTTCAAGCGCTGAACAGCGGTCATTCGCAATCCAAGATCGCTTCGGCGCTTGGCACGAGCCAAGCCTCGATAAGTCGCATGTTGGCCAAGGCAGGCGACAAACCCGGCGGCTCCTCAAGCGGGTAAAATATGACGCGCCTAAGAACTTCGGTTGTCGACATGTCCGGCAACCACGAAGAGAACCTACAACGATGGGCGAGGGATCTTGGGACATCCAAGATTCGCCGCGAGCTATTCAACGAGATTTACGGCCGAGTGTCTCGGCCACGCTCGAAGAAGCAGCTCATGAAAGCAACGGGAATCGCCAACTCTCAGCAGGCGCAGAACGAACTTGATCATCTCTGCAAAAAGAACCTCATCGAGCGGATAGAAAACGACGGCATTGTCTCAGACGGCAGCAGGTACCTTTACCGCAAAGATCCCAACGTGGGTCACCTCAAAGACAAGATCATTAGGGCAGCGGATAACAAAAAGGTCGCAGACAACCTTGCGACCAAGCGAAGGCCGATCGTCCGTGGTCTATCTGTTGTTCGCATTGCGACGAGGGAACTACGGAAGAAGAAGCCGCTCGATATCCTGTATCTGATGGCAAATCCGGATGAGAAGAACTCGCTTCGTGTGGATGCCGAAATGCGTCAAGTGCTCGATGCCGTTCGGGGCTCGAAGCTTCGGGATCACGTAAACATTCATCAGTCGCCGGCTGCCGACCTCGATTCAATTATCACCGGCCTCAACGACCACGCGCCGCGCATCGTGCATTTTTCGGGGCACGGTTACCGTGGCGGGATTGCCGTCGATCACGCAAAGGTCGCGCGTCCGCGCGGAAAAGTCTTAACGTTTGAATTGCTTGGACAAGCGTTTGAGTCGGTTGATTCGCCGCCCGACGTAGTAGTACTGAACGCCTGCGAGAGTGCCGGTGCGCAGCGAGTGCTACTTCCGTCGGTAAAGGCGCTCATCGTTATGAAAGACTCGATCAGCGATCTCGCTGCCACGAACTTCGCGACCAAATTCTATGCGGCGATAGCGTCCGGTCAATCGCTGAAGTCGGCATTCAAGCAAGGGCTGCTTGCAGTCGCGGCAGCTTCGATAGACGAGGTGCCGGTACCCGAGCTAGTGACCGGGCAGGGCGTTGATCCAGCAAAGGTGTACTTGGTCTAGGCTCTGACCTTCACATCAATCTCCCCACCCCCCTCGCGAAACTTAGCCGCCATCTCCGCCATCCCGGCGTCGCGTTCTTTTTCGGCGCGCGCGGCGTCGCGGATTTCTTGGGTGATTTTCATGCTGCAAAACTTCGGCCCGCACATCGAGCAGAAGTGCGCGGTCTTGTGCGCTTCTTTCGGCAGCGTTTCGTCGTGGAAGGCGCGCGCGGTTTCGGGGTCGAGCCCCAGATTGAACTGATCCTCCCAGCGGAATTCGAAGCGCGCGCGTGAGAGCGCGTCGTCATGCGCGCGAGCGGCCGGGTGCCCTTTGGCCAAGTCGGCGGCGTGCGCGGCGATCTTGTAGGCGATGACGCCGTCTTTCACGTCCTTGTGGTCGGGCAG
>DASZQK010000027.1:0-8752 GCA_035549695.1 Caulobacterales bacterium | reverse complement strand
AGCGGCGGAGGCCAATCTCGGCGAACGCGACGAAGCGGAGCGGCACGCGCGGCAATCGGTGCAAATGCAGCCTAACGAACTGGCGTTCACCGTCCTGGGCGACATCGCTTTCGACCGTGGCGACGTCGACGGCGCCAAGCGTTCGTGGTTCGCCGCCTATGATCTCGGCGATCGCGACGACGGCTTGATCGAGCGTCTGCGCCAGGCCGGCGTCGCCGATCCCGCGCATGCGCGGCGCTGAGAGCGTGTGACTGCTTGTTCTCTACGCGCCCGTCAATGTTCGCGAGACCGTGCGGCCCCCGAGAAGCGAGCACGCCTGAGGTGACGAAGCGCACGCGCGCGTCACAACCCAGGATTTGGCCATAACAGCATGCCTTGCGAATTCCGCAAGACAATTTCTGACGCCTCGCGCGCGTCAGTGGAGCGCCGTTAGCGTGCGACCGCGGCGATCTCGGGTTCTTCCTCGCGGCGCGCGCTCGGCGGCGCGAGCGCCGCGGCCGGCAGCGCCAGCACCGAGCCCGGCGCATCGACATGGCCGCGCTCCATGCGCGGATGAATGAGCTGACCGCCGTCGCCATAGACGTACACCAGGCGCGCCCAGTCGCTGTCGTCATAGAGGAACGCCGGGCCCTCCGGATCCAGATCCGACCAGTCCGCTTCACGCGGCGCCGTGGCCGCTTGCGCGAGCCAATTACGCACGCCGTTCTCGTCGCCGCGCCCGCGCGCGACTTGCGCGAACAAAGTGCAGACGCGCGAGGAGGGAAGCTCGCGATAGGCGTCTTCCAGCGGGGGCTGCGCCGCGCCCCAATCGCCGCGCTCGATGGCGAGTTCGGCGAGCACGATCTTGCTTTCGCGGCTGTCGCGGCGCTTGTCGGCGAGGCCGGCCATGCGCTGCGCGCGCGCTTCGCGCGTCTCGCCCGGATTCAAATCGCGGTAGGCGTGCGCGATGGCCGGGTGCGGGGCGTTCTCCCAGGCTTCTTCGAGGATCGCCGCGGCGCGCTCGTTCTTGCCTTCCGCGACGAGGAGACGCGAAGCCAGCGCCGCCGCCGGCGCAAAGCCCGGCGACATGCGGAACGCCTTTTGCGCCATCTCCGCCGCCTTGTCGGGATGACGTTCGCGTTCGAGCCGTTGCGCGGCCGCCGCCATCAGCACGGCGCGGCGCCGCTTGGCGACCTTGTCGTCGATCTGCTTGCGCTTGTCGCCGATGTCGAGTGCGTCGATCGCGCCCTCCCAATCGGCGGCCTGCACTTTGAGATCGAAGGCGTATTGGAACGGCCACGCCGCGCTCTTGGAAACTTTCAGCGCCGCATCCGCGTGCGCCATCGCCGCGGTGCGGTCGCCGCGCTTCAGCGCCGCGAGCATGAGACCTTTGCGGCCGAGGATTTCCGTGTCCTCGTTCTGCAGCATGCCGGAATAGGCCCGCTCCGCCGCCGCATAATCTCCCCCGACCTCCGCCGCGCGCGCTTGCAGCAACAATGCGAGGCGCGGTTCTTCGATCAGGTCCTCGGCCTTGTTGGCCTGTTTGCGCGCTTCCTCGAATTCGCCGGCCTCCGCGGCGATGAGCCCGAGCGCCATGGCCTCGTGCCCGCGCCGCAGCTTGGCGCGCTTCGACTGGCGGCCGATGAATTCCGGCGCGTCGAACAGGAAGGTCAGCAGCCGCAGCAGCGGCAGCGCCACCACGTGATAGGCGGCGAACACGATGATGCCGAACAGCACCGTCGTTTCGATCTTCCAGCCGTGCCATTCGGCCTGCACCGTCCCCGGATCGGGGATAAGCGCCCACATGGCGAGCGCGACGGCGATGCAGATGACGAGCAGGAACGCGATGCGGATCATCAGGTCTGGCTCCCCCGCGACAATTCTGTGCGGATCGCGGCGAGCCGCGTATCGATTTCAAGGCGCCGCTGCGCGTCGGCGAGCCAGGGATTGGCGGCGTCGCGCGCGGGGCCGGAGAGGTGATTGAGTTCGGCGATGGCGCCGCCGAGATCGTCGGCGGCGAGGCGCCGTTCGGCGCGATCGACGACGCCGTCGGGCGTGTCGCCGGCGCCGGGCGGGCGGATGACGATCCATTGCGCCAGTTCGGCCTGGATGCGGCCCCAGAATCCCGAGCCCGCCTGCGCCTGGCGCGCGGCGCGAATGATGTCGTTGTCCATCGCTGCGAAGCGCTCGCGTAATTCGGTGCGCGTCGGCGCGCCGGTGCGGGCGAGCGGCGCCAGCGCGGCGACGTTCTGATCCTGCGGCAGCAGCGCCTGCAGCGAGGTGTAGGATTCCACGAACGGGCCGGACGAACGCGAAGCTTCCGCCGCCGCCGCGACCGCATAGGCCGCGCGCGAGGCTTGCTCGGCCTGCCGCGCTTGCGCGGCGATGGCCGGCACGTCCTGCTGCAATTGCTGCAGCTGGCGCACCAGTTCGGAGACTTGCGCCGAGGAGGGCATCTGCTGCAATTGCGCTTCCACGTCGCGCAATCCCGATTGCAGCACGACCACGCGCTGGCCGAGATCGGCGCCGACCGGCCCCGCATTCGCGGCTTGGGACAGCGGCGTGTTGAGCAGCGTTTCGATCGAGCGCAGCCGCGCATCGACGGCGGCGAGCTGAGTCGATTGCTGCGTGTCGAGCGCGGCCGCATGCGTTGCGGTCGTATCCGGCACGGCCTTGTCGAGCACGCCCTCCAGCTGCGGCACGCGCGGCGCCACCGCTCCGCCCGCCGCGCCGGCGCCCGCCGACAGCACGGCCAGCGCCACCGCCGAGCCCCAACCGACGCCGCCGGAGGCGCGGTGATAGCCGCGATCGGCGGGTTCGAAATCGACATCGATCGGCTCGGCGCGTCCGCGCTCCGTCGTACCGTCCGTGGCCATGGGCTTCCCCGCAAATTCTCTCGCGACGCGGACCCGTCAGATCGTTTCGGAACCGCGCAAAGCCGACACGCGTCGGCGCACGAACTTACGGCCCCGACTCGCGCCGCTCAAGCGCTTGCGTCTGTAGGGGCGAGCGCGGCCTGTAGAAGCGCCTCCTCGCGTGGATAGGGCGACACAATCAGCCGCAGCCAATTTATGCGTCCTTGAGGCGAATCCGCCGCCGCGCGCGCAACCGCCGGGCTGAGGCATGCGGCTGCCGTCTGATTCGCGTGCGGCGCGCCGAGGCGAACGAACGCCCGCGCCGCGCGCGCGCTGTGGAAAAGCATGATGTCGCATGGTTCATGCAGCGCGGCGGGAAGTTGCGGCGCGGCAACGGCTTCGTAGGCGAGGCGGCGTTCGGCGTCGAAGCCGGCTTGTGCGAGCGCGCCGACAAGATCGCCCGCGACGTCCGCGCCGGAAATGTGAAGCACGCGCCCGCGCGCGGGATCGAGGTGCGTGATTATGAAGCGCGCCAATGCTTCGGAATCGCCATCCGCGCTCTGCACATTGCCGAACCCCGCGTCGCGCGCGGCTTGCGCCGTAGCCTCGCCCACCGTGACGGCGGCGATGTCGCGGTCGACGCTGGCGTAGGCGAAGGCGCGCACGCCGTTGGCGCTGGTGAAGAGCAGCGCTTGCACGCCGTTCGTATTCGAATCGAACGCGCGCGGCTCGATCGTGAGCAGCGGCGCGACAATCGATTCCGCGCCGAGCGCGCGCACGCGCTCGGCGGTGCGCGACGCCTCCGGCTCAGCGCGCGTGATCGCGACGCGCTTCATTTTTGCGCGCGATCGAGCATCAACGCGTCGCCCGCTTCCTTGCGGATGTCGCGCCCAAGCGTGTCGCCCAGCGCGCGGGCGGCGGCGATCGGATTGGCGCCCATTGTTGCGGTTGCTTCGCGCCGCCAGCGCTTTTTGCCGTCCGGCGTCAGCGTTTCGCCGATGAACGCGATGCGCGCCCCGTCGCAGCGGGCGAGCGCGGAGATCGGCGTGCGGCAGGAGCCGTCGAGCGCTTCGAGAAATGCGCGCTCCGCTTCGATTTCAACGCGCGCCAGCGCGCTTTCGAGCGGAGCGAGGCGCGCGATGGTTTGCGTGTCCGCCGCGCGCGTGGTGATGGCGAGCGCGCCTTGGCAGGCGGCGGGCGGCATGTCGTCGGGGTCGACGAGGCTTTTGGCATGCTGCTCAAGCCCGAGGCGCTTCAGGCCCGCAAGCGCGAGATAGGTCGCATCGGCGACGCCGGCTTCGAGCTTTTTGATGCGCGTATCGACATTGCCGCGCAGCACCGCGATTTTGAGGTCTGGGCGCGCGTAGAGCGTCTGCGCCTGGCGCCTGAGGCTCGCCGTGCCGACGACCGCGCCCGCGGGGAGTTCGGCCAATGACGCTGCTGTGTTGCTGACGAATGCATCGCGCGGATCTTCGCGTTCGGGCACGCAGGCGAGCGTTATGTCGTCGGGCAGACGGGTGGGCAGGTCTTTCAGCGAATGCACGGCGATATCGATGCGCCCGTCGCGCAGGGCTTCGTCGAGCTCCTTGGTGAAAAGGCCTTTGCCGCCGGTTTCGATCAGGCGGCCTTCCTGCTGTTTGTCGCCGCTGGTGGTGATGGAGGTGATCGGCAGCGCGTCTTCGCTGACGCCCAGCGCGAGCGCGATGCGGGCGCGGACTTGCGCGGTCTGCCGAAGCGAGAGCGCCGAGCCGCGCGCGCCGATGCGGAGGAGAGGTGTCATCTGTCTTTGATGTAGAGCACGGCCACCGCTTCCGTCATCCCGGGCGAGCGGAGCGAGACCCGGGACCCCGCTGAGCCTGCGTCTGTCCGGGATGACGGAGGTGCGTTACATGCATCGCCATGACGCGCCTGACCGTCCTCGGCATCGAATCGAGCTGCGATGAGACTGCGGCCGCGGTGCTGCGTTGGGAGGATGGCCGCCCCGAGGTGCTCTCCGACGTGGTGCTCGGCCAGTTCGCGGCGCATGCGCCGTTTCGCGGCGTCGTGCCGGAGATCGCCGCGCGGGCGCATGTCGAGGGGCTCGACGGCGTGATCGATGCGGCGATGCGCGAGGCCGGCGTGGCGTTCGCCGATCTCGACGGCGTCGCGGCGACTGCCGGCCCCGGCTTGATCGGCGGCGTGATGGTTGGCCTCGTCGCCGGCAAGGCCATCGCCTTGGCGCATGGCAAGCCGCTGGTGGCGGTGAACCACCTCGAAGGCCACGCGCTTTCGCCGCGTCTGGCCGCGCCCGTGGCGTTTCCGTATCTGCTGCTCTTGGTCTCCGGCGGGCACTGCCAATTCATCGCCGTGCTGGGGCTCGGGCAGTACCGGCGCCTGGGCTCGACGATCGACGATGCTTTGGGCGAGGCCTTTGATAAGACCGCGAAATTGCTCGGCCTGGGCTATCCGGGCGGCCCTGCCGTCGAGGCGCTGGCGGTGCAAGGCCAGGCGACGCGGTTTGATCTTCCGCGCCCGCTTCTGGGCCGCGAGGGCTGTGACTTTTCCTTCGCCGGCTTGAAGACCGCGGTCGCACGCGAGGCGGAGCGGCTCGGCGTGTTGAGCGAGCAGGATAGGGCCGATCTCTGCGCGGCGTTTCAGGCGGCGGTGCTCGATGTGGTCGCGGACCGGACGCGCCATGCGATGGCGGCGTTCGATGCGTTTTGGGGCGCGGAGGGGCGTCTGGTGGTCGCCGGCGGCGTCGCGGCGAACCAGGCTTTGCGGGGCAAGCTGGAAGAGCTGGCGGACGAGCGCCGGTACAAGTTTTTCGCGCCGCCCCTCAAATGGTGCACGGACAATGCGGCGATGATTGCGCTGGCGGGGGCGGAAAGATTGGCGGCGGGATTCAGCGATGACCTTGGCGCGCCCGCTCGCCCGCGCTGGCCGTTGGATGAAATCGCGGCCCTGACCCGCCCGAGCCATAAGCCCGGGCGGAAGGGTGCGAAGGCTTAGCCGACGATACGCGCGGCCACGAACAGCAGCGGCGCAGCAGCGGACGCGACCAGCGCGATCGCCACGATGACGCTCAAGCCGCGGGCCAGTGCCGGCATGTCATGCGCAGACATGTGTTTCTCCTTCTCGGTTTCGATGCTGCAGGTGCGAAGCATCGGACAAGCGGAGAAATGCTCCTGCGGAGGCTTAGTTTGAAGGTATGCTTTAGCGCTCCACCTCTGCAGAAACGCATGACCTTTCCCTGCATCTGTTGCAGTTAAGCAAGGAAATCGCAGGCGCGAGTCCCAAGGGCTTCGCGCCTGCGAGAGTGGCCTGCGCTGGGAGCCGCAGGGAGCTCTAGGCGACGATACGCGCCGCCGTTTCAAGCACTGGAAGGGCGAGGACCGTCACCAGGCTGGCTGAAATCAGAAAAAATGCGGCGGAGAGGAGTCGGGAGGGATTGAGCGCGACGGTCATGGGCGGGTGCTCCGTAAGAGCGTTGAAGACCCTCCCCGTATAGCAGGGCCCCGGGGCCTGATCAATGAATAAAATCGTTTTCGTTCACACATGGACAAAGTTTTAGAGTCGCGGGCGGGCGTCTGGCTCAGGCCGTGACGGCAGACTTAGCGGGGATGGCGGCAGGTGCGCCGGCGCGGGAATAGAGCCCGCGGAAGATGAGGTTGAACACCCCGTCGAGTTCGCGCTCCAGCTTGGGCAGCGTGAGGCGCGAGAACAGCTTGGGAAAGCCGAATTTGGCGGTAGCCGATTGGATCATTTCCGCGGTGAATTCGGTGTCGCACGGGGCGAACAGGCCCTGGTCGATCCCTTCCTGCAGCAGCGCGCCAAGGGTGACGCGGTCCTGCGCCATGCATTCGTTGAAGAACAGCGGCCGCTCATTCGCCAGCACCTCGGCAACCTCGAGAATCTTGGCGTTTTCCTCGACCAAACGGTAGTTGTCGCGCATGCGCGTGAAGAAGATTTCGCGCAATTTCTGATCGACCGAGAGATCCTTGCGGCGGGCGATCGCCGACATCACGGCGTGTTCGTCCGCGTAATGCTTGCGCGCCATGGCCTCGGCGATGTCGATCTTGGCTTCGAAAAAGCGATAGATATTGCCGGGCGACATTCCGGTGTCGGCGGCGATCTCCGCCATGGTTGTCTTGCCGTACCCGTAGTGCTTGATGCGCGCCGCAGCCGCATGGAAGATGCGGTCGCGCGTGGAAATCTTGTCATCCATCGGCTGAGCGTACGCGGTTTTGACTGAACAATCAATGAAGCATTCAGCGACGGGCCGGGACCCGCTGGAGTCGGTCACGGTATTGGGTGGCGGCGCCTGGGGCACGGCCCTGGCGCAGGTCGCCGCCGCGGCGGGCCGGCGGGTGATGATTTGGGCGTTCGAGCCGGAGGTGGTCGAGGCCGTCAACAGGCGCCACGCCAACCCGCTCTTTCTGCCCGACCGGCCGCTCAATCCGGCCATCGCCGCCACGGGCGATCTGAAGCGGGCGGCGGAGGCGGACCTCATCCTCGCCGCCGCGCCGGCGCAGCACATGCGCGGCGTACTGGCAAAACTTGCCCCGGACATCGCGCCTGGCCAGCCGATCGTGCTCTGCGCCAAGGGCGTGGAG
Source organism: Caulobacterales bacterium (assembly GCA_035549695.1). Taxonomy (GTDB): domain Bacteria; phylum Pseudomonadota; class Alphaproteobacteria; order Caulobacterales; family Aquidulcibacteraceae; genus Vitreimonas. The sequence goes on along the minus strand of DASZQK010000027.1, from coordinate 1,326 downwards.
CAGAAGTGCTTGGCGCTGATGACCGAAGTGCTGGCGGCGGAGATCCCGCAGGCCGCCCCGGCCGTGCTGTCGGGGCCGGGCTTCGCCAAGGACGTCTCGCGCGGATTGCCGACGGCGACGACGATCGCCAGCCGCGATCCGGAGCTGGCGCAGCGCATCGTCGCCGCCATCGGCCTGCCGACCTTCCGCCCATACGTGACCGACGACTTGGTGGGCGCCGAGATCGGCGGCTCGGTGAAGAACGTCATCGCCATCGCCTGCGGCGTGGCCGAGGGGCGCAAGCTGGGCGACGGCGCGCGCGCGGCGCTTATCACGCGCGGCTTCGCGGAGCTGGTGCGGCTGGGCTTGGCCATGGGCGCACGGCTCGAGACGCTGAGCGGGCTCTGCGGGCTCGGGGATCTGGTGCTGACATGCGCCAGTCTCACCTCGCGCAACACCTCGCTGGGCGCGGCTCTGGGCGAGGGGCGTTCGCTCAAGGACGTGCTGGCGGAGCGCCGCTCGGTGGCCGAAGGCGTCGGCAGCGCCCCGGCGGTGGTGGCGTTGGCGAAAAAATACGGCGTCGAGATGCCGATCTGCGCGGCGGTGGAGGCGATCCTCGATGCGCGCGTCAGCGTCGACGACGCGATCACGGCCCTGCTCTCGCGGCCGTTCCGCGCCGAGGGGCAATGAACCCCGCGCGGCCCGCGCCGGGGACATTGATCGCGCGCTTGGAGGATTTGCCGGATGCGAGCGCGCGCGCGTTCGATTTCCGCGAGGGCGCGGCGATCTTCTCGCTGATCCTCGCGCGGCGTGGAGACGAGGTGTTCGCCTACGAGAATGAGTGCCCGCATGCGGGCTATCCGCTGGAGCGGCCCGATGGGCGCGTGCTGATGCAGGAGGGACGCTTCCTCGTGTGCAGCGCGCATGGCGCAAGCTTTCAGGTTGAGGATGGGGAATGCGCTGGAGGGCCGTGCGATGGCGACGCGCTGACGCCGTTTGCAATCGTGGTGCGCGATGGGGAGGTGCGGGCCGCGTGATGCGCGCGCGCTGCAGACCGAAGCTCCAAGGCGCGCGTCGTCGCACGCACCGGCATGCACGCCGATGAAAGGGCGGGAGAGCGAGGCGCGCTTTAAGCTTGCGCGAAAGCGAAAATGTTGAGGTGTGCTCGAAGCGCGCCTCGCGCGGCTGTTCTTGCGCCGGCGGAGATCTGAAGCGTTCAGGGCGCCTCGGGGCACCATGCGTTTTCGGGCAGATGGGAAAGGCCGATCGGCGAGACTCCTCACTCGTTTCCGGCTCAACCGCCGCCGATCTCCCACGACGCTGGGTTTCCGAGCGCGCTTGGCGCTT
>DASZQK010000026.1:0-57499 GCA_035549695.1 Caulobacterales bacterium | reverse complement strand
CGGAACGCCACCACGTTGCCGTGATCTTGCAGCGCCAGATGTCCGCGATGCGCGCGACCATAGTCGGGCATGCTGGCGAACTTGCTGCGCGCGACTTGCGCTTCCCATGCCGGCGACCACAGGTCGTATTCGACCTGCAGCTCACCATTCAAAAATTGCTGCACGTGGCCGTGGTTCACCACGAGGCGCACGCTATTCCACTCATTCGCCGGATGCACGGAGACAACGCGCGGCGCTTCGAGATCGTAGTTCGAGCCGGCGCGGTGTGTCGGGTTCACGCGATCTTCCGCGGCTTCGTTGTCGAGGATCTGCATTTCGGGGCCGGTGCGCCAGATCGTGTCGTGATCGCCTTCGACGACGTTGAAGAAAATTCCGCTATTGCCGCCGGGCGAGATTTTCCAATCGAGCATCAGTTCGAAATTCTCGTATTCGTCGACGCTGACGATATCGCCGCCGCCGGGCGCCGTAAGCGTGAGCGCGCCGTCGACCACCTGCCATTGCGGATTGATGTGGTCGCTCTTGAAATCGCGCCAGCCGGCCGTCGTGCGTCCATCGAACAGAAGCCGCCAGCCCGCGCTCTGCTCCGCAGCGGAAAGCGTGTTCATCCCGCTTGCAGCCATCGGCGCCGTCTCCGTGTGCTTCGCAGTGCAGCACGCACTCAGCAGCAGCAACGCCGCGATCACAGAGCCCCGCATCTTGTCCCTCCCAATTGGTTGCGTTGCCGCACATGTAACCCTAGGCTCGCGGGTAAAGCAAAGCCGCCGCGAGCGGCGCGGGATTGGGGAGACTCGCTTTGCCGCAAAATTCCAACGCGCCTGCCGCCACAACGCTCGGCCCGGAGCTGGAACCCGATGTCATCATCGTCGGCTCCGGCGCGGGCGGCGGCATGGCCGCCTACGTGCTCACCAAGGCGGGCGTCAAAGTGCTGATGCTCGAGGCCGGCCGCAATTACGACCCCACCTCTGAAACACCCATGCTAAACTGGGAACGCGAGGCGCCGCTCCGCGGCGTCGGCACCAAGGACAAGCCGTTCGGCTATTACGACGCCACCGTCCGCGGCGGCTGGGAGATCGAGGGGGAGCCCTACACCCAGGCCGACGAAAACACCGGTTTCAAATGGTGGCGCTCGCGCATGCTCGGGGGCCGCACCAACCACTGGGCCCGCCACGTCCCCCGCTTCGGCCCCTACGATTTCAAACCCAAAACCCGCGACGGCCTCGGCGTCGATTGGCCGATTTCTTATGAGGATATCGCGCCCTACTATGATCGCACCGAAGCGCTGATCGGCGTGTCCGGCTCGAACGAGGGCCTGGAGAACCACCCGGATTCGTCGCCCGGAATTCTGCAGCCGCCGCCGAAGCCGCGCATTCACGAGCTCTTCGTGCAAGCTTCCGCCAACGATCTCGGCATTCCTTGCGTGCCGTCGCGCCGCGCCATTCTCACCCGCGACATGCCCCATCCGCACGCGCCGCGCAGCGCCTGCTATTACGCTTCGCCCTGCGGACGCGGCTGCGCGATCGGCGCGGCGTTTCAGACGACGACGTCTCTGCTGCCGATGGCGTTGGCGACGGGCAAGCTGCGTATCGTCACCAACGCTTTTGTGCACCAAGTGCGCACCAATGCGCAGGGCAAGGCGACGGGCGTCGCGTATTTCGACTATCGCGACGGCTCGGAACACGTCGCCAATGCGCGCGTCGTGATCCTGGCGGCGAGCGCGTGTGAAACCGCGCGCATTCTCTTGAACTCCGCGCCGCACGGTCTCGCCAATTCAAGCGGCCAAGTCGGGCGCAATCTGGTCGATACGATCGGCGTCAACATCTCCGCGCAAATTCCCGGCCTCGAAGGCCGTCCGCGCTACAATGAAGACGGCAATTCGCAGGAGCATCTCTACATACCCTGGTGGCTCTACAAAGAGCAGCAGGCCGGCCAGCTCGATTTTCCGCGCGGCTATCACTTCGAGTTCGGCGGCGGCTTCGGCATGCCGTCCGGCTGGTTCGGCATTCGCGGCATGGAGGACGGCTACGGCGCGCCGCTCAAGGAAGACATCCGCCGTTATTACGGCTCGCACCTCGGCATGGCGCTGCGGGGCGAAATGATCCCGAACGACGATTGCTATCTCGATCTTGATCCTGACCAGAAAGACCGCTTCGGCGTCCCGGTCGCGCGCTTCCATTGGAAATGGAGCGAGCACGAACTCAATCAGATCAAGCACGGCATGGAGACCGCCAAGCAAATCTTCGAGCACATGGGCGGAAAGCTGCTCTCCAAGACTGACCGCACGCCGGAAGAGGCTATCGCGGCGGGCGGCGAAATCATCCACGAAGTCGGCACGACGCGCATGGGAACGGACGCGCGTAGCTCCGTCACCAATCAGTACGGCCAGACCTGGGACGTGAACAATCTCATCGTCGTCGACGGCGGCATCTTCGCCTCCAACGCGCACAAGAACCCGACGCTGACCATCATGGCTTTGGCCTGGCGCTGCAGCGATGAACTCGCCGCGCGCATGCGGAGGCACGAAGTATGAGCGAACCGATCACCCCTTCCCGTCGCACGACGATCGCCTGGATGCTCGCCGCCGCCGCAAGCCCGCTCGCGCTCGAAGGCTGCACCGATCCTTCCGGCTGGCGCGATGTGAACGCGAGCCCGGTCACCGGGCCTGGCTACGGACCCGATCCAACCCTAATGGATCCGCAAACGCCGTGGCCGCTGACGCTGACGCCGGCGCAGCGGGAAATGCTGCGCATCGCAGCGGACATGATCCTGCCCGCGGACGACAAATCGCCCGGCGCCGGGGCTGTGCACGTCGATGCGTTCATCGACGAATGGGTTAGCGCGCCCTACGATCAGCAACGCGGCGACCGCAGGCTCATCCTCTCGGGCCTCGCTTGGCTCGATCACGAAGCGCAGCATCGCAATGGCGCGTACTTCGCGGCGCTTAACGACGCGCAGCGCCGCGCCATCTTTGACGACGTGGCTTACAAGGATCGGGTGAAGCAAGGCTACGGCAAAGCCGCTGCGTTCTTCAATCGGCTGCGCGGCCTCGTCATCGCCGGCTTCTATACGATGCCAGAGGGCGTGGCCGACATCGGATATATGGGCAACTCGCCGATCATCGGGCCCTATCCGGGGCCAAGCGGTGAGGCGCTCGCGCATCTCAGGGCAAAACTTGAAGAGCTGCACCTGCCCACCAACAAGCTATGAGGACGAAGCGCGATGCAAGGATCGACACGCCGCCATATGATGCTGGGCGCGGCCGCGCTGCCGCTCGCGGCCTGCAGCACCATGCCCGCCGCTAAGCCGGCGCCGTTCAAGATCTCGCTGGCGCAATGGTCGTTCCATCGCCGGCTCTATGGATCGACCTTCGGCGAAGCGATGCAAGGACGCAGCTACGAGGATTTCGTGCGCGCGCACCGCGAAGCGCCGCAGACCGTGCTGCGCGGTACGCTGGACCCGCTGGACTTTCCGGTCATCGCGCGGCGCGAATTCGACATCGGCGCCGTGGAATATGTGAACCGCTTCTACATGGCGCATGTAAACGACCGCGCTTATCTCACCGAGCTCAAGCATCGCTGCGAAAGCAACGGCGTCGAGAGCCGGCTCATCATGTGCGACGACGAAGGCAATCTGGGCGATCCGGACGATGCAAGGCGCGCCCAGGCCGTCGAGAACCATCGCAAATGGCTGGAAGCGGCTCAATTCCTCGGCTGCTTCGCCATCCGCGTGAACGCCCGCAGCGAAGGCTCCTACGACGAACAGATGCGCCTGGCCGCCGACGGCCTGCATCGTCTCGCGGAGCTTGGCGATCAGCACGGGCTCGACGTGATCGTGGAAAATCACGGCGGTCTTTCCAGCAACGGCCAATGGCTCGCGAGCGTCATGCGCATGGGCGACCATCGCCGCCTCGGCACGCTGCCGGATTTCGGCAATTTCAAGCTGAGCGACACCGAAGAGTACGATCGCTACCAGGGCGTCGCCGAGATGATGCCGTTCGCCAAGGCCGTGAGCGCCAAATGCTACGATTTCGACGCCAGCGGCAATGAAACCACGCTCGACTATCCGCGCCTCATGAAAATCGTCACCGACGCCGGCTATCACTCGTTTCTGGGCATCGAATACGAGGGGCCGCGCATGAGCGAAGCCGACGGCGTGCGCGCCTGCAAGGCGTTGCTCGAACGCATCATGGCAACCGGCGCTTAACGCTGCGCGCCGATGTCGCGCAGATTGTCGAGCGAAAGCGCGCCGATCGCCGACAAAAGCTGGTAGGCGACAAGCTGATCGTTGGTCTGCGCCCGGGCGAGGTCGATCTGCGCCTGGCGCCATTCCTGTTCGGCGTTGAGCACCTCGATGGTCGTGCGCAATCCAAGCCCCTGCTCGCGTTGCGCGCCCTGGACGGCGCTCTCCGCGGCGTCGACCTGTTGCAGCGCCGCCGCCAACATGTCGCGCGCCGCGATCACGGCGTTCCAGCGTGAGACCACCTCGGCCTCGGTTTGGCGTCGCCGCGCCTCGGAAGCGGCGCGCGCGCTGTCGAGATAGATGTTGGCCTGGCGTGTGCGCGAATACGCGAAGCCGCCCTCGTACAGCGGCATCGAAAATTGCAGCTCCGCACTCGATGAATCCTGATAGTCGCGCGGATACTGTACGTCTTCGTTGCGGTCGGCGCGTGCGACGAAAGCCAGTTGCGGCAAGCGGGCGGCGGCTTCGATGCGCACGCGCGCGGAGGCCGCATTCTCGTTTTCATGGGCGGCGGCGAGGCGCGGATGATTGCCGGCCTCAAGCAGCGCCTCGTCCAGCGTCGCCGGCACGGGCGGCGTGGCGGGCGGGCGCGCCAGATCGTCCGGCTGCGCCCCGATGATCTGAATGAATTGCGCGCGCGAAGTCTCAAGCGCCGAGCGCGCTGAAGCGAGCGCGGCGCGCGCGCCCGCGAGACGCGCTTGCGCCTGCGAGAGATCGGTGCGCGTCACCTCGCCGACCTGAAGACGCCGCTGCGTGCCGGAAACCTCGCGCTCGAGGCTCTGTACGTAGCTTTCGCTGAAGCTCACGATCTGCTGGTCGCGCCAGACGAAGAGATAGGCCTGCACGGCCGTCAGCAGCACGTCCTGCTCCGTGGAACGCAAAGCGGCGCGCGCGCCGCGCACGCCTGCTCGCGCAAGATCCACGCGGCCGCCGCGCCGCCCGCCGGTGAAGAGTTGTTCCTGCACCCGCGCCGTCGCCGTGGACGGCGTAAGCTTGTTCTCGGTATGAGTGGATCCGAATATGCCGCCCGGCTGGAATTCCTCCAGATTGCGAACGCCATAGGACCCGCTGATATCCATGGTCGGCGCATAGGCGGCCATCGCCTGATGTCGATCTTCGTTGGCGGCGTCGACGCCGAGGCGCGCCTGTTCGAGGTCGGGATTGTCGCTGAACGCCTGGTGCAGCGCATCTTCGAGCGTGATCGCCGAGGCGGGCGCCGCCAGCGCCGCGATCATTGCGGCCGCGCAGAGAACGCGCCAGAAAGGGCGGGACGCCGTCACGCTCAATTTTCCCTGAAGGAGCGCCAGAGCGTCTGGTTCAGCGGATCGAGCAGGTATTGCAGCGCCGTGCGTTTGTGCGTGGGAATGATCACCAGCGCGGGCAGGCCCGGTCGCAAGCGCAGGCGCCGGCCGTGCGCATCGACAAGCCCGTGCAATTGCTGCGGCGGCACGGCGACGCGTGCGATGAAGAATGCACGCCCGGTATGCTCGTCCACCATGCGGTCGGCGGAGATGAGGCGCACGGCGCCGTTGAGCACGGGCACGTTGCGCCCCGTGAACGCGGTGATGCGCACTTCGGCGTGCTGGCCCGGATCGATATCGTCTGCGTCTTCGGGACGCACTTGCGCCTCGACGATCAGCTCCTGGCCGTCCGGCACGATATCGAGCACGCGTTCTCCCGGGCGAATGACGCCGCCGACCGTGTGCACCTGAAGGCCGACGACCGTACCGTCGCTGGGCGCGCGCAGCCGCGTGCGTTCCAGTTGCGCGCGCGCGTTGGCGAGCTGCGGCGCCACTTCGAGAATGCGCGCTTCGACGCGGCGAAGTTCCTGTGAGCGGTCCTGCTGTGTCGCGGCGATCTGGGCGCGCAATTCGCCGCGGCGGCCGTCGAGTTCGGCCAGCGCGCGCTCGAGCGCGCGCACGCGCGTCATCGGCACGAGGTTGTCCGCGGCAAGCGAGCGCATGCCCTCGAGCTCCTGGCGGAGCAGAACCTGCTGGCGTTCGATGGAGCGGATCTCGTCGGAATAACCGCCGATGCGCGCGTCGTACTCGCTCCAAGCGCCGCGGCCGTTGCCGCTGTAGCGGGCATAGGCGGCCTCGGCGATCTCACGATCGTCCGCCGACAATTGCGCCCATTCCGCGGGCCGATGAATGACGTGAGCGCCGTTGCTCTCCGCGAGCAGGCGGGCGTCCTGCATTTGCAAATCGACAAGCTGCGAGAACAGAGCGCGGTCCTGCGCGATCAGTTCGGGCGCGGTAAGCTCGATCAGGATGTCGCCCCGCTTCACGCGCTGACCTTCGACAACGGCGAGACGGGAAACGACGCCGCCCTCGCGGTGCTGCAGCGTCTGACGCTCGCCGGCGACGGTGACGACGCCGGCGCCCTGCACGGCTGCGTCGAGCGGGGCGAGCGCGGCCCAGCCCAGGAAGAGGCCGAAGAAGGCGATGAGCGTCATCAGACCCCAACGGATCTCCGTGTCGGCACGATCATCAACCGCCGGCGTCGGCGCCGCGAACGCGCGCCTCAGTATCTCGGGGACGGCGAGGCCGTTCACGGACTCACCCGTTCACGCGTATCGCCGACGACGGCGAGCTTGCGCACGACGTCCTCTCGCGCGCCATGCAGCTCGAGCCGGCCCTCGCGCAGCACGAGCAGGCGATCCGCCATGGCGATGACGCCGGCGCGATGGGCGACGAGCAGGATTGCCGCGCCGCGGGCGCGGGCGGCGCGCAACGCCTCCACGAGAGCGCTCTCGCCCTCCTGATCGAGATGTGCATTGGGCTCGTCGAGCACGAGCAGAGCGGGATCGCGGAACAGCGCGCGCGCGAGGGCGATGCGCTGCGCCTGGCCGGGCGAAACACCGCCGCCGTTGCGACCGAGCCGATGGTGGTAGCCCTTCGGGAAGCGCAAAATGAATTCGTGTGCGCCCGCCGCCTTGGCCGCCTCGATCACGTCGGCGTCGACGGCGTTGGGATCGCCATCGCGCGAGGGGGCGAAGCGGCGGATGTTGTCGGCAATGGCGCCATCCAGCAGTCCGATCTCTTGCGGCAAGTAGCCGACGTGCGCGCCAAGGCTGTCCGGCTCCCAATCCGCCAAATTGGCGCCGTCGAGCCGCACCATCCCGACTTGCGGCGTGAGCGCGCCGGCGACGACCCGCGCCAGCGTCGATTTCCCCGCGCCGCTGGGGCCGACCACGCCGACAATCTCACCGGGCTCGATGGCGAAGCTCACGTCCTGCAACGCCGGGCGCTCCGCGCCGCGCAACCTGACGCCGACGCGTTCGACGCGCACGGCGCCGCGCGGGCTTGGCAGTGACATGCCTTCGCCGGTGGCGGCGGCGGCGATCGCTTCCTTGATCGCGCGCAGTGCATTGCGCGCCAAGCCGATCTGGCGCCACGCGCCAACGATCTGCTCGAGCGGACCCAAGGTTCGCGATGCGAGAATCGAACCTGCGATCAAGGCGCCCGGCGAAATCTCACGCTCGACCGCAAGCAGGGCGCCGACGCCAAGGGCGGCCGATTGCAGCGTCAAGCGGAGCCACTTGGTAAGGCCGCTATAGACGGCGGCGCGATGCGCGAGGTTCGTCTGCAGGCCGTTGAGATCGCCCCGCTGCTGCAAACGCCGCGCGATGACGGCCCCGCGCATGCCCATTGCGCGCACGGCGTCGGCGCTGGCGCCGTCCGCCTCCTGGTCGGCGTAGAGTCGCGGAGTGAGCTCGCCAAGTTCGGCAAGCCCCTGGCGCAGCACGCGTTCGTTGCGCCACGCCAGCAACAGCAGCAGAGCGCCGCCGCCCAAGGTCACGCAGCCGATGAGCGGGTGAATGAGAAAGCAGACGATAATGAAAATGGGCGTCCAGGGCGCGTCCATCAGCGCGGTCGCCGCCGGTCCGGTGGCGGTGCTGCGCACGAGATCGAACTCGCGCATGAGCTGCCGGCGGCCAGGTTCGCCCTCCTTCGCTTCCCGCCGCATCGCCACATCGAGCAGCGTCGGCGCCAGCAGGCGCTCGAGCCGCAGGCTGAGGCGCGTCATCAGGCGCTGCCGCAGGGCGTCGAGAAAGACGAGCGTCGCCAGCGCGTAGATCAAGATCACGCTGACGAACGCCAAGGTGCCGAGGCCGCCCGTCGTCAGCACGCGGTCATAGACCTGAAGCATGAACAGCGAGGGCGAGAGATAAAGCAGGTTGACCGCGGCGCTGAAGGCCAAGGCCCAAAGCAGCACATCGCGGCAGGCTTCAAGAGCCTGCCGATATCGCACCGGCCCGGACGCAGCGTTCACCATGAAACTCCCATCCGCCCAGCGCGACAAGCGACGGCCGAAGTGTCGAATGGCTCCAGCATGCAGATACCGAACCACGCCTTGCGGCCCACGGCTGTGCCGTTTCGATCCGGTTCAGGCTGTCGCGCGGCGCTTATTCATCCGACGCGCCATGCAGCAGCTTCGGGAGCTATTCCCACTGCATTGCAGTTCAGTCTTGCAAAGATCGCCTGCCCGGACAAAAACTCCCACAGCTTTCTTCGCGCAGGAGAAAGTTTAATTCTGTGGGGGAGCCGGTGAAAGGCATCATACTGGCGGGCGGCTCGGGGACGCGGCTCTATCCGGTGACACGCGTCATCAGCAAGCAGCTCCTGCCCGTCTATGACAAGCCGATGATCTATTATCCGCTCAGCACGCTGATGCTGGCGGGCATTCGCGACATTCTCATCATCTCCACGCCGCGCGATACCCCGCTCTTTCGCGAGACGCTGGGCGACGGATCGCAATGGGGGCTTTCGCTCTCCTATGCCGTGCAGGATGAGCCGCGCGGCCTGGCTGAAGCTTTCCTAATCGGCGCCGGCTTCGTGCGCGGGGGCCCGAGCGCGCTCATTCTGGGCGACAACCTGTTCTACGGCCACGCCATGAGTGAGACGCTGCGCAGCGTGACCAAACGCACCGAAGGCGCGACCGTGTTCGCCTACCGCGTCAGCGATCCGGAACGCTACGGTGTCGCCGAGTTCGACGCGACCGGCAAAGCCATCAGCATCGAGGAAAAGCCGAAGAACCCCAAATCGGACTGGGCCGTAACCGGCATCTATTTCTATGACGATCAGGTGGTCGATTTCGCCCGCTCCTTGAAACCGTCGAAGCGCGGCGAGTTGGAGATCACCGATCTCAACAAGATCTACCTTGAGCGCGGCCAGCTCCATGTGGAGCAGATGGGGCGCGGCTTCGCCTGGCTCGACACCGGCACGCACGACTCGCTGCACGAGGCGTCCGCCTTCATCAAGACGATCGAGAACCGGCAAGGGCTGAAGGTCGCTTGCCCTGAAGAGATTGCGCTCAACCTTGGCTATATTGACGGCGCGCAAGTCGAGAAGATCGCGCTCTCGCTCGGCAAGACCGAATACGCCACGTATCTGCGCGACATCGCCAAGGCGCACGCCGCGCTGAGCAAGAGCGCGCGGACGTGAAAATCCTCGTCCTCGGCAAGAACGGGCAATTGGCGCAGGCGCTGGCCGCACGCAATTCGGACAAACTGGCCATTGTGGCGTTGGGCCGCGAGGCTTGCGATCTCTTACGGCCTGACAGCATCGCCGCCGCGCTCGCGCGCGAAGCGCCCAACGCCGTGATCAATGCGGCTGCGTACACCGCCGTCGACAAGGCGGAGAGCGAGCCGGATGCGGCGATGGCGCTGAACGCCGTGGCGCCTGGCGCCATGGCCGCCGCGTGCGCCGCGCGCGGAACCCCGTTCGTGCATGTCTCGACCGACTACGTGTTCGACGGCTTGAAGACCTCACCCTACGTCGAAACCGATCCGATCGCGCCGCAATCCGTTTATGGGCGCACCAAGGCCGAAGGCGAAGCCGCCGTCACGCACGCGGGCGGCGAAGCGGCGATCCTGCGCACGTCTTGGGTTTACGCGTCGACCGGCGCGAATTTCGTGAGGACGATGCTGCGCCTCGCGGCGACGCGGGAGGAGCTTGGCGTTGTCGCCGATCAGTTGGGCCGGCCCACTTGGGCGCGCGATCTGGCGGACGCGTGCCTCGCCAGCGCCATTGCGCTCGCGAACCGCGACGCGGCGGCGCGCGGGGTTTTCCACTATGGCGGCGCCGGCGATGCGACGTGGGCCGATTTCGCCGATGCGATTTTCGCGGAAGCCGCCAAGCGCGGCATGCCCAGCGCGCGGGTGAACCGCATCACCACGGCGGACTATCCAACGCCCGCGAAGCGCCCAGCTAACTCGCGGCTCGCGACGACAAAGATCGAGGCGGCATTGGGCCTGCGCGCGCGCCCGTGGCGCGAGGCGCTGGCGCTCTGCATGGACGAAATCGCGGCTCAGCCGGCGTAAACAAACGGCGAGTCAAAATCTTTCAGCCGCGGCCAGCCCGCGTCGCGCGCATTGATGGTCGCTTCGCTCGCCGGGATCGGCCAGGCGATGCCGAGGTCGGGATCGTTCCACAGGACGCCGCCCTCGTTCGGCTGCGACCAATAGGTCGTGACCTTGTAAAGCGCTTCCGTATTTGGCGCGGTCGTCACAAAGCCATGCGCGAAGCCGATCGGGATATAGAGCTGCGTCCAATTCTCCGCGCTCAACTCCACCGCGACATGCCGGCCATAGGTCGGCGAGCCCTTGCGGATATCGACGGCGACATCGAGCAGCGCCCCACGCGTCACGCGGATGAGCTTCGCTTGCGCATGCTCGCCGACTTGAAAATGCAGGCCGCGCACCACGCCCGGCGCCGCGGAAAAGGAATGATTGTCTTGCACCCAAGAATGATGGACGCCGAACGCTTCCAGCGCGGCGGCTTTGAATGTCTCGGAGAAAAATCCGCGTTCGTCGCCGAATTTTTTCGGCCGCACGATCAGCACGTCGGGAATGGCGGTGCGCTCAATCTGCATGATCAGCCCGCTTTCTTCACGAGCCCGAGGCGCTCGCCCGCGACTTGACGGATCGGCTCCCACCAATCGCGCCGGTCGAGATACCATTGCACGGTGCGCTTGAGCCCGGTTTCGAAGCTTTCCTTCGGCGCCCAGCCAAGGTCGGCTTCGAGCTTGCCGCAATCGATGGCGTAGCGGCGATCATGGCCCGGGCGATCGGTGACGAACTCGATCAGGCCGCGCCGCGCGCCAATGCTGGCGTCGGGCGCCAGCTCATCGAGAACGTCGCACACGCCGTGCACGACATCGATATTGGCGCGCTCGCTACGTCCGCCGATGGCGTATGTTTCGCCGACGACGCCCTTCTCGACGATGGTGCGCAGCGCATTGACGTGATCGTCCACGAACAGCCAATCGCGCACATTCCTGCCATCGCCATACACCGGCAGCTTCTTGCCTTCGAGCGCGTTCAGAATCATCAGCGGGATGAGCTTTTCCGGGAAATGGTACGGTCCGTAATTGTTGGAGCAATTCGACACCAGCACCGGCAGGCCGAAGGTGTGACGCCAAGCGCGCGCAAGATGGTCCGATGCGGCTTTGCTGGCGGAGTACGGCGAGCGCGGATCGTAGGCCGTCGTCTCGACGAAATAGCCGTCCTCGCCGAGCGATCCGAACACCTCGTCGGTCGAGACATGCAGGAAGCGGAAGCGATCTTTCTTCGCGCTGTCTTTCAGCGTGCTCCAATAGGCTTGCGCGGCTTCCAGCAAAGTGTGCGTGCCGACGATATTGGTGCGGATGAATTCGGCGGAACCGGTGATCGAGCGGTCGACGTGGCTTTCCGCCGCCAAGTGCATGATCGCGTCCGGCTGCGCTTCCGCCAGCAGCGCATCGACGAGCGCGCGGTCGCAGATGTCGCCCTTGACGAAGCGATACCGGGAATCGGCCTCGATCTCCGCCAGCGAACTCAGGTTCGCGGCGTAGGTCAGCTTGTCCAGATTGACGACCTGCCAATCCGTGTCGCGGATGAGATGGCGGCAAAGCGCCGAGCCGATGAAGCCCGCGCCGCCGGTCACCAAAACGCGCATGTCGTCCCCTTTCGTCCAGCCGCCGTCCTAGCCGCTCCACGCTCCACGCTCAAGCGCGACTGGCCGCGGGATCGGTTGCGCAAAGCGCGCTGGCGTGTTCAGAGCCACGCATGATGGAGGATGAGGCGGCGCCGGTCGTGGGGATCGTGGTGGTGGCGTACAATTCGCGCCGCCATCTCGCCCGCCAGCGCGCTGCGCTCGAAGCGCAGACGGAAAAGCGCTGGCGCCTGGTCGTGATCGACAACGGCTCGCGCGCCGAAGAGCGGCCAGTGGCGGACGATTTGCCTGCGGGAGCCGCGATCATCCAATCAGAGACCAATCTCGGCTTCGCCGCCGCGAACAACCGCGCCGCAGCGAACCTCGAAACGCCTTTCGTCGCCTTCCTCAATCCCGATGCTTTTCCGGAAGCGCACTGGCTTGCAGAATTGCTCGCCGCCGCGGCGCGCTGGCCGAACGCGGATGCATTCGGATCGACGCAGCTCAGCGACGCGTCGCCAACGCTGCTGGACGGCGCGGGTGACGAAATGCACGGCTTCGGCTTGCCCTACCGCGCGCTGCATCGCAAACCGCTCTCGCGCAACGGGCCGGAAGGAGAATGCTTTTCCGCCTGCGCGGCGGCGGCGCTTTACCGGATCGAGACCTTCCGCGCCCTTGGCGGTTTCGATGAGCGCTTGTTCTGCTATTGCGAGGACGTCGATCTCGGCTATCGGCTGCGCTTGCGCGGCGGCATGACGATCCAGGCGACGCGCGCGGTGGTGCGCCACATCGGCGGCGCGCGTTCGGACTTCGCCGATTTTCACGGCGCTCGCAACCGGCTCTGGGTATTCGTGAAGAACGCTCCGCCCATTCTCTTCTGGCTGACGGCGCCGTTTCATCTGATGGCGACCATCGCCATTCTGATCGTGCATTCCCTGCGTGGCCGCGTGGCGAGCGTGCAAGGGTTTCTCGCCGGTCTCGCCGGATTGCGCGAAGCCTTCGACGCGCGCCGCGCCATGCAACTCGCGCGCAGCGTATCAAGCGCGACCGTCGCGCGCGCGATGATCTGGTCCCCCTTCGCCATGCTCGGCCGCGCGCCGAAACGTTAGGGCGGCGGCGGCTGTTGCTGATCCAGGCGGCCGCGCAGATCTTCCCCCGCCGGCGGCGCGGCGTCAGCGGCAGGCTCTTGCGCCGGGGCGGGCTCGACCTGCTGAACCGTTGTGTTTGCGGGCGTCGGCGCCGCGGGCGGCGCGTTGGCGGCAGGCGGCGCATCCAAGGCAGGCGCGGGCGCAGCGGCGGCCGCTGTCGGCTGCAGCATCGCCGGCGCCGGCCGCGGCTGCGTGGAATGCGCTCTGACGAAGAACAGAACGACGGTGACCGCGACCGCCGCGCCCAGCGCGACGCCGAAGAAATAGCCCATCTTCCGGGCGCGCCGCGCCGCGCCCGGGTCAAATTCCTTGCGCGCCTGCTCGCGCTCTTCGTGCGCGGCTGCGGCCACAGGCGCCGGCGCGGGCTTGGCCGGACGCTCCATGCGCGCGGGCGCGGGCCGTGGCGCCGACGTCGCGGCGGCGCGCGCCGCCGGCTTGCGTTTTTTCTTGCCCTTGGCGCCCTCCTTTGCGGCCATGGCGTCGGCGATCGCCGTGCGGACCAGCGTGGCGTCGCCCTCGACGTCGGGCGTGGCCGACAGGACGACGCAATCCTTCGCCTTGCCGATGAAGGGACCCGAGACGTTGGGCGGCGCCAAGATGAAACGCAAACCCGGCGAAGCCTGCACGACCTCAAGCAACCGCTCCTCATCGCTCTGAGGGGCGTCGGGCACCACGCCGATGACGACCACTTGCGGCCCGAAGCCGACCTGGCGCTGCCCGGCGGCGACCGGATAGGTAATGGCGTTGCGGTCGGTCAGCGCCGTGGCGAGACGCGTCGCGCGATCTTCGCTGCCGGACGTGTGCAACAAGACTGTATCGACCACGGCGTCTCAATCCTTCACACGAGCCAGCGCGCTTTTTTTCTTATTGATCCGGGCGCAAGCGGCGCCCCTCCGCCTTGCCATGACGGCGATAGTGTTCCAGCGGATCGACGCCGGCGGCCGCGACATCGGGGTTGGCGAGAAGGTAGAGCTTGGGATCGAAGTTCGGCTCCCTGCCCTCGCGCACCACAGCGGGCTTGGTCTCGCGGACGAACTTCTTCGGCACGGGACGGCCGAGATAGTGGTTCTCAACGTGCTCACCGGTGAGAATGTTGTAGGGTTCGCGGAACATGATGCGGCCGAACATCGCGTCCGACAACATCGGCGTGTAATAGCAGCAATTCTCGAAATAGTAGTGGGTGACCTGCGACCAGCGCGTGCGGTTCACGTCATTGTGGCGCGAACCGCCGTGCAGAAGATTGGCCGACCAGATCAGCGCCTGGCCCTTGCGCGCCTTGAAGCGATCTTCGCTGAAGCCGTAGGTGCGAACCAGATCGCGCCACATCGGCTCATACACGGTCTGTGTCGTTCGCATCGGATCTTCGGCGAAATAGCCGATTTGATCGTTGGTCGTGCACGGCAGCTTGTGGCTGCCCGGGTAGTACAGCAGGGGGCCGTTGTCCTCGTCGATATCTTCCAGCGCGACCCAGACGCCGCACATGAAACGCTCGGGAACGCTGCTGAAATGCACGGAGTCACTGTGAAAGTGCTGTTGCGTGCCGACGGGAAAGTTCAGCGTCTGAAACGGAAACGCCGCGCGCCCATAGAGATATTGCAGCAGATTCAGAACCTGCCGATTGGCCGCCACGCGACGCACCGCCTCGGACCAGCGCCACGCATCCTGTTCGCGCAGGCTGGCGCCGGAGGTATGCGCCTGCTTGCGCCAGCCCGCGAAATCGAAGCGATGTTGCAGATCGCGCTTGATCTGTTCGGCCAGGCTTTCGAAGTCCGGATCCGGAAACTCGAACACGACATAGCCGTCGCGATTCAAGCGGCGCGCAATATCAATCCATTCCGGCGCCCCGCCTTTGCGCGCAAGCACCTGCTCGAAGAAGGGGGATTCCACGTCCGGCACGCCGGGCAGCGTGTTGGCCCAGTTCTGATCCTGCACTGACATCGCCTTCCCACTTTCGCCGGACAATGAGAGCCGCACACCGGGCGGTCAAGCGTCCGGCTGGCTATCGCAGGCGCCAGTTTGCGGCGTTTGATCGCGGCTCGGCTTTGTCCCCGGGCGAGCGCGGCGGCGCCGCATCGATCACGCCGCACTTCTGCCGCAAGACGACGAGCGTGAACACTCGCTCCAGCGCATGCGCCAGCGTGCCGTCGAGCTGACCCGCCTCGGCCTCGAAATCGGTGGGCCCAATCCGCTGCGCGAGAATCGGCTCGAGGTGACGCGCGCGCAGATAGAACATGGAGCCGGCCGCGAAGACGTCGGCGTCTTCGATGCCGTCGAAACCGGCGCGCGCCATGAGAGCGGTAATGGCTTCCTCGTTGGGCGCGAGATTGAGCGTAATCGGCGCAAGCACGCCTTCGGGCGCGACCATGCCGAGCGTCCGGTCGAAGCGGAACGCATCGAGCGCGCGCCGCGGCGCATCGCCGGAGAGCAGGCTCGCATACATCCGGTCGCGCCATTCCGCGCCATCCGCGCGATGCCTGGAGCGTTTGGTGTGGAGCTTGAGGATAATGTCCTCGGGCGCGGGCTTGCGCGCCGCCATCGCCTGCAGGAATGGCAGCACGTCGCGCCCGCGATTCTCGCCGGCGTGCACCTGGGCGCGGCTCACCATGTTCCAACGTTCCAGCATGAGCGCGACCTCATCCCGCTTTTCCTCGGGACAGGTGACGATGAGTTCGAACGGCTCGGTGAAACGCGCAAGTTGCGCGAGGATCAGCTCGAAAATGTCGACGTAGAAAACATGCACGGCGACAATCAGTTTGGGCGGCGGGCCTTCGTCGGGCCTGCCCGCGTCGGCCAGGGCGCCTTGCAGCGCATGGAGCCAGCCGTAACCGAACTTTTGGTCCGGCTCGATCGCCGAACCTCTGGTCCAGTCATTCCAAGAGTTGACGAACAGCACGCGTTGTTCGGGAGCGGAAATCGCGGCGAGCGTCTCGCGCGCCGCGCTCGCCACCCAGGCGCCGAACAATGATGGGCGCCCGCCGTGCAGCGCCTCGCCTTCGCGCGGACGCACCGGCTCGTCGTCCCAACCCGGACACACGCCGCGGAAAATCGGATAGGCGGGCCGCCGCCACAGCACGCGCCGCTGGCGCATGTCGACATAGTCCAACACGCGGCCGACGAATTCGGGGTCGGAGACATTCGCGACGGCGCTGATGTCGCGCGGATCGCAGAGATGGGGCGGCGTCTCGATCGCCGCGTCGCAGCCGAACAAGGCGGGATCCTCGTCGTCGCTGACCTGCGTGTAAGCGATGTAGGGCGAGCCAAGATTGTTCGCCGCGCAATGCGCGCGCCACGCCTTCACCGTGGCGGAACACGCGGCGAGGCCCCCGGGCCGGGCGAGCACGATTAGCGGCCGCGCGCCGATTTTCGTGTAGCGCGGGTCGGCGAGGAAAGGCGCTGCGAAACGGATAAACGCACCGGGATCGGCCCCGTCTCCGGTCCCGCCTTCAACCAATTCGAAGCACAGACAGAACCCAAGGTCCGCGCCCGTCTCGCGCCATTGCGCGAGCACCGCTGCTGCATCCTGGTGCGCGCCCCAGGGCACGCGAAAACAGAACGCTTCGACGCCATGCCGACGCGCTTGTTCGGCTTGCTGGCGCAGCACATCGCCCGCGCGGGGATCGTAGAAGGCGAACCTGGGAAGGCGCGGCTGCATGTGATCGACAAAGCGCGGCGCCCCGGCGGCCACCTCGAGCCAGTGGCGATGCACCGAAGGATCGTAGAACGCCACCACCCGCACCGGCGCGTTCTGCAGGGCCAATGCGGCCGGCGCATCCGCCCGTTCCGTATCGTCGGGCGGCGCCGGCAGCGCCGCAATCGGCGGCGCCACATCCACGAGTTCGAGCACCGGCGGCGCAAACGGCGAGGCCGCGCGCAGCCTGGCCCAGGCGCTGTGCAGGCGCGGCTTCAGCCGCCGCCACAGAGCCAGGCTCGCCATTTCGATCCGGCGCGTCAAACGCAGCGGCGCGGTAAGGCGCCACGATAGCGTGCCGCGCATCGCCTCGAGTTCCGCCCGGGCGGCGTCAACCTGGCGCTCCAGCTCGCGCGTGTGCGATTCGGAGGACGCGAGCCGCCGCATCAGCTCGCGCGAGGCGCGCCGCTCCTCCGCCACCCAATCCAGCCGGCGGGCGATCTTTTCCAGGCGCGCGGCGGCGGCCTGAAGCTCGTGGCGGCTGGCCTCATCGCGATCGCGCCCGGCGGGGACCTCATCCTGAAGCGATACGCCGGGCGCGGCGCGCAGCGTTTCGATCAGGCCGCGGATCTCCTCGTCGCTGGAGCCGCCCGCATCCTGCCCCTCGCGCGGCGCCAGCGAGGCCAGCATTTCAAGTACGCGCTGGCGCTTCGCCGGCGTCAGCGCCGCCAGCGCGCGGGCGTCCAGGGTGAAGGTCGCCTTCATGCCTCTTTTCTTACCGCGCCTCGCAGCCCCGCAAAAAGCTCTCTCCTGGCGCGATCCTTAACCTCGTCGAGCTCTTAGCGCCGGGTCATCGCGGAAGCGACCGCCCCGAGCAGCGCACGCGGGTTGCTCGCACGGATTGGCTCATCTAGGTAAGGCCCTCAAATCGGGAGGGGGCATGTTGCGTCAGATGTTCAAGCGAGCCCTCGCCAAAGCGCCCGCTCCGGTCCGTCCCAGCACGCCGCACGACAAATACATCGGCGACTACGAGGCCATCGTGAACCGCCTCGTCGCCCAATATGGCCGCGACGAAGGCGTGCTGCGCGCGGTCGGCGGCAGCGACCAGCAAGGCGATTTCCAACTGGCGCAGCTCACGTCCGCCGGGCTCACGCCGACGTCGCACCTGGTGGACGTCGGCTGCGGCTCGGGCCGCCTGACGCGCCGCATCGCGCGCGCGGCGGGCGCCCGCTATCTCGGCACAGACATCAACCGCGTACTGCTCGATTATGCCCGCGATTCCGCCGGCCGCGCCGACTTCCGCTTCGAACAGATCACCCATTCCGTCATCCCCGAACAAGACGGCGTGGCCGACATGGTGTCGATGTTCTCCGTGGCCACGCATATCCTGCACGAGGACACCTATTGCTATCTCGAAGAAGGCAAGCGCGTCCTGAAGCCGGGAGGACGCATCTTCTTCTCGTTCCTCGATTTCAATGTGCAGCTCAATCGCGACGTGTTCATGAGCAAGGTCGGGCAGGCCAAGCATTGCTTGCCGCGCGAACACTTCGACGTCTTCATCGGCCGCCATGACATCCCGATCTGGGCGGACATGCTGGGCATGAAACTAATTGAAATCATCCCGGGCGACGAAGAACGCACCTATGACAGCCCGCATCTCGCCGCGTTCAAGGTGCAGCCGCTCCGCTTCCTGCTGGGTCAGAGCGCGGCGATCCTTGAGAAGGTTTGACCGCTCGCGTCGGCGCGCCGAAAAGGTGTGCTAGCTGTTGGTCTTGGCGTCGTCCTGCGCCTGCGCGCGAAGTTCGGGCGCTGGCGTCGCCGCCGTAACCGTCGCCCGCTGAGCAGGCGTGGGCTCATCGGCAATCTGCCTCAAGCGATCGAGAATGCGCTCCGTGCGGGCGCGTGCATCGGCGAGGTCGTGGTCGGCGATGGTCAGCAATTCCCCGACGCGCGGCTTTTGCGCAGCATCCAAGGCGCGCAACGTCGCGGCCTCGGTTCGCAGCTCCATGTCGGACATCAGCCCCGGGGTGACGCGAACACGCACCGCCGTCTGCGTCTGCGGCTCGGCCGCATGCGCATCGAGGCCGCCGCTCAGCATCAGTGAAGAGGCGCCAACGAGCCCGGCGCTTTCCTGAATGCCAAAGGTGATGCCGCCGCCCACGCCGACAACCGCGAGGCTGGAGGCGAGGCCGCGCGTCATCCCGCTGACGAACATGCGACTGTAGCTTGGGCGCGTGTTCCGGTCGGCGGCGACATATTCGAACGCCGGCGTGTGCAGGGCGCGCGCCTGCGGGGCGCGGTGCGCGGCGAACAGACGCGCCGTGCGCATGGCCGCGGCGACATCCTCCGTCGTCGCGTGCGCGGGCGTGGAGATGAGACGCAATTCCGCCAGCGCCGCGCTGGGCAGCGTTTCGTCGGCGTGAATGACGAAGGCGCCGCGCGCACCGGTTGCAAATTGCGCCAACAACAGGCTCGCCGGCGAAGAGGCCGCGTGGTGCGACCAGATCAAGCCCAGCAGGACGCCGGGGCCAAGCACCGGCGGACGGGTCTTGGGACCGACGGGCAGGACGAGAACAGACACGCCGCGGACGCCTGCCGCGACGCGTTCCGCGGTCGCCTCGTCGCCCGGCGCGTGCGCCAGAATCAGTCTCGACATCGCCTCGCGTCCTTGAGTCGCCGTAACGTTAGCCGAACGGGCGGGACCTTGAAGGCGAATTGTTATGAAACTTTTTCGATCGAGCGCGGGCGCCACAGGTTTGGGCGCCCGGTCGGCGAGGCCGACAAGTCTACTGGATCAGCTCAAATCGGCGACCAAAGGGCCAGTTTGCTTGGCTCGACGGGCTTGGCGCCGGCGTCGGCCAGCCCATCGGCATAACGGGTTAACGCATAGACGTCCTCGGCCGGTGACGCCGGTTTTTGCGGCGGCGCAACGGTGAGGTCCACGACAACTGGGGAGAAGTCCAGATCAACCGCCGGCTGCGGCGGCGCCGGCTGCAGCGATTCGGCCAGTTGAGGCGCCTCGGCTTCGGCCCGCACAGGAGGCGCAGCCCCGGCTCGAGGGGTCGCGGCGGCGAACGTGGACGTCTGCGCCGAGATGGCGTTGAGCCGCGCGATCACGGCGTCGGTGCGCAGGCGCGCGTCGGCGAGCTGGCGTTCCGCGCCGCTCAGCTGGTCGTCAATCACCTGGCGCTGCGCGGCGGCGGCCTGGCGCAAGGCGCTCGCTTGCTGAGCCAGCTCGGTGTCGGAGACGAGGCCGGGCATGGCCGCGGACTCTTCCAGATCCCGCGTCGCGCCGATGTGTTCGACATGGGCGCCCGACGGCTCGAATGAGCGCGCGACGCCATCCCCGGCGCCCAGCACGCCCGCGTTCTCCTGAACGCCGACCGCGGCGCCGGCGCCCAAGCTGAGAATGGCGACGCTGCTGGCGAAACCGCGCGTCATGCCGCTCACGAACATGCGCCCGTAAGCCGCCTTGGGTTCGGACGGCGCGGCGGGAGCGGCCAAGTCCGGCGTCACGAAGTCGCGCCGCGAGCGCGCCACCGGCCGACGCGGCTGCACGCGCTGCGCCAAGCGGACCGCCGCGCGCAAATCGTCTTCGCTCGCGTCCGGCGTAACAGTGATGAGGCGCTGCGCCGCCAGAGCTTCGCACACCGGCGTTTCGTCGCTGCGGAACACCACTGCCGAGGGCGCCTCGGCGGCCAGCTCGCTGAGCCGAACACCGGCCGGCGACGCCAACGCCCCTGCTGACCACACCACGCCCAAGACTGCTCCCGCGCCGACCTGCACGGAGGTGGCGGCATGGCGCACGAGCACCGGCACGCCGCCGACAACGGCGCAAAGACGATGCGCCGCAGCCTCGTCCCCCGCGACGTGCGCCAGGATCAATCTCTGCATCAGGAGTCCACCAAAGCCTGAGCTTTCAAACTAGCTCAACAGGCGCAAAGGGGAAGCGCTTTTTCGCCTCAATCCCCTCTGCGAACATGGCTTTTTTGCAACGTCGACGGGGCGCCGGCTTTTCCCGTAGGGTCGCGCCGATCGACCAAGAACGGGATTTGCATGCACGCGACACGACCGGGGCCGGGCGCCTTCGCCATCGGCGGTTTCTTCTTGGCTTTCCCGGCGGCGGTGGCCGGCGGCGCCATGGCGCTGGCGGTGCTGCAGGGCGTCGCGGGCGTACTGGCCACGCCGTTCCGAAATCTTCTCCCGCGCGGCGCGGGCGGCTGGGTCTTTCTCGCGACACTGGCCGCGTTCGTCTGTTACGCCGCCGCCTCGAGCGCATGGTCGCTCAACCCTGACCATGGGCAGGCGCTTCGCCTGGCCGCGGGGTGCGCATGCGGGCTCTTGTTCGCGGCCGGCGCAGGAGCGAGCGAAGGCAACCAGCGTCTCGTGCGGGCGCTCGGCGCGGCGGCGCTGCTGGCGGCGATGCTGTTGCTGCTCGGCGAGGCCTTCGCCGACATGCCGCTCAACCGTATGGCCCAGCCCGATACGCCGACCGGCCTGCTGATGCGCAACCCTGCGCGCGGCGCCAGCGTTGTGATGTGCCTTGTGTGGCCCGCCGTGGCGGCGCTGGCTGGCGGGCGCTCGCTGCAGCGCATGGCTTGGCGCGCGCTGCTGATCGGCGTGGGCGTGCTCGCCTTTCAGTTCGATCAGTCAGGCAACACGATCGGATTTGCCGTCGGCCTGCTCGCCTACGCGCTGGCCAGCTTCGCTCCGCGCTTTGCCATCATGGCGATCGCCATCGCGCTCGCGCTTTGGCTTCTGGCCGCGCCGTGGGTCGTGCTGCACGCGCCGACGCCGCCTTCGCTGATGGCCCAACTTCCGGATTCCTGGGCGGTGCGCACCGAAATTTGGCGCTTCGCCGCGACACAGGCGGCGCAGCATCCGCTGCTCGGATTGGGCCTCGACGCCTCGCGCACGTTCCAGCAGACCGCGGACCTGCGCGGCCTGCATTTCAATCTGATCCCGCTCCATCCTCACAGCGCCAGCCTGCAGATCTGGTTGGAAACGGGGGCCGTCGGCGCCGCGCTGGGCGCCATTGCGCTGCTGGCGGGAGGGTGGGCGCTGGCCGAGGCGTTGAAGCACGACCGTGTCGCCGCATCGGGCGCGGCGGGCGCTTTCGCCGCCATCGGCTTCATCGCCAATGTCAGCTACGGGGCCTGGCAGGAATGGTGGATCGCCACGGCTTTCGCCGCCGCTGCGATGGTCGCGGCGGTGCGCCATGCGCGGGAAGACGAGGATTAGGGCGCGGCCTGATAGGTGCGCAGATCGAGTTGAGCGGGGCCGACCGGCGTCGGCGCCGTCAGCCGCAGCGGCGCGGCGAACCCGGAGCGCTCAGGCAGCGCGAACCAGGCCTCCGCCACGGGAATGCGCGCGCGCTCCGCCGGCGTCATGCTGAAACCGGCGATGGGTTCGTACCGAAGCGAGCACAGAAGCGCCGGCCCGCTATAACCTCCGCCGTTGAAAGCGCCCTGCGCGCGCGGCGCGACCGAGAGGCGAAAGTGCTGCCGGCCGTCGAACACCAGCACCGCGCCGCGGCACGCGCGGGCGGTTCCGATCGCCCGTCCTAGCGCGAAAATCGCGCTCAACGGATCATAGGAGCCGGCTTGCTGCGCGGCGCTGGCCGGCGGCTGGCCAAGATCGCGGTACGGCGGCGCAATGTCGGCGCGCACCGCGCCGTCGCCGCGCGTCATGGCGATGCGGCGGAACTTGCGGGCGTAGGCATGTGAAAGGTCGTAACGCGTCCATTGAACCGCACCGCCGACGATGGCGCCCGACGTGGTCGCGGTGATCTGCGTCTGATCGAAAATGCGCGCCGCGCCGGACGTGCGTAGCGAGCCGCGGACGGCATAGCGCTGCGGCGACGCCGTCACTTCGTAACGCGCCTCGCCCAGCACGACGACGCCGAGGATCGCGGCCTCGTACTGAAGCCGGTACGTCTCCGCGTGCGCCGCTGAAGCACCCAGCAGCGCGAACGCCGAAAGCATGGCGACGATCCGCTTCACACGCCCTCCCACCGCAACGCGACTAGAGCGCCGACAGTCTCGGCTCCAGCCGCAGCACCTCCGCGAATGCGAGAAATACATGATAGAGCGTCGAAGTGGGCGCCGCCGTGGCGATCGGGCGCCCCTGCGCATCAAAAGAATCCATCCAGGACCCGCGCGGCTCAACCGCCAGGTAGCGGTCGAGCAGCAGGCGCGCCGAAGATCCGACCTCGCCCCGCGGATCGCGGCCGGCGAGTTCGAACACGCCGAGCCAGCCCTTGATCCGTTCGGTGTTCGGCCAGGTGCGCGAACCGCCGTCGAGCGTCACCCCGTCGTCGCGGATCGCGTTGAACGTGACGTGCGTTTCCGCATCGACGCCGCGCCGCTCGGCGAACTCCGCCAGCGCCTGCGCCTCGCGCGCGGCGTCATCACCGGCAAGGCCGGCGTATTGCGCAAGGATCCAGGCCCATTCGAATTGATGGCCCGGCTCAACGACGCGGCCCTGTTCCGTCGAAAGCCTCCGCCAATGCGTGGTGTAATATTCGCCCAGCGTGCGGCCGTCGAAAAAGCGCATGCGAAACAGGCGCACGAGTTCACGCGCCTGATCGAGGAAGCGCTGATCATGCGTCGCTTCGAACGCAGCGAGGCTCGCTTCAAGCAAGTGCATGTGCGGGTTTTGCAGGCGCGGCCCCTCGGGCGGCAGTTGATGCCAGAAGCCTTCGTCGCCGCCCGAGGGCCGCATGTGCTTGCGCACGAAATCCAGCGTCTCGTGCATGCGCCTGAGCGCGCCATCATCGCCGCTAGCGCGATAGCGCCACGCCAGCGCGAACAGCACGAAAGCGATGTCGTAGAGATCGGGAGTCGCGTCGAGCACGCGGCCTTCGGCAGTGAGGCTCTTCGCCCAGCCGCGATCGGGTCCGAGCCACGCCTTGCTGATGAGATAGTCGTAGCCCATCTCGGCCAGCGCCGCCCCTTCGCGCCAGCCCAGCATCGCGGCATGGGAAAAAACATAAACCTGCCGGCATTGCGCGCGCACGCGCTTGAAGGCGGTTTCGGTCGGCCCGCCGGACAGGCTCAATTCTTCGCGAAAGCCCCCGCGTTCGTGATCGACACCGGCTGTCCCCCAGAGCGGCAAGGCCGCATCGAACACCCAGGATCTGATTTCGGCGAAAGGAACAGAAGGCATCGGCGGTCCAAGCGAACGGATTCGAGGCAGAGCTAGTTCCGCGCCGTGCGCCCCTCAAGCGAAATCCGAGGCGCGATTGACAGAGGCGGGCGCCGCGCTAGCTTCCCGCGCGAAACGGCGCGCGCTCGCGCCGCGACAGTTTGGGCTCATGCTTCTCCTGACCGGCGCTGCGGGTTTCATCGGCTTCCACATGGCCCGCCGGCTTCTCGCGGCGGGTCACGACATCGTCGGCGTGGACGATCTCAATTCCTACTATGATCCGGCGTTGAAGCAGGCGCGGCTCGATCAGCTCGCCAGTTCGTCCAAATTCCGCTTCGTCGCCTGCGACATCGCCGCGCCGGGCATGCTCGAGGCAGCGTTGCCGGCGCGCGCGGCGACGCTGATCCTGCATCTCGCCGCGCAAGCCGGCGTGCGCTATTCGCTGGAGGCGCCGTTCGCGTACGAGCACGCCAATCTGGCCGGCCACCTCGCCGTGCTCGAATACGCGAAAAGCGCGCCCGCGCTTTCGCATCTCGTCTACGCGTCTTCGTCCTCGGTCTACGGCGACCGCCATGACGGCCCTTTCCGCGAAGACGATCGCTGCGATACGCCCGCTTCGCTCTATGGCGCGACCAAGCGCGGGTGCGAACTGATGAGCGAGGCGTACGCGCGCCTGCACGGCCTCAGACAAACGGGCCTGCGATTCTTCACCGTCTATGGACCATGGGGCCGGCCGGACATGGCGTATTGGAGTTTCACCGACGCCATCCTCGCCGCGCGGCCGATCCCGTTGTTCGGGGAAGGCAAACTCGCGCGCGATTTCACCTATATCGACGACATGGCGCCGGCGATCGAACGCTTGCTGGAGAAGCCGCCGGCGGAGACGCCGCCGCATCGCATCCTCAATCTCGGAAATTCGCATCCGTCCACCGTGCTCGATCTCGTCGCGGCGATCGAGCGCGCCACGGGCGTCGAGGCGATTCGCGAGCCGAAGCCGCCGCAAAAAGGCGACGTCACCAACACCTTCGCCGACATTTCCCGCGCCAAGGCGCTGGTCGGGTTTGAGCCGTCCACGTCGCTGGAGATGGGGATCGCCCGTTTCGTCGAATGGCGGAAAGCGCACGCTTCATTTTAGAGCAGCCTTGCCGCAGCGCGTTCGCGCGCACAGATTGTCGCCCATGTATCGCATCATTCCGGCCATCATGTCGGGCGGGGCGGGAACGCGCCTGTGGCCATCCTCGACGGATGCGCGCCCCAAGCAATTCCATGCATTGACCGGCGGCGAGTCGCTGATCGTCGAAACGGCGGCGCGCGTCAGCGGCGCTTTCGGAGCGCTTTCGTTCTCCGCGCCCATCATCCTCTGCAACGTTCAGCACGCGGATATGGCGGAAGAACAGTTGCGCAAGGCCGGCCATGCGGCCGCGGCCGTCGTGCTGGAGCCGGTCGGGCGCAACACTGCGGCGACGGCTGCGATCGCCGCCGCGCTGGGCGCCGAGCAGGACGCCGAGGCGCTCGTGCTGCTGCTGCCCGCCGACCACGTGGTCGAGGACCGCGCCGCGTTCCTCGCGGCGATCGAACGCGCGGCGCCGTTCGCGAAAGAGCGCATCGTCACCTTCGGCGTCACGCCCAATCGCCCCGCCACCGGCTACGGATACATCGAACGCGGGCGCCCGCTCGCCGACGGCGTGTTCGAGATCGCATCGTTCCGCGAGAAGCCGAACGAAGCGGTGGCGCTCGGCTATCTTGAGAAAGGCGGCTATTCCTGGAACGCCGGCATGTTCCTCTTCAGCCCGCGCGTGTTGCTGGACGAATTCGAAGACGCCGCCGAGATTCGCGACGGCGCGCTCATGGCGCTGCAACGGGCGGCGCGCGACGGCGCGCGGATCCTGCTGGAGGCGGAGGCTTTCGCCGCCGCGCCGGCGCTGCCTCTCGACATCGCGGTGATGGAAAAGACCAAGCGCGGCGCCGTGGCGCCGTGCGAGATCGGCTGGGCCGACGTCGGCTCCTGGGACGAGATCTGGCGCATCTCCGGTCGCGACAGCGACGGCAACGCCCTGCAAGGGCCTGTCGTGGCGCTCGACGCGCACAACAATCTGCTTCGCAGCGAGGGCGTGACGATCTGCGTGGCGGGCGTCGACGATCTGGCGGTCATCGCCACCGGAGAAGCCGTTGTCATCGTCCCGCGCGAGCGGGCGCAAGACGTCAAGCTGCTGCGCGAACTGGCGGAAAAGCTGAAACGCTGAGCGCGTCAGCGCTAGCGGCGCACGCGCAGCCCCAGGCGCAGCACGGTCTCGTCCTCGGCGCCGGCGACGTGTCCGGGATCCAGCACGCGCAGGACCTCGCCGAACGCCGACACGCGCTCGCCCTCGAAATAGCGATACCCCACGCCGAAGCGCAGCTCGCGGCCCGAAGGCGCCGGGTCGATCGTGCGGGTCTCGTAGGAGAGGCTCTCGCGCCCATAGCGCGTCGCCGTCGGCAGATCGACAAGCAGCGCGCCGTCCTCCACCCGCATCGGCTGCGACAGCGTCAGCGCCAACACGCCGGTTCCGGACGCTCCGAATGGCGCGATCCAATGCGAGGCGCCGAAATAATCGATCTCGGCGGCGAAGGCGCTGGTGCGCAGCGGCGCGGCGACGCGGAGCCAGCCGTTCTGCGCAAGCCCGGCCTCGCCCTGCTCCAGTTCGAAATTCAAGCGCCACGCGCGGTTTACGTCATAGCGGCCGGAGACGCCCGCGAAGCGGATTTCGCCGCGCGGCGTGTCGCCTAATGCGTCGGTCCACACCAGCCCCAGCAAGCCCTCGCTCTCGCTGATGCGGCCGAAGTTGGCGTCGAGGCTGAGCCGTCCAAACTGAAACTGCGCCTGCGCGCCCGTGGCGCTGCGGATGACGCGATCGCGTTGCAGGCCCACCTCGGCTTCGCCGCTCTGCGACAGGAACGCGAGGCCGACATGATTGGTAAGCTTATGCGAAAGACGCAACGCGTAGTCGGCGTTGACGAACGCCATATGCCCCGCGGTCTCAGCCGACTCGTACGTCGTGCGCGCGCCGTGCGCGGCGAAGGACAGATCGAAGCCGTAGCCCAAATGCGAGTCGATGCGCACCGCGGGCTGCTCGATGTCTTCGCGCGCCAGCGGCAAGCGCAAGCTTTGCGGCGCCACGTCATCGGCCGGAGCGAATTGCATTGTCGCGCCGCCCTCCGCGCGCGACGTGCGCCAAAGCGTCGGCGCGCCACCGCCGAGCGAAGGTCCGCCCGGCGCGCGCAGCCAATTGCCGGCGAGATTGATTTGAAACGTGCGCCCGTAGCGGTCGAATCCAACGGTCGCCCAATTGCTTGGATTGTTGAGCCCGTCGCCGAAGGCCGACCCCGCCATGCCGAGCACGGTGCTGGCGGTGGCGGCGGGCATGCCGGCCGCGAGCGGCGAAGACACCGTGCCGAACGGCGCGAAGGCGCGATTGAGGTCGAGACGCCCACGCCCGGTCTGCGGATCCACGCCGACGGCGCCGGTGTCGATTGTGCTGGCCAGCAGGATGTCGACGACCTGTTGCGGCGTGAGACCGGGAAACGCGCTCATCAGCAGCGCCGCCGCCGCGCTGACGTGCGGGGACGCATAGGAGGTGCCCTGGATCTGCACCAGCCCCGTGCAATTGCTGGGGTTGGGATAGCAGACCTGGAAACCGGGAACCGGGCCGGTGGGACCGAAGTCCGGCACGACAATCTGCCAGCCGGGCGCGGTAACATACCAATTGGCGGCCGCGCCCGCGGGATTGGAAATCGTGTTGAAGGTGCCGTCGCTGTTGAGGCCGCCCGCCGCGATGATGAGGCCATGGCTGACCGAGGGATCCGTCGCGAAATATCCCGGATAAAAGATGTTCGGCGCGCTGGGTCCTTCATTGCCGGCGCTCGAAACGATGATCACGCCGTGCGCGGTGGCGTTGGCCAGCGCGTCCCGGAACGCCTGCGCGTCGCTACTGCTCGGAAACGCCAGCGAGCCGAGGGAGAAATTGATGATGTCCACGCCGTGCGCGACCGCGTAGTTCACGGCGTTGGCGAGATCGCCGTAGCTGAAGCCGTCGGCGCCGTTGTCCGAACGCACGGCCAGCACCTGCGCCTCGTAAGCGACGCCGACCGTGCTCTGGCCGTTGAAATTGCCGACCATCAGCGCCGACAATTCGCTGCCGTGCGACAGCGTTGAGCTCAGCTGATTGCGGGCCGTGTTGATGTCCGTGGAATCGGGGCTCACGCGGCCCGCCAACTCCGCGTAATTGGGATCGCTCGGGGCGACGATGCCGTCGTCGATGACGCCAATCAGCACCCCCTCGCCGTGCGCGTTCTCGAATTGCCAGGCGGCCTGCGCGTGGATTCCGCTGGGCCCCCAATCATTGGTGAACTCGTTGGAGGAGAGGTTCGGATAGGCGCTGGCGGGGGCGACCGGCGGCAGCGGCGGCACGGGCGGCATGGCCGGAGGCGGAGGCGGCGGCGGCCCGACCGGCGGCAAGACGACAGAACCGGCGCCGCCGCCGCCGCCGCCTCCCGCGCACGCGCCAAGCATCGTCGCGATCAACAGCTGAAGCGCGAAACTTCCCGTCCTCAGCGCGCTCATCGGCGGACCTCTCCTTGGCCGCGAGCTTAGGACCAAATCAGCTGGGCGAGCTAGCGGGCGCTACAATAGCGCTTCGACCGTCTCGACGATGGCCTCGGCGGTGATGCCGAAATGGTTATAGACGTCCTTGCCGGGGGCCGAGGCGCCGAATCCGGTCATGCCGATGAAGGCGTCCAGGCCGAAGGCTTCGAACCAGCCCTGCGCCACGGCCGCTTCGACGCCGATCTTCAGTTCGTCCTCTTCGCCGCACACCGCGTCCTGATAGGCGTCGTCCTGCGCGTCGAACAATTCGAAACACGGGGCGGAGACAACGCGCGTCGGCACGCCCTTGGCCTGCAGCGCCTCGCGCGCCTTGACGGCGAGCGCAACCTCCGTGCCCGTGGCGAAGATGGCTACGCGCGCGGGCCCGCCCTCCGCAGCGAGCAACTCATAGGCCCCCTTGGCGCTGAGATTCTCCGTCGCGTCATTGCGCAGCGCCGGCGTCGATTGGCGCGAGAGCGCGAGCGCGCTGGGCCCCTCGCTGCGCAGCAGCGCAAGCTGCCAGCATTCCGCGGTCTCCACCGCATCGGCGGGCCGAAACACGTAGAGGTTCGGGATCGCCCGCAGCGCCGCCATGTGCTCCACCGGCTGGTGCGTCGGCCCGTCTTCGCCAAGTCCGATGGAATCGTGCGTGAGCACGTGGATGACCCGCGCGCCCATGAGCGCCGCGAGCCGGATCGCCGGCCGCGAATAGTCCGAAAAGCACATGAACGTGCCGCCGTACGGGATGATCCCGCCATGTACGGCCATGCCGTTCATGGCGGCGGCCATGCCATGCTCGCGAATGCCGTAGCGCATGTAGCGGCCGAGCCTGTTCTCGGCCGTGAAATCCTCGGTCCCCTTGACCAGCGTGTTGTTGGAGGGCGTCAAGTCCGCCGAGCCGCCAAGCAGCTCCGGCAGTTCGCCGAATACCGCTTCCAGCGCTGCGCCCGAAGAGGCGCGCGTGGCGAGGGCCGGCTTGGTCTCCGCCATCTTGGCGGCGTGCAGGCCAATCGCGGCGACGCCCCGTTCGACATCGCCGCTGATCGCGCGTTCGAACTCCTGCTTTCGGGACGAAGCGTCGAGGCGTTTGCGCCATTCCGCCCGGGGCTTCGTTCCGCGCGCGCCGATCTCCCGCCACGCCGCGGCGATGTCGCCCGGGATCTCGAACGGGGGATAGTCCCAGCCCAGTTGCTTCCGCGCCGCCGCCACCTCGTCCGGACCCAGCGCCTCGCCATGCGCGTGGCGCGTGCCCTGCTTATGCGGGGCGCCAAATCCGATGATGGTTTTGCAATCGATAAACACCGGCTTGTCGGATGCGAGCGCTGCATCGAACGCGCGCGCCACGTCGACGGGATCCTGGCCGTCGCAGGCCAGCGTGGTCCAGCCGCAGGCGGCAAAGCGCGCCTTCTGATCGGTGATGTCGGACAGCGAGACCGCGCCGTCGATGGAAATTGAGTTGTTGTCCCAGATTACCACCAGCTTGTTGAGCTTTTGCCGGCCCGCGAGCGCGATCGCTTCGTGGCTTATGCCTTCCATCAGGCAGCCGTCGCCGGCGATAACCCAGGTGCGGTGATCGACCAGATCGTCGCCGAAGCGCGCATTGAGGTGGGCTTCCGCGATGGCCATGCCCACCGAATTGGCGAGACCTTGACCGAGCGGGCCGGTGGTCGTCTCGACGCCCACGGTGTGGCCGTATTCGGGATGGCCGGGGGTTCTCGATTCGAGCTGGCGGAAGCGCTTCAGCTCTTCGATCGGCAAGGGATAGCCGGTGAGGTGGAGAAGCGCATAGAGCAGCATCGAGCCGTGCCCGGCCGACAGCACGAAGCGGTCGCGGTCCGGCCAGGCGGGCGCGGCGGGATCGAATTTGAGATAGTGCGAGAAGAGAACCGTGGCGGCGTCGGCCATGCCCATCGGCATGCCGGGATGGCCGGACTTGGCCGCCTCGACCGCATCCATCGCCAGCGCCCGGATCGCATTGGCAAGGCGCCGCGTCTGGGCGGCGTCAATCTTCGTTTCGGTCATTCGCGCGTCTCCCGCCGCTCACGTCAGGTGAAGCAGCGGGTCTGCCTAACAGCCGAGCGCGCGCTCGTGAATGCGATTTTTCGGGCGGCCTGCCGAGCGGCGTTATTCGCCGGCGAGCTCGCCAAGCCTGAACACCGCGGGATCGGTCGCGTCTTGAGCGACCTGCACGGCCGTGTCGGCCTGGGCCAGTTGCGCCTTCACCGCGGCTACGTCTAGAGGCTGCACCGCCGGCGCTTGACGCCCGCGCAGCGGCGCGGCGTGCGCCGAGTGGGCGATGCCGCCGTCGGCCACGACCGAGAACACGAGGCCCGCCAGCGCCATCGCGCCGATTCCGGCGACGAAGCTCGAGACGATCATGCGCGTTTGGGAAACGGTCTTGCCGGCCTTGGGTTGGCGAACGGCCATGGTGAAGTTAACTCCGGTAAGCGCCTGTTAACAAAATCGTTCACAGTGCGCAATCGAGACTTTGCGGCGGTGCGAAAAAACTGGCCGTGACGGGCGTCACGCCCCTGACCGGCCTTGTACGTAGGCGCCCACTGCCCGGATCGCAACTCTACTCCGTAAAACTGAATTTAAGCCGAATCCCTGGTGTTGTTTCGGGCGCGCGCTTGCAATCGGCGTTGCTCTAGGGTCTACGCTGCGGTGCGGCGAAAATCGGGAATTTCTGCGATGGTGACAGCTTCTTCCTCGGCCAAACCCCTGCGCAAAGCAGTGCTGCCGGTAGCCGGACTGGGCACGCGCGTGCTGCCGGCCACCAAGGCCATTCCGAAGGAGATGCTCCCCGTTTTCGACAGACCAGCTATCCAATATGTGGTGGACGAAGCCCTGGCGGCAGGGATCGAGCACATCGTCTTCGTGACCGGGCGCAACAAGAGCGCCATCGAAGATTATTTCGACCGCGCCTACGAACTCGAGGACGTGCTCAAGACCAAGGGCAAGACGGACCTGCTGCAGGAGCTGGAAGAGGGCCTCAATCCGCCCGGCTCGATGAGCTTTGTCCGCCAACAGGCCCCGCTGGGTCTCGGCCACGCCGTGTGGTGCGCGCGCGACGTGGTCGGCGACGAGCCGTTCGCCGTGCTGCTGCCGGACATGCTGGTGATGGCCAAGCCGTCCGGGCTCGGCCAGATGGTCGAGGCCTACAACAAGGTCGGCGGCAACATCATCGCCGTCGAGCCGACCGACGATCCCTCGTCCTACGGCGTGATCGACCCCGTAAGTCGGGACGGCCGCATCATCAAAATGAAGGGCATGGTCGAGAAGCCGAAGCGCGAGGTCGCGCCCTCGAACCTCTTCATCACCGGCCGCTACATTTTGCAGCCCGAGATTTTCGACCTGCTCGGCTCTCAAGGCGCGGGCCAGGGCGGGGAGATCCAGCTCACCGACGCCATGGTGCGGCTGATGGCCGAACAAGCCTTTCACGCCTTCGAATATGACGGCCGCTCCTATGATTGCGGTTCGAAGATCGGTTATCTGGAAGCCGTCGCGGCGTTCTCGCTGGCGCATGAGGAGCTGGGCGCCGAAGCGGCCAAGACGCTGCGCGCCGCGCTCGAAAAGAAATAGGCTCGCCTAGGACCGCCGCCGGCCTAGCGCTGGCGGAGGGTCCGATGAACATCACTGCTTTCAATGCACGCGACGCGCTGATGCACGGCGCCGCCGAGCGTCTGGAGCGCGCTCTGAGAACCGGCATCGCCGCTCGCGGCGCGGCATGCGCGGCGCTATCCGGCGGCTCGACGCCCGAACCCGCTTATGCCGCGCTGGCGCGGGCCGATCTCGACTGGAGCAAGGTCACGTTCGTTCTCGTCGACGAGCGCTTCGTGCCGCCCAGCGATCCCGGCTCCAACGAAGCCATGCTGCGCCGTGCCCTCGCGCCCGCGCTGGCGAAGGGTGCGCGGCTTTTTCCGATGTACGGGCCGGGCGAGGCCGAGGACGCGGCGAGCCGCGCCGACGCCGTTTACGCGCCCCTGCATATCGACATCGCGCTGATGGGGATGGGGACGGACGGTCACACGGCCTCCTGGTTCCCCGGGTCGCCGCAGCGCGACGCCGCGCTCGACCCCGCCGGCGGGCGAACCGTGATGGCCGTGCGCGCGCCCGGCGCGGCCGGCGCCTCGGAACGCCTCACACTCAGCTTCGCGGCGCTCTCGCGCGCCGATCACGTCTTGCTGCTGATCACGGGCGAGGAAAAGCGCGAGCGCCTTGCCGAAGCCGCGTCGCAAAGCATGGCGCAAGCGCCGGTGGTCGCCCTGCTCCGCCTCGGGCAACGCTTCGAGACGTATTACGCGCCCTGAAGCTGCCCTCGCGGCGCCGTTTCCGCGACGCGCCGCGAGGGCTAGATTCGCGCCCATGGCCGATCCCGATTTCACGCGCATTCCCGAGCCCGCGGCGGATGTGTTCACAGCGCCTTTGATCAAGCCGCCGCAAGTCGGCGACGATTGGCTCGAACCCGCGCAGCGCATCTACACCGAGGCCGAACACGCGCTCTGGGATGAGCTTTATGCGCGGCAAATGAAGCTCCTGCCCGGTCGCGCGGTCGAGCAATTCCTCGACGGCGTCGAAGACCTCGGCCTCGGCGACGGGGGCGTGCCGGATTTCAAGAAGCTCTCGGCCAAGCTGCACAACGCCACCGGCTGGAGCGTCGTGCCGGTGCCGATGCTCATTCCCGATCACGTCTTCTTCTATCACCTCGCCAACCGCCGCTTTCCGGCGGGCAATTTCATCCGCACGCGCGACGAAATCGATTATATCAAGGAGCCCGACGTCTTTCACGACGTGTTCGGCCACGCGCCGCTGCTGCTCAACCGCGAATTCGCCGATTACATGGAAGCCTACGGCAAGGCCGGCTGGAAGGCGCTCAAGTTCAATCGCCTCAAGGCGCTCGGCGCGCTCTATTGGTACACGGTCGAGTTCGGCCTCATGGATACGCCGCAGGGCCTGCGCATCTACGGCGCGGGCATCGTCTCATCGGCGGAAGAAAGCATCTTCGCGCTCGAAGCCAAATCGCCGAACCGCTTGCACTTGAACGTCGATCGCGTGATGCGCACCGATTACATCATCTCCGACCTGCAGCAGACGTATTTCGTCATCGACAGCTTCGCGCAGCTCATTCACGAAACGGTGGATCGCCCGTTCGACATGATCTACGCGAACCTGAAGCCCGGCTTTCAGTACGCCACCGCCGCCGTGCTGGAGACCGACCGGGTCTATCATCTCGGCACTCAGGAATATGCGCTGCGCGGGGGAAGAGGCTCGCGAGCGGAGCCCACCTAAGTCTCGGCGGCTGGAGATAAGCATGAAAGCGCTGATTGTCGGGGTAGCGATCCTCTGTGCGGGCGCTGTATTCGCTTCGGCGCAATCCGTGGACGCTTCCTGGCGGCATCCCGACGGCCTGTTCACGCTTCAACCATCCCTCGCGAGCGCACGGGCCCTGCTTCCAACAGCGCGACACTGATGCACGAGTGGATGTTCGCGCTTGCGACACCAACCGGCGCCGTCCTTGAGAAAATCGACTGCGGTGGCGTTCCGCCGGTGACGGCGGACGAAGAGACTCAATTCGACGTCTTTCTCAATACTCTTCATTTTCCGTGAGCAGCTCGCGCGCTCACACCGGCGCGTCGCCGAATTTGCCGGCTTGGTAGTCCTGGATCGCTTGGATGATTTCCTCGCGCGTGTTCATCACGAACGGCCCATGCGCAAACACGGGCTCGTTGAACGGCGCGGCATGGCCGTAGAGCACGACGGCGTCCGTCGCGGCCTCGATCACGACCTCGTCGCCATCATCGTTCCACTCGACGAGGCGCCAGTGCGGAACGTCCTTCAGCTCACCGCGCGCAACATAGAAGAAGACGTTGCGACCGCGCGGCGCCGGCAGCGCAACGCGCGCGCCGGCGTTCAGCGACACGATCGCCATGAAAGCATCGATCAGCGAATTGACCGGTCCGCGCACGCCGCTGAACTGGCCGGCGATCACGCTCACCTCGCCGCCGTCGACGGGCGCGATCGGAATATCGTCACGCTGCAAACCAACATAAGCCGGCTGCGAAAACTTCAGCCGCGCCGGCAGATTGAGCCAGAGCTGCAGGATCTCCATCGGCCCGCCGTCGCGCTTGAACTCGGGCGGCGACAATTCCGCATGCACGATGCCCGAACCCGCCGTCATCCATTGCACGCCGCCGGCGCGGATGATGCTGGCGTGGCCGCCACTGTCATAGTGGCCGAGTTCGCCGTCGAGGATGAACGTCACCGTCTCGAAGCCGCGATGCGGATGCGGACCGAACGGCAGGCCGTTGTTATTCGGCGGATAGACCTGCGGCCCATGGTGATTGAGAAACAGGAACGGATCGACTTGCTCGATGCGCGGCCCGGGCACAGGCCGGCGCGTGACGAGATCGCCGATGTCGTCGCGATAGGCTTCGTGCTGAGCTTTGATCGTGCGCGCTGTCATGCGAACCAAGATAGATACAACATCTCGTTCCGTCATCCCGGCCGAGCGGAGCGAGAGCCGGGATGACGGCGTGCTATGTTCCCACAACCTGCTCGATGCGCCCGAAAATCGAATGACCCTTGGCGTCGCGCATTTCAATCTCGACGCGGTCGCCGTGTTTGAGGAACGGCGTCTTCGCCTCGCCGGAGAGGATCGTCTCCACCATGCGCTGCTCGGCGATGCAGGAATAACCGCGCCCGCCTTCGCTGATCGGCTTGCCCGGCCCGCCGTCGGCGCCGCGATTGGACACCGTGCCCGAACCGATGATCGTTCCGGCGCACAAGGGCCGCGTCTTGGCCGCATGGGCGATAAGCTGACCGAAATCAAACGTCATGTCTTCGCCGGCTTCGGCCGCTCCGAAGGGCGCGCCGTTGAGCGCGGTGTGGAGAGGCAGGTGCAGCTTGCCCTCGCGCCACCATTCGCCCAGCGCGTCCGGCGTCAGCGCGACCGGCGAGAACGCAGACGCTGGCTTTGACTGGAAGAAGCCGAAACCCTTCTCCAATTCGCCCGGAATGAGGCTGCGCAGGCTCACGTCATTGACAAGCATGACGAGCCGGATGCGCGCGCGCGCGGCGTCCGCGCTCACGCCCATCTCGACATCGTCAACGATCACGGCGACTTCGGCCTCGAAATCGCAGCCCCAGCTGGGATCGCGCAGCGGAATCGGATCGCGCGGGCCGAGAAAGCCGTCTGAGCCGCCTTGATACATGAGCGGATCGGTCCAGAAGCTCTCCGGCATTTTCGCCCCGCGCGCCTGGCGCACCAGCGCGACATGATTCACGTAGGCCGAGCCGTCGGCCCATTGATACGCGCGCGGCAAGGGCGAAGCCGCTTCGCGCTCGTGGAAGCGCATGCGCGGCACCGCCCCATGCTCGACCGCTTCGGCCAGCGCGCGCAATTTGGGTTCGCAGTGCGCCCAATCGTCGAGTGCGGATTGAAGCGTGGGCGCGACATCGGGCGCATCGGCGCACCAGGCGAGATCGTCGCTGACGACGACAAGGCGGCCATCGCGCCCGTGCTTGAGGGAGGCGAGTTTCATGACGTGACAGCGTCCTTCTGATTTTCCGGCGCGGCCGCGGCGAACGCCGGATGCGCACGGGCGCGTTGGTCGAGCGCTGCGAGGCGCGGATACGGTGAGAGATCCATCTTGTAACGGCGCGAATTGGCGACCTGCGGCACCAGGCAGATGTCCGCCAGCGTCGGCGCGGGGCCAAAGGCGAAGGCGGCCTCCGGGCTCTTTGCGAGCTGCGCCTCAAGCGCCGCGAATCCTTGCGCGATCCAATGCACATACCATGAGGCGATCGCGGCGTCGTCCGCGCCGAACTGAGCGCGCAAACGCGCCAGAACCGAGAGGTTGTCGATCGGATGGATGTCGCAGCAGATCGTCAGCGCGAACGCGCGAATCTGAGCGCGTGTCCACGCATCGCCCAGATAGAACGAGGGCGCGGGATAGGTTTCCTCCAGCCAATCGAGGATCGCCAGCGATTGGCCCAGCACGCCCGCCTCCGTTTCGAGCGCGGGCACGCGCGCCTGCGGATTCTTCGACGCATAGGCGCCGAATTGCTCATCCTTCCCCGGGAGGATGTTCACCGGCTCGGCTTCATAGCCGACGCCTTTCAGCCGCAGGCCGATGCGCACGCGATAGGCTGCCGAAGAGCGCCAGTAATCATAGAGCGTGAGCATGCCTAATCCTCACCGACCTCCACATGCGAGTCGGCGCCGAGATCGACCAGACGCGAGCGCAGCCGCCGAAAACTTTCGTCGCTGCGCAGAAGTTTCTTCATCGCCTTCGGCGGACGCGCGGCCCGCGCGCGCACCAGCAGCATCATATCCCGCAATTCGTATGCATCCACGCGCATCAGCTCGGGCGCCGCCTCATCGATCGCCGCCGCCAAGGTCTGCGCCCAAAACGCACGGTCGTGCCGGCGCCAATGCTGCGGCTGCAAGGCGAGCGTCATCACGATGCGGCATTCCGCCTGCTGCATCGCCTATTCTCCGAGACGCGCCTTCTCCGCGTGCGCGGCGCGCGCCTTTTCGTGCAGCCAGGCGGCGTGCTGCGGCGCCTTCTTGGTGCGGCTCCATTCTTCCAGCATCAGGGGCGCGACGCGACGCAGTTCCGCCAGCTCGGCCTCGGTGCCGGTGTCGGCGGCCAGTTCGACGCGATGCCCGTTGGGATCGAAGAAATAGATCGACTTGAAGATGCCGTGATCGGTGGGGCCCAATACTTCGAGCCCCTTGGATTCAGCCCGCGCCTTGGCTTCCAGCAAATCGGCGACGCTCCCCACTTTGAAGGCGATGTGCTGCACCCAGGCTGGCGTGTTCTCGTCGCGCCCCATCTGCTTCTGCTCGGGCAGTTCGAAGAAAGCGAGCACGTTGCCGCCGCCGGCGTCGAGAAAGACATGCATGTACGGATCGTAGGCGCCGGTCGAGGGGACGTGGTCCTCCGCGAACGCCACCGTGAATTCCATGCCGAGCACGTCGCGATAGAAGTCCACCGTCTCCTTCGCATCCTTGCAGCGGTAAGCGACGTGGTGAATGCCTCTGAGCGCGCTCATGTGCAGATCCTTGGCTACCCCGGGCCCGACGTCCAGAAGCGGAAGAGATCGTCGCCATTGGCGATATCTCCCTCACGCACGCCGAGAAAACCGCAGATCGTCAAAGCGGCGTTCCAGAGCGGCGTAAACAACGATGGCGCACTGTAAAGCACGACAAGAAAAGCGATCGAGACGAAGCCGCCGATCGAGGCGATCGCGGCGCGCTCGTTGGCGGGAAACAGCGATTCTATAATGCCGAAGCCGTCGAGCCCGGGCACGGGCAGCAGATTGAGGATGATCGCCGTCGTCTGCAGGAAGGCAAGGAAGGCCAGCCCTCCGGCGAGAGGATCGGAGAGCGGCGCGAAACGCAGCACGAGCGCAAGCAGCACAAGGCATAGCACGTTCATCGCCGGGCCCGCGGCGCTGACCGCTGAACTCCACGCCGAGCTCTTCAGCGCGCTGCGGTTCACATAAACCGCGCCGCCCGGAAAGCCTATGCCGCCCATCGCCAGAAACGCGAGCGGCAGAATGATCGAGAACAGCGGGTTGGCGTAGCGAATTGGATTGAGCGTGAGATAGCCGCGTTCGGCGACGGAGCGATCCCCGCCGTACCAGGCGACCACGGCGTGTCCCCATTCGTGCAGGCACAGGCTGATGATCCATCCGACGAACACCAGCACGAACACGCCAATGGCGCCGCCGCGGCCAATGCCCAGTTCATACACCGCGCCCGCGAAAACCAAGAGCGACATCAGGAAGAAGAAGCTGACGCCGCCCTCCTTCAGGCCGATGCGTGCGCCCTCGCGCGTTCGTCCCGGATCGCTCATGTCCACCCCGCTGGCCGCATTTGCGGCGGACCCTATACGGAGTGGATGCGGCGTGTCCACGAACGGCGCCGCTATTTCTGCGAGACGTCCTTGGAGCGCGTCTTGACAACGCCTGAGGTGATGCCGAGTCCCAGCATGACCAGCACGCCGACCGCGATCCACTCGCGCGGCACATGCAGCAGGACGGCCGCGTAAACGAGACCGCCCATGAGGATCAGGAACCCGATGGCGTAAAGGACGAACGAGGGCATGACGCACTCCGCGGCGGGACTGGGGCGTTACGCCCCTGTCAACCGCGAAGCCAAGGGTTTGGGTCCGCCTCCGCATCAGCGTTCGTCGGCAAAAATCTGCACCACGGGGCGCTCGCCCGCGGCCACGCGCGCGCGATACATGCCCGGCGTGTTGAACACCCATGCAACGCGCCCATGCCCGTCCATCACGATGACGCCGCCGTCGCCCTGGATGGCGTCGAGTTCGCTAAATACGGCGCGCGCCGCGTTTTCCGCGCTGTCATGACGAAGCTCCATGCGCGCGCAGATGTCGCGCGCGACGCCGACGCGGATGAAGAATTCTCCAGTGCCGGTGGCCGAGACGGCGCAGACGCCGTTCTGGGCGTACGTGCCCGCGCCGATCACGGGCGTGTCGCCGACGCGCCCCCAGAGTTTCGCCGTTGTGCCGCCCGTCGATGTGCCGGCGGCGAGATTGCCGTGCGTATCGAGCGCGACGACGCCGACAGTGCCGAACTTGTGATCGTCGCCGGCGGCGTCGTTGCGCCCTTGCGGCGCCGGCGCATCGGCGGGGCGTTGCGGCGCGGGAAGATTGCGCAGCTCAAGTTCGCGCACAAGCTGCCGCCAGCGGCGCTCGGTGAAGAAGAAAGACGGCGCCGCCTGTTCCAGTCCTTGCGCGCGGCCGAACGCCTCCGCGCCCTCGCCGACAAGAAAGACGTGCGGCGAGTGCTCCATCACCGCGCGCGCGAGCGCGATCGGGTGACGCGTGTGCGTGACGTCGGCCACCGCGCCCGCCGCGCGCGTGCGCCCGTCCATGATGGAGGCGTCGAGATGATTCTTGCCGTCCGCTCCGAAGACCGCGCCGCGCCCGGCGTTGAAAAGCGGATCGTCCTCCATGCCGGAGATCACCGCCTGCACGGCGTCGAGCGAGGAGCCGCCCGCGCGCAAAACGGTTTCCCCACGCTCCAGCGCGGCATTCATGGCGGCGCGGTATTGCGCCTCGGTCTGGGCGTCCATGTTGGCGCGCTCGATCACCCCGGCGCCGCCGTGGACAGCGATCGACCATGCCGGCGCCGGCGGCGCCGGGCGCCCGCACGCCGCCAGCGCAAGCAGCGCCGCGACGAGCAGCAGACGCTTCACGAAGCGTCCTTCAGCACGCCGCGGCGAATTTGATCGAGCTCGATCGACTCGAACAGGGCTTTGAAATTGCCTTCGCCGAATCCTTCATTGCCCTTGCGCTGAATGAACTCGAAGAAGATCGGTCCGATCGCGTCCTTGCCGAAAATCTGCAGCAACAATCCCTGCCCCTCGCTGGGCGCGCCGTCGATCAGAATGCGCCGCTTTCTCAACTCGGCGACTGGCTCGCCATGACCAGGCAAACGCTTGTCGACAAGGTCGAAATACGTTTCGATCGTGTCCTGCAATTCGACGCCGCGAGCGCGCAGCTTGTCGACCACGGCGTAGAGATTGTCCGTGCCGAACGCCAAATGCTGGATGCCTTCGCCGCGATAGCGCTGCAAGTATTCCTCGATCTGGTCGACCTTGCCAGGCTCCCCTTTCGACTCGTTGAGCGGGATGCGTATTTTGCCGTCCGGGCTGGTCATCGCCTTCGAGAAGAGGCCCGTAACCTTGCCTTCTATGTCGAAATACCGGATCTCGCGAAAATTGAAGATGCGCTCGTAATAGTCGGCCCACGTTTTCATGTTGCCGCGAAACACGTTGTGGGTGAGGTGATCGAGATAGGTCAGGCCGATCGCGTTCTTGGTCCAGTCCGCCCCTTCGATCGGCCGAAAATCGATGTCGTAGATGGTCTGCGCGCCGTAGCGGTCCACCAGATAGACGTTGGCGCCGCCAATGCCCTTGATCGCGGGAATGTTGAGCTCCATCGGCCCGACCGGACCGACGACCGGCTCGGCCCCGCGTTTCACAGCTTCCTCAAAGGCCTTCGCCGCGTCCTTGACGCGAAACGCCATGGCGTTTGCGCTCGGCCCATGGGCGGCGCGAAACTCCGCGACCTGGCCCACATCCTCCATGTTGAGGATGAAGTTGATATCGTTTTGCTTGTAGTGAAGCACGTTCTTCGAGCGATGCTTGCCCACGGCGGTGAAGCCGATCTGCTCGAAATAGCGCGCCAGCGTCTCCGGCTCGGGCCCGGTGAATTCCACGAACTCGAACCCGTCGGTTCCAATCGGATTGTCGAACAGATCGGCCATTTCCGCATCCCAAGGCTTGCTTTGCGCACGGTATTAGTTTCATTTGTAACTAATGACAAGCGTTCGCTCCCGCAAGCCGGCCACGGACCTTCTGGTGCTGGAGGCGTTCCTGCCTTACCGGCTCTCCATACTCTCCAATCGCGTCAGCCGCGCCATCGCCGCGCGTTATTCCGAGACGTTCGATCTGACGATTCCAGAATGGCGCGTGATCGCCGTGCTGGGGCGTCGGCCGGGCTTGACCGCCTCCGAAATCGCCGAAGCCACGGACATGGACAAAGTGGCGATTTCCCGCGCCGTCGCCCGCCTGACGAAGAAGCGCCGCGTCTCGGCGACGACGGACGCCGAGGACGGGCGGCGACAAAACCTGTCGCTTACGGCGGCGGGCGCGGCCGTGCACGCGCAAATCGCGCCGGTCGCGCTCAAGTGCGAGCAGCGCCTCGTCGCCAGCTTGAGCGCCAAGGACAAGGCGACGCTCGATGCATTGATCGATCGCCTCTTGGAGGCTGCGGAGACCTTGTGAGCGCCGACATCGCGCCCTCTCGCGCGCCGAGACGTCGCGGTTAGCGCACCAGCCGATAGCTGACGAATGCCAGATATTGCCCATCTGGAGACCAGCTCGGCACATTCATCGTGCCTTGGCCGCCGAACAGCTTGGTGACGATAATCGGCGGCGCGCTGCGATCCGTGGGCTGCACGCGAATCTGCACGTCGCGGTTTGGCGGGTGATCGTCCACGCGCACATCGTTGGCGAAGAAAGAGACAAACGCCATGCGTTGGCCGTCCGGCGAGAAGTGCGGGAACCAGTCGCGATAGGTCTCGTCCGTGGTGATCCGCTCCGGGTTGGCGCCGTCGCGCGCGCGCGCGCGCCAGATCTGCATCGCGCCCGAGCGCGTAGAGTTGAAATAGATGTATTGGCCGTCCGGCGTATATTCGGGACCGTCGTCGAGGCCCATGCTGTGCGTCAAGTTGCGCTCGCGTCCGCGCCCGTTCGCCGCCTTGGCGTAAATGTCGTAATCGTCCGTGCCGGTTTCCGGGCGGCTTGCGGTGTAGGCGATGGTGCGCCCGTCCGGGGTCCACGCGTGCCAATACGAACGCGCCGTGCGATGGCTGACGACGAGGCGTGGATGATCGGAGCCTGTGAGTGGCAGCGTGTAAATGCGCGAGATGTTGTCGGCTTCGGTCTGGTCGCTGATCATCAGCTGGGCGCCGTCCGGCGAGAGGCCGTGATCATTATTGAGCTTCACGCGATCGCCGGTGTTGATCATCACGGGCTCGCCGCCGTCGACCGAAATGCTCCAGAGATGGCCGCCGCTATTGTAGATCAACGTACGTCCGTCACGGCTCCAATTCGGCGCCTCGATCTTGACGCCGGTGAAATGGCGCACGATGCGCCGGTCGCCCATGTCGCCGCCGCTCATGTCGAGGATCTCCAGCGTGCTCTCGACGGCGGCGGGGTAGCCCGTGTCCGGCACGTCCGCGAGATGCGGCGCGTTCATTTCCACGTTGGAAAACGTGGCGGTCTCCGAGAGCGCATTGTTGTGCGCCGAGACCGCGAGGCCGACATAGTACGGCTCTTGAAACGCAATGCGGAAATTGCCGCCGGCGTGCCGAAGCTGGCCATCGGCGCCGGCCACGGAGAAGAACGCATAGTTTCCTTCGC
This sequence comes from Caulobacterales bacterium, assembly GCA_035549695.1. Classification (GTDB taxonomy): domain Bacteria; phylum Pseudomonadota; class Alphaproteobacteria; order Caulobacterales; family Aquidulcibacteraceae; genus Vitreimonas. Next base: position 14,841 of record DASZQK010000026.1, on the reverse strand, counting down.
GCTCCAGCCGCACTCGGGTCGGCGCGCTGACGTTCGAAGAGATCTGGTGCGTGGGGCCGTCCTGCACCTCACGGTATTGCAATGACGTCAGCCCGTTGCCGTGCACCATCACATCGACATAAGGCGAGCCCGGCGTGAGGTTCTGCCGGATCATCAGCCCGGCCTTGCGGTGTTCCTCGCCGCCAGCGCCGACGAAACTGATGTCGGCGGCGATATGAAGATCTCCCGAGCGTTGCGTGTAAACATAATGGAACGCGTCGACATTGCCCCAAATGTTTGCGCCGCCGCCGGTGACCGTGTAGCGCCCATCACCGAACGCCGCCGCGCCGGCGATCGCGGTTTCGCCGACATCCTGCTGCCGGTCGAATGCGCCGAGCGTGGCGGCGGGCGGCGGCGGGCTGGCCGGCGCCGTTGCGCACGCGCTCATCGCCAACGCCAAACCGGCCGCACTCATGATGCGAAGCGCCTGCATGTCCCGCCTCCCCGATTTCGAGGCCCGGTCTTCTGGCGCCGGGCTCTGTGAGCGCTCACCCTAGGGGGCCGAATGGTGCGCATCAAGCATTGGGTTAACGCTCAGTTTAGCGACCTTTCCTAGCTTACGCCGATGCTGGCGCGCGTTCTCGTCCTGCTCTGCGCTCTGCTTGCCGCGCCCCCGGCGTTCGCCGGTTCCCTGCGCGTGACCGTTCTCACGCCGGAAGGACGTCCGGTCGCCGATGCGGTGGTCGCGCTCGACGCGCCGCACGCGGGCCCGATCCGCTTCGCCTGGCCGATGCGGATCGCCCAACGCAACATGCAATTCGAGCCGTTCGTGCTGATCGCCCCGGCGGGCGCGACGGTGGCGTTCCCGAACCTCGATGACGTCCGCCATCAAGTCTATTCGTTCTCGCAGGCGGGGCCGTTCGAGTTGCGCTTGTATGGCCACGACGAAACCCGCTCGGTGCAGTTCCGCAATGTCGGCGTGATCGCCATCGGCTGCAACATCCACGACCAGATGTCGGCCTTCATCTACGTCGTCGATACGCCTTACGCCGCCAAAACCGGCGCCGACGGCGTCGCCGTCATTCCGGATGTCCCCGCCGGTGCGGCGACGCTGACGGTATGGCATCCCTACATGCGCGCGCCGGACAACCGTCTGACGCACGCCGTCACCATCGCGGCGGACGGCAATGCGCTGAGTTTCAGCGTGCGCTTGCGGGCGCCGCCTGAACATCACAGCGCGTATTGATGTTCCGCCGCCTGCGTCTGAAGCTGACCGTGCTCTACGCCGGTCTTTTCTTCGCCACGCTGTCGCTGATCGGCTTTTCCGCCTCCGCCATCATCGCCAACAACGCGCAGCGCATGGTGCGCGACGAATTGCAAGCGACCGGCACGGTGTTCGACCGTCTCTGGCAGCTGCGCTCCGAGCACTTGCAGGAAGGCGCTTCGATTTCGGCCAGCGACTATGGTTTCCGCCAAGCCATCGCCAGCAACGACGAGCCTACGATCGCGTCGGCTCTGGCCAATCTGAAACGGCGGCTGGACGCCGACCTCGTATTTCTCGTGACGCCGCAAGGCGCGATCATCAGCGGTGAAGCAGCCGCTTCGGCGGCCGCGCCGCCGCGCTTGCGTCTGGCGCTGGGCAGCCAGTTCGACAGCGACGGCGCCCCGACCGGCGTGCTGATGTTCGCCGGCGCGCCGCATCAAGCCGTCGTCGCGCCGGTGCTCGCGCCAGACCTGCTGGGCTGGGTCGTCGTCGGCGAGCGGCTCGACCGAAGGGAAATGCAGGCGTTGGAAGCGCTGTCGGCGATTCCGCTGCATGCGTCAGCGCTCGTGCTGACGAGCCGCGGATGGGCGTCGCTGGAGGAAGACCTCGACGCCAACGATCAAACCGAACTTCGCGGCTTCATCGCGCGCGCGCTTCAGGCGTCTTCGCAACGTCCCGGCGTCGTGCATTTGAGCGGCGGCGACGCTGCCGCCCTGGTGAAGCCGTTTCGTTCGCTCGACGGCGTGCAAAGCGTGTTGATCCTGCGCTACCCGCTGGCGGCGGCGATGGCGCCGTACCAGCCCCTGTTCAACAGCCTCTTCATCATCGGCCTCGCCGCCATTCTGCTGTTGGGACTCGGAAGCTGGCTGCTGGCCAGCGGCATCACCAAGCCGATTTCCACGCTGGAAGCGGCGGCGCGGCGCCTGCAGAGCGGCGAATATCAGCCGGTGGAGGTTCGCACCGGAGATGAAATCGCCCGCCTCGCCGAGGGGTTCAACGCGATGGCCGCCGCGATCCAGGAACGCGAGCACAGAATCACGCGCCTGGCTCTGCATGATGCGGAAACGGGGCTTCCGAACCGCCTCGCCGTCGAACGCCGCCTGCAGGCGGGCATGGGCGCTGGGCCGCGGCTGCACGTGGCGGCCGTTGGAGTTGATCGCTTCGCCCCCGTCCGCGGCGCTATCGGCTATGCGCACGCGGAAACGCTGATGCAAAGGCTTGGCGAGCGCATCGGCGCGCTGGCGCAGGACGCTCCCATGGGACGCCTATCCAGCGACATGCTGGTCGTCGCGTTTCTGGCCGAGGATGAAAGCGCCGCGCGGCGGCGGCTGCGCAAGCTGCAAGTCGCATTGGAGCAGCCCGTCTCCATCGACGGCCAGTTGGTGGACATCGCGGTCAGCATCGGCGTGGCGCGGGCGAAGCCCAAGGACGACGTTCCCAACCGTCTCATCGAGCGCGCGAGCATCGGTCTCGATCAGGCCCGGGCGGCGCGGGCGAAAATGGCGTTCTTCGATGAAGCCTCATATGGCGACCCCACGCGCAATCTGTCGCTGATGGGCGACATGCGCCGGGCGCTCGCCAATGGCGACATGTCGCTGGCGCATCAGCCCAAGCTCAATATGCGCACCAACACCATCGACGGCGTGGAATCGCTGGCGCGCTGGACGCATCCGCGGCGCGGCGCCATCGCCCCGGACCTGTTTGTGCCGATGGCGGAGGACACCGGCCACATTCGCGCGCTCACGGACTGGGTTCTGACCCGGGCGATCGCAGAGCAGAGGATGCTGGCGCAGGCGGGACGCGTCCTTCCCTTCTCCATCAATATCTCCGGTCGTCTGCTGAGCGACCGGGAGTTCTCCCAGGCCGCCATGCGCCAAGTGCGCGCGGCCGCGGCGCCGATCTGTTTCGAAATCACGGAGACGGCGGTGATCGACAATCCCGAGATTGCGCTCGACAATATCGATCTGTTCGCGCGCAGCGGCGTGGAAATCTCCATCGACGACTACGGCTCGGGACTCTCCTCGCTCGCCTATCTCAAGCAATTGCCGGCGCATGAGCTGAAGATTGACAAGGTGTTTATTCGCAACCTCGCGAACAGCCAGCGCGACGCCTTGCTGGTTCGCTCGACGATCGATCTCGCGCACGGTCTCGGCATGAAGGTGACGGCCGAGGGCGTTGAAACGCCCGCTACATTTGCGTTGCTCGGCACGATGGGCTGCGACATCGCGCAGGGCTACCTAGTGGGCCGCCCCGCGCCCATCGACCAATTATTGACCATTTTGCTCGACGCTCCCCGCCAATCGGCGTGAGGAGTTGAGGAAGCGTGTCTCGCTGGCTTGCCATTGGCGCGGCCATCACCGCCATCGCGGCCCCGGCGGCCGCGCGCGCCGACGCGGGCGCCGGCGGACAATTGCGCGGCTTCATTGAATTCAAGGCCGGCGCCGCCGACGGCGAGCGCTCCTTCCTTGACGGCGGCTTCGGCAAGGCGCGCTTTGGCGGCTCGGGCGAGAGCTGGGCTGGTCAAGGGTTCGCGGAAGCCTCGCTCGTCTGGCGCCCGCACATCACCTGGAGTCTCGGCGGATACCTGCATCTGCGCGCCGATCCCGACCAGGATCACTTGGTCGACATCGTCGAAGGCTATCTGACGTATCGTCCGATGCCGTTCCGCGGCACGCGTTTCAGCGCGCGCGCGGGCCTTATGTATCCGCCGGTGTCGCTGGAGCACGACGGCCTGGGCTGGAGCACCACCGACACGATCACGCCTTCGGCGATCAATACGTGGATCGGCGAGGAAGTGAAAGTGCTGGGCGTGGAGGCCACCGCCAAGCGCGCGTTCGGCGACCAGGAGGTCGCGTTCACCGTCGGCGCGTTCGGCTTCAATGACACCTCCGGCACAATTCTGGCCTATCGCGGCTGGGCCATGCATGACGTCCTCAACACGGCTTTCGGATCGCTGCAAATGCCCGAGCAGGCGCCGGCCTGGACCGCCCTCAAGGACCAGGATCCGGCGACCGAGCCCGTGCGCGAACTCGACGGGCGCGTCGGATTTTACGGACGCCTCAGCTGGCGCCCGCTCGGCAATCTCTCCCTCGACCTCATGCACTACGACAATGCCGGCGACCGCGTGAGTTACGACGACGATCAATGGTCTTGGGAAACGCGCTTCACCAATCTGGGACTTCGCCTCGACCTCGACGAGGAGACGCGCGTGCTCGCGCAGGCCATGACGGGGCAAACCATCCTCGGCCAACGGACGCCGATGGGATATTGGGTCGATACCGATTTCGCCTCGGCCTACGTGCTGCTCGCGCACGACATCGGCGAGCAGACGATCGCGGCGCGGCTCGACTATTTCGAAACCGACGACAAAAGCTTTACCGGCGTCGACAACAACAACGAAGACGGCTGGGCCTTCACGGCCGACTATCGCCGGCGCCTCTCCGAGCGCACGACGCTGGCCCTTGAGGCTCTGCATATCGAAAGCGACCGCCCGCAGCGCGCGACGGTCGGCGAAGATCCCAAGCAAGAGCAAACAGTGCTGCAATCGACGCTGCACGTGGGGTTCTGACCGGCCAGCGCCGGCCTCGTCAATTGCGGTCGAACTTGTCCTTCTTGCGTACGCCCAGCAGCAGTTTCTGCTCCAGTCGCCGCCGCAGGCCGGCATAGTACGCATTGAGAAATTCGGCGTCGGATTCGTGCGGCGTGCGCGACCAATTGATCTTGGAGCGGATGCGGTCCGCGACGGCGATCATCACCTCGCCGTCGTCTCCGCGGAGCACCGATTCCAACACCTGCAACTCCTTCACGCCATAGACGCCGAGTTGAGCATCGGTGAAAACGAAACGCACATCGGCTTTGGTCTCGCCGGCGAGGTCGGGAAGAAGCTTCTGCTTCGGCGTTTTGATCACCCAGGTTCCAGCCACCAGATCGCCCACGCGCAGCTTGTCACGATTGAACACCGGGAAAAGCACGAAGATTGCGCACCATACGATGGCGCTGAACACGATGAACGCGCCGATCTCGTCGGCTCCCGCGAAGGCCGACAGCAAGATCGCAATGATCGGCAGGTAGAGTTCGATCTCGCGCATCGCATTGCGCGTCACCACGGCGTCCGCGCTCAAGGCGCCGCCATCGCGCGCCACAACGCGGAGGCCCAGCGCGCGCTTGCCCCACGTCGCCGCGCGCGGCGAGCATTCCATGATGGTGAAGTAGAAATTGCGCAGCACGAAGAAGAACAGCAGCCAGATGATGGCGACGATTTCGGGTCCGGTGCGGGAGTTTCTATCGAGATGCAGCTGCCAGAGGGCGCCAAGCGTGAGAAACAGCGCGGCCATCACGCAGACGAACATGATGGCGAGATCGATCATCAGCGCCGCGGCGCGCTCTCCGAGCGTCGCCAGACGAACCCGAAGATCGACGCCCTCGGGCGTGATCAGCGCGCGCACCTGACGGTCGGCGGCCGCCTCAGCCATCTCCCGGTCTCCGCGGCAAATAGAAATAGAGGCCCCACAGCAACGCCGTCGCGGCCGCGACGGCGTAGCGGGCGAAATCGTTGGTGATCACCTGGCGGCCGACGCCTTCGAGCAATCCCGCGACAACAAGCATGATGATGACGCCGAGCATCACCACCCCGCCCTGCCGCCCCGCGTGCACCGCCGCGGCGACGCGCGACAAGGCGCAGGGAAACGCAATCGACCAGCCAAGACGCATCCCCGCGGCGCCCGCGAGCGTAATTGCGAACAGCTCCGTCACGCCGTGGATCAAGATCCAGCCGTAAAACTGAAAGCCGAGGCCATGCGAGATGAAAACCGCCGACAGCGCTCCAAGCATCAGCCCGTTTTGCAGGATCAGCAGCGCCGTCGGCAGGCAGAAAGCGAAGCCGAGCGCGAACGAGAGCAGCGATATGCCGGCATTGTGGGTAAACAGCCAGGTTGCGAAGAAGCTGAGGTGCGAGTCCTTGTCGACCGCGCCATATAACGCGCTGCGCAGGCTCTCGGCCGAGGCGTATGGCGTGCGCCCTTGCGCCAGATCATCGGAGATGAAGGAGGAAAACCAGTCCGAATCGTTGAGCACCAGAAAGAGCGCCACCAGCACGCCCGCCAGCATCAGGAAGCCGGAGGCGAGCGTCTCGCGCCATAGTCTCTGCACCGCCAGCGGCCAGTCCCGCGCGAAAAACCCGCCCACACGCTGCATCAGCGTCGATCGCGCGCCGTACACGAAGAAGTAGGCGCGAGCGCACAGCGCTTCGAGGTATTCGATCAGCGCGGCGTCAAGGGACGTCGAGCGCGCGACAGAAAGAGATGAAAGCGCGGCGCGATAGAGCGCGGGGATCGCCACCATGTCCTCGTCGCTTAAGCCGCGCGTCGAACCGCGTTCGGCCTTTTTCAGCAGCGCCTCGAGGCGCTTCCAGGATTCCTCCCGCTCCTGGCGGAAACGCAGGCTGCGCAGGCGATCGTCGGCGACGCGCATCAGACACGCTCCTGCCGGCGCAGCCGGTCATACGCGCGCACGAGTTCCGGACCCAATTTGTCGACCGGCGCCGAGACGACTTGAGCGCCCATGCGCCGCAACCGCGCCAGCACGACGCTGCGCTCGCGCAGCAATTGATGAGCGATCACGGCCCGGCTCACGTCGTCGGAGGTTTGAGGCGCGGCGTTTTCCAGGCTTTCCAGCTCCTCATCGCGGAACGCGACGAACACGACCATGTGCCTGCGCATCAGGCGCTGCATGTTCTCCAGCATCAGCTCGGCGCTGATCGTGTCGGCGAAATCCGTGAAGATGATGACCATGGAGCGGCGCTGCAGGCGCTCCGCCAGACTGGCGAGGCCAAGCGTGTAGTTCGTTTCCTCCGTCGAGTAGTCGAGCCGGGCGGTCAGCCCCTTCAATTGCGTGAAGGCGCCTTGGCCGGAAACGAAGCCGGTCGCAAGGTGCGGACGGGCGTCGAAGCCGAAGAAGCTCACGCGGTCGCCGAGCTTGAGGCTGACATAGGAGAGCAGAAGCGCGGCGTTGAGCGCCCAGTCGACGCGGGCCACGCCGCGCACCGGTTCGCACATGACGCGCCCGGTATCGATCGCGAAGACGACCTGGTGGTTGCGTTCCGCCCTCACTTCCTTGGCCAGCAGCTTGCGGTGCCGCGCGCTCTGCTTCCAATCGATCAAACGGCGGTCCATGCCGGGCTGGAACTCGGCGAGCGCATCGAATTCCGAACCGTCGCCGCGATCGCGCATCGGCTTCAATCCGTGGATCATCGTGCGCGAGAAGAGCTTCTTCGCTTCGCGTTCTACGCCGGCCAGATCGGGCGTGATCACGATCCGCGCGTCGAGCGGCTGCGCGCGCTGGCGCCAGGCCAGGCCGAGCGGTCCGCGCCAGCGCAGAAACGCGCGCTCGATCCGGCCTTCGCCGCGCCGCTTTGGCTCAAGCTCGAACGGCGCCGCCCCCGCGCCCCCCGCCGTCCGCGCGACCTGCCGCGCCGCGCCGACATCGAGCAGCGCATTGGTTTCCAGCATGAGCTGCGTGTCGCGCGGCCCGCGCTTGCCGAAGGCCAGCAACACCTGCGCGCCAAACGCGCCGCCGCCGACGCCGGCCAGCGCCGGCGCTTGCGTCTCCACCTTGAGTCGCCCGCCCGAGGCGGCGAGCGCCGCGTCGACGATGATCAGGGCGAGCATCGTGATCGCCCACGCCGCGCCGAGGGGCCACAAGCGCGGCGCCACCGCCGCGAACAGCAGCGAGATCGGCGCCCCCAAGGCCGCGAGGACGATGGCGCGGGCGGTCGGCGCGATCATCGCGGCGCTTGCGTCTGCTCGACAATGGCCGACAGGGCGGCATCGGTCGTGCGGCCTTCGATCTCCGCTGCCGGCGACAGCAGCACGCGATGGCGAAGCGCCGGCAGTGCAAGCGCCTTGACGTCGTCGGGTATGACGTAATCGCGGCCCTGCAGCGCCGCGCGCGCGCGGGCGCCGGCCGCCAGCATGGCCGCGGCGCGCGGCGACGCGCCGAGTTCGAACGCCGCGCCCTCACGGGTGGCGCGAACGATGCGCACCACATAGTCGACCACCTCTTCCGTGAGCTTGGTCTGCGCGGCGGCCTCGGCGGCCGCGCCGATGTCGGCGGCGGCGGCCACTTTCTGCACTCCCAGGCTGACCGGATCGGGCGCGCGCGTCCGCATGCCGTGCTGCGTGACGATGCGCTTTTCTTCCTCCGGGCTTGGATAGGCCAGGATGTGCTTGAACAGAAAGCGGTCGAGCTGCGCCTCCGGCAACGGATAAGCACCCTGCTGTTCGATCGGATTTTGCGTGGCCAGCACGATGAATCGATCGCTGAGCGCGTGGCGCTTTCCGTCCAACGTGACGCCGCGCTCCTGCATCGCTTCCAGCAAGGCGGCCTGCGTCTTCGGCGGGGTGCGGTTGATTTCGTCAGCCAGCAGCACGTCGCAGAAGATCGGGCCCTTCGTCAGCGTGAAGGCGTTGGTCTGAAAGTTGAACAGGTTGGAGCCCAGGATATCGCCCGGCATCAGGTCCGGGGTGAATTGCACGCGCCCGAACTGCAGGTCGAGCGCATGCGCGAAGCATTGCGCCAGCAGCGTCTTGGCGGTGCCCGGCGGCCCTTCAAGCAGCACGTGGCCGCCCGCGAACAGCGCCGTCAGCATCAAATCGACGGTGTCGGCCTGGCCGATCACGGCCTTGCCGATCTCGGTGCGAATGCGCTCGGCGAGAACGCGGACCTCAGCGAGTTGCACGCAGCATCTCCTCTTTCCATTGGTGCAGTTTGCGCGCCGCGGCGAGCGCTTGCGCGCCGGTCTGGGCGGCGGCGGCCTCCGCGGCCAGCTCCGAAAACGTGTGCGCGACGCCTTGAGCGGCGCCGATGCGATCCAGCGCGGCGGCGTTTTCCTCGTCTTCGGCGCGCGCCAGGCCGATCATCTCCATCACGCCGGCGCCCGTCAGCGCGGCGTAGCCCTTGGCCATCTTGTGTTCGCGATGCGCCAAGCGGATCAGCGCCGCGGAATTCTCCGCCAGCGCTTTCTTGCCGAGTGCGATGGCGCGCTTCTCCCGCATCTGCGGCCCCGAGCGCGTGATCGAGCGCCAGGCGAGGAGAAGCGCGACGGCGAGAAGGCTCAGCGTCGCCGCGACGAACGGCGGTTCGAAGGCGAGGCGCATGATGCTACGCTCGCGCGCGAACCCGTTGAGCGTCACGTCGAAGACAATGGGCTCGCCGCCCTCGCGCAGGCTGTCCAGCATCGCCATACCGACGCGCGCCGTGCCGAGGCTGGCGACGCCATGGGTGTTGAGGAAATCGGGATCCGCCAGGATGTAGATCGGCCGATGCCCCAGCCGCGCCATCACGGCGCGTCCGTCCTCGGTGACGATCACCGGCTCAAGGCCCTTGCCGGAAATGGTCTGCAGCCGATCCATGTATCCGGGCGAAAGCGCCGCATCGCCGGACCCGACGATCGAGCCCGGCGCAAACCGCAGATGCGGTTCGGAGGTGCCGGCGTCGCGGCTCAGCTCGGCGCCCGGCGCCAACGCATGCAGCAGCGACGCGATGTGCTGCGGGTCGAACGCGTCCACGCGCAGCGCCCAACCGCGGTGGCCCGGCTTGGGCAACGTGGCCCATTTCGGCAGGATGATCAGCACGCGATCCGTCGAGAGCGGAGCGAGTTGCTGTGGCGTGATGTCGTCTTCGGGCGCCAAGATGAACAGCCCCTCGCGGCGAATCTCCGAAAATGGCGTCCGGCTGATGACGACTTCCGCCCCCCGCGCGCGGGCGAGCTGCACCGCGGCGGCGAAGCCGACCGAGGAGCGCGACAGGGCATGAGCGCGCCCGTCTTCCCCACTCCTCAGGTCCGGCGCGAAGGTGGACAGCGTCAAGAACGCGGAAAACGAAAACACGCCGACGAAAATGAGCGCCAGCACGACTTTGACGGAGAAGAGCTGCCCCTTCGAATCCGCGCTCGGCGCGGCGACGCCCGTGCTCATCGCCCGCTCCCGAAGGCAAAGCTCTCGTAGAGAGCTCGGCACTCCTGGTACTGCGAAGCGTCAAGATCGCGTCCGCCGAACAGGCTGAGTTCGACCGCCAGCGCGATCTTGGAAAAGACCGCGCGCGCCGTGGCCGAGAGCCGATCCAGCGCGGCGATCTCGCGGCTGGTCATGGACGGCGCGATCCGGATCGGGAAATTGCGCTGCATGTCCTCGATGCTTCGATGCAGCAGCACGCGCGCCGCTTCCGCGTAGCGGCCTTCGCGAGCGAGGCGATCCGCCTCTTCCAGCAGTGCGCGGGCGCGCGCCTGAGTGGGACGGAATTCGACCACCGGCGCCGCCTGCTCGGCCGCCTTGATCTTCGCTCGCGCCGGCAACCGGGCGATGATCTCGCGAACGATCATATAGAGGCCAAGCGCCGTCAGCGCGGCCACGCCGATCCAGAAAATCGCCTGCAGGTAAGGCGCAATGGCCTCCAGCCACGCCCAGTTTTGCGGCGGCGGCGGATCCGGACGCGCCACGTCCTCGAACCGGAATTGCAGGGAGTGGTCGGCGAGGACGGCGCGGTGCGCTTCGGCGAAGCTCTGCTCCTGCCCGCTTGGCGCCGCAGTGTCCGCCATGTTGTCCCCTCCGCCTGGCGTTCATGCCAGACGGCCCGGTCCAAGCCAACCGGGCTCAGCGGCCGGGCGCAGCTAGCGGCCGGCGTTTTTGCGCAGAATTGCGACAATGAGCAGGCAGAAGGCGGCCAGGCGCAGCAGGTAGATCCAGCTCCGCTCTTCCAACAGCGACCCGAGGATCACGGTCAACGCCGAATTAAGCGCAAGCAGGACGAAAGCCAGCGCAAACGCCAGAAACAATCCATCCCGCGTGCGACGCCAGAAGCGAAGGAAGAAGATCGCCGCCACGGCGTAACCCATGGCGATCGCGCCGGAAATGAAATTGAGCAGACCGGCGGTGATCATTCGACCTCCCAGATGAAGCCGTAGATCAGCACGCAGACGGCCGCGAACGCCGCCAAGAGGCGCAGCGGCAGCAGATACACGTCCGGAAACACCACCATGTCGAGGACGACGAAGAAGTTGTTAACCGCAAGCAGCACGAAAGCGAACGCGCTCCAGAGCAAGAGCCGCGTGCGCGTGCGGGCGTAGGCGCGCACGAGCAGCCACGCGCAGGCGCAACTGGTCAGGAAGCACAAAGCATAGACGAGGGTGGGGAAACTCATTCGTCCTTTTCCTTGTCCTTGAACCGGAACGCGTCGGCGAAATTCTTCAGGCGCGCATTGGGCGAGGCCATGATGGCGTCGACGACAGCGACCGGCCTCTCCAAATAGGCGAGTTCAAGTCGCCCGCAGAGTTCGGCGAGACGCGGCGAGGATGGCGCGAAACGCCAGGCCCCGGCTTCGCTGGCCGCCACTCCCGCCGTCTCAAGCTGGCGCAGGCAATCCAGAACCAGCGTCGGCGTAGCGCGCAATTCCCGGGTGAGCTGTTCCGGCGTCAGCCCGTCCGGCGAACGGCGCCGGAGCAGCAACAGCAATTCCAGCGTCCAGACCGAGCGGACGACGCCGCCCAGAAAATCTTGGAGATCCGTATCCAGCACGTTGTTGGCGACCGCGTTATCCTCCGCTCTTCGCTCCCTGCCGCGCCACGCGCCAGCTTTCAACCCCTGAAATCAAAATGTCGACGTCAAGCGAGGGAACCGGCGCCCAAGCAGCGCGTTGGGAACCTCAGCGGGGGTGTGGGCGGTCTTTCCCGCTGTCGATGACGCCGCGCGTGGGAGCGCGCTCCGGTTCGAATGCGAGACCGCCGGAAGTGCGGGAGCATGGGCGTGGAAACGACGAAGTCACAGGCGATGCGCGCACGCCGCTCCAATGGCGAAAACGAGATCCGCTCTTCCAGCCATGACGTGAACGCCCAGGATTTGCGCGAGCTGCTCTACGCCTTGCAGGCGGTGAAAGTCGGGGACTTTTCCGTGCGCCTGCCCGCCGATCAGACCGGCATCTACGGCAAGATCGCCGACGCGTTCAACGACATCGTCTCCGCCAATCAGCGCATGGCCTCCGAACTCGAGCGCGTCGGCGAAGGCGTCGGCCGCGAAGGCCGCACGCGTCAGCGCGTCAAGTTCGCCAACCGCGCCGGCGCCTGGGGCGAAATGGAAAGTTCCGTCAATACGCTGATCGACGACCTGCTTTGGCCGACCAACGAGGTCACCCGCGCCATCGCCGCCGTCGCCCAGGGCGACCTCCTGCAAAACGTCCGCCTCGACATCGACGGGCGCCCGCTCAAGGGCGAGTTCCTGCGCTCCGCCAAGATCGTCAACACCATGATCCGCCAGCTGCGCGAGTTCACCTCGGAAGTGACGCGCGTCGCCCGCGAAGTCGGCACGGAGGGCAAGCTCGGCGGCCAGGCGCAAGTCCGCGAAGTCACCGGCGTGTGGAAGGAGCTCACCGAGTCCGTCAACTCGATGGCCGACAATCTCACCTCGCAAGTCCGCAACATCGCCGAAGTCACCATCGCCGTCGCCAACGGCGATTTGTCCAAGAAGATCACGGTCGACGTGCGCGGGGAGATTCTGCAGCTCAAGGAAGCCATCAACACGATGGTCGACCAATTGCGCTCATTCGCTTCGGAAGTGACGCGCGTGGCGCGCGAAGTCGGCACCGACGGCAAGCTGGGCGGCCAAGCCATCGTGCCGGGCGTGGCCGGTACCTGGAAGGATCTGACCGATTCCGTCAACGCCATGTGCGGCAACCTGACCGACCAGGTGCGCAACATCGCGCAAGTGACGACCGCGGTGGCGCGCGGCGACTTGAGCCGGAAGATCACCGTCGACGTGCGCGGCGAAATTCTCGAACTCAAGGACACCATCAATACGATGGTGGATCAGCTGAATTCGTTCGCCTCGGAAGTGACGCGGGTCGCAAAGGAAGTCGGCACCGAAGGCAAGCTCGGCGGTCAGGCGCAAGTGCCGGGCGTCGCGGGGACGTGGAAGGATTTGACCGACAACGTCAACTTCATGGCCTCGAACCTGACCGCTCAGGTTCGCAACATCGCCGAGGTGTCGACCGCCATCGCCAGCGGCGACTTGTCGAAGAAGATCACGGTCAACGTTTCCGGCGAAATCCTGCAGCTCAAGGAAACCATCAATACGATGGTCGACCAGCTCAACGGGTTTGCTTCGGAGGTGACGCGCGTCGCGCGCGAAGTGGGCACCGAAGGCCGACTTGGCGGCCAGGCCAACGTGCTCGGCGTCGCCGGCACGTTGAAGGATTTGACCGACAGCGTCAATTCGATGGCCTCCAACCTCACCTCGCAAGTGCGCAACATCGCCGAAGTGTCGACCGCCATCGCCAACGGCGACTTGTCGAAAAAGATCACCGTCGACGTGAAAGGCGAAATCCTGCAGCTCAAGGAGACCATCAACACGATGGTCGACCAGCTCAACGCCTTCGCCGGCGAAGTGACGCGCGTCGCGCGGGAAGTCGGCACCGAGGGCAAGCTCGGCGGCCAGGCCATGGTGCGCGGCGTCGCCGGCACCTGGAAGGACCTGACCGACAGCGTGAATTCCATGGCGTCGAACCTGACGGGCCAAGTGCGCAACATCGCCGACGTCGCCACCGCCGTCGCCAAGGGCGACCTGTCGAAGAAGATCACGGTCGACGCTTCGGGCGAAATCCTCCTGTTGAAGGAGACGCTCAACACCATGGTCGACCAGCTCAACGCGTTCGCGGCGGAAGTGACGCGGGTTGCGCGCGAAGTCGGCACCGAAGGCAAGCTCGGCGGGCAAGCGCAGGTTCTGGGCGTCGCCGGCACATGGAAGGATTTGACCGACTCGGTGAACTCGATGGCCGGCAATTTGACGGGCCAAGTGCGCAACATCGCCGAGGTCGCGACGGCCATCGCCAATGGCGACTTGTCACGCAAGATCACGGTCGACGTGCGCGGCGAAATCCTTCAGCTGAAGGAAACGCTCAACACCATGGTCGACCAGTTGAACCGCTTCGCCGGCGAAGTGACGCGCGTCGCGCGCGAAGTCGGCACCGAGGGGCGTCTCGGCGGGCAAGCGCAGGTGCCGGGCGTCGCCGGCACCTGGAAGGATTTGACCGACAGCGTCAACTCGATGGCCGGCAATCTCACCTCTCAGGTCCGCAACATCGCCGAAGTCACCACTGCGGTCGCCAAGGGCGACTTGAGCCGCAAGATCACCGTCGACGTGAAGGGCGAAATTCTCGAACTGAAGAACACCGTCAACACGATGGTCGACCAGCTCAATTCATTTGCGTCCGAGGTGACGCGCGTCGCGCGCGAAGTCGGCTCCGAAGGCAAGCTCGGCGGTCAGGCGCAAGTGCCGGGCGTCGCCGGCACATGGAAGGACTTGACCGACAACGTGAACTTCATGGCCGGCAATTTGACCGCCCAGGTGCGCAACATCGCCGAAGTCGCCACCGCCATCGCCGGCGGCGACTTGTCCAAGAAAATCACCGTCGATGTGCGCGGCGAAATCCTTCTGCTGAAGGAAACGCTCAACACCATGGTCGACCAGTTGAACGCCTTCGCCGGCGAAGTGACACGCGTGGCGCGCGAAGTCGGCACCGACGGGCGCCTGGGCGGCCAGGCCGTGGTGCCGGGC
>DASZQK010000025.1:0-9522 GCA_035549695.1 Caulobacterales bacterium | reverse complement strand
GCGCGCGCGGGTGCGTCGCGGTTCGTGGGCGGGTGCGTGCGCAACACGCTGATGGCGCGCCCGGTCGATGACATCGACATCGCCACGCAATTGAAGCCCGACGAGGTGATCAAGGCGGCCAAGCTCGCGGGGCTCGTCGCGGCGCCGACGGGCATCGAGCACGGCACGATCACGGTTGTCGCCAATCACGTGCCTTACGAAGTGACGACGCTCAGGCGCGACGTGACGACGGATGGCCGCCGCGCCACGGTGGCGTTCACCGAAGATTGGAACGAAGATGCGCAGCGGCGCGATTTCCGGCTGAACGCGCTCTATGCCGCGCCCGATGGCGAGGTGCTCGATCCCACGGGCGGCGGGCTCGACGATGCGCGCGCGGGGCGGATCATTTTCATCGGCGACGCCGAAACGCGCATCCGCGAAGATTATTTGCGCATCCTGCGCTTCTTCCGCTTCAACGCCTGGTATGCCAGAGGCCCGCTCGATCCGCGCGGCGTGGCGGCGTGCGAGAAGCTTGTGGCGGGGCTCGATGCGCTTTCCGCGGAGCGCGTCTGGAAGGAAGCAAAAAAGCTGCTTTCCGCACCCGATCCGCGCGCGGCCTGGGAAGGCATGGAATCCATCGGCGTCCGCGCCCACGCTCTGCCGGAAATGACGGCGCATGCGCGTCTCGTCGCCCTGATGACATTGGAGGCGGATCTGCTGCTCGACGTCGATCCGCTGACGCGCATTGCCGCCGGCCTGCCAGACGTCGAGGCCGCGCGCGCTTTGGCCCGCCGGCTCAAGGTGTCAAACGAGGAGCGCGACCGATTGGTCGCCGCGCTCGGAAATGGCGAGCGCATTGTTTCCTACCTGTCCCCGCGCGAAGTGCGGCGCGTGCTTTACAAGCTCGGCGGCGATGCGTTCGAGGATCGCGTCAAGCTGGCCTGGGCAGACGACCGCACCGATAAAACCGCGCCGCAATGGCGCGCGCTGATCGCCATGGCGCGCAGCTGGGCGCGGCCGAAACTGCCGCTCTCCGGTGAAGAGGTGATGGCCGCCGGCGTGCCTCCCGGACCAAAGGTCGGCGAGGTGATGCGCGAAGTCGAAACCTGGTGGATCGACAGCGATTTTACCGAAGACAAGCTCTCCATCGTAGAACGTCTGAAAGCCGTGGCGCAGGCGCTGAGCTGAGCGGTCACGCGCGCTTCGGCTTTTTCCGCGCGCGGCCGGCGGCGCGGGCCTTGTTGAACGCCACGGCCTCGCGAAACAGGGTCTTCAGCGCCGTTTCGTCGATCTTGTCGCCCTCTTGGAAGTCGATCGCGCGCCGGACGGCGCCGTCGAGACTTGAGTTGAACAGGCGCGCCGGGTCCTTGAGCGACGCGCCTTGGGCGAAGGTCAGCTTGACATGCGTCTTGTAACGCTCGCCCGTGCAGACAATGCCGTCATGCGACCATACCGGCACGCCTGCCGGGTTGGTCGCCTTTTTCCATTTCATGTCCTCGACCACATCGGGATCGGCGGCCCGGATGAGCGCCCGCACGCGATCCAGCATCTCATTGCGCCAATCGCTGGGTACGGCTTTGCTTAGCTTGCTCATGAGTTCCTTCACATCCTTTGGCCGGGCAACTTGCTCGCCTGTTTTACCCAGGCGCTGAATTGGGCTGCGTCGATGTCGTCGCCTTCGCGGATGTCGAGATAGCGCACGTGCGCCTGCTTCGATTCGCCGGGCGGGCGCGGACGCAGCGACGCGCCCTGGAAGAAGGCGACTTTCACGTAGGCGGTGTAGCAATGAAAACTGAGGAACCAGACGCCGTCTTCGACGCCGTAGAAAGGCGAATTCCAT
The DNA here is from genome assembly GCA_035549695.1 of Caulobacterales bacterium. Lineage (GTDB taxonomy): Bacteria > Pseudomonadota > Alphaproteobacteria > Caulobacterales > Aquidulcibacteraceae > Vitreimonas. Next base: position 7,703 of record DASZQK010000025.1, on the reverse strand, counting down.
TTCACGGCCTTGCGCACGCCGGGCAAGGCGGCGCCGATCAAGGCGTCCAGACGGCCCCCGACCTCGCGCTTCCAGCCGGGCATGGCGGCGATGTAGGCCTGCACCGGCGCATCGCCGAACGCCTTGGCGATTTGCGGATTGCCGCCGGCGAGCAGAGTTGGACGCTTCTTCGCCGCGTTCGGAGGGGTCTTGGCGACGGGTTTGGCCATTGCTTCCCTGACTGCCAGCGGCGCCGCGGGCGGCGGTCGCGCCCTACCAGCGTTTCAGTTCAGTGATCTGAATGCGATTGCCGCAGCCGTCGTTCAGCTGCGCGATGGTTGAGCCGGTGACCTCGGTCGGCGCCATCGTGAAGATCCCGCCGCGCGCGGTGATGCGCTCATGCTCCCCCTTGATGTCGTCCGTGAAGAACATGACGGCCGGCTGACCCTGGTCGAACAGGGCCTGCTGATAGGCCTTCGCCGGCGGGTTGGCGTTGAGCGCGAGCTGCAGTTCGGTTCCATCCGCGTCGTCGGGCGAGACGACGGTCAGCCAGCGATAACCGGCGTTGCCGAAATCGGCCTTTTTGGCGAAGCCCAGCACGTCGGTATAGAAGCGCAGCGCTTTTTCCTGATCGTCGACATAGATGCTGGTCAGCTTGATTTTCATTGCCCTTCCTCCGATGCGATCGCGCCGTCCGCGCGCGCCAGGATTTCTTCCAACTTCGCGATTGCCGTGATCCACCCCGCCGTGGCGCCGGCTTGCGCCTGCTTGTGATCGGGTCCGAAGCCTTGCTGTTCCATGCGCAGATGCGTGCCGCGCGGCGTCGGCGTCAGCGTCCACGTGACGATGCTTTGCAGGTCGAACGCCGACCATGTGTACGACAGGGTCTTCCGGGGCTCGACCTCGAGCACCTCGCAGTCGACGACGATATTCAGGTCCGGTTTCGGGGTCCGGCGCAGATTGAAACGATGGCCGATGACGGGCTTGAAGTCGTTCTGCATCAGCCATTCCTCGATCAGGTGCGGTTGCGTGAGCGCGCGCCACACCTTTTCCGGCGGGTGCGAAAGCTCGCGCTCGACGATGACGGAGCGGGTTTTGCCGGGTTCGCTCATTGGTCCATCCTCCGGAGCAGGGCCTCCAGATCGTCGAAGCGAGCCTCCCAGAACCCGGCCATTTGGCTGGTCCAGTCCAACAGCGGCGTGAGCGCGCCGGGCCGAGCGCTGTAGTGCGTGAGCCGCCCTTCCTGCCGGTCGCGCACCAGGCCGGCCTGCTTCAGGACGCCTAGGTGTTTGGAGACCGCCGGCTGGGAAACGCCGGCCCGGGCCGTAATGGCCCCGACGGTCTGCTCCCCCTCGCGGCACAAGCGCTCGAAAATCGCCCGCCGGGTTGGATCGGCGAGCGTCCTGAACAGGAGATCGTGAGCGTCCGGCGTCAATCAATAACCCGTTGGCTATTGATCCGACTCATAACCGCACGGCTATGAGTACGTCAAGCCTGGGATCGCGCGCTCTGCGCCTGTGACGAGGGGGCCGGCAGGCGGACATTGCGCACCCAGCGGCGGGCTGGCTCCTCAACCCAAACGTAAGCCAGGGCGGAGACGCCGACCGAGGCGATGAACACGCCAATCCAGACCGCGGCGCGCATCAGCACGGGCGCGTTCTCGTCCACGCCCAGGCGCTCCATGGCGTGGAACCAGACAATGTCGACAGGCAGATGGAGCATGTACAGCGCGTAGGAGGCCGCGCCGAGGAACACGAAGCGCGGGCCGGCTGCCGGAGCGTCGGCGCCATGGCGCGCCGTCTCCGCCAGCCCATAGATCAGGCCGGCGAAACCGAACCAGACCAGGCCGTCCCAGAGGCCGGTCGTCGCCACGAAAATGATCCAGAACAGCGAAGCCAGCGCGATCGGCCAGGCGGCCCGGGCCGGCGCCGCGAAGCGACGTCCAAAAGCATAGAGCGAAACGCCCATGAAGAAGCTCGGCATGATGCGCAGCGCCCCGATCTGCGCCGTCATCTGCGCATATTCACGTCCGACATGGCGGAACAGCTGATGCAATTGATCGAGCGCGACGAAGCTGAACAGGCAAAGCGCCAGCGACCAGAGCAGCATGAAACGCGGCTGATTTGTCTTAAGCACGATGAAAGCGATCACCGGAAACTGCAAATAGGCCGCCCACTCGGCGCTGATCGACCACGAAGGGAAGTTCCAGCCGACGGCCATCGTCGCGCCCCAGGCGTGCACCAGCGCCAGGTGCGCAGGGATGTCCTTGAGCTTGAAGGCGTCGGGCTGGCCGACGCTCACGCCCGCGGCCACGGCGCCGAAGAACAGCGCGAGCATCGCGCCGAGGCCGACAAGATGCAGAGGGTAAATGCGCGCCAGGCGGTTCCTGAGAAAATCGAAATAGTGGAAGCGCCCGCTCTCGATCTCGCTCAGATACACGTGCGCCAGAATGAAACCGGATAGGGTGAAAAAGAGATCGACGCCCAGGTAGCCGTCGCCAACCAGTCCGATCCGCCCCAGATCGAAGCCCAAATGGTCCTTGAAATGGTACAACAGCACCCAGATCGCCGCGACAAAGCGCAACGACGTGAGGGGCCTGATGTGGCTCGGATAGGGCAAGGCCGTCATGGCGCTCGCCCGTCGCAAGAACGGGGCCGTGCGGATTAACCTTGCCGGCGCGCGGCGGCCGCGTCAGTCGAACACCGAAACGTGGCCGGCGGAATTCTGCGCACGGACCATGGCGCCGAAGATCGCGATGAGCAGCATCGCGCAGAGCGCGCGTCCCAGCAGCGAGGCGGTGACGAGGGCAAGCGCCAGGGCATGTGTCTCCCGGCTTACGTTGGCGTCGGGTTGTTGCGATCCGGCGGTGAGCAGCGCGGCCATCCAAGAGAGAATCGCCGTGCCGATCCACAGCGACCACCACCAGCCTATGGCGGCGCGCGAGCGGTCACGCTCGCCGCTCAGCCCAAACGATTGTTTCCAGATGCGGCTGATGACGACGGCTGGAAAGGCGAGATTGACGAACGGCACGAACCAGCAGCCCACCGCCCATGCCGGATCGGGCACATTGCCCTGACTGCCGGTGGCGTGCAGGTTTCTGGCCAGCCGATAGACGAGGCGCAGCGTGATGAAGGCGCAAAGCCAGAACGCCGCCGTCAGCACGTAGCCCGCGTACAGCGCGGCCTGATCCACATGCTGCGCTTCCGGCCGGGTTAAGCTCAGGATGTTAGCGTAGATCGCCCACGTGGCGCCCTTGGCCGCCCCTTCCGCGAGATAGGCGCAGATCGCGGCCACGGCGAACACGCGCTGCCACGTGAGCAGGGGCGAGGCGTCGCGAATTCTCCAGTCTGCCTGCGCTTCCGCACTCACCATTTCAGGCGACGGCCTCAACCCGGACAAGTCCAGCCTGCGCCTTCGTCAATTTTCCGAACACGCGCAGCATGAAGATGCAGCAGAGCAGCGTGAAAATCTCACTGACGCCCCAGCACGCGACGGCGATGCTCAATTGCTGCTCGCTCGGCGGTTGCGGCGGTGGCGTGAAGAGGCCGCCTCCCTCGACGCGGTTGCCGATGTTTTCGAGAGCATTGCCCAGGATCCAAAACGCCCACCACCAGCCGATCTGGCCGCGCGGATCGCGCGCATCGGCCTGCCCGTCCAGCTCGGCGAAGGTGCCGCGCCAGATTTCGGCCACCGCTTTCATCGGCCAGTAGAGATTGACGAAGGGGATGAAATAGAAGCCGACGGCCCAGCCCGGGCTGATCGAGACGTCCCCTGCATTGAGCTCGTGCAGGTTCTTCATCAGCCGGAAGGTGAGGCGGCAGGTGAAGAAAACGCAGAGCAGAAAAGCGATGAAACCGGTGACGCCCGATGCCAGCAGGGCGAGCAGCAGGGTCAGGTCGTTCGGCGTCTCCGGAGTGAAGTTCGGGTCGGCGCCGCCGGCCCATTCGTAGGCTGAATTCGCAGCCGTCGCCGCTGCGCTGGCCAGCATGTAGATAACGATCAAAACCCTGAGCCATGCCCACAGCGGACTGGGATCGCGCAGCGCCCGCGCGTCCGCCGTGCTAGTGGTCATCAGCGCCTCCCCTCGGCGCCATTTGCCGCGCCGGTCCCGCGCAGGTCAATCGCGGATCAGCTGGCGGGCCGGTGCGGGTGGAGGCGCATCACTTCGGAGAGGGCGCTTCTTTGCGGGCCGCGGTAGAGCGTGCGGCTGTCGCCGGCTCGATCTGGAATGGCCTGATGCGGGCTGCGCTGCAGCAGTCGCGCGATGGCGAAGGCGATGTCGAACGCCTGCGGACGCGCCACGTCGCACCGCGCATTCACGGCCTGGAGCGGTCGGACAAGCTTGCGCCGGCGCTCGGCGTGCTCTTCAAGTTCGACGAGCATCACCGGCACGCTGTAACAGAGCCCGGCGAGTTCGACGCTCCACGCCGCCCAGTCCCGCGGCCCCGAAAAATGTTTGAGCGGAGCAATCAGCACATCCGAGGAATAGATGCGCGCCGCCATCTCGCCGCGCATTCCCGCTTCCTCGCCGTCTTCCGCGAAAGCGGCGCGTCCCTTCGCCAGCGAGAGGTCCTCAATCGAGAATCCCATCTTGGTCAGCTCGACGATAACGTCAGCGTAAAGCGCTTCCTCGCGGCCCCAGCGCTCTAAAAAGAAAAGCCGAACGCGTCGACCTTGGCCCGGTCGCCATGCCTCGCCGCTCTGATGCATTGCCCCGCCTCAGAACCCATCCCGCGCTTAGTCACGCCCTGGCGCGCGAGTGCGTCAAGTTCATTTTCGCGTCTGAGGAAGATTTCTTGGTTCGATGCCAAGCATTGCGGCGCTGCGCTGCCAATTGAGTGCGTTCTCACGGCGCGCTTACAGTCTGGTTGGACATTTGACGCCAAGGATTGCTTGGAACGATTGGCGCCGGACCGCGATTTTGTCACGGCCATTTCGCAATGGGCGGCATGCTGGACAGAATTGCTTCGACGTTGCCGCCGGTTTTCAGGCCGAACGTCGTGCCGCGGTCGTAGAGCAGGTTGAACTCGACATAGCGGCCGCGCTGAACCGATTGCTCGTCGCGGTCTGCTTCGCTCCAGGGCGTATGCATGTATTTGCGAAGCAGCGGCGGATAGGCTTCGAGGAAGGCGCGGCCCACGGCCTGCGTGAAGGCGAAGTCCCGTTCCCAGTCGCCGGTGTTGTGGTGATCGTAGAACACGCCGCCGACGCCGCGTGGCTCGCCGCGATGCTTGAGCCAGAAATACTCGTCGCACCAGGCCGCGTAGCGCGCGTAGTGCTCGCCGCAGGCGGCGGCGTAGGGCGCCTTGAACGCGCGCGCGTCCTCGCCTTCGGGATCGCGCTGATAGCCCTGCGTGGGGTTCAAATCGCCGCCGCCGCCGAACCACCATTCGGTGGTGACGATGTGGCGCGTATTCATGTGCGCGGCCGGGCAGTGCGGGTTCCTCATGTGCGCGATCAGCGAAATGCCGCTGGCCCAGAAGCGCGGATCGTCGGCGGCGCCTCTGACTTGCTTGGCGAACTCCGGGCTGAACTCGCCCATCACCGTCGAAACGTGGACGCCGACCTTTTCGAAGAAGCGCCCGCGCATCAGTCCGGCGACGCCGCCACCCTGCTCGCCGGCTCCGTCGCCGCGCCGCCACGGCGTGCGCACGAAGCGTCCGGACGGTCCGGGGTAGAGCGCCGGCGGCGCCTCCGCCTCCAAGTGCTCGAAGGCGTCGCAAATCTGGTCGCGAAGCTGCTCGAACCACGCCCGCGCGCGCGCCTTGCGTTCTTCCGTCATGGCGTCCTCGTCTGCCGCAACGCCTCGGCCAATGCTATCCCGGCGGCGACCACGACATTGAGCGAGCGCATCCTGGCGGCCATGGGAATGCGGACGCTGGCCGCAGCCGCCGCGTAAAGCTCGGGCGGCGAGCCGGCGCTTTCGCGCCCGAGCAGGAGCGTGTCGCCGGCCGCGAACACGAAGTCGTGGAGCGAAACGACGCCGTCCGTCTCCACCAGCACGAGGCGGCCCTCTCGCCGCGCCGGACTGTGGAGAAAGGCCGAGAACGAGGCGGCCCGCTCGACCGCGTCCGCTTCGCCATAGTCCAACGCCGCGCGCTTCAGGCTCTTGTCGGTCAACGGGAAGCCGCAGGGCTCGACGATCTCCAACGGGACGCCGAAGCAGGCGGCGAGGCGAATGGCCGCGCCGAGATTTTGCGGAATGTCCGGTTGATAGAGCGCGAGCCGCACGTTATGGCCTCCGGCGCCGGAGAATCGGGCTGAATCGGGGAGCTTTGAAGTGGTGCGGCGTCAGGCCGCGCGCTGGGGCCCCCGGATTAGCCTAGCTTCCGCGGCGAACCAAGGCGGTGAGCGAGGAGAAGTCGGTGGCCGATTCGATGGCTGACGCGCACGCGGGCGAAGAGGCGACGCGTCGCGATTTCATTTTCATCGCCACGGGGGCGGTCGCCGCCGTCGGCGCGGCCGCGACGGTGTGGCCGTTCATCGATCAGATGAACCCCGCCTCGGATACGCGTGCTCTCTCCACCACCGAAGTCGATCTTTCGCAATTGCAGCCGGGCCAGCAGATCAAGGTGATGTGGCAGGGCAAGCCGGTGTTCGTGCGCTACAGAACTCCGGCCGAGATCGCCCGCGCGCAGGCGGACGACTTCGCATCGCTCAAGGATCCGGCCACCGATGCGAGCCGGATCGAGCAGAAGGACGGGCAGCCCGGCAAGCCGCAATACCTCATCCTGCAGGCCAATTGCACGCACTTGGGCTGTGTCCCGCTGCCGCCGGACAATCCCGGCTTCCTCGGCAAGTATGGCGGCTGGTTCTGCCCCTGCCACGGCTCCGACTATGACACTTCGGGCCGCATTCGCGGCGGTCCCGCGCCGCTGAACCTGCTCGTGGCGCCTTACGTCTATCTCACCGACACTTCGATCCGCATCGGCTAACGGAGCTTCACGTGGCTGGACCTTCGACCTATGAGCCGAAATCGGGATTCACCCGCTGGCTCGACAAGCGTTTGCCGATCCTCAGGCTGACGCATGACAGCTTCATCGCCTATCCGACGCCGCGCAACCTCAATTATTGGTGGACCTTCGGCGCCGTGCTGGCGCTCTGCCTCGCGGTGCAGATCGTCACCGGCATCGTGATGGCGATGCACTACGTGCCGCACGTTTCCATGGCGCTCGACAGCGTGCAGCGCTTCAAGCGCGACGTGCCGTTCGGCTGGCTGATCCAGCCGATCCACGCTGTGGGCGCGTCGATGTTCTTCGTCGCCGTCTATATCCATATGCTGCGCGGGCTCTATTACGGCTCCTACAAGGCGCCGCGCGAAGTGCTGTGGATCCTCGGCTGCGTCATCTACCTGCTGATGGTGGCCACCGCGTTCTTCGGTTACACGCTGCCCTGGGGCCAGATGAGCTTCTGGGGCGCGACCGTCATCACCAACTTCTTCTCGGCCATTCCGCTGGTCGGCGAATCGGTCGTGACCTGGCTGTGGGGCGGCTTCTCGGTCGGCAACCCGACGCTGCAGCGCTTCTTCTCGCTGCATTACCTCCTGCCGTTCGTAATCGCCGGCGTCGTGGTCCTGCACGTTTGGGCGCTGCATCACGTCGGGCAGAACAACCCGACCGGCGTCGATCCCAAGACCAAAGAAGACACCGTTCCGTTCACGCCGCACGCGACGCTGAAGGACGCCTTCGGCGTCTCGCTCTTCCTCATCATGTTCGCGGTGTTCG
>DASZQK010000024.1:0-33015 GCA_035549695.1 Caulobacterales bacterium | reverse complement strand
CGACGAAGAGGGCGTCGCCCATCGCATCGTGCCGGAGGCGCATCGCGCCTGGCACGCGGGCGCGTCGAACTGGGAAGGCGAGGGCGACGTGAACTCGCGCGCCATCGGCATCGAGATCGTCAATGGCGGCCACGATTTCGGATTGCCGGATTTCCCCGACGCGCAGATCGAGGGCCTCGTCGCGCTGCTCAAAGACATTCTGGCGCGCAACAAGCTCGATCCCTCCCGCGTCGTCGGCCATTCCGACATCGCGCCGGAGCGCAAGCTCGATCCCGGTGAGAAGTTTCCATGGAAGCGCTTGGCCGACGCGGGCGTTGCGATCTGGCCGGGGGAGTGCAAGAAGCCGCCGATCGGCGATCCCGTCCTGTTCGCCCAGGAACGCCTCGCGGCGTTCGGCTACGGCGTCGCCGCCAGCGGCGTCGTCGACGCGCAAACCAAAGCCGCGCTGGCCGCGTTTCAGCGCAGGTTTAGACCCGCGCGCGTGGATGGCGTTGCGGATGAAGAGACGCTGATGCTGCTGGCGGCGCTCTCCGGCTAGGTCGGGCAGGGCCGCTTGCCTTTGACCCGGCGCGCGCGCTTTAGTCGTGAGGGCGCCGGGGAACAGGAATGAAATTAGGCCGCATCCGCGAGCATGTCGCCGCGCACAATTGGTTCGCCGTGGGCGTCGATCTTTGCATCGTCGTGCTGGGCGTGTTTCTCGGCATGCAGGTCAACAATTGGAATCAGGACCGGCTCGATCGCCAGCAGGGCGGCGTCTACTACCAGCGCATCGCAGGCGACCTCGATACCGACATCATCGCCTGGCAAACCTCCATGGACTATTACACCAGCGTGCAGAGCCACGCGAAAGCCGCGCTGGCCGCGCTGAAGCAGCCGCATGCGGACCTTGGCGAGCAATTCCTCATCGACGCGTATCAAGCCACGCAGATCGCCCCGCGCCCGGTCGCGCGCGGCGCTTACGACGAAGCGGTGTCGCGTGGCGTGTTTATCTATGTCGGCGACGTACGTCTGCGCGATCGCATCACCAATTATTATCTGCTCGCCAATGGCCTTGGCGTCATCTTCGACCCGATCACGCCGTATCGTGAGCGCATGCGGCGGCAAATGCCCTATGAGGCGAGCGCCGCCGTCATGGCTCATTGCAGCGATGTGTTTTCCACGACCGAGGGCGGCATGGTTCTGATCGCCTTGCCGGACGCCTGCCACACCGGCCTTTCCGCCGCCGACATTTCACGCGCGGTCGCGCAAGTGCGCGCGGCGCCCGATCTCATGCTCGACCTCAATCGCCAGATCAGCGATCTGGAGCAGAAGATCGCCTCCTTCCACCTCATCTTGGACACCGCGCGCACGCTCAGACACGACATGGGGTCGGCGCCGAGGTGATCCGTCGTGCTGGAGCGCGTAGGGCCACGGGCTTGGTTTGCGGAGGAGGCGGCGATGGATATGCGCGCGACACTGACGGAGCTCTGCGCCGCCTTCAATGCGCACGACCTCGATCGCATCATGTCCTTCTTCGCCGAGGAATGCGTCCTGGAGATGCCGAGGGGCGGCGATCCCTGGGGCTCGCGATTTGTCGGCAAGGCCGAGGTGCGCGCAGCGCTGGCGACGCGCTTCGAAGGGCTGCCGGATGTGCACTACGGCGACGAAGAGCACTTCGTCGACGAAGCGGCGAACACCGGCATCTCAAAATGGCGCCTCACCGGCACGACCCGCGCCGGCGTGAAGGTCGAGGTGCAGGGCTGCGACTTCTACACGTTCCGCGATGGCAAAGTGATCCGCAAGGATTCGTACTGGAAGATCGTTGAGGCAACAGGTGGCTGATCGGCAGCGCATTGTTTTTGTCTAGTCGCAGCTTGCGCGAGACAGGCAATACGGAACGATGACACGGTTTCGCGGTTGCCTTCGAGATGACCAACATGCAAACCGTCCGCGCCGTTTTCGAGGCGTATGTCAAAAAGGATCGCAAGCAGATCGAAGCGCTGATCGCCGCGGATTTTCATTTCACCAGTCCGCTGGATAACAGACTCGATCGCGCCACGTATTTCGCGCGGTGCTGGCCCAACAGCGAAGCCATCGCCGGCTTCGATTTCATCCACATGGTGGAGGATCAAGGGCGCGTGTTCGTCACCTATGAGGGCAAGAGCGCCGACGGACGCCGTTTCCGCAACACGGAAATCCATGAAGTGCGCGATGGCCGGGTTGTCGAGGTGGAAGTCTATTTCGGCTGGTCGCTGCCGCACAAAGCGAAGCCCGGAGGCTTCGTCGACGCACCAGACGTGACGGCCGCTTAAACGTGGCTTCGGCCGCCAGAATTACGGCTTTTGCTTCTGCGTGGGAAATCTGCGCACGCGTTCGCCGCCATCGGTCGCCAATTGCGGGCCTTGCTGATCGGAGGCGAGGCAAATTTCCCAGCTCTCCTCGAGGCCCTTCAGCGTGAACACGCCCAGCGAGTAGAAGGCGATGCCCGAGCCGATGCAGAGGTCTTTGACGGTGCGCGAGGTCAGCGTTTGCCCGGGCTCGGCCTTGTTCGCCACACGCGCGGCGACGTGGAGCGCAATGCCGGAGTGCGAGCCCTTGGTGATCACACATTCGCCGGTGTGCAGCCCAGCGCGCATCTTGAGGCCAAGCGGCTTCATCGCCTCATGGATGGCGAAGGCGCAGCGCACCGCGCGCCCCGGGCCGTCGAACGCGACCATGAAGCTGTCGCCGGCCGTGTTGATCTCCACGCCCTGAAACCGCGCAATCTCCTTGCGCGCGGCGCGATGGTGCTGGTTGAGCAGCTCGGCCCAGGCGTCGTCGCCCAGTTCGCCGGCATGGGTGGTCGAGTCGGCGATGTCGGTGGACATGACGGTGGTCAGCGCATGCGTGCCGCGCACGGAGGAGGCGAGCTTGCCCACCTTCACGTCCTCGGCGATGTGCGAGAGCGCGAGGATCGGGCGGAACACCGGCGGCAGATTGAGCAGAATCCCCAGCAGCAAGACGACGCCGAGATAGAGCCCGATGAAAACCAGGCGTGCGTTCGACGCCTGCGCGAACGCCACGCTCATCGGCACCGAGACGATCTGCGCCCCAACGATCTCGCCGACATGCCAGCCAAAGCCGTTGACGCGCCCATACGTGGAGACCATCGAGCGCGGCGCATGCTGCGGCGTGTCGTGGCATTCCATGCAGCGTTCGTTGGCGACGATGGGACGGGACAGGCTGAGGATCGGCCCGCGCACGGTGTCGCGCTGCACGATCTGTTCGGTCACGGTCGGATTGGCGCGGAAATATTGAACGATGTCGCCTTCCCAATCCATCGGCCGGTCGGCCAGGTTGGTCGGGTTGAGCGCCACCTCGCGGTAGGAATAATCCGGAAACTTGGCGTGCAGGCCGGCGAAGATGTTGGTCGCCGCGTACGCGGAGACGGATTGCGGGTGGAAGTGCGCGTTGATGTCCCGGCGCAGGAGCGGGGCGACTTGTTCGGAAGTGTACTTCCGCGCGCCCGCCGCGCTTTCCATCATGATGCGCGAGCGCTCCTCGACGTCGTGCTGGGCGACGGAATTGAGGTAGGGGGTCGAAAACACGGCGAGCAGCCCCGCGCCGGCGAGCGCGATCGCGAGCAGCAGCAAATTGAGCTTAGTCCGCAACCCCATGGCTCTAACTCGTCGGCTCCGCCCGCCTGACAACGTGGGCGACGATCAGACCTTAACACCGAACGGCGTCCGTCGCGCGTGTCCCCGGTCACCCCGCGCCCGCGTGCCGGATTCAAAGGCGTCCCAAGCGCCGCGCCAAGCTCATGCGCGACGCCCGGCGTGACGGAACACCTCGTCCTTCTCCCCCGTGGAAGGATGGGGGTTCTATAACCATCTGAAATCCCAAGGCATTCTTTGAAACTTTGTTGCTGTGTAGGGTTTGTGCAGATTATTTTTCTGCACAGAGCCGCTTTGAGGGCAATTTAGCGCGGATTCGGCCTTGTTGAACCTCACCATGCGGTGCTGGTGCTCGGTGCGCTCAGGCGTCGGCCTGCATCTGTACGGTGATGCGTTTTGAACAGCCTGTTTGCTCGCCGAAGGGAAACAGGCGCTCATCGAGTTCGATAAGTTTTCCGGCAACCGCGACCGTGAAAGGGCGCGCTGTGGCGAGTGATTCAAGAGCCTTCGCGCGACCGGGAACGTCGGGCATGGAGGCGCGGATCAGCGCCCAGATGATCGTCGTTTTGAGATTGTCCGCTTCCCACAGATGTACTTTCGCCAAGAGGGCGACGCAGGCGGCGATGTAAGCCGCAACGATGGACAGCAGCGTCAGGATGTGCGGCGAAGCGAACGCACGCAGCAGGTCAAACAGCGCTGGACGGGTCGACCGCCCAAACGCAACCGCGCCAGCAGCGACGGTCAGCCAGATCACGGCTGCGGTTTCACGGGTGTTCAGGGCGATGGCGGGCACAGCAAAAGGATAGCTGGATTCGCGACGCGGAATTCGCGGGGCGGTGGATTGAAGCCCAGGTTTATCCCTGATGTTGGGATGCATCCTGCATCCCTGCCTCGTGGCGAACAGCGGGGGTGCAAGGGGCAAGCGGCTTCGCGGGGACCTAGCTGCAGGCACACCGTGCCGAAGCTGGGCGGAAGGCGCTTGCCGCGCGCCGGGGGCGGAGTTCCTAAGTCAGCTCCGACGCACTTACAAATCCAGCGCCATCTGCGTGATTTCATCGAGACAAATGACGCCATTGATAAGCCAGGTGTCGGGGTAGAGCGAATGCGTAACCAAAGGTGACCCTCGAATGCCAAGAAACTGCGGGAAAAGGCGGTCGGATTCCTGTCGCTCCACTAACCGTTGCCGTGCTTGCTGACAGGCAAGATCGCAATCGTCTACGCACTTGTCACCACGCCGGCCAGCAAGACCGCGACTGGCAAGGTCAAGGCGGACAGCTTCGTCAGTTCACCGGGAGATCACCATAAATAGAATTGGACTCCCATTGTGACGTCATCCGGAGCCCCACGCTTCTGGCCATCGACGCGTCTCGGCGACTAGAGAAAGAGAAGCGATTGTCTCGTCTTTGGGCGCAAGCGTCGGCCCTGCAGGCATATCGAATTCGACCGCAAACTCTTGAAGGAATTCGGCATAGTCGTCCTGGTGAAAGCCCAAATCGGCCATCACATATGCAGTCTCGGGAGCATCCTGCGCCTGGAACTTGGGCTTAGGCGTGCGCCAGGGCAAGCTGATAAACGCTTGCAGGAGCTCGCGAACCTTACTCTCAGTCGTCACATTCATTGGTCACTGCCCATGCACTTGGCCGTGCAAATTCCGATTGAGACCGCATCATACGCCAGAAGCCCCCATCCCACAAAGGGCATCACCCACGTCTCAGCGCATGCACCGCCGCACGCGCGATCCCTCTCCCACAAGGGGAGAGGAGCAGTGTCGCGCCTCCGACGATCCGCTTCTCACCTTCAAGAGCACCTCAGCGCGACTCGTCCTTCTCCCCCTGTGGGAGAAGGTGGCGCGAAGCGCCGGATGAGGGGTGATCGCGCGACGCTTCCGGGTTCGCGCCATCACCCGTCACCCACGCCTCATTGCACGCAACGCCGCGCCCGCGATCCCTCTCCCACAAGGGGAGAGGGGCAGTGTCGCGCCTCCGACGGTCCGCTTGTCGCCGAGAGCGGTCATTGGCGTGTCGGACGCGGATAGTGGCGCTTGAGTTGGTCTAGAGAAAGCAAAATGCTGATGGCGAAACCGAGCGCGGCCAGTATCAGTGGAGCCACACCGTAGAGTGACTGGGTTCGTGGCGTCGTAACTAGCGCAACAAGAAACTCCACGAACAGGACGCACCTCAGGACAAGCAGGAACCCGTTTCCTCCCTTCGCTCCAAATAGGCCCCACTCTTCGTCGAATAAGGAGATGAAGCGGAATTTGAGCGGTTGATCGCCCTGCATTTCACGATTGGCCGCGTTGATCGCAAAATGGCTGGCAGGATCAAAGAGCGTCGAGGCGAACACCAGCGCGGCCACGCTAGCCGAGGCGTAGGCGATCATTTGGAAGGTGCCATCGCTAATTGCATCGGAAAAGCGGGCGAGCACCGCGGCGATCCCACACACGGCGGCGGCAAGGAAGGCCGCCAGCACCAAAGTCGTTTTCAGATGCCTTGCCATTCGCCGAAACTCGACTCTCTCTAACCAAGGGTCAATGTCTGCTGTGGGCCAGAAACGGACTTTAGTGTTGCCCCTCGTTCCGCTACATTTCCCCCGCCAGTCGGCCGGACGGCCGCTCTTGCACTGCTGGAAACGGCGCAAGGGAGGAAAGTCCGGGCTCCACGCGGATACGGCGGCGGATAACGTCCGCCGAGAGGAATCTCAGGGATAGCGCCACAGAGAACAGTCTGCCGAAAGCGCTTAGGTCTTCGGGCCTTGGGCGCAGGCGATGGTGAAACGGTGGGGTAAGAGCCCACCGCGCCGACCGTAAGGAAGGCGGCACGGCAAGCCCCGCCGGGAGCAAGACCGAATAGGGATGCACGAAGCTTCGGCTTCAGGCCCGTCCGCGGGCGCGCATCCGGGTTGGTCGCGCGAACCGCGCAGCAATGCGCGGTCCAGATGAATGGTCGTCGCCCTCTCAGCCTTGGCGAAGGAGGGTACAGAACCCGGCTTACAGGCCGACTGGCGCTTTATCTTTCTGCTACCTTTGGCCGTCAGGTTCTTTCGGCGGCGAAACTCCCTGTGACCCACGCTCCCGTTCTCCTTAACGAAGCGCTCGATGCGCTCGCGCTGAAAGATGGCGGCGTTTACGTCGACGCCACCTTCGGCGGCGGGGGCTATGCGCGCGCCATGCTGGCGCGGGCCAAGTGCGAGGTGATCGGGTTCGATCGCGATCCCGATGCAGTCGATCGCGGCGTCGAACTCGAAACGGCGGAGGAGAATCGCTTCAAAATCATCGCCGCGCGGTTTGGCGAATTGGATCGGTACGTGAGCGAAGCGGACGGCGTGGTGTTCGACATTGGCGTTTCGTCGTTTCAGTTCGACGAGGCGGCCCGCGGCTTTTCCTTTCAGGCCGACGCCGATCTCGACATGCGCATGGAAAAGGCCGGCGCCAACGCCGCCGACGCCGTAAACCAGCTCTCCGAAACCGCGCTCGCCGACGTGCTCTATGTCTATGGCGAGGAGCGCGACAGCCGCCGCATCGCCCGCGCCATCGTCAAGGCGCGCAACGAGACGCCGATCACCCGCACCTTGGAGCTGGCGGAGGTGGTGGAGCGCGCGCTGGGCGGCCGCAAGGGCGCGCGCACGCATCCCGCGACCAAGACATTTCAGGCGCTGCGCATCCTGGTGAACGATGAGCTGGGCGAACTCGCGCGCGGGCTGGCGGCGGCGGAGCGCGTGCTCAAGCCCGGCGGACGGCTCGCGGTCGTCACGTTCCACTCGCTCGAAGACCGCGCGGTGAAGGAATTCCTCACCGAACGCGGCGGCGCCCAGCCGCGCGGCTCGCGCTACGCGCCCGAGCCGAAGCGCGGGCCCGAACCATCCTTCGCTCTCGAAAGCCGCCGCGCCATCGCGCCGGGCGATGAAGAGATCGCGGCCAATCCGCGCGCGCGTTCGGCCAAGCTGCGCTGGGCGACGCGCACGGCGGCCCCGGAGCGTGGCGCGTTCGAGGCGCTTTCGCTGCCGCCGGCGTCGGCGCTCGAATGGAAACGGATCGCCGGATGAGACGCGCGCTGCACATCGTCATGGCCCTCATCATCGTCGTGCTGGCGGTGGGGCTCTACAAGTCGAAGTCCGACGCCTCGAAGGCGCGCGCGCACGTGCGCCAGCTCGAAGCGCAGATCGCCGACACGCAGGCCGACATGCGCGCGCTCCGCGCCGAGATCGCGCGGCTGGAAAGCCCCGCCCATGTGGCCGCCCTGACGGCCGCGCGCACCGAGCTTCAGCCGGGCCGCGCCGCTCAGGCGCAGCCGGAGAGCGCGATCGACACGGCGCTTCCGGCGCCGCAGCGGCGCTCCCAGCCGTGAAGCCCGCGCGCATCCCGACATTCCTCGCCGAGGACGCCGCCGCGCCGCCGCCGCGCTATGAAGCGGCGCCCGCGCGCAACGGCGTGCGCTTCCTGGCGATCAGCGTTTTCCTGGTGCTGTTCCTGCTGGCCGGCAGGGCGGTGCAACTGGCGTTTTCGGGCGATCCGCTGGCGGAGCCGCGCCATGCGCCCGGCGTGGCCGTCACCGCGCGCGCCGATATCGTCGACCGCAACGGCGTGCTGCTCGCGACGACCGTGCGCGCGTTCACGCTGACGGCGACGCCGGCCAATGTCTGGGACGCACGCGCCACCGCGGCGGCGCTGCGCGGCGTGTTTCCCGATCTCGACGCGGCGCTCACCGAACGGCGCCTGCGCGACAAGGATCATGACCTGGTGTTTCTGCGGCGCGGGCTTTCGCCCGAGGAACGCGCGCGCGTGCTGGCGCTCGGCCTCGGCGGCATCGGCTTTGCTCCGGAAGACAGGCGCGATTACCCGCAAGGCGCGCTGGCCGCGCACGCGCTCGGGTTCGTCAATGTCGATCTCGCGCCGATGGCGGGCGTCGAGTACGGGCTGAACCGCGCGATCCGCGACGGCGGCGCCAACGGCAAGCCGGTGCGGCTCTCGCTCGACGTGCGCCTGCAATATATCGTCGAAACCGAACTCGCGCGCGCCGCCACGCAGGCGCATGCCTCGGGCGGCGCGGCGATCCTGCTCGATGCGAAATCGGGCGAGACGCTGGCGATGGCGTCCTGGCCGGCGTTCGACCCCAACCAGGCCGGCGCGGCGACCGACGACGCCCGCCGCGACCGCGTGGCGGGCGACGTGCACGAGCTCGGCTCCACCATCAAACCGTTCACGCTGGCCATGGCGCTCGACGATCACCTCACCACCACGGATGAGCGGTTCGACCTGATGCAGCCCTTCGTCGTCGACGGTCAGGAGATCACCGATTACGACGACGTGCGCGGCATGTCGGGTCTCAGGGAGATTCTGGCCTTCTCCTCCAATCGCGGCGCGGCGCGGCTGGCGCTGCGCGTCGGCGCGCAACGGCAACGTTATTACCTCGACCGCCTCGGTCTGCTTTCGCCGGCGACGATCGAATCCGGGCGCCGGCAAGCGCCGATCGCCCCGCGCGCTCAGTCGCAGCGCGATGTCGCGGGTCTGGGCTTCGGCTACGGGCTCGCCGCCACGCCCGCCGCGCTCGCCGGCGCCTACACCGTCTTCGCCAATGACGGCATGCGCGTCACGCCGACTTTGCTGGCGCGGGCCGCGGGCGATCCCGCGCCGCGCACGCCGGTGTTCACGCCGCAAACCACACGCGCCATCCTCGCCGATATGCGCGCCACCGTCACCGACGGCACCGGCAAAGCGGCGGATGTTCCCGGCCTGGAGATCGCCGGCAAGACCGGAACCGCCGAAAAACTGGGAGAGGACCGGACTTCCTACGAACGGGGCCGCAATTTCTCCTCTTTCGCCGCTGTATTCCCTGCTTCCGCGCCGCGCTACGTCATGCTGCTTTCGCTGGACGATGTCGGGTTCGGCGCGGCGGGCGGCGCCGTCGCCGCGCCGGCGGTGGCGCGCATCGCCGAACGCGCCGCGCCGATGCTCGGCCTGCGCGTCACGCGCCCGGCGCATTGAGGAGGGACGACGTGCGTACATTCCCCTTGAGGGGCGAGGGCAGGGGGCGGGGTGAATCGCCGCGCTCTTCGAGCTTGCGAATGCGCGAGCTGTCCAACGTCGCGCATCATCCCTTATCCCCTCCGCTCAAGAGGAGGGGGCTGTGAAACTCGGCGGGCTTTTTTCCTCGGGCGTTCCCGCGAACGCGGCGAACATCGAGATCGCCGGGCTCACGTCCGACAGCCGGCAAGTGAAGCCAGGGTTTCTGTTCGCGGCGCTGCAGGGCGTCGCCGCGCATGGGCGTGATTTTCTGGCGCAAGCGAAAGCCAATGGCGCGGTCGCGGTGCTGTCGGCGGGCGATGTCGAAACCGATTTGCCGAACGTAATTGAGGCGGAACCGCGCCGCGCGCTCGCCTTCGCCGCGTCGGCGTTTTATCCGCGCCGGCCGGCGACGATCGTCGCTGTGACGGGCACCAATGGCAAAAGCTCCACGGTCGATTTCCTGCGTCAGATCTGGAGCGCCGGCGGCAAGAAGGCCGCGAGCCTCGGCACGTTGGGCGCGATCGGGCCGAACGGCGTCATCGATCTTGGTCACACCACGCCCGATCCGGTCGCCATTCACGAAACGCTGCAGACGCTCGCCGACCAGGGCGTCACGCATGCGGCGATGGAAGCTTCAAGCCACGGGCTTGCGCAGCACCGCGTCGATGCGGTGGCGTTCAAGGCGGGCGCTTTCACCAACCTCACGCAGGATCACCTCGACTACCATCAGGATATGGCTTCATACCGCGACGCCAAGCTGAAGCTTTGGGGTCTCGTGGATGAAGGCGGCGTCGCCGTCGTCAACGCCGACGCCGTTGAAGCAATCGCGTTCGAGCAGGGCGCCACGAAACGCGGCTTGCGTCTCTATCGCTGCGGCTGGCACGCCCCGCGCGAGCAGAGCTTGAAGATCGTGGAGATCCAGCCTCGGCCGAATGCACAGACGCTGACGCTCTATTGGCAGGGCGCGGAGACGGACGTCGAGCTGCCGCTGATTGGCGAGTTCCAGGCGCTGAACGCCGTCTGCGCCGCGACGTTGGCTTTGGCGCTGGGCGAAGCGCCGGAGAGCGTATGGCGCGGGCTGGCGAAGCTGAAGCCGGTGAAGGGCCGCATCGAGCATGTCGGCGCCGCCAAAGCCGGCGCGCACGTGTTCGTGGACTATGCGCACACGCCCGACGGGCTCGACGTGCTGTTGCGCGCCGCGCGCCCGCATGCGCCCGGGCGCGTCATCGTCGTGTTCGGCTGCGGCGGCGACCGTGACCGCGACAAGCGCCCGAAGATGGGGGCTATTGCCACACGCCAAGCCGATGTCGTGATCGTCACCGACGATAATCCGCGCAGCGAAGATCCCGCCTCGATCCGCGCGCAAATCCTCGCCGGCGCGCCGAACGCGACGGAGATCGGCGATCGCGCCGAGGCGATCCGCACGGCGATCGGCATGCTGAAAGCGGGCGACGCGCTGCTGATCGCCGGCAAGGGCCACGAAACCGGGCAGATCATCAAAGGCGTCGTGCATCCGTTTTCGGATCAGGACGTCGCGAGGCAAGCTTTGGAGAGTGCGTAGTGCGAATGCAGAACGTGACCCCCCCTCTCCCTTGTGGAGAGGGGGTAGGGGGTGAGGGGCGTTCAACGCGCATAGACGCAGCAAGCACCTGCTCTGCGCTTTACTCAGCATCGTCTCATGCAAACGCTCGCCCCTCATCCCCTACCCCCTCTCCGCAAGGGAGAGGGGGGCGCTTTGTTCTGCGAGGCCCGCGCACATGAAAGACGCACTCTGGCTCGCCGAGGAAGCCGCTGGCGCGACCGGCGGAACGCTGCAAGGCGCGGATGCGTGGATCGCCTCCGGAGTTTCCATCGACACGCGCTCGCTGGAGAAGGGCGATCTGTTCGTGGCGCTGAAAGACGTGCGCGACGGGCACGATTTTCTGAAACAAGCGTTTGACGCGGGCGCCTGCGCGGCGCTGGTGAGCGATGCGGAGAAGGCGCAAGGGCTGGGGCCCGCGCTTGTCGTCGATGACGTGCTGGCCGCGCTCCGCAAGCTCGGCGAAGCGGCGCGGGATCGCTGCGGCGCGCGGCGTGTGGCGGTGACCGGCTCGGTCGGCAAGACATCAACCAAGGAAGCGCTGGCGGCGTGCCTCGCCGCCACCGGCCTCACGCACCGTTCGATCAAAAGCTACAACAATCATTGGGGCGTGCCGCTGACGCTCTCGCGCATGCCGGCGGCGACGCAGTTCGCGGTGTTCGAAATCGGCATGAACCATCGCGGCGAGATTCTGCCGCTGACGACCTTGGTGAAGCCGCACGTCGCGCTCGTCACCACGATCGCGCCGGCGCATGTGGAAAACCTCGGTTCGCTCGAGGCGGTCGCTGACGAGAAGGGCGATGTCTATGCCGGCCTTGAGCCGGGCGGCGCCGCGCTGGTGCCGAACGAAGCGCCGCACGCCAATCGTCTCATCGAGGCCGCGCAGCGCAACGGCGCCAACGTCATCCGTTTCGGCCGCGATCCGCAATGCGAGGCGCGGCTCCTGAAATTCGAGATGCAGGAAGACGGCTCCATCGCCGAAGCCGACATTCTCGGCCGCGCGATCCGCTACCGCATCGGCGTCGAAGGCGCGCACTGGGCGCTCAATTCGGTGGCCGCGCTCGCCGCCGCCGATCTCGCCGGCGCCGACCTGCAGGCCGCCGCGCATGCGCTCGCGCATCTCAAGGCCGCCGAGGGACGCGGCGCGGCGCGCAAGATCGAAGCCTCTTTCGGCGCGTTCACATTGGTGGACGACAGCTACAACGCCAACCCCGCCTCGATGGCCGCCGCCTTCGCCACGCTGGCCGCGCGGCCCGGCGGGCGCCGCATCGCCGCGCTCGGGGACATGCTGGAGCTGGGCCCCGACGAGCGCGCCTACCATGCCGGGCTTGCCGAGCCGTTGAACAAGGCGGGCGTGGACCTTGTGTTCTCCGCAGGCCCGCGCATGGCCGCGCTCATGGAGGCGCTTCCGCCCGGCCGCAGGGGCGGCTATGCCGAGAGCGCGGATGCGCTGATTCCAATCCTGACAGGCGCGCTCAAGGCCGGGGACGTCGTCCTCGTCAAAGGTTCGAACGGATCGCGCATGAGCCGCGTGGTGGAAGCTCTGTCGCGCTTGAACAGCATCGCGTGAATACGCGCGGAGGGGACGTGAATGCTTGAACTGCTGGGCGCGCTCAAGGAGCAATCCCAATTCTTCAATCTGTTCAATTACATCACGTTCCGCGCCGGCGGCGCGGTCGTCACCGCCTTGATCATCGCGTTCGTCATTGGCGCGCCGATGATCCATTGGCTGCGCAAGAAGCAGGGGCGTGGCCAGCCGATCCGCGCCGACGGACCGGAAAACCACCTGCTCACCAAGAAGGGCACGCCCACCATGGGCGGCTTCATCATCCTCATCAGCGTGGGCGTCGCCGTGCTGCTGTGGGCCAAGCTCTCCAACCCCTACGTGTGGGCCGTGCTGCTGGTGACTTTGGGATTTGGTCTGATCGGCTTCATCGACGATTTCGCCAAGGTGACGAAGCAACATCACGGCGGCCTGTCGGGACGCGTGCGGCTTCTGTTCGAGTTCACCATCGCGGCCCTCGCCGCGCTCGCCATGCTGGCGGCGGACTGGATGACCAAGACGCCGAACCAAGCGCACACCATCGTCGGTTTCTGGAACGCGCTGATGAGCGGAAGCTCGCTCACCGCCGTCGCCGTGCCGTTCTTGAAGACTTACGGCGTCCAATTGTGGGGGGCCTATGTGCTCTTTTCCATGATTGTCATGGTCGGCGCCGGCAACGCCGTGAACCTGACGGACGGCCTGGACGGCCTCGCCATCGTGCCCGTGATGATCGCGGCGGGCACGTTCGGCTTCATCGCCTATCTCGTCGGCAATGCGCGCTTCGCCGATTACCTGCAGATTCCCCACGTGCCCGGCGTCGGCGAGCTCACTGTGCCGCTGGCGGCGCTGATCGGCGCTTCGCTCGGCTTCCTTTGGTACAATGCGCCGCCCGCGCGCGTGTTCATGGGCGATACCGGATCGCTGGCGCTGGGCGGCCTGCTCGGCTCGGTCGCGGTGGCGACCAAACATGAGATCGTGCTCGCCGTGGTCGGCGGCCTGTTCGTGCTCGAAGCATGTTCGGTGATGCTGCAGGTGTTCTGGTTCAAGCGCACCGGCAAGCGCGTGTTCCTGATGGCGCCGATCCACCACCATTTCGAAAAGCTCGGCTGGCAGGAAAGCACCATCGTCATTCGCTTCTGGATCATCTCCACCATCTTCGCGCTCGCCGGCCTCGCCACATTGAAGTTGCGTTAACGATGCGAAGCAGCGCACATCCGCTTCTCCCGGAGGCTTGGGAGGCGTTCGGATGATTCCGATCACGGAATTTTCCGGCAGGGATGTCGCTGTGTTCGGGCTCGCGCGGACGGGCCTCGCGGCCGCGCGCGCGCTGAAGGCGGGCGGCGCGCGCGTGCATGCGTGGGACGATAGCGACGTGACGCGCGCCAGGGCCGAGGCGCAAGGCATCCCGGTGTCCGACATCAACATGCGCGATTGGCGGAGCTTCGCCGCGCTTGTGCTTTCGCCGGGGATACCCTTCACGTTCCCAGCGCCGCACCGCGTCGTAACGCTGGCGCAGGCGACCGGCGTGCCGGTGCTGGGCGACATCGAATTGTTCGCGCGCGCCGTGAACGCGCTGCCGGCGGCGTCGCGCCCCAGACTCGTCGGCGTCACCGGCACCAACGGCAAGTCGACGACGACCGCGCTCATCGCCCACATTCTCGGCGCCGCCGGCAAGGACGTGCGCATGGGCGGCAATATCGGCGAAGCCGTGCTCGATCTGCCGCCGCTGCACGCGGGCGCCTATTACGTGCTGGAGCTTTCGTCGTTTCAGCTCGATCTGATCGACACGCTGCGGCTCGATGTTGCGGTTTGGATCAATACCGCCGCCGATCACATCGACCGCCACGGCGATATGGCCGGCTATGTCGCCGCCAAGAAGCGCATCTTCCGCAACCAGGGCGCGGCCGATTGGGCCGTCATCGGCGTCGACGATCCGTATTGCGCGCAAGTCTGCACCGAGCTGACGGCGGCGGGCGCGCGGCACGTCGCGCCGATTTCCTCGGGCCAGGCGCTGGGGCGCGGCGTCTGCGCGCTCGGGCCGAAGCTGTTCGACGCGATGCACGGCCGTTCGGAGGAGGTGGCCGATCTCACCAACGCGCCGGCGCTGCAGGGCCGCCACAATGCGCAGAACGCCTGCGCGGCTTACGCCGCGACGCGCGCGCTCGGCGTCGATCCGCGCATCATCGCCCACGCGATGGAAACCTTTCCCGGCCTGCCGCACCGCCTTGAGCGCGTGGCGACCATATCGGGCGTGCGTTTCGTCAACGACAGCAAGGCCACCAACGCCGACGCCGCCGCGCAGGCGCTGGCGGTTTATCCGCGCCTCTATTGGATCGCCGGCGGCGTCGCCAAGGACGGCGGCATCGACACGCTGGCGGAATTCTTCCCCCGCATCGCCAAGGCGTACCTGATCGGCCAATCCGCGGGCGAGTTCGCGGACACGCTGCGCGGGAGGACGCCGACAGCGCTCGCCGGCGATCTGGAAACGGCGGTGACGCGCGCCTTCGCCGATGCGCGCGCCTCGGGCGAGCCCCATCCCGTCGTGCTGTTGTCGCCGGCGTGCGCCTCGTACGACCAGTTCCGCGACTACGAAGACCGCGGCGATCAGTTCAAAGCCATCGTCGCCAAGCTCGCCGCCGGCGGAAACGCCGCGCCGCAGGGCCAAGCGCCCCCGCCGCCGGTGCGCGCCGGTCCCGTGCGGGGCAAGCCGTGAGCGTGGCGGCGATCGGCGAGCGCGTTTCGGCGGCGGTCAGCCGCGCGCGCACCTATGATCGTGTGCTGCTGACGATCGCAGCCATCCTGATCGTGCTCGGCATCCTGTTCTCGATGGCGACCAGCCCCGGCAGCGCCGCCCGCATCCGCATCGACCAGGCGTTCTATTTCGCCGGGCGGCAGGCGATCTATGCGCTGGTCGGCGTCATTGTCGTCTTCGCCGCCGCATCGCTCGACGCGCGCGCGTTGCGGCGCGGTTGCGTCATCCTCGCCGCCGCGATGCTGCCGCTCTGCGCGCTGGCCGCGTTGTTCGCGCCGGAAGTGAAGGGCGCCTCACGCTGGTTCGACATCGGGCCGGTTTCGTTTCAGCCGTCGGAGATCCTGAAGCCCGCGCTCGTCGTCGTCTGGGCCTGGATGCTGGGCGAGAGCGTGCGGCGGCCCGGCTTTCCGGGATATGCGATCGCCATCGGCCTTTACCTGCTCGCGGGCGCGGCGCTCCTGGCCCAACCCGACATCGGCCAGACCGTCCTGCTGGGACTGGTGCTCGCGCCGATGCTGATGCTCGCCGGCATGGGTTTGCGCTGGGTGCTCGGCGCCGGCGTCGCCGCCGTCGCCGCCGCCTTCGCCATCTACAATTTCTACCCGCATGCGCGTGAGCGCATTGAGGGGTTCCTGCATCCCGAGAGCGATGCGGGCTTTCAGGTCGGCCGCGCGCTCGACGCCATCGCCTCCGGAGGCGTGTTCGGGCGCGGCCCGGGCGAGGGGGTGATCAAGCGCATGCTGCCCGACGCGCATGCGGACTTCGTCTACGCCGTGGCGGCGGAAGAGTTCGGCGTGCTGGCGTCGCTGGGGCTCATCCTCATCTTTGGCGTGCTGGCGTTTCGCGGGCTTTCCCGGGCGAGCCGTCTCAATGACGCGTTCGAGCAGCTCGCGGCCGCGGGCCTTGTCACCTTGCTCGTGGCGCAGGCGGCCATTCACATCGCCGTTAATTTAAGTTTGCTGCCGGCGAAAGGCATGACGCTGCCCTTCATCTCCTTCGGCGGGTCTTCGATGATCGGTTCGGCGCTGGCGTTGGGTTTCGTCCTCTCGCTTCTCCGCAACCGGCCGGGCGCCTATCTCTATGCGGGACGCGTCTAGGCCATGTCCAAGAAGATCGTGCTCATCGCCGCTGGCGGAACCGGTGGGCATTTGTTCCCTGCCGCCGCCTTCGCCGAGGAAATGTTTCGCCGCGGCTGGCGCGTCGTGCTGATGACCGACGCGCGCGGGCGCCGTTACGCCGAAGGCTTTCCCGCCGAGCGCATCGAGGACGTGCCGGCGGCGAGCTTGAGCGGCAATCCTTTCAAGGCGGTTCCGGCGCTGTTCAAGATCTACCGGGGCATCCGCGCCGCCAATCAGCGGCTGAGCGACTTGCAGCCGGCGCTGGTCGCGGGCTTTGGCGGCTATCCCTCGTTTCCGGCGCTGATGGCCGCGCGCCAGCAGCGCATCCCGATCCTCATCCATGAACAAAACGCCGTGCTCGGGCGCGTCAACCGCGCCATGGCCAAGAACGCCGCGGCCGTGGCCTGCGGCTTCGAGCGGCTCGACCGGCTTCCGCCGGAAGCGGCGTCGCGCAAGCACGTGACCGGCAATCCGGTGCGTCTGCCCATCCTCGCCGCGCGCGAGCGGCCCTACGCCGAGCCGCCAGCCGGCGGGCGGATCCATCTTCTCGTCATCGGCGGCAGCCAAGGCGCGCGCCTCTTCGGCGAAGTCATTCCCGCCGCCGTCGCGCTGCTGCCGGCCGAATTGCGTGCGCGCCTGGACGTCGCCCAGCAGGTCCGCGAAGAGCAGCTCAAATCCGCGCAGAAGGCCTACGAGAAAACCGGCGTGCGGGCCGAGGTCGCGACCTTCTTCTCCGACGTCGGGCCGCGTCTGGCGGCGGCGCATCTGGTGATCGCCCGCGCCGGCGCTTCGTCG
The DNA here is from genome assembly GCA_035549695.1 of Caulobacterales bacterium. Classification (GTDB taxonomy): domain Bacteria; phylum Pseudomonadota; class Alphaproteobacteria; order Caulobacterales; family Aquidulcibacteraceae; genus Vitreimonas. The sequence continues at coordinate 15,595 of DASZQK010000024.1, read as the reverse complement.
GTGACGGAGCTGCAGGCGGCGGGCCGCCCGGCGATCCTCATTCCCTTCGCCGCCGCGGCTGACGATCATCAGACCGCCAACGCGGAGGGATTGACGAGCGTCGGCGCGGCGGACCTTTTCACCGAGGCCGACTTCACGCCCGCTTCGCTTGCCGCCACGCTGGAGCGCCGCTTCGCCGATCCGCACGGGCTCGCCGTTCGCGCCGCCGCGGCGCGCGCCGCCGGCAAGCCGGACGCCGCCAGAAGCCTCGCCGATCTCGCCGAACAGGTGGCGCTCTAGGCTTGCGCCGACGGCGCGCCCAGCGCAGGGTCGCGCGCATGCGGCTCAATCTCGATCACATTGGCCAGATTTCCTTCGCCGTCTCCGACACCGACCAGGCGGAGCGCTTCTACGAGGACGTGGTGGGCCTTCGGAAACTCTACCGCTATGGCGATCTCGTCTTCTTCGATTGCGCCGGCGTGCGGCTGATGCTCGGGCAGTCATCCGAACAAGAGGCGGTGGAGCGCCATTCGGCGCTCTATTTTAAGTGCGCCGATATTGCGCTCGCCCAAGCGGAATTGCAGAGGCGCGGCGCGGTTTTCGACGGCGCGCCCCATCGTGTCGCCGCAATGGACGATCACGATCTGTGGATGAGCTTCTTCCACGATCCCGACGGACACGTGCTGGCGCTCATGTGCGAAGCGCCGCGCGGCTATCAGCCGGCCGAGGCGCCGGCTTCGCCTGCCAATTGAGGGAAAGCATGCTGAGACGCTCCATTCCGTTCGATACGGGCGCGGTGCATTTTGTCGGCATCGGCGGCATCGGCATGTCCGGCATCGCCGCGGTGATGAAGAATCTCGGCTATGAGGTGACGGGCTCCGACGCGAAGGAGGGCGCCAACACCGAGCGCCTGCGCGCGCAGGGCATTCCGGTCGCCATCGGCCACAAGGCGGAGAACGCCGCGCACGCCGGCGTCGTGGTGATTTCCTCTGCCATCAAGAACGGCAATCCGGAAGTCGACACCGCCCGCGCCCGCGGCGTGCCGATCGTGCGCCGGGCGGAGATGCTGGCCGAACTCATGCGCCTCAAATGGACCGTCGCCATCGGCGGCACGCACGGTAAGACCACGACGACCTCGATGATCGCCGCCTTGCTCGAAGCCGGCGCAAAGGACCCCACCGTCATCAATGGCGGCATCATCAACGCCTACGGCAACAACACGCGCATGGGCGAAGGCGATTGGATGGTGGTCGAGGCCGATGAAAGCGACGGCACCTTCACGCGCCTGCGCGCCACCGCCGTCGTCGTCACCAACATGGACCCCGAGCATTTGGATCATTACGGCTCGGCCGAGGCGATGAACGCGGCGTATCAGACGTTCGTCGAGAACATCCCGTTCTACGGCTTCGCGGTGATGTGCCTCGATCACCCGCACGTCCAGGCGCTGGCCGCGCGCGTGCGCGACCGGCGCGTCATCACGTACGGCTTCAACCCGCAGGCCGATGTCTGCGCCAGCAATGTGCGTCCCTCGCGCGACGGTTCGACTTTCGACGTGATCGCGCGCCGCCGCGGCGAGGGGCCTGGCGTCACCATGCACGATCTGTTTTTGCCGGTGGTTGGGCGTCACAATGTGCAGAACGCAGTCGCCGCCATCGCCGTGGCGCGGGAGCTCGGCGTGACCGACAACGACGTCCGCAAGGGTCTCAAGAAATTCGCCGGCGTGAAGCGCCGCTTCAGCACGACGGGCTATTGGAACGATGTGCGCATCGTCGACGATTACGGCCACCACCCGGTGGAAATCGCCGCCGTGCTCAACGCCGCGCGCGAACTCACGAACGGGCGCGTCATCGCCGTCGTGCAGCCGCACCGTTATTCGCGCCTACGCGATCTGTTCCAGGATTTCTCCACCTGCTTCAATGACGCCGACATCGTCGCCATCGCCGACGTGTACGCGGCGGGCGAAGCGCCGATCGACGGCGTCAACGCCGACGCGCTCGCCGCCAGCCTCAAGAGCCACGGCCACCGCGACGCGCGCCGCCTCGCGAGCCTCGACGATCTGCCCGATTTCGTCCGCCGTGAAGCGCAGGCGGGCGATATCGTCGTGTGCCTCGGCGCCGGCGACATCACCGCGTACGCCAACGCGCTCCCCTCCAAGCTCGCCGCCAACGCGGCATAGGCGACTCGAATCCGAAACAATTGACGGCGCGCACGACTCTGCGCAGCCCGGTTCAAATGGCCGACTCCGCTTCGAACCAGCCCCGGCAGCTCCGCGCCGCCATCGTCTACGATTTCGACGGCACGCTGGCGCGGGGCAACCTTCAGGAGCGCAGCTTCATTCCCGATCTGGGCATGGATCATGACGCCTTCTGGATGGAGGTGAAGCGCCTCGCGCGCGCCGAGAACGCCGACGAGATTCTGGTCTACATGCAGCAGATGCTGTTGCGCGCCCGCGCCGCGGGCATTCGCGTCACCCGCGAGATGCTCAAGCAGCACGGCGCCGATCCGCACCTGTTCGACGGGCTCGATCATTGGTTCGACCGGCTCGACGCCTTCGCCGCGGACATCAACATCCAGCTCGATCATTACGTCGTCTCCTCGGGCATCGAGGAGATGATCGAGGGCTGCGCGATCTATCCGAAGTTCCGCCAGGTCTTCGCCTCGCGCTTCATGTACAATGATCGCGGCGAGGCGATGTGGCCGGCGGTCGCCATCAACTACACCACCAAGACGCAATTCCTCTTCCGCATCAACAAGGGCATCGAGAATGTCTGGGACACCCAGGCGATCAATCGCTGGATGCGCGAGGACAAGCGCCCGCTGCCGTTCGAACGCATGGTCTTCATCGGCGACGGCGACACCGACATCCCCTCGATGCGCATGGTCACCAGCCAGGGCGGCTGCGCCATCGCGGTTTTGGATCCCGACCGCTGGAACGATCCCTTGAAGGTGGATCACATCCATAAACTGATCGCGGAGGATCGCGTCAGCTTTGTCGCGCCGGCCGATTACATGCCGGGCAGCCAGCTCGACGTCATCGTCAAAGGCGCGATCGGGCGCATCGCGCTCCGGGCCGGCCTGCAACTCGCGATGTAGGCGCGTCGCGCGTACTCAGGAGCCCTGCGTGGCGGGCGGCTGATCCGGGAGGCGCGCGACATTGGTGACGGTCCATGTGCGCGGGATCGGGCCGCCGACGGCGACTTCGAGATCATTGGTGCGCCCCACGCAGATCGAGTCCGCGCCGTGGCGCGTGCGAACGGCGATCACTTGCGCGAAGTCGAGGTCGGAGACGGAGGTCGGCGTCGACAGTGCATACTGGCGATGCGGCGAGAGATCGACGCGCAGCGTGTGCGGATCGATCACGCCCCAGCCGTTGATCTCGCTGTTGAAGAAGCAATCGCGGCCGCCGCCCGCGGCGGCGGTCGTGCTCCCCGACGTGGTGGCGCAACCGGCGGCGAACAGGGCGGCGAGGAGGAGGAACGATTTGAGATGCATGGCGGACTTCTCCTGGAAGCGTCCATGAGAACAACGCTATACTAGCGCCGAAGCTTGCATCCGTCGCGGCGCTCGATCAGGAGTCACGCAAGCGTGAGACGTGTGTATGAGCTTTGACAATTTGCCCCCGGTTCGTGGCCAGATGTTACGTGGGGAAACGCTTGCGCCCTTCACATGGTTTCGCGTCGGCGGCCCGGCCGACGCGCTCTACCTCCCCGCCGACGAGGACGATCTTGGCCAATTCCTGCGCGCCTTGCCCGGGGACGTTCCGGTGACGGTGCTGGGCGTCGGCTCCAACGTCATCGTGCGCGACGGCGGCGTCGACGGCGTCGTCATTCGCCTTGCCGGTCGCCAATTCGCGCAGGTCGCGGTCGACCTCGACACGGCGGAGGCGCCGCAAGCGCGGATCGTCGCCGGGGCGGGGGCTCTGGACTCGATGGTGGCGAAGGCGGCGGCGAAGGCGGGCGTCGCCGGGCTTGAATTCTTCGCCGGAATTCCCGGCACCGTCGGCGGCGCGCTGACCATGAACGCCGGCTGCTATGGGCGCGAGACCAAGGATGTGCTCGAAACGGCCTGGGGATTTGACCGCGACGGCGAAAAGCATGTCTTCGGCGTTCAGGATTTCGGCTTCAGCTATCGGCGCAACGCCATTCCCCGGCAGATGATCTGGATGCAAGCCGTGTTCGCGGGGCGGCGCTCATCCCCGGAAGAGGTGGGCGCGCGCATGGCCGAGATCACCGCGCGGCGCGAAGCGACGCAGCCGATCCGCGAAAAGACCGGCGGCTCCACCTTCAAGAATCCCGCGCCGCACTCGGCCTGGAAGCTGGTGGATGAGGCCGGCATGCGCGGCGCGCAACGGGGCGGCGCGCAGGTCAGCGAGAAGCACGCGAACTTCCTGATCAATACCGGCGAGGCGACCGCGGCCGATATCGAGGGTCTGGGTGAAGACGTGCGCGCGGCGGTGAAGGCCAAGCATGGCGTCGAACTCGATTGGGAGATCAAGCGCATCGGGCGGGGCGCCTGATGCTGCTGCTGGAATGGACCCTCGCGCTGCTGCTGATCGCGGTGCTGTTGACCGAGGTCGCCCGGCGCATCGGCGTGCCATATCCGTCGATGCTCGCCGTCGCCGGCGCCGCCATCGCGTTCGTGCCCGGCGGGCCTTCTTTTCGCATCGATCCGGAACTGGCGCTGGCGCTCTTCGTCGGGCCGGTGCTGTTTGATTCCGCCTTCGACACCTCGCCCCGCGACCTGAAGCGCAATCTCGCGCCGCTGATCTGGCTGGTGGTCGTGCTGGTGATGGTGACGACGGCGATCGTCGCCTTCATCGGCTGGCGCTTCGCCGGCCTGCCGGTCGCCGCCGCCGTCGCGCTCGGCGCCATCGTCGCGCCTCCGGACGCCGTGGCCGCCGCGACGGTGTTGAGCCAGGTGCGCCTGCCGCGGCGTGTGCTGCTGCTGCTGCAGGGCGAGAGCCTGCTCAACGACGCCTCCGCGCTTTTGATCTACCGCCTGGCCGTCGCCAGCGCCGCGATGGGCTTCGCCTGGTCGCAGGCGGCGCCGCTGTTCCTGCTGGGCGCGGTCGGCAGCGTTGTCGTCGGCTACGTGTTCGCGCGGCTCAATCTGCTGCTGCTGCTGCACGTGGAGGACGCCGCGAGCAACACCATCCTCGGCTTTATCGGCACGGTCGGCATGTGGATCCTGGCCGATCGGCTCGGGCTCTCGGCGATCATCACCATTGTCGTCTTCGCCATGACGACGGCGCAGCTTGCTCCGGCGCGCATCCCGGCGCGCTTGCGCATCTCGCAATATTCCGTGTGGGAGACGGCCGTGTTCGTGCTCAACGTGCTGGCCTTCGTCATCATGGGCCTGCAGGTGCGTCCGATCCTCGACCGCCTGCACGGCGCCGAACTCAATCAGGCGCTCGTGTTCGGCGCGATCGTGCTGGCGACGGTGGTTCTCGTCCGCATCGTTTACGTGATGGGCTACAACACGTTCGTGCGGATCAAGAACGCCTGGTTCGGCGTCGAGACCGAGCCGGGCGTGGCGCCGCCGACGTTTCGCAGCGGTATTCTGGTCTCATGGTGCGGCATGCGCGGTCTCGTGACCCTGGCGACCGCGTTCGCCCTGCCCATGAATTTTCCGGGCCGCGACGTCATCGTGCTGTCGGCCTTCATGGTCGTGCTGGGCACTCTGGTGTTCCAGGGGCTCACGCTGAAGCCGCTGCTGGCCGTGCTCAAATTCAAGCCGGACGACGCCGTCGATCAGGAGGTCTCGCACGGACGCGTGGCGATCATCCAGACCGCGCTCGACGTGCTTTCCGTCGAAACCTCGACGGCGGCCGCGCTGGTGCGCAAAAGCTACATCGCCGCGCAGACGGTCGCGGAAAGCCTGGAAACGCCGCAGGGCGCGACGGAGGAGGATGAATTGCGCCTGCGCGCGATCTCGGCGCAGCGGCGCACGCTGCACGCCCTGCGCGAACGCGGCGAGATCAGCGACGAGGCCTTCCATCGTCTCGAAGAGGAGATCGACTGGGCCGAACTCAACGCCGCGCCCGCCGGATATTTCCAGCCGCTGACGACTGACGGTTCGCCGCGTACGCGCCGGCGCTGATCAGAACAGGTGCATCACGAAATGCGCCGCCGCCGCGCCGCCGGCTGCGATCAGGACAAGGAGCATCAGCGCGAGGCCGGCGCCGCCGCCCTTCTTCTCCGCCCGCGCGGGCGCCGGCGCAGGCGCGTTCGCCGCCGCAGCGGGGCGGGGCGCGGCGCCTTGAGCCGTCGCGCGCGGCTTCGCCGCGGCGCCTACGGCGCCGAGCACTTGACGCCAGGCGCGCGATTGCTCGTTGCCCAGCCAATTCACCAGATTGGCCGCGCCGCGAACCGGCGGCGCCGAAAAATCGAGCCGGGCCACCGCCAGCTTGCGCTGCGCCAGCGCGCGCGCCGCGGCGGCGCGCAGCGAGGGCGTCTCGGCCGCTTCGCGCGACCAGAGCACCAGCACGCACGCGGCGGCGTCGATCTCGGCGGCGAGCTTGCGGCGTTCGAACGGGGAGAGCGGGCGGGCGATGTCGGCGTCCTGTCGCACCTTGTAGCCGAGCGCGTCGAGTTTCTCCGCGACCAAGGCGGCGCGCTCTTCTTCACCCGGCGCATGCGCCAGCAACACGTGACTCACGAGGCTGTCCTCCCAAGGTGGCGGTTGAAGCGCGCGCCTTAACCCGGCGCAATGGGGCGCGTCGCGCTTTGCGTCAATCGATCAAGCGGCGCCCACAAAGAAGGCACGGTGGAAAAAGCTGATCGCGCCGCCTGTACCCGAGAGAGGGAGAGGCAGGATTGCGAAGCAATCCGGTGAGGCGGCGCTCTGCGCCACTTCTCTCGCCCATGCGGGAGAAGGGATGAGCGGGCCGCGAACCTTGTGGAAAACGCCCGCCGCTAAATCTGCTGGAAAAACTTCGTTAGGGATGCGGAATGAAGATCGCCGCCGCGTTTAACCGCGCGTTGACCATTCCCGCCGCGCAACGGAAAATTTACCATGCAAATCAATGCACAAACTGCCTCTCCCTCACCATGCCTTAACCTCGATCCGTTTCATTCTGAGACCTCTCCAGAACGGGGGAAGCGCTGATGGCGCGGGTGGTGGTGCTCTTAGGGGGCTTGAGTCCCGAGCGGCCGGTGAGCCTGTCTTCAGGCGCTGGATGCGCTGCCGCTTTGAAGCGCCTCGGGCATGAGGTGATCGAGGTCGATCCCCAGAACCCCAACTGGATCTCCGAACTTCAGGCCATCGCCCCGGACGCGGTGTTCAATGCGCTGCACGGCGAGTGGGGCGAGGATGGGCGCACGCAGGGCGTGCTCGACTATCTGAAGCTGCCCTACACGCACTCCGGCATGCTCGCCTCGGCGATCGCGATGGATAAGGACAAGTCCAAGGCCGTGTTCGCGCAAGCCGGTCTGCCGCTGGCGGCGGGCAAGCTGATGAACCGCCACGAAGTCGCGCGCGAGCACCCGATGGCGCTGCCTTACGTGGTGAAGCCGAACGCGCAGGGCTCGTCCGTCGGCATCTTTATCGTGCGTGAAGGCGCCAACCGCCCGCCCGAGCAATTGCTCGATCCCGATTGGAGCTTCGGCGAGGACGTGCTGGTCGAGGAATTCGTCGCCGGCAAGGAATTGACGGTGGCGGTGATGCACGGCCGCGGCGCGCTGGCGGTGACGGAAATCCTGCCCGTCGGCGAGTGGTACGATTTCGACGCGAAATACGCCGAAGGCGGCTCGCGCCACGAAGTGCCGGCGAAGATTTCGACGGCGGTGGCCAAGCGCTGCATGCGCGCCGCCGAGGATGCGCACGACGCGCTCGGCTGCCGGGGCGTGACGCGCACCGATTTCCGTTACGACCCCGCGACCGACAAGCTCGCCGTGCTGGAGATCAACACGCAGCCCGGCATGACGCCGACCTCGCTGACGCCCGAACAGGCCGCCCATGTCGGCCTCTCCTACGATGAACTGGTGAAGTGGATCCTGGAGGACGCGTCATGGCCGCGATGAAGGCGCGCCGTCCGAACCGGCGCACGCCGGAGAAGAAGCAGGGCGGGCCGCCGCGCCGCGCCGCGCCGCCGCCGGCGCATGGCGTGCCGCGCCTCGCCGCCATCAAGGGCGCCTTCGACGGCGAACCGCAGGTCAACGGCAAGAGCCTGATGCTGGCCCTGACCGGCGTTGTGCTGTTCGTCGGCGCGGCGATCGCCGGGGCGACCTGGATCGGCGGCTCCTTGTTCGACGCGCGCCAGGCGTTCCAACGCTCGGCCGACGCCGCGGTCGTCAGCGCCGGCTTTGGCGTCGAGCACATTGACGTCACGGGCGAAGGCGTCGCCGCCGCGCGCATCGCCGAAGTCCGCGCCGCGATCGCCCCGCAAGGCGCCCACTCGCTGCTGGCCATGGACCCAGGTTCGGTCAAGGCGCGCGTCGAGAGCTTGGATTGGGTGGCGGAGGCCAAGGTGCGCCGGCTGTGGCCGTCGACGCTGCGCGTCGATGTGCGCCGCCGTCAGGAATTCGCGCGCTGGCGCGAGAACGGCGTTGTTTCCGTCATCGACGCCAACGGCGAGCGCTTGCTGAGCGAGCGCGCCGTGGATCACCCGAATTTGCCGCTGATCGTCGGGCGCGGCGCGGGGCCGAAGGCCGAGCCGCTGCTGATCGCGCTCGAACAGCTCCCGCAAGTGCGCGCGCATACGGCGGCGATCGTGCGCGTGGGCGACCGGCGCTGGAACCTCGAGCTCAGCTCCGGAACGCTCGTGCGTCTGCCGGAAGCGCAGCCCGAACTGGCGCTGGCGCGGCTGGAGACGCTGCAAACGCGCCACCGATTGCTCGATCGCCCGGTGGCCGAACTCGATCTGCGCGCGCCCGGCCGCTTGTCCGTACGCGTCTTTCCGCAATTGGCCGGCGGCCCCGCGGCCGCGGTGGGAGGCGTCTGAGGATGGCTTTGGATTACGCCGCCGAAGACGAGGCGCCGGAAGCGGGCGCCGTTGCGCCGCTGGTCGCCGCGCTCGATGTCGGCGTGTCCAAGACCGTATGCCTGGCCGCGCGCCGCGATCCCGTGCTCGACATGCATCCTGAACGTCCGATGCGCGTGCTGGGCCTCAGCGTGCAATCGGCGCCGGTGAGCGCCAGCGGCAAGGCGGCCGATTTCGACGCCTGCGCGCGTGCGATCGGCGTCGCCATCGACGAGGCGTCGGCCATGGCGGGCGCGCCGATCGCGCGCGTCGTCGCGTCCTATGCAGGGCCGGGCCTGGGCGCGCGCGTGGTGCGCGGCGCCGTGCGCATCCGTCACAAGATCGTTTCAGGGCGGGACGTGGACGCGGCGCTGAACGCGGCGCTGCATTCCGCGCCAAGCCCGCAACTCACGCTCCTGCACATGGAGCCGCTGCGTTATTGCGTCGATGACGGTCCGGCGTTGTCGGATCCCACGGGCGTGGACGGCAAGATGCTGCAGGTGGAGGCTTGCGTCGTCACCGCGCCGACCGACGCCGTCAATGCTCTCAAGGCCTGCATCCGTCAGGCCGGCGCGGAAGTGGAAGACGTGGTGCCGGCGCCGCAAGCCGCCGGCATCGCCGCGCTGACGCCGGAGGAGCGCGCGGGCGCGCTCGTGCTCGACATGGGCGCCGGCGCGCTGGGCATGGCGGTGTTCGCCAAGGAAGGGCTGGTCCACGCCGAAAGCGTGCCGATGGGCGGCGTGCGGCTGACGCGGGATCTGGCCAAGAAGCTCGAGACCTCGTTCGCCGCGGCCGAGCGGGTCAAGCTCGCTTTCGGCGCGGTCGGCGCGACATTCGATCCGAAGGAAGCGGTGTCGGCCCCGAAGATCGGTCCGGAAGGACGCCTCGAAGCGGCGACGACGCTGCGCAGCGTCATCGCCGAAACACTGTCGCCGCGCCTGCGCGAAATGCTGATCGCCGCGCGCCAGCGTTTGGTCCGCGCGGGCTTCGACGGCGAGCACGGACCCCAGCGCGCCGTTCTGGTCGGCGGCGGCGCCTCGCTTCCGGGCCTGCGCGAACTGGCCGCCGACAGCTTGGGCATGCCCGTGCGCATCGGGCGCCCAGCCGAGTTGTGCGGCTTTGAGCACGGAGAAGCGGGTCCGGCGTTCGCCTGCGCGGCTGGGCTGCTCCGCTGGCGCTTCGACAATCCCACGCTTGACGATGTCGACCAGGATTTCCAGCCGACGCTCGCCCACGCCGCGCAAATGATGCGGAACGCGGCCGGCAACGCCTGGCTCTGGCTGCGCGAGAACTTTTAACGAAAATCCGCTGGCGGTTCGCACGATTTAGCCGCAAAAGCGCCGCGAGAGTTTCGCAACTCTAACGAAGCATTCAGCTTCGGCCTGGAAAAGCTAAATCCCAGCGCCAACATAGGCAGTCCGAGAGAATCGGCTCTTTCTGGAGCTCTTATGAGTCATTTGAGCGCGCCAACGCTGCATGAGTTGAAGCCGCGCATCGTCGTGTTCGGCGTCGGCGGCGCCGGCGGCAACGCCGTCAACAACATGATCGACGCGCGCCTGCAGGGCGTCGAATTCGTCGTCGCCAATACCGACGCGCAGGCGCTGACGCGCGCCAAGACGCCCAACCGCATCCAGCTCGGCCAGTCGATCACCGAAGGTTTGGGCGCGGGCGCCCGCCCCGAAGTCGGGCAGGCCGCGGCGCAGGAGAGCCAGCCGGAGATCCTCGATTTCCTCGAAGGCGCGCACATGGTGTTCGTCGCCGCCGGCATGGGCGGCGGCACCGGCACGGGCGCGGCGCCGGTGATCGCCCGGACGGCGCGCGAACGCGGCATCCTCACCATCGCGGTGGTCACCAAGCCCTTCCACTTCGAGGGCCAGCGCCGCATGCACCTCGCCGAGCAGGGCGTGCAGGAGCTGCGCAAGCACGTCGACACCCTGATCGTCATTCCGAACCAGAATCTCTTCCGCGTCGCCAACGAGCGCACCACGTTCGCCGAAGCCTTCCAGCTCGCCGACCAGGTGCTCTATTCCGGCGTGCGCGGCGTCACCGACCTCATGGTCATGCCGGGCCTCATCAATCTCGATTTCGCCGACGTGCGCACGGTGATGGCGGAGATGGGCACGGCGATGATGGGCACGGGCGAGGGCGAAGGCCCCAACCGCGCGCTCGACGCCGCCCACGGCGCCATCGCCAATCCGCTGCTCGACATCGTCTCGATGCGCGGCGCGCGCGGCGTGCTGATCAACATCACCGGCGGTTTCGACATGACCTTGTACGAGGTCGACGCCGCGGCGAACGAAATCCGCGCCGAGGTGGATCCCAACGCCAACATCATCCTGGGCTCGACATTCGACGAAGCGCTCGAGGGCCGCATGCGCGTCAGCGTGGTGGCCACCGGCATCGACGACGAAGCCATCGTCAGCCAGCAAACCATCGTCCAGCCGCCGCGCCGTTCGGTGGAAGCGCCGCCCTTGCGCCGCCGTGTTGAAGCGCCGCCGGCGCGTCCGGAGCCGCGTCCCGAAGCCGCCGCCGCGCGCGAAGCGCCGCGCGTCGAGCCGGTGCGCGTGGTGGAGCAGCCGTACGAAGAGGCGCGTCCCAGCTTCGCCAACGACGCCGAGGCGGAGCGCCGCGGCTTCAACCTGTTCGGCTGGATCAAGAAGGACGAGAGCGACGACACCGCCTCGCTGCGCGAGCCGATCGGCGAAATCCGCCGTCCCAGCGAGCCCGCTCCGCGCGATCCGGCGCTCGACGAAGAGCTGGAAATCCCCGCCTTCCTGCGCCGGCAAATGACGCCGCGCTGAAGCGCGCGCCCGCTCGCGCGGGCGCCGCCGCCCACCTCCGGCTCAACGCAGCACGGCGCTTGCGTCGGCGATGCGCACGTCGCTCATCATCGAGAGGTAGGCGTCGAGCCAGGGCTTGTGCGCGCTGCCGACGATGACGAGCACGCGCCCGCCTGGATAAAGCGCGGCGGCTTCGCGGATGTTGGCGGCCATGCGCAGGTTGCGGGTCTCCCAGGCGGCGACGCGCTCGCGCCCGGCGTCGCCGGGGCTCTGGCGCGTGATCATGTTCAGCCATTGCGCGTCGGCGTCGGCGCGGCCGGCGCCGGCGCTGTTGAGAAAGCGGTAGGTGGCGAGCGCCTGGTCCGGCGTCGTCAGGCGCTGAGGCGCTTCGCGCATCGGCGCGATGCGGGGGTCGGCGAGCATGGCGGCGAACCACGGTTCGTCGGTGAACCGGTCCATGTTGGCCGCGAACTCGGGATCGAAGCTCAGGTCGTCGCTCTGGTCGTCCATCGGAAAGATGCGCTCAAGGCCGAGACGCACGGCGAGGCGCGTGGCGATCAGATAATTCTCGTTGCGCCGCGCCGGCGTTTCGTAGCTCGCGAACAGATCGACGAGGTTCTGGCGCACGTTGTCGTCGGCGATGCGCTCCTCGGGCGCGAGCCTCCACCATTGCGTGAGCGCCGAAGCCGGATCGCCCGACGCGGCGAACAGCGCGGCGAGGCGGCGCCGCTGCGCCGGCGCGGGCGAAGCCGGCCAGCCGGCGAGGGCGCGGCGGAGTTCCGCTTCCGCGTCCGGCATGTCGAGGTCGGTGCTGGCGCGCGCCAACGCGGCCATGAGCATCGCTCGCCCGCCATAATCGTGCGCGACCCGGGGATAGGCTTCGCGGTATTGCCACATTTGCGCGATGCTGCGCCCCGGCAACGCCTCGATGGCGATGGCGTCGGGGCGAAAAGCGGCGAGACGCGCCAGCAGCGGCTCCAGCACTGCAGGGTCGAAGGTCTCCGGCGTCGCGCTGAGGTGGGGCGTCCCCAAAACCAGAATCTGCGTCGCCGCGCCGACGTGCCGCTCCTGATACGTGCGCGGATCGAAGGCGCGCTGCGCCAGGGCGGGCGCAGCCGCCGCCAGCAGCGCCAGAAAAAACGTGAAGCTGGCCAGAATTGATCGCATGACTTTCCCCCTCGCGCGGAAGGGATGCGCGGCCTCCGGCCTTTGGATGCGCCAGCGCGGTTGCGCGCCGCGCCCGGCGCAGCGTAGATCAAAGCGATCTTGCTCCGGAAAAAATCGATGCGAGGCGCGGCCCGTTTACTTGCTGTCATCGCCGGCGTGTTGGCGCTCGCGCCCGCGCCCGCCGCGCCGCAGGCGCGCTATCCGAGCCCGGGCTACGCCGATCTTGCGGAGCGGCTGACGCCGGCGGTGGTCAATATCGCCACCAGCCAGCGGGTGGAGGGGGTCGACGATCTGCCGCGGTTTCCGCCCGGCTCGCCGCTCGAGCGCTTCAATGAGGGCCTCAACCAGGGCGCGTCGCAGGTGACCTCGCTCGGGTCGGGCTTCATCATTTCCCCGGACGGCGTGATCGTCACCAACAACCACGTCATCGAGGACGCCGACCAGATCGACGTCATCCTGCAGGACGGCGGGCAATTGCGCGCCACCGTCGTCGGGCGCGATCCCGCGACCGACATCGCCGTGCTCCGCGTGCATGCGCGCGGGGCGCTGCCTTATGTGAATTTCGGCGACAGCGACGGAGCGCGCGTCGGCGACATCGTGCTGGCGATCGGCAATCCGTTCGGACTCGGCGGTTCGCTGAGCGTGGGCGTGGTGTCGGCGCGCAACCGCAACATCGACGCGGGCCGCTATGACGATTTCATCCAGACCGACGCCGCCATCAATCGCGGCAATTCGGGCGGCCCGCTGTTCGATATCGACGGCGAGGTGATCGGCGTGAACACGGCGATCGTCTCGCCCACCGGCGGATCCGTCGGCGTCGGCTTCGCCACGCCGACCTCGATCGTGAAGCCGGTCGTGGACCAATTGCTGCGCTATGGCGAGACGCGGCGCGGATGGCTGGGCGTGCGCCTCGCCAATGTCGACGCCGCTCTGGCGGATCGCCTCGGACTGCCGCAAGTCCAGGGCGCGGTGGTGACGCGCATCACGCCGGGCGGGCCCGCCGCGATGGCAGGATTGCGCACCGGCGACATCATCCTCAAGTTCGGCGGCCGCGACGTCGCCGACAGCCGCGCGCTGACGCGCCTGGTGGGCGACTCGCAAATCGGCGCGCGCGTGGCCGTCGACGTGCTGCGCGCGGGGCGGCGCGCCACCATTCAAGTGACCATTCAACGTCTCGAGGAGACGAGCGCCGAGGCCGGGCGGCGCGGCGGCGACGAGGGCGGTTTCGCCATGCGCCGCGACGGGGGGCCGCGCGGGGCGCGCGTTCTCGGCGTCGGACTGTCCGAGCTCGACGCGCATTTGCGCGAGGAGTTTCAGATCGAGCCGCGCGTGCGCGGGCTGGTCGTGCTCGCGGTCGATCCCGGCGATGAAGATACCGGCGCGCTGCGCGCCGGAGACGTGATCGAACAGATCGCGTTTCAGCCGGTCGAGTCGATCGCCGCCGCGCGCGCCGCGGCGGCGCGCGCGGGTCCTGGAAAACATCCCCTGATCGTGCGCGTCAATCGCGATGGCGCGGTGACCTATCGCCGCTTGAGCTCCGGCTGATCGAAGAACGACACGACGTCGTGCAAAGACGTCGCCACGTGCAGCGCCTTGGCGCGCATCTCGTCGGTGGCGGGCAGCAGATCCGGAACCATGACGGTCATCAATCCGGCCGCGTGGGCGGAAGCGACGCCGGCATGCGAGTCTTCGACGGCGAGCGTGAGTTCCGGCAGCGCGCCCAGCGCCGCCGCCGCCTTGATGTAGGGTTCGGGATGCGGCTTGCCGTTCGCGACATCGCCGCGCGCGATGACGGCGCGGAAGCGGCGGGCGAGGTCATAATGCTCGAAGTGCCGATCCACCCACGGGCGCTGCGAGGAGGTGGCCAATGCATAGGGGATGGAGAGCGCATCGAGGCGGTTGAGCACGTCGAGCGCGCCCGGCTTCAGCTGCGCGGGCTGATCGCCGATATGCGCGCGCACCTGGGCGTAAAAATCATCGAGCGGAAAGCTGGCGCCGTAAAGCGTTCTGAGGCGCGCGTCGTTGGCGTCGCGGTGGAGGCCGACGAAAGAGAGGAAATCCGCGTTCGTCATCTCCACGCCGAAGCGCGGCGCGGCGGCGAAATAGCCCGTGCGCACCAGCGCCTCGGAATCGATGAGGGTGCCGTCGAGATCGAATACGACGGCTTCGGGTTGGCGCGGAAGGATCATGCGCCCACTACATAAGAAGCGCGCGGCGATGTCGCCATGACGCGCATGCGCGGTGCTGCACCTTGCCGCAAGCCCGGCTTCCGCGCCGAACCGGGCGTGCTAGGCGCAGATGATCCATGTTCGATGACCACACGCACCGGAGTCTTGTCTTCATCCGTCATGGATCTGTGCGTGCGACGGGTTGCGGTCAACGAAATCGCGATCGGCGCCGCTCAGCCGGCGAACTCCGCGCGCGCGTAGCCCTGAAAGAAGAGCGCGGTTTCCAGCGAGGTGTGATTGATCTGCGCATCCGCTTCGGCCGCGACGATGGGTTTAGCGCGATAGGCGAGGCCGAGACCGGCCGCCTTGATCATGTCGAGATCGTTGGCGCCGTCGCCGACGGCCAGCGCCTCGGCCGGCGTCACGGCGAGCGCGGCGCTTTCCTGCTCAAGCGCTTCGAGTTTCGCGGCGCGTCCAAGGATCGGCTTTCGCACCTCGCCGGTCAGCGTCTTGCCGTCATCCAAGAGCACATTGGCGCGGTT
>DASZQK010000023.1:0-33526 GCA_035549695.1 Caulobacterales bacterium | reverse complement strand
GCTGCAGGTCGAATACGACCTGTGGTCGCCGGCATGGGAAGCGCAAGTCGCGCGCAGCAAGTTCGCCAGCATGCCCGACTATGGTCGCGCGCATCGCGGACATCTGGCGCTGCAAGATCACGGCAACGTGGTGGCGTTCCGAAATATCAAGATACGGGTGTTGAGCTAACTTCCTTCTCCCGCATGGGCGGGAGAAGGTGGCGCGCAGCGCCAGATGAGGGTGGGCGTCTCAGCTTTGTCCTGAGATGCGCCCCATCACCCGGCGCGCTTTGCGCGCCGATCTCTCCCCCTCGCGGGGTAGAGGTGGTAGTGGCGGTTCATGCGCAATCCCGGGAGCATCGAGCGCGCAAAGCGCAATCGCGGCGATCCAACCAGCACGGAAGCGCGCATGTGGGCGCTGTTGCGCGATCGGCGCTATCGCGCGTTCAAGTTTCGCCGCCAGCACGCGATCGGCCCGTATGTCGTGGACTTCGCGTGCGTTGCGGAGCGCTTGGTGATCGAGGTGGACGGCCCGTCGCACGATCGCGCCGATCAGCGCGCGTTCGACGCGGAGCGCACCGCGTTTCTCGAACGCGCGGGCTGGCGCGTGGTGCGGATGTCCACGGCAGACGTGTACGCTGGCATCGCCAACATCGCGCCGATCTTGGACGCCGCGCTCAAGATTTCAGAATGAAGCACCACCTCTACCCCGAGAGGGGGAGAGGTCGATTGCGAAGCAATCGGGTGAGGGGGCGCGTTCCCGGATAAAGCGCTGCCTCAACACGCGCGCCTCATCCTGGGCGCCGCCCCCTCATCCGTCGGCTCCGCCGACACCTTCTCCCCCTCGCGGGGTAGAAGGAGTACGTTCGCAGCATTGGAGGCCAGGATGAACGCGGAGGAAGGGCGGTGGTATAGGATTGATGAGCATTCGTACGCGGTAGTTGCCACGAACTATGCGGCGGTTCGGTTTGAGGGAATTCTGTCGGGATTGGAAGCGACTCCCTTGGGCGGTTCTTTCGCTTCACAACGCTGCTCAGGCCGCAATGGTTGGCCACCTTACTGGGACCGCTGGGTTGGGGGCTTTGGAGAAGAAGTGCGCTGAAACAATGTGCGCAGCGCTTCAAGGAGACGGGCCTTACCCAACGGAGTTCATGGCGAACTTCAAAGAGCTATTGCGGCGCACAACAAACGGCAATCACCAGTTAGAGCAAGCTGGACCACCGGTCGATCTAACCGGCAAGGAAAAGAAGGCCATAAAGCGCCTTATGAGTCTTCGAAACGAGTTCGCCCATTTTTCTCCCAAAGGCTGGAGTGTCGAAATCTCTGGTTTGCCGGAGATCGCTTCGGCATGGGCCAAGCTGATGAAAGGAATACATTCCGGCGGATGGGCGCTGCAACACTGCGAGGACACAGAGCAAGATGCGTTCATGCGCGATATCATCTCAGTAGAGCGGAACTGCGCCACGTTCGGCTAAGGCCCCTTCCGCCGCCTACCCCGATACGCGTTCCGTTTCGCGCCGCCACGCAGTGGTGCGCCGGTGACTGAGGCCTCTCCGCCGGCGGGACGCCGGCGGTCCGTCGCCAGCGCTTGCGCCACGTTTTCGCGTACTTCTTCCTGCCGCGCGAGCGGGTCGTCGGCGATGAACAGTTCCGTTTCTTGCAGCCGCTTGATCTCATCGCGGAGGCGCGCCGCCGTTTCGAACTCCAAGTCCGCGGCGGCGTCTTTCATCTGCCGTTCGAGATCGGCGATGTAGCTCTTGATGTTGTGGCCGATGAAGGGCGTTCCGTCTTCGCCGACGCCTTTCGCCCGTTTGTCGCCGCCGGCGCCGCGTTTCCAGCTCATCGGATCGCGCGGATCGATGGTCAGCGAATCTTTTTCGTAGACGCTGTCGAGGATGTCCTTGATGTGGCTCTTCACGCTTTGCGGCGTGATGCCGTGGTCGAGATTATAGCGCTCCTGCTTCTCGCGCCGCCGCGCGGTTTCGGCCATGGCGCGCTCCATCGAGCCGGTGACGTGGTCGGCGTAGAGGATCACTTTGCCGTCGACGTTGCGCGCGGCGCGGCCGATGGTTTGCACGAGGCTGGTTTCGCTGCGCAGGAAGCCTTCTTTGTCCGCATCGAGAATGGCGACGAGGCCGCACTCGGGAATGTCGAGGCCCTCGCGCAGCAGGTTGATGCCGACGAGAACGTCGAACGTGCCGAGCCGGAGGTCGCGGATGATCTCGATGCGCTCCACGGTGTCGATGTCGGAGTGCATGTACCGGACGCGCACGCCCTGCTCGTGCATGTATTCGGTGAGGTCCTCGGCCATGCGCTTGGTGAGCACGGTGACGAGGCTGCGATAGCCGTTCTTGGCGACGTCCTTCACTTCGGCGATGACGTCGTCGACTTGGCTGGCGCCGTCTTTCGAGACGGGACGCACTTCGACCGGGGGATCGATGAGGCCGGTGGGGCGGATCACTTGCTCGGCGAACACGCCGCCGGTGCGCTCCAGCTCCCATGAGCCGGGCGTGGCGCTGACGCTGATGGTCTGCGGGCGCATCGCGTCCCATTCCTCGAATTTGAGCGGACGATTGTCCATGCACGAGGGCAGGCGGAATCCATATTCGCTGAGTGTGTGCTTGCGATTGTAGTCGCCGCGATACATGCCGCCGATCTGCGGCACGGCGACGTGGCTTTCGTCGACGAAGATGATGGCGTTGTCGGGGATGTATTCGAAGAGCGTCGGCGGCGGCTCGCCGGGCAGGCGCCCGGTGAGGTAGCGCGAATAATTCTCGATGCCGGCGCAGGAGCCGGTGGCGAGCATCATCTCCATGTCGAAATTGGTGCGCTGTTCGAGGCGCTGGGCTTCCAGCAGCTTGCCTTCGCTTTTGAACCAATCGAGGCGGACTTTCAGCTCCTCTTTAATCTGGCTGACCGCCTGGTCGAGCGTGAGGCGCGGCGTGACATAGTGCGAATTGGCGTAGAATTTCGCCGCGCCCATGGCGCCGGTGCGCTTGCCGGTGAGCGGATCGAATTCGTCGATGGTCTCCAGCGTGTCGCCGAAGAAGGAAATGCGCCAGGCGCGGTCTTCCAAGTGCGCCGGCCAGACTTCGACGACGTCGCCGCGCACGCGGAAGAGGCCGCGCGCGAAGGCGGCGTCGTTGCGCTTGTAGTGCAGGGCGACGAGATTGCGGATGAGTTCCTGGCTGTCGAAATTCTCGCCAGTCTTCACCGTGAACGTCATCGACGTGTAGGTCTCGACCGAGCCGATGCCGTAAATGCAGCTCACGCTGGCGACGATGATGACGTCGTCGCGTTCGAGGATCGCGCGCGTGGCCGAGTGGCGCATGCGGTCGATCTGTTCGTTGATGTTGGACTCTTTCTCGATATAGGTGTCGGTGCGCGGCACGTAGGCTTCGGGCTGATAGTAGTCGTAGTACGAGACGAAATACTCGACCGCGTTGTCCGGGAAGAAGCCCTTGAACTCGCCATAGAGCTGGGCGGCGAGCGTCTTGTTGGGCGCGAGGATGAGCGCGGGGCGCTGCACCTGCTGGATCACCTGCGCCATGGTGAAGGTCTTGCCCGAGCCGGTGACGCCGAGCAGCACCTGATCCTGCTCGCGGCCTTCGAGGCCGGCGACCAGATCGGCGATGGCGGCGGGCTGGTCGCCGGCGGGCTGGTAATCGCTGACCAGCTTGAACTTGCGCCCGCCCTCGAGCTTTTCCCAGGCGCGCTGCGGCCGGTGGGGCGCCCAGATCGCGGCGTTGTGGTCAAACACCGCCGGCGCTTCGGCGACGCCGCTGGATTTTCCGGTTCGGGGCATGGCCTCAAGATAAGGCGGGGCGGGGACGCCCGCCAGCGCCGGCGCGCCCGGTTTTGTCAGCAGTGTGGCGGCTGCTCAGCGCGACAGCTCGGCGACGCGGAGTTCGATGGCGCGGGCTTGCTCGGCCCAGCGTTCCGGTTGGTTGTGCAGACTGGGCTGATGCAGGAGCGCCGCCAGCCGGGCGGCTTCATCCGGGGCGAGCGAGGCGGCGGGTTTCTGGAAGACGGCTTGGGCCGCGGCTTCCGCGCCGGTCATGTTGTCGCCGAACTCGGCCGTGGGGAGCCAGGCGCGCAGCATCTGCGCGTCGTCGTAATCGCGTTCAAGCTGGCAGGCGACGATGAGGCGGCGGATCTGCCAGCGAATGGAGGTCGCGCGGCGCGCGCCCATGATCGCGGTGGCGAGACGCTGCGAGGCGGGCATGGCAGGCGGCGCCCAATCGGGGTCCGAGACGTCGCGCCAGAGCAGCGCCGCCGTTCGGCAAGGGAAAGCGCGCGCGCCCCAGGTTTGCGCGAACTGGTCAAGGGCGATGGTGTGCTCCAGCGGCGTCAGCGGAGCGCGCGGCAGCGGGCGCGCAAGGACGCCGCCGTGTCTCGCCTGCGCCACCACCGCGGCGCCGTCCATCCAGAAGGAAGCCGCGGCGCCGATGCAGGCAACGAGCGCGATGAATTGCAATACAACAAGGAAGAGAAACACGGTTCTCATGGGCCGCCACTAAACCGCGCGGCGGGGAAAGATGCGAGCGCGTAATGCTGCTCGGCTAGTTCGTCCCTTGCGAGGGGATGGGGCGGCCGGTCATTTCCGCGCTGAGGCGTTCGGCGCGCTGCTTGAGGCGCTCCACCTGGATGAGTTTCTGGTCAAGATCGGCGAGGTGGCGGGTGAGGTCGAGTTCGAGGCCGGGCGTGGCGCGCACGCGAGCGGCGGCGCGGCCGAGTTCGGCGGCGGACAGGCCGAGGTCGCAATGTTCGGGCAGCGAGAGCAGACCAAGGCCGGCATGTTCGATCTCCAGGCTCTCGGCGCATTGCGTGCGGATGCGTTGCTGGACGCGGTAGGGGATCGCGCGCCGCGCCGCGTCCCGGTACGGCATCACGCCCTTGAAGCTCACTTCGCTGGTTTCGACGGAGATATAGTAGTTGGAAATGCGTTCGCGCTCGTCGACATTGGCGATGGTGTCGAGCGCGCCGACGGCCATCATCTCGTCATAAGTAAAACGGCTGACCGGGCGGGGATAGATCTGCGTCGCCTGATAGGCGTCGATCAGGAATTGCGCGTCGGAAAGGCGCTTCTCGCCGTCGAGATCGGCGAGCGTCTCCTCGGCAAAATGCTTCACTGAACGATAATAGCCCGCGCGCGCTTCGAGATCGCGCACGTTGCTGGCGAGATCGGTGACGATGCGGGCGCGGTACGCCTCGCCCTTGTCGTGATCGAGGCGGGCCTCGTTCCAGTTCGTCACCTGCATGCCGAGAAAGACGCCGAGCACGACGATGGCGAGATCAATCGCCACCGCGAACCAATTGTGCTTTCCGGCATGCTCGCGGATGCGGCGCAGCAACATGGATTCTCCGCTAGTCGGGATCTTCGAGGCGCACGTCGCTGACGCCTTCGGCGGCGGCGAGGCGCTTGTCGAGAAAGGAAGCGAGTTTCATCGCCGCTTCGCGTCGGCGCGTTTTCGTCCACGGCAAAATGCCGGCGGTGAAATTGTCGCCGACGATGATGCGCCAGCGGTCGACGCCGTCGAAAGCGCTGGCGAAACCCAGCAAAACCGTGTCCGGGCCAATGTTGACGCGGACGCCATAACCCCAGTCCTCGGCGGTCGGCATTTCATCGTGTGGCGCGCCGAATTCCGGAAGTAGCGTGATGACCCATTCCGCGCATGCCTTGCCGGTAATCGCGTCGGGCTTCAGCGAGGGCGGGTCGTCGAGATGGGCCTTGGTGAAGGTGATCGAGCCGTAGATCATGTCAGTAGGCGGCGTCCGCAGCCGCGCGGCTGGTGGCGGCGAGCGTTTCGGCGAGCCGTTCGGGCGGCGCGGAGGCTTGGCCGCTGAGCCACGCGACGATGAGCGCGAGCTGGCCTTCCGCCAATTGCGCGGCGACGAGTTTGGCGGACACTCGGGTCGGGCCGCGCGAAACGAGGCGGCGCTCGATGGTTGCGGCCAGACCGCGGACGATGATCGCGCGCGTCGCCGGCATGCGGAAGATCCCGACCATGCGGCGCTGATCCCAGAAGTGGCGCATCACCCATGCCAGCCCCTCCGGATCGTGCGCGTCGGTGACGACGGCGGCGAGCGTATCGAAGAAGGGTTGCATGCTCTTGATCAGCATGTCGTCCTTGCTCTGGAAGTGTTCGTAGAAGGTCGAGCGGCCCACGCCGGCGGCTTCGATGATGTCGGCCACCTTGATGTCCTCATATCGCGGCGCGTTCAGGATGAAATCGAAGAACGCCCCGCGCAGAGCCTGCAAGGTGCGCTGCGCGCGCGGGTCTTCGTTCAAATCCTGCGACAAAGGCCGCACTCCCGGACATGAGGGCCGCGGTGTCCGGCAAGTCCCGGCGCGAAGCGGCTATGCCTCAGCCTAGGACAAGGCCGAGGAGCGGAAAAGCATGAGTGCGGACCAAGCGAAAGGCGGGCGGATCGCCGGCGGTGCATTGGTGGCGGCCGCCGCGCTCAGCCTCGGGGCGATGCTCCACCATCCGCATGGCGGCGAAGGCGCCAGCGAGCGCGTGGTGCAGCTTTCGCATTTCGTGCATGGCGTGCTGATCGCGTTGATGGCGATCGAACTTTACGGGGTGGCGGCCTATGCGCGCCTGCGCGGGCTGGATCGGCCGCTGGTGCTGGTCGGGCTCACGTTTTTCGCGCTCGGAACTGTCGCCATGTTGCCGGCGCCGCTGCTCAATGGATTCGTCGCGCCTGATCTCATGCTGCGAGGTGAGCAGGCGCCTGTGGAAACGCTGTTCGCCGTCGGCCTCGGCTTCGCCAAGCTGGCGAGCGTTTTGATCTCGACAGGCATCGTGCTGTTGTCGATCGGGCTAGTGCATGAGCGCGGCGCGCCGTTCTGGTTCGGGCTGGTCAGCGTTGTCAGTGTCGCGCCCGTTGCGGTCATGCTGCTTCTGGGGAAGCTCGAACTCGATTTCCACGGCATGCTTTTGGTGATCGTCGCGTGGAGCGTCTGGTATGCCGGCCTGGGCGTCATGATGCTGCGCGGGCGAATCTGAGCGCAAATCAGGAGCCGCGCCGCAAACTGGGCTCGATTCCGGCGCTTTCCAACGTGTAGACTCCGCGCCGTGAGCGGTTTGCGGGACGTCTTCATCACCGGCGCGGGCGCGTTCCTGCCGGGCGAGCCGGTCGGCAACGACCGGATGGAGGATCACCTTGGGCGCATCGCCGGGCGCGACAGCTTGTTCGGAAAGAAAGCGCTTAGGTGGAACGGCGTCGAGAGCCGCCATTACGCGGTGGCCCCCGACGGCCGCGTGACGCACACCAATGCGCAGATGTGCGCGCTCGCAGTGAAGGCGGCGCTCGAAGACGCAAAACTGGAGCGCCGCGAACTCGGCTTTCTCGCGGCGGCGACAACGCAAGGCGATTACATCGTGCCTGGCCACGCGGCGGCGGTGCATGCCGAACTCGGCGGAGGGGCGTTGGAGATCGCGAGCTTCCAAAGCGTTTGCGGTTCGTCGCTGATGGCGGCGAAGGCGGCTTGGCTCGCCGTGCGCGCGGGCGAGCACGATGCGGCGGCCGCCTGCGCGGGCGAATTTTCCTCGCGCTGGTTTCGCCCGAGCTTTTATGAAGGCACTTCCTTGGTGGACGAGAAGGGGCGGTTGCGCGCCGAAGCGGATTTCTTGCGCTTCACGCTTTCCGATGGCGCCGGCGCGATCCTGCTGGAGCCGCAAGCGAAGCCAGGCGGGCTCTCACTTAAGGTCGAGTTCATCGACATCGTCTCGCTCGCCGATCGGTTCGATCCGTGCATGTGGGCGGGCGCGAGCATCGAAACGCGCGCGGACGCCAAGACGGTGTGGTCTCACGCCGGGCCGCGCGCGGCGCATGCGGAGGGCGCGATCGCGCTGTTGCAGGATTTCGACCTGCTGAAACGCGTGATCCGCGCATGGGTCGGCGTCTATCTGCAGAAGGTGGACGGAGGGCGGATCGCGCCGCCGCAGGTCGATCATCTGCTCTGCCACTATTCCGCTAAATCGTTGCGGGCGGAGATCGTGTCGCTGCTGGAGGATACCGCCGGCATGATCCCGGAGGAGAAGTGGTTTTCCGTGCTGCGGGAGAAGGGCAATATCGGCGCGGCGTCGATTTGGGTGATGCTCGAGGCGTTTTTGCGTGACGGGCGCTTGCGGCGCGGCGAGAAGGTGCTGTGCGTGGTGCCGGAAAGCGGGCGTGCGCTGGTGGGGTTCATGATGCTGGAGGCGGTGTGAGCGAAGCGGTCTCCGACGTGTTGCGCAAACTGACCGTGGCGTTCACCGAGTTCGAGGGCCGCCTCGATCAGACGCCGCTTATCCGCAAACTGACACGCGGGCGATTTGAACTGCAGGATTATCAAGCGTTCCTTCTGCAGCTGCGCCAGCAGGTGAAGGAAGGCGCGCTCTGGATGTCGCGCGCGGCGTCGAACATCGATGACGCGCATCTGGAATTGCGCTCGCTGCTGATGCGCCACGCGGTGACGGAGCATCGCGACTTTCGGCTGCTCGAAGCCGATTATGTGGCGACGGGCGGGAAGCTCGAAACGATCCAGGGCGGTGAAAAGAATATCGGCTCGGAAGCTTTGTCGGCATGGATGTATCACGAAGCCTCCAGGCCCAATCCGTTTGGCTTGCTCGGCGCGATGTGGATTATCGAGGGCTTGGGCTCCATCAAGGCGAAGGAGTGGGGCAAGCTGGTGCAGCAACGTTTGGAGCTGCCGGACGAAGCCGTCCGCTTCCTGCTCTATCACGGCGAGAATGACGTCGAGCACATCGAGGAATTCAAGCAGATGCTGGCGCTGGTGTTGCCGGACGCCGCCGTGGCGCGGCGCATCGTGCGCACGGCCGAGGTGACGGCGCGGCTCTACGCGCTGCAGATCGAAGAGATCGCGGCGTGAGCGACAAGGACTTCGATCTCGCGCTTTACGATCCGCGCGATCCTTCGCCTTGGCTGGCGCTGCAGCTCGATCAGAGTCTGCCGATTGACGAAGGCGCGAAGACGGCGTTGCTGCGCGGCGCGGCGTCCTGGTCGCGGCGCTGGTTCTTCAATATCGTACGTCCGTTCGTGTTTGTCTTTTTCTTGGTGGTGAAGCTGCTGCGCGGGATCAGTCCGCACCACCCCAACCTCAACAAGACGCTGCATCGCCTCATTCATTGGGGGCTCAGGAATTTCGCGACGCCGGATGCGAACCTCCTGATCATGCGCCACTTTCACATCGGCACGGAGATTCTGGCGTTCATCAAGGCGAATGCCGGGCCCGTCGAGGTGGAGACGGTTCCGTTACGCCCGCGCAAGCTGAAGGATCTGGAGGACAACGTCTTCCTCCAGCACGACCTCAACATCTTCAATTTCATTATTCAGCTGAACCGGAGCCTGCGGGCGCAGGGGCGGGAATTGGAACCGGGCCCGCGTCTCGATTTCTCGATGATCACGGACGGCCCGTTCCCGATCGAACCGACCAAGAAGGGCTGGCTCAATTTCGTCGACGTGCAGACGGCGGTGGAGGTGTACACGCCGCTCTACGCGCTGCTCCTGCCGCGCAGCGATTTCGTTCGCGCCGCCAACTCGCTGCAGCTGGATGAAACCGTGGCCATCTATATCGCACGCCTGCTCGGCAACGATTATCACCTGGCGTTCATGAAGAACGGCCACCCGATGGTGCCGCTGTCGACGCTGCAAGCCGGCTATCGTTTGATGATGCACGGCCTCGACTGCGAGGGGCTGCATGGATGGCTGCGGACGATGAAGCGGCGCCAGGCCGCTGGCCTTCCGCTGGCCTTGCAAGCCGCATCTTGAGCGGAACAAGCGCGCGACGAACGGCATTCGTCGCAACTTAGGCAACAGCAAAGTTTTCGACCGGCAACATTGACGAAGCGGCGGCGAAGGCTGCGCAGTTCGCGCCGGAACTGCGTCAGCTTTGCGTTGTTTGACGCACAAGGCATCGGGTGTGTGTCGATGGAGACACGGCTGAACCGCATTGCCTGTGCGGTCCAGTGTCGTTTGTCGTATCGCCGCGCGCACTGGTCGAAGCAGCAGCGCGTTCGTCGAAAGCGCCTCGACGCTCTCGTCGACCCCGCATCCCAATGCCGCCAATTGGGGACTTTTGAAGGCGGTGTGCGCGAATCCGTTCCCGCAAGCCGCGTAGGAAGGCGGCGCACGTCGTGCGTCGAGTGACGTTTGTCGCTTCCCCGTAACGCAAAACGGGGTGAGACATGTCAGTTCAGACTAAAGAGCGTCGCGGCCTGCGTGCGCGGCTGATGGATGGCGTGCGCTTTGTCGGCGCGACCGGATTTTCGCTGGCCGCCGCGGCGAGCATGGCGGCGGCGCAGGAAGCGGCGCCCCCCGCCGCTGACGAAGCGGCCGGCGAAGACGTCATCGTCGTCACCGGAACGCACATCCAGCGGCCCGACCTTCAATTCACCAACCCGATCATTTCCAGCACGGCCGAGGAAATTCAGGACAGCGGCACCAACAATCTGTTGCAGTACCTGCAGCAGATTCCCGCCCTCAGCAATTCGCTCAACGGCACGGAGGCGTTTCCGAACGCCGGCTTCTCCGGCGTCGACCTGCTCAACCTGCGCAATCTGGGCACCAACCGCACGCTGGTGCTGGTGGACGGCAAGCGCCACGTGCCGGGCCTCGGCGGCACCAGCTCCGTCGACATCAGTTCCATCCCGACCGACCTGGTGGCGCGCGTCGACGTGCTGACCGGCGGGGCCTCGGCCGTCTATGGCGCGGACGGCGTGTCCGGCGTCGTCAATTTCGTGATGCAGGATCATTTCGAGGGCTTTCGTCTGCGCGCCGAAGCCGGCGCGCCCGTGCATGGCGGGCAGAACACGGAATTCGTCAGCATGACGGCGGGGCGCGATTTCGCCGGCGGGCGCGGCAACATCGCCGCGGCGATCGAATACTCGAACGAGACGCCGCTGCGCTGCCGCGACCGGATCTTCTGCATCAATGAAGTCCGCTTCGTGGTGAACCCGGATACCGAAGCCGGCACCTATCCCAATGGCCCTCACGGACCCTATTCGCGCATCCCGATGAGCCAGCTTGTCTGGTTCTCTTCCGGCATCGGCGGCGCCGTGGACACGGACGGCGACATCTTCATCGCCAATTTCGACGGGCGCACCGATGCGCCCTGGGATTTCGGCACGGATTTCGACCCGCCGAACGGGCTCTATGACATCGGCTTCACCTATGGCCAGGGCGGTTCGGGAACGCCGACCGCAGGCTACACGGACTATCTGCTGCCCGCGGTCGAACGCGTGAACTTCAACCTGTTTGGCCATTACGACTTCACCGACACGACGCAGGTCTACGCGCAGCTGAAGGCGGTGAGCTCGACCGCCACCAACTACATTCAGCCCGTATTCGATTACGGCTACGCCATCAGCGTCGCCGACAACCCCTACATCCCCGCCAACATCCGCAGCGATGCGATGCTCAACGGGCAGGACAACGTCTACGTCACGCGCGACCAGTTCGATCTCGGCGTCGGCGGGGAAGCGCTCGACACCGACACGTACCGCGCCGTCGCCGGCATGAAAGGGGACGTGACCAATAACATCCACTACGACGTTTCCTACGTCTGGGGCGATCTCGAGTCGGACTTCACCAATGTCAACGCGCGGTTCGAGGATCGCTTCGCGGCCGCCATCGACGTGGTCGATCCGGACGGCGCCGGCCCCATGGCGCCGACATGCCGCATCAATGTGGATGAGGCCGGCTATCTCGCGAGCTTCAATCTCGTCGATCGCGAGGACCAGACTGGCCTTCCGAATTATCCCACGCCGCTTTCGTTCTCGCCCGGCCAGTGCGTGCCGCTGAATACGTTCGGCGTGGGCGTGGCCTCACAGGCGGCGCGCGACTGGGTGATGGGCGATCTGCACGTCAAGAGCCGCCAGCGCCAACAAGTGCTCAACGCCACGCTGAACGGCGATTTCGGCGATTTCCTCAAGCTTCCAGGCGGCGAGATCGGCTGGGCGGTCGGCGGCGAGTGGCGGCGCGAAAGCCTGGTTGTGACCCCGGATCCGTTCCTGCAGGCCGGCGTGACCCAGGCCGGGCCGCAGCCCATCACCCGCGGCGCGTTCGAGGTGAAGGAAGCCTTCGCGGAACTCAATCTGCCGATCCTCCGCGATGTGTTCCTGGTGAAGGATCTCTCGCTCGACTGGGCGCATCGCTACGCGGAGTATTCGACGCTCGGCTCGGCCAATACGTGGAAGTTCGGCCTGGCGTGGACGCCGATCGAAGACATCACCTTCCGCGCCACGCGTGCGGAAGCGGTGCGGGCGCCGAATATCGGCGAGCTGTTTGCGCCGGTGGCGACGGATTTTCAGTTCATCACCGATCCGTGCCGGCCGGACCAATGGGCGTTTGGGCCCGATCCGGCCTTGCGGCAGGCCAATTGCACGGCGCTGCTGACCGCGGCGGGCGTCGCCAATCCTAATACCTGGGTGGATCCGTTCGCGGCCTTCACCAAGATCGGACGCACCGGCGGCAATCCCAACCTCGACGTGGAGACCGCCGAGACGAGCACGTTCGGCGTGATCTACCGGCCCACCAACTTCCACGGGTTCACCGTCTCGCTCGACTACTACGACATCACCATCGACAACGCGATCCAGCTGGTCGGCGCGCAGGACCTCGCCGACCAGTGTGTCGATGCGCCCTCGATCAACAACGTGTTCTGCGACTCGATCACGCGTCAGGTCGGCGGCGCCGGAGCGGGCGGCATTGTCGACTTCCTGCGCGGACCGCAAAACGTGGCGCAGTTCGCCACGCGCGGCATCGACTTCACGCTCGACTATCGCTTCGAGCCGGAAGACTGGGGTTGGGGCGACCTGGGCTCGTTCGACGCCCGCCTGGTCGGCAACAACCTGCTCGAACTGACGTTCGTGCCGCTGCCCGGCGCGCCCACGGACAACGATCTCGGCGAGAGCGCGCAGTCCGACGGCACCATCACCTCGGCGCCCGAGTGGCAGGTCAATTTCGATCTGACCTGGAACAAGGGGCCGTGGACGGTGCACTACGGCTTCAATTTCACCAACGACCTGCTGCGCTACGAAAACGAGCAATACGCCGCCGATCCAGCCCGCGTGGCGCCGGAATACAAATATCTGGATGGGCTGCGCTCCTCGAGCGTGCAGGTGCGTTACGACGTGGACGAGCACATCCAATTTTATGGCGGGCTCAACAATCTGGGTTACGAGCCGAAGGCGGGAACGGGCGTCTATCTGTCCGATCCGAACGGCGAGTTTCTCTATGTTGGCCTGGTGGCGCAGTACTGAGTTCCGGGGAGGCCGGCCGGCCTCCCCGCCTCGCCGCCACAAACATCACCCGGCTTTGAAGTGCGTTTTGCGCCGAACGCTCCCATATTGGGAACATGAGTTTCGCTGCACGCATTGGACGCATGGGGAGGTCGCCAAGGGGCCTCGTCATGCATGCCTTGACCGCGGGAATGTGCGCCGCCGCCCTGTTGGCGTTCGGCGTCGCCAAGGCCGGCGAGGGCCGCGCGCCTGCGCCCCCGCCTGGGTTCGTCATCGTCGATTCTGACGCGCGCATCCCGTCCACCCGCAGCCTCACCGGTTTTGAGGTGGTGGACGGCGAGCATGTGCTGATCCGCGCCGGCGTGCGCGATCTCTACATGGCGGAGCTGTCAGGCCCGTGCGCGCGCGACGCCCGGTTCAACCCAGCCATCGCGGTCACCGCGGTCGGGCCCGGGGGCGTCGACAAGTTCGCCCGCGTCACCGTCAACGGCCGCAGCTGCGCCGTGCTGTCGCTGGCCAAAGTCGAGCGTGTTCGGGCGCCGGGCCGATCCGGCCCCAGCTCATAAAACGGAGGAAAAAGATCCCCATGTGGTCCCTGAAAACTTGCGCCGCGGCCCTCCTGGGCGCCGCCGCGCTGATCGGATGCGCCAGCGCCGAAACAGCGGCGCCGCCCAAGTTCACGGTGATCGAGCCGAACGTGGCCGTCTCCCTGCGCGAGGTCGATGCGCGCAGCTGGGGCAAGGACAATTCCATCATCCTGGAGACATTCCGCCGCGAATGGTACCGAGCCGTACTGTCGGGCGGCTGCACGCACGCCGGCGACCTGACTCAGGGGATCGGTTTCCAGACCCAGACCGGCGACCTGGTCGATCGCGGCTCCGACGCCATCATCGGCGGCCAGCGCTGCCATATCAATTCGGTGGACAAGATCGAGGCGCCCCCGCCGGGTTCGCGCTGGTAGGCGCCGCCCAGGGCCCCCTTCAGGGCGATTTCGCCCTCGCCGTTCTGCGCTTGACGGGGGAGGGCGCCGTCCGTATTTTCCGCGCCTCATTCCGGACCGGGGCCCGCGCTCATCGCGCCCGCGCCGCCAGGATGAAGCCGAAAACGGCGCGCACCGCCTCTTCCCGACCCGGCCGCTCGAATGGCGCCGGACAGGGACGGGCATGGCGCGCCGCTTAGCATTGGAACAAAGAGCAGGATTTCAAAGGCGCATGCCGACGATCAACCAACTGATCCGCAAGCCGCGGCACCCGAAGCCAGTGCGCAACAAGTCGCCGGCCCTCAAGTCGTGCCCGCAGCGCCGCGGCGTCTGCACCCGCGTCTATACGACCACCCCGAAGAAGCCGAACTCGGCGCTCCGGAAGGTGGCCAAGGTGCGCCTCACCACCGGCATCGAAGCCGTCTGCTACATCCCGGGCGAAGGCCATAACCTGCAGGAGCACTCCGTGGTGCTGATCCGCGGCGGTCGGGTGAAGGACTTGCCGGGCGTGCGCTATCACATTCTTCGCGGCGTGCTGGACACCCAGGGCGTCAAGGACCGCAAGAAGCGCCGCTCGCTCTATGGCGCGAAACGACCGAAGTAAGGAAAGAAGAGATGTCCCGCCGTCACCGCGCCGAGCCGCGCGAAGTTCTGCCCGATCCCGTCTATGGCGACATCGTGCTCACCAAGTTCATGAACTACGTCATGTACGAGGGCAAAAAGTCCGCCGCCGAGCAGATCGTCTATGGCGCGCTGGGCACCGTCGAGAAGAAGCTGAAGCGCCCGTCGATCGAAGCGTTCCACGATGCGCTCGACAATGTGGCGCCGGCCATCGAAGTGCGTTCGCGCCGCGTCGGCGGCGCGACGTATCAGGTGCCCGTGGAAGTTCGCCCGGAGCGCCGGCAGGCGCTGGCGATCCGCTGGCTCGTGGGCGCGGCGCGCGCGCGCAACGAGAACACCATGGAAGAGCGCCTGGCCGCGGAGCTGATCGACGCCTCCAACAATCGCGGCAACGCGGTGAAGAAGCGTGAAGACACGCACCGCATGGCGGAAGCCAATCGCGCATTTTCTCATTACCGCTGGTAATCACATCGATTGCCGGCGCTGAACGGGGCCGGCTTGACGCCGGTTGCCGCGAGGCCCGGTGATCAAGCTACGGACAGAATTGTCATGCCTCGACAGTACAAAATCGAAGACTACCGCAACTTCGGCATCATGGCCCACATCGATGCGGGCAAGACCACGACCACTGAGCGGATTCTGTTCTACAGCGGCAAGAGCCACAAGATCGGCGAAGTCCACGATGGCGCGGCCACCATGGACTGGATGGAGCAGGAGCAGGAGCGCGGCATCACCATCACGTCGGCGGCGACGACGACGTTCTGGAACGGCAAGCGCCTCAACATCATCGATACGCCCGGCCACGTCGATTTCACCATCGAAGTCGAGCGCAGCTTGCGCGTGCTTGACGGCGCGGTCGTCGTGCTCGACGGCAACCAAGGCGTTGAACCGCAGACCGAAACGGTCTGGCGGCAGGGCGACAAGTATGCCGTGCCGCGCATCATCTTCGCCAACAAAATGGATAAGACCGGCGCCGACTTCTACATGTGCGTGGAAGACATCAAGAAGCGTCTCGGCGCGCGGCCGGTGCCGCTGCAGCTTCCGATCGGCATCGAGTCGAGCTTCAAGGGCGTCGTCGACCTCCTGGAGATGCGCGCGATCATCTGGAAAGATGAAAGCCTCGGCGCGAAATTCGACTATGCCGACATTCCCGACGACCTGAAGGAAAAGGCCGTCGAGTATCGCAATGGGCTGATCGAAGCCGCCGTCGAAATGGACGACGCGGTGCTGGAGAAATTCCTCGAAGGCGAGGAGCCGGACATCGCGACGCTGAAGCGCCTCATCCGTCTCGCGGTGCAAAAAGGCGCCTGGTATCCGATGCTCTGCGGCTCGGCGTTCAAGAACAAGGGCGTGCAGCCTTTGCTCGACGCCGTCGTCGATTTCCTGCCGAGCCCGCTCGACCGCCCGGCGATCAAGGGCATCAACCCTGACGACGAGACCAAGGAATTGGTGCGCAACGCCAGCGACACCGAACCGATGTCGCTGCTCGCGTTCAAGATCATGGACGACCCGTTTGTCGGCACCATCACGTTCTGCCGCATCTATTCCGGCATCCTCAACGCCGGCGATAGCCTGCTGAATTCGACGCGCGACAAGAAGGAGCGCGCCGGGCGGATGCTGCTGATGCACGCCAACAATCGCGAAGATATCAAGGAAGCTTATGCGGGCGACATCGTCGCGCTCGCCGGGCTGAAGGAAGTGCGCACCGGCGACACGCTGTGCGACCCCAACAAGCCGGTGATCCTCGAACGCATGGAATTCCCCGAGCCCGTGATCGAAGTGGCGATCGAGCCCAAGTCGAAAGCGGACCAGGAAAAGCTGGGTGTGGCGCTGGCGAAGCTGGCGGCGGAGGATCCCTCCTTCCGCGTGTCGACCGATCAGGAAAGCGGCCAGACCATCCTCAAGGGAATGGGCGAGCTGCACTTGGACATCAAGGTCGACATCCTGAAGCGCACCTACAAGGTGGAAGCCAATGTGGGCGCGCCGCAGGTGGCGTATCGCGAGAAGCTCGGCAAGACCGCGACCATCGACTACACGCACAAGAAGCAGACTGGCGGTTCGGGCCAGTTCGCGCGCGTGAAGATCGTGTTCGAGCCGGGCGAACCGGGTTCGGGCTTCGTGTTCGAGAACAAGATCGTCGGCGGTTCGGTGCCGAAGGAATACGTGCCGGGCGTCGAAAAGGGCCTGAAGCTGCAGAAGGAGAACGGCCTGCTCGCCGGCTTCCCGCTGATCGACTTCAAGGCGACGCTTGTCGACGGCGCCTATCACGAAGTCGACTCGAACGTGCTGACCTTCGAAATCGCGGCGCGCGCGGCGTTCCGTGAATTGAAGGAGCAGGGCTCTCCGCGTCTGCTCGAACCGATCATGAAGGTCGAAGTCACGAGCCCGGAAGAATATGTGGGCAGCGTGATCGGCGACCTGAACTCGCGGCGCGGCATGATCCAAGGCCAGGACATGCGCGGCAACGCCACCATCATCCAGGCGATGGTGCCGCTGGCCAACATGTTCGGCTACGTCAATACGCTGCGCTCGTTCAGCCAAGGCCGCGCTTCTTACGTGATGGAATTCGACCATTACGAAGAAGTGCCGCGGGCGGTCAGCGAGGAGGTTCTGGCGAAACTCCGCGCCTAAGACTTGCAGGCGGAGCACAGCTCACTTGGCTGACCGACGCGGACCAAGTGAAACGCAACACATGAGAAGGGCCGCTCCGATAGGGGCGGCCCTTTTTGTCGCCTCATCGAACTGGACCGCTCGGCCGGCCAAGTCCGGATCGGCCGAACGGGCGGCGCGGCTTTTCTCGTGACGCCTGTCACGCGCTTGCGCTTGGAGGGGCGGGTATTCTGCGTTAGCCTTCCGTTAACCATTGGCCATGGGGGGACATACGCATGAATTCGGCCGTTGCTGACGATTTTGTCGACGCCAAGGGCTGGGGGAAGCTCTCCTGGCTGATGCTGGCGCTGTTTCGCCTGGGCCTTACGATCGTGCTCGGGGTCGTGTTCCTGATCGCGCTGGCGACCATCGATCTACGCTACGGCGCCGACGCGGCCGCTCCGGCGCGGGACGCCGCCAATTACCAGGCCGTGCTGTCGGGCGCCGACGGGAGCGCCGAGACCCTCGCGGCGGCGCGCGAGGCGCAACGCCAATCCGACGAATTGGGTCTCTTGAATTCGCAATTGCAGCAGCAAGCGGCAAGGCTCGACCAAGCGTCGATCGCGCTGCGCCAGCGCGCCCAGAGCGCAGGATGCTCGGCCGCGCCCACCATCGACGAGGCCACGCGCTGCACGTCGAGCGATCCTGCGATTCAGAGCCAGCTGACCCACTTCAAGGCGACCTATCTGGCCGAACTCGAGAAATATCAGGCGAACGCCGCGGACATCCAAAAGCGCACGTTTGACTATGAAGTCGCCAGGCGCGTGCCGGGGGCGGAACTGGCCCCGGTGCTCGGCGCGATTAACGGCCGCGACGCGCTGGTCGCCTCGGCGCCGTGGGCCAAGCCGATCATCGATCTCTTCTTCAAGATGCCGACGATGATGAGCGGCATTCTGCTCGCCTTCCTGGCCGGCGTGCTGGGTTCGGCGTGCCTGCTCTTCATCCTGATGACGTTCCCGAACTATCTGCCGTTGACCTTCGGCGGCGGCAGCGACTTCTTCCTGCGCATGTTCACCGGCGGCGTCGTCGCGGTGCTGGTGCAATTGGTGCTGTTGACCGGTACGGCCGTGCCGGGTCTCGAGGGCGTGCAATCGGCGATCAGCAATCTGAGCTTGAGCGTGCCGGGCAAGCAGGCGCTGATCGCGGTGGGCGCGGGCTTCTTTTCCGAGCAGATCGCCAAGGGTGCGAAGGGCTACGTGGATCACGCCTTCCACGGCGGCGAGACGCCGAACGGCGTGCAGGCGCTGCCCGCGGCGCCCGCGGAGGGCGGGGCGATGGGCCCCGGAGCGGCGGCCGGTCAAGTCTAATCGCCCGCGCGGCAGGCAAAGAAAAAGCCCCGGCCGTTCGGCCGGGGCTTTGACTTTGGCAGGCCTAGCTCGGTTTAGAGCGCGCCGAGAATGCCTTGCACGAAGCTGCCGGAATGCAGGTTCGCGCCCGAACGGTCGCGATCGCGCAGCGTGCCGCCGAAATTCCAACGGGCGCCGATCGTCAGCGCGTCGTTTTCCAGATCTGGGCCGCCGCCGACATCGAGATTGTAGTGCTCGTAGCCGCCGAAGACGCTGATCGGCACGGACGCGAATTGAAATTCGCCGCCCACGCCCGCGCTCCACGCGTCGTTATCGTCATTGCCGGCGCCGAAATCGACCGTGCCGAGGCCGATATTGCCGTCGATGCGCAGATTGTCGTTCAGGAAATAGCGAGCTTCGCCGTTCAGATTCCAGGCGGTCGTGTCGAAATCGCTGGAGTCCGAATACGCCAGCGTAGCGCCCCAAGTGACGTTCGGCTGGAAGAAGAGCGTTTCGAGCGCGCCCGTCCACACATCGCCGTCATCGCCGCCGCCGAAATCGACATTCTCGTACGCGACGCCGCCGCCGAATTGCCAGGTGTCGTTGCGCACGAACAGATGGCCGTCGACGTGCCAATCGTCGGCGTCATCGCCGCCATCGGGGCTGAGATTGGCGTAGCCGCCGCCAACTTGCGCGCCGAAGGAGCCGAAATCGAACGCCGCGGTCGCATCGACCGCGCCGACGTCGACGTCGAAATCGCCCGGGTCGACATTGTCATGTGTGTAGCTCAGTCCGACATAGCCCGATTGGGCCGACGCCACGGCCGGCAGGCCGCACACCAGCAGCGCCGCAGCGGCGCCGAGGATCAGTTTCCGCATGAGGTTCTTCCCCTTGTTTCACCCGTTGTGGGGAAGGCGGATATGAGTGCCCTTCGCACATGCGGCAATGAACAGCGCTGAGGCCGTTTACGCTTTTCCGGCACCCCTGGCGCCGCGGCCACACTCGACGGCGTAGGTTCGCCCGGAAGGCGAATTTTGACAGGATGACGCCGTCCGTTTAGGGCCCGCTGCATCCAACGGCGCGCCAATCTGCATCTGCGCTCTGTATGCTGGAGAATGCTCGAGTGAGACCGTTGGCGGCGCTGATGACGGGCGTGCTGGCCTTTGGCCTGGCGATGGCGGCCCCCAGCGGGGCCGTGGCGCAATCGCATCCCGCCCCGGCCCAGGCGCCGGTTCCGTCCGTTCCCCCCGTTCCGCCGGCGCCCTGGGTGCGCCAGCCGGCCACGGAAGTGCAGCTTCGCAACCTCGCGGCGGTGGTCCGCGTCGTGCCCGAGCCGCGCGACGACGTCGCGCTCTCCATCGCCAATCCCGGCCCTCTGCCCGCGCCCCAATTCCGTCTCTCCCGCCGCACGCTGGTGATCGACGGCGGCCTCGGCCGCCGTGCCCAATGCGGCGACCGCGGCGGCTTCAGCGTCAATGCGCGCGGCCAGTGGGTGCGCGAGGCGTCCTTGCCGGTGATCGAGCTGCGCGTGCCGCGCGACGCCGTGATTTCCTCGGACGGGGCGGTGCGGATGCACATCGGGCCCTCGCAGAATGCGCGCCTCGCATTGGCCGGGTGCGGTCTGACGGAAGTCGAGCGCGTGGTCGCCGACGCCAATGTCGCGCTCGCCAGCGGGGCCATGACCCTGCACTTGTTCGACGCCGGCACGGCCAGCGTCCAGGTGGCCGGCGCCGGCGACGTGATGCTCGGCGCGGTGCGCAACGGACTCACGCTGTCGCTCGCCGGCTCGGGCGATGTGTCGGTCGCCCGAGCCGACGGAGAAATCAACATCGCCGTGCAAGGCTCCGGCGACGTCTTGATCCGCGACGGACGCGCCTCCAACCTTTCGGTCGCCATCGCCGGTTCGGGCGATGTCGTGCATCAGGGCGAAGCCAATCACCTCGACGCCGCCATCATCGGCTCGGGCGATGTCCACGTCCGCCGTGTGACTGGCGGAGTGTCTCAGCACGTGTTCGGCTCGGGCGAAGTCATCATCGGCCACTGACGCGTTTGCCTTGCCACGGCGCGCGCTCTACCATTCCTGCGCGGCGGGGAGGTGAGGGTGCGGCGTTTCTTGATGGCGATCACGTGTGCGGCGCTGGCGGGCGCATGCCAGCCGAAGCCCGGTCCCGACGCGCCCGTGCGCGCGATCTACGCGATGACGGTGGAAAAGCTGGGACAAGAAGCGACCCCGCCCGACGCCATCCCGATGAGCGAGGACCTCAAGCGCCAGTTCGACGCCGCGCAGGCTGAGGCCGACCGGCGCGACGAACCCTTTATCGACGGCGATCTCGCCGCCGATTGCCAGGATTGCTCCGAGCTGACCGGACTGGCCATCACCGTGAAGACCCCTCCCAGCCATGGCGCCGCCGTTGTGGAAGCGAGATTCAACATCCACGGCGAACCGCGCATTGTCGATTGGACCATGGTGGAGACGCCGCAAGGCTGGCGCGTCGACAATATCGTCAGCAACAGCGGCTTCGATCTGCGAGCGTCGATCCGTGAGGAATTGGCGCCGCTCCCGCAAGCCTCATGCGCGCAGGAACGCGGCGCGCAGGCGGCGGCCACCCTGGTCGCGGCCTGCCTGGAGGTCTCGCCGGCGACGCACGCGCCGTGCAACGTCGAAAATTCCTGCGCGCTGATCGAGGACGAGATCCGGCGATCATGCGCCATGCTGGGCGAGACGCAAAAGCCGCCAGCCTGCGCCACGGTCCATTGAGCGACGCTCTGCATATGGCGCGTGCGCTGGCGCTCGCGAGCGTGATGCGGGGCCGCACCGGCGACAATCCCGCGGTCGGCT
This sequence comes from Caulobacterales bacterium, assembly GCA_035549695.1. GTDB lineage: Bacteria > Pseudomonadota > Alphaproteobacteria > Caulobacterales > Aquidulcibacteraceae > Vitreimonas. The sequence goes on along the minus strand of DASZQK010000023.1, from coordinate 11,923 downwards.
GCGTCATCGTCAGGGACGGCGCAGTCATCGGCGAAGGCGCGACCGGCGAGGGCGGACGTCCGCATGCGGAAGAAATCGCCCTGGCGCACGCCGGCGGCGACGCACGCGGCGCCACCGCCTATGTCACGCTCGAACCGTGTGCGGCGCGCAGGTCCGGCGCCGCCTCGTGCGCGGATCTGCTCATCCGCGCGGGGACCGTGCGCGCGGTCGTGGCGGTGCGGGATCCGCACCCGCTGGCGGCGGGGGGCGCGGACCGCCTGAGCGCGGCGGGGGTCGTTGTGGATCTCGGCTTGATGGAGGAACCTGCCCGCCGTGTCGCGGCCGAGTTCCTGGCGCGTTGGGACCACGCGTCGCCCTAAGCGCGTGCGCGCGCACACGCGCAAGACACACTTTGTAATAGCCGCGACACTTCAGCGGCAAAGCGACGGCAAACCTCTTCGGCATGCTGGTAGCGGGTTGAGCGGAGCACGCCTCGGCGCGCTTTGAGAGGAGGTTCGCGTGCTTGAGCGCTCGTGGCCGCGCGTCTTGTTTCATCTCGCGCGTCTGGCCGGCCGCAGAGCGCCGCGCGTCGTCTTCCTGCATATTCCCAAGTGCGGCGGCTCCTCGATCAATTATCACTTCAAGTCCAATTATGGCAGCCAGCGATCGGGCCGTTCGGTGCTGCTCGACTCGATGGAGGGCACGGCGTTCGACGCCGGGGCGCTCGGGCAGGCCCGGCGCGCGCTTTATGTCGGCGGCCACATGGGATTTGAGACGCTCGAACAGATCGCCGAGGATGCGATCTGCTTCTCCATCGTGCGCGAGCCGTTCAGCCGTCTGCGCTCACTCTACGCCTATTCGCGCGGCATCACGCAAACGAACCATCCAGGCTTTGCTCGCTTGGCGGAGATGGCCAAGCGCTCGAATTTCGCGGATTTCTGCCTCTGCGATGATCCCGATGCGCGCGCCATGCTCGACAACGCGCAGGCCCGCGCGCTCGCCGGCGCCTATTATCCGTTCCGGCATGGCGATCCCGCGGAGACGCTGCGCGCCGCGCGGCGAAACATGGAGGCGTTGGACTTCGTGCTCGACATGCGTCGGCTGACGGCGGCGTTCCCGTGCATCGCGCGCCGCACCGGAACGCGCGTGGTGAAAGGCAAGACGCACGCCAACCGGTCGCCGGATGCCGGGCGCCCGGAGATGTCGCGCGCCGAATTCATGCGTGTTCCCGAGCTGCGGGCGCGCGTCGCGCTCGATCTTGAACTCTATCGCGGCCTCGGCGAGCGCCCGGCGCGGAACGTGCCCTCGGTCACAGCGGCAGGGTGAAGGGGCTCTTAAGTTCAACTCATCGCTTCGGCGACACGAGTTTGAACCAAGGAGCCCGGCCATGACCATCTTCTCACGCATCGCCTGCCTCTGTGTGGCGGCCGTCATGTTTGTACCTGTGGCCTGGGCCACGCTGCACCAAGCCGCGCAGATCGTTTGATCCTTCTCCCCGGCGCTAGACTCTCCCTCAAGGGCGCATCTCTCCCTCGCGCCCGCTAGCGCTCCTGCCGCCCGCGTTCGACCATTTCGCTCCCTCAGGTCGGACGCGGGCGGTTTTGTTTGCGGCTCTCGCTGGGCTACCAAGCGCCGATGCATCCGCTTGACCGCCCTGTTTGGAGCGCGCTGACGTCGCGCCAGGCGTCGTTCGCGGTCGGCGGCGGCGCGGCGCTTCGCTTTCCCGCCGACGTAAGCCCGCTCGCGGCGGGCGCTGACGCCGCGGTCGTGGCGGCGCTGATCCCGGCCGGCGATGATGTCTCGCTATTGGAGGCTGCTCCGCCGACCGCCCCCGCTGGCGTGACGGTGATCCGCAGCGCGCTGTGCGTGCAGATGATTGCGCCGTGCCTGGCCGGAGGCGGCGCAAACGTTCGGCTTGAGCCGCTCAACGATGCGGATGCGGCGGAGATGCTGGCGCTCGCGACGCTGACGCGCCCCGGCCCGTTCCGCGCGCGCACGCATGCGCTCGGGCGCTTCCTCGGCATCCGCCACGGCGCCCGCTTGGTCGCGATGGCCGGCGAGCGGTTGAACCTCGATGGCTTTCACGAGGTCAGCGCGGTGTGCACGCACCCCGACTATCGCGGCCGCGGCTATGGGGCCGCGCTGATGCGGGCGGTGGCGCAGCGTATGCTGGACCAGGGCGATACGCCGTTTCTGCACAGCTACGCCGACAACGCGCCGGCGATTGCGCTTTACCGCAGCCTCGGCTTCGACGTGCGCGCCGAAATCATTCACGCGGTGTGGGCGAACGCCTGAAGACGGCGAGGGAGGCGAGAGGAAACCGCCTCCCCCGTCTTCGGATCACGCTCTAGTAGCGGAACGAGATGTCGAACAGGAACCGGCGCCCGTACACGTCATAGCGTCCGAGCCGATCGGGATCGTTGTCGCGATAGATGCGCAACGGCTCGTCGTTCAGGTTGTTCACCTGGAAGCGAAGGCCGATGTGATCGTTGATTTGGTAGGACGTGGAAAAATCCCATACGCCTTCGGGCTCGAGGGTGCGGATGTCGGAGCCGTTCCAGCCGTAAATCACCGTGTATTCGCTGTGATACTTGTAGCCGAGGCGCGCTTCGAGTCCGCCATGGCTGTACCAGAGATCGACCGTCGCGGTGTGTTCGGCCATGCCGCTGCCATCGACCGGATTGTACCAGGGATAGAATTCCTTGATGTCCGAATTGACGTAGGCGTAGTTCGAATAGATGCCGAAGTCCGAAAGGCCGGGCACAAAATAGAACGGCGTCTGGAATGTCAGTTCGAGGCCCGTGATCATGCCGCCGTCGCCGTTGGCGGGGCCGGTCATCTGATACGTCTCGCCGCTGATCTGTTGCGGTGAGGTGAAGTAGCCGATGTTGCTATCGACATCCTTCGCATAGACCGCGACCGCGAGCAGCGCTTCGGGATGGAAATAGTACTCGTAGGAAAGATCGAGCTGGGTCGCGCGGAACGGATCCAGCCGCGGGTTGCCGCCGAAGCCGGTGAGCGGGGGAGGATCGCCCGGATCGGAGATCGAGCGGCCGGCGCGCAATTCATCCAGAGGCGGGCGCGAAATCACCTTCGCCAGCCCGACGCGGAGCACCTGATCGTCGCTCAGATGGAAGTTGAGCGAGAGCGAGGGCAACACCTCGGTGTAATCGTTCTTGATGGTGACGGGCGTCGCCGCCGCGCCGCCGATATGTTCGTAGCCGAAGCTTGAGGTTTCGACGTCGACGATGCGCACGCCGGCATTGCCGGTCATCGGCAGGCCGAACAATTCGCTTTGGAAATTGGCCATGCCGTAGGCTTCGGCGACCTGCTCGTCGACGGTCCAATAGCCGTCCTTGTAGTAATCCATGGAGGTCTGCCCGGGCGGCTCGACGAAGCCGCCATAAGCAAGATTGGCCAGCGCATAGAAGTCGCCGTCGAGGATCGGGGGAACGTCGAAAGCGGTGACTTCGTAGTTCGTCAACATATTCGCCGGGATGGCGACGCCGCTTGAGAATTGCTGCCAGGAAATGCGGTCGTGATGCTTGGAGCGGTCCGAGAGGCGCACGCCGCCCTCAACACTGTCGATAAAGCCGTCCATGTCGTAATTGGCGCTGAACGCGGCGGCGCTCAATTCGTCGGTGATGTGCTCCGGTCCGTCATGCGTGCCGCCGAGCCAGTTGGGGACGAATTGAATGCTCGTGTCGGCCGGATTCGAGCTTGTGGTCACGAACGGCGTGACGCCCGCGCGCATGTCGAAGCTCATGCTGGCCGGATAGATCGGAATCTGCACCGCCTGCCAGGTATTTTCGCGCGTGGCTCGCGAGTAGGAGAGGTCGCCCTTGAACGTCCAGCCGCCGTTCACGTACTCGCCGTTGAGGCCGGTCGCCACGAGATCTTTGTCTTCGGTGTATTGCGCGATGACATTGGTGACTTCGACGAAAGGCAGCGTCGCCGCCACGACATCACCGCCGACGATCGTGTAGGAGGAGCCCGCCGCGTTGTAGTCGCCATTGTTGGCGCCGCCCCAATTGCCGGTGGTCCCGTTGCGGCCGTACCAGGCCTGGTTCTGGTGCTCGTCGATTTCCACTTTGGAATACAGCGCGTCGAACGAAAGCGTGAAATCGTTGTTGGGCCGCCATTGCGCGGCGCCCATCACGCCGGTGCGGTCTTCGTCGAGCATCTTGATTTCGGTTTGCGCGCCCCAGGGCGTGTGATCGAGCACGCTGTCGCCGTTGATGTCGCCCGGATTGCCGCCCAGCCGCTCGTCATTGTAGCCCCAGCCTTGGAACGAAGGATAACCGTTCTTCTGGTTCTGCAGCGAAACGCCGAGCGCGACGGCGAATTGCGGAGATATGTGCGCGACGTAGGAGCCGCTGGCGCGATAGCCCCATGGATCGTAGTTCGGGAAATTGTCGCTGCCGTCATAATAGACCGGCCCCGCCCGGCCGTTCAGGCTTGGGCCCTGATAGTCGAGCGGACGAACCGTCTGAATGTCCACCGTGCCGGCGACGCCGCCGGCGATGAGGTTGGCCGATTGCGATTTGTAGACCTGGGCGCCGGTGACGACCTCGGAGGGATAGATCTCCCAGCGCACATTGCGGTCCGGCTCCGAAGAGGCGACTTCGCGGCCGTTCACGAGGCCGAGCACGAGGCGCGGACCCAAGCCCCGGATCGCCGCTTGGCTCGCATTGCCGCGATCGCGCGTGCCGTTGAGGCCCGGCAGGCGCACCAGCGATTCCGCGATCGTCACGTCCGGCAATTGGCCGATCTCGTTGCTGGAGATGGCTTCGACGACAAGCGGCGAATTGCGCTTCACGCCGATCGCATCGCGTAGGCTGGCGCGAATGCCGGTGACGACGATTTCGTCTTCGCCTTGCGCCTCTTGGGCGAAGGCGGGCGTGGCCAAGCAAAACGCGAGCGCAAGCAAACTCGACGCCTTGAAGGCGTCAACGGCGCGGGTCATCGGCACTCCTCCCCTGATCGCACCGGTCCAGCCGGAGCATATTTATCATATTAATGAGATCATCATACAAAAGGAAGGCGTTTGGCAATGCCGGCGCCGCGAATTTGCGATCGCCGCGCCTGAGCGGCGGCGGCTCGCGTCAATTCTGCAACATTGACAGCGCTGTCCCGCCGGTGCGTCAGCGCCGGCCTTTTTTGCCCTTTGGCGCGGCGAGGCCATGCGCGGCTTTGAGCGCCGAAAGCAGCGTCCTGGCGTCGACGGCGCGGAGGTCGCAGCGCGTCGCGCCCATCCTGCCCCAGCCGCCGGGAACCGGCGCGAAGGCCCTTGGCGCCTGCTCGCAGAAAAGCTCCTGGTGCGCGGGATCGAACATCAGATTGATGTCGGCGCCGTCGCCCGCGAGTGTCGCGAAGATCTTGCGCGGCGTACGGAACGCGAAGCGGTTGAAGTGCGGCGCTTCGCTGGCGTCCGCGAGCGAGAGCGCCAGTTCGCGCGCACGCTGCGGCGTCACGGCCATCACGCCGCCGGAGCGCGCTCGGCGCTTTGCGCCGCTTTGCTGATGCGCTCGTAAAGCGTCATCGCCGCGCGCACGAAAGCCGGCTTGGTGAAGTTCATCTCGTAAGCGCGCGCGCCGTTTTCGACGAGCCGCTTGGCGAGGTCGGCGTCGTCGATCACGCGCCGCAGCGCTTCACGCAAGGCCTCGACATTGTCCTTGGGGATGAGCAACGCATCGACTTCGTTGGTGACGGTGGCCGCGGGCCCGGCGGCGTCGGCGACGACCAGCGGCCTGCGCGCGGCCCAGGCCTCGATCGTGACGTTGCCGAACGGCTCGTAGCGCGAAGGGAAGGCGACGAGGTCGCAGGCGGCGAGCAGCGCCGCACGGTCGGTGCGCCAGCCCAGGAAGCGCACGCGCTCATCGAGCCCAAGACGCGTCGCCTGCGATTTCAAGTCCGCTTCCAGCGGCCCGTCGCCGGCGATCCAGCAATAGACGCCAGGCAGGCCCACCATCGCCTCAAGCAGCGTGTCGAGGCCCTTCTTCCAATGCAGACGCGCCAGGGCGAGTACGAGCGGGGAGTCCTCCGGCGTGTCGAACTCGGCGCGGTCGACGCTCTGGCCCGGTTCCAGGCTGGCGTAATTGTTGAGCACCTGCACGCGATCGGCCGGCGCGCCTTCGGCGATGATATGCTTGACGATGTCGGCGGTCACCGCGGCGTGCCACTCGCAGGTCTTGAATCGGCCGAGCGGGTAATAGCCGCCGTACCAACCGAGATTGCGCAAACGCCACGGCTTCGGCGCGTAAGTGCCGGCGCGGCCCATCCAGTAATGGTTCACGTCGGGTTTGAGCTTGTCGTGCGCCTCGCGGATCGTCGCGTTGGTGGGATCGCGCCAGACCTTATCGAAGCTCGCCACGGAAAACGCCACGCCGGCTTTGCGCATCCGCTCCAGCCGGCCTTCATTGTGACCACGCGTGACCACGTGCTGCTCCACGCCGGCTTCGTGCAGCGCGAGCACGTTTTCCAGCATGTGGTTTTCCGCGCCGCCTTCGACCGCGCCGGCGATGACCTGCAGGATGCGCATGCGTTGACCTGTAACGAAACCGTCGCCAAGCCGTCAAACGGCTTCGGCGCCTTGGCTAAACGGATCCCGCCGCGGTTTTCCATGATCCCCCGGGGCAAGCGTCGGAGCCCGAGTGCCAGCGAGCGTGTGTTGGGCGCAGGGCCGCCGAACCTTGAGCCCGGATCACGCTTGCTTCGCAAACGGTCCGGGGAATCGGGGATGGGCTATTCCGCCGCGATGGCGGCGCCAGATTTAGCCAGCCGGTCGAACGCCAGCAACTCGCGCACCAGATCTTCGAGTTGACTGAACGGCACCATGTTGGGCCCATCGGAGGGCGCGTGGTCGGGGTCGCCATGCGCTTCCATGAACACGGCGGCGACGCCAATGGCCACTGCGGCGCGGGCCAGCACCGGCACGAATTGGCGCTCGCCGCCGCTCGTCTCGCCGCGTCCGCCGGGCTGCTGCACGGAGTGCGTAGCGTCGAACACGACCGGCGCTCCGAAGCTCTTGAGAATGGGCAGCGCGCGCATATCCGAGACCAGCGTGTTGTAGCCAAAGCTCACGCCGCGCTCGCAGGCGAGCACGTTCGGATTGCCGCTATCTGTGATCTTGGCGATCACGTTCTTCATGTCCCACGGCGCCAGGAATTGACCCTTTTTGACGTTGATCGGCTTGCCGGTCTCGGCGGCGGCGATCAGCAAATCGGTCTGACGGCTGAGGAAAGCCGGGATCTGCAGCACGTCGACGACTTGGGCGACGTCGGCGCATTGCTCGGGCAGATGCACGTCCGTCAGCACCGGCACGCCGAGCCTAGTGCGGATTTCCTCGAAGATCGGCCCGGACACCGAAAGCCCCGCGCCGCGCTGGGTCTTGAGGCTGGAGCGGTTGGCTTTGTCGAAGCTGGTCTTGTAGATGAGGCCCGCGCCGGCGCGGGCGAACAGATCGCGCAGGAATTCTGCCGTCTCCAGCGCGTGTTCGCGGCTTTCGAGCTGGCACGGGCCGCAGATGAAGACGAGCGGCAGGTCGTTGCCGATCTCCACGGGCTGGCCGCCTTGGCGGGGCACGGAAACAACGGGATTGGGCGTGGCCATAAAGCTTCCTTTGGACATCAAGACATAAGCCCCCAGGGCCTCGCGCTCAACCGCGTGACACCTGCGGCGACGCATGCCAGAGCCTCGCACAATGGGGGCGGGTCTGTTTTCTAATCCATTGCTGAGCGATCCGTGGTTCTACGCGGCGGCGATCCCGGCCGTGATCGCCGTGGGCATGGCCAAGGGCGGGATCTCCGGACTCGGCATTTTGGGCGTGCCGATCCTGGCGCTGGCGATCTCGCCGGTGCAGGCGGCGGCCATCATCCTGCCGATCCTCATTGTCCAGGACGTGGTTTCCATCTGGGTGTTTCGCGGGCTGTGGTCGCTCCGGCTGGTGGCGATCCTGATGATTGGCGGGATGGCCGGCGTGGCGCTTGGCTATGGCCTCGCCGCGAGCGTCTCGACGCCCGCCGTCGAGCTTTCGCTCGGCGCCATTTGCATTGCGTTCGGGACGCAACGGATTTGGCAGGAATGGAAGGGTGGCGAACCCAGGACATCGCCGGCGCCGGATTGGATCGGCGTGATCTTCGGCGTCGTGGCGGGCTTCACCAGTCAGATCGCGCATGCCGGCGGGCCTCCGGTGCAAATCTTCCTGATGCAGCGCCGCGTCGAGCGCGACCTCTTCCTCGGCACCAGCACCTTGTTCTTCGCCATCCTCAATTGGGTGAAGGTCCCGGCCTATCTGGCGCTGGGGCAATTCACTCCGGACAATTTGGGTGCGGCTTTGGTGCTGTTTCCGCTGGCGGTGATCTCCACTCTGGCCGGCGCGCGGCTGGCGCGAAGCCTCACCGGACGGACGTTCTTTCGGGTCACCTATGTGCTGATGGTGCTGCTCGGGTTGAAATTGGCGTGGGACGGCGCGCACGCGCTGTGGCTGGCGCGGGGGTAGAAGGTTCACAAAGCCGCCGCGCCGTGCGAGCTAGCCTGGATGACGAAGATCGATCCCGCCGCCGCGATCGCCGCCGCGCAGGACACCATCCATGCCGAAGCGCGCGCGCTGGACAGCTTGTCGAGCGCGCTCAGGGGCCCGCTGGGAGAGGGATTTGTTTCCGCCTGCAAGCTGATTGAAGCGACCAAGGGGCGCGTGATCGTTTCGGGCATGGGCAAGTCCGGGCACATCGCACGCAAGCTCGCCGCCACGCTCTCCTCGACCGGCGCGCCCGCGCAATTCGTACATCCGGCCGAGGCCAGCCATGGCGATCTCGGCATGGTGACGGCGGAGGATTGCGCCATCGCCATCTCGCGCTCGGGCGAGACGGCGGAGCTTTCCGACCTCATGCATCACTGCCGGCGCCTGCACGTGCCGCTCATTGGCATGACGTTCCGCGCCGAGTCCTCGCTCGCACGCGCCAGCAACGCGCTGTTGCTGCTGCCCGATTGCGGCGAGGCCAGCGAAGACGCCCCGGCGCCGACAATCTCGACGACCATGTGCCTCGCGCTGGGCGACGCGCTGGCCATCGCTCTGCTCAAAGCGCGCGGCTTCACCGCCGATCATTTCGGCGCGATCCATCCCGGCGGGAAGCTCGGCGCTGCGCTCATGCGCGTGCGCGACCTGATGCGTGTGGGCGCGCATGATCCGCTGATTGCGCCGACGCTGCCAGTGCCGGACGCCCTCAAGGCGATGAGCCGCGACAGCCTCGGCTGCGCCGGCGTCGTCGAAAACGGCAAGCTCATCGGCATCATCACCGACGGCGACCTGCGCCGGCGCCTGACGCCGGAAATGTTCGCGAAGGACGCGCGTGCGCTGATGACGCCGAACCCGGTGGTCATTTCCCCGGATGCGCCGGTGGCCGACGCCATCGCCATCATGAACGAAAGGCGCATTACAGTTCTGTTCGCGGTGACGGACGGCGCGCCAGTCGGCGTTGTGCATATGCACGACCTGCTGGCGGCTGGAGTGCGATGAGACCGCATGTCTTTGTAACGAACTGGCGCAGAGCGGCCGTCGCCGTCGTGGCCGGCGCGCTGTCCGGCGTAATCTTGCCGCCGCTGGCGGCGCTGATTTCGGGCGCCCTGGCCATTGATTGGAGCGCGCTGGCGAACCAATGGGCGTTGAGCGCGGCGTTGGTGCTCGGCGCGTGCGTCCTCGTCATCGCCCTTTTTGGCGTGCCGATCTGGCGGGGATTGGCGCGCGGAGGATCACCCGGCGCTTGGACGGCGGTGGCGCTGGGGGCTAGCCTGCCGCCCGTCCTGTCAGCGGCCGCCTTGCTGGGTTTAATTGTGTACAACGACGTCGTGGCGGTCAGCGTCGACATGGCTGGCGTGCTTCAGATGTTCGGCGCTCTGGCGCTGTGGGGCGCAAGCGTGGCGTTCATCACGTGGCGCAGCGCCTACAGACGCGTCACACAAGAGCCGGCTCGTGCATTTATCTGAGCGTTCCGCTGCTTGACTTCCCGTTACGTCGCGCGCCTGATGCGCACCGGACTACCGGTCGAGGCGATTTCGACCGCGCGCTTCGTCTCCAGCGCCGGCTCTCGTTCTTTTCCATAGAGTCCAAAACCGCGCCGCCGAAGCATGGGGCTTAAGACAAAGGCGCGGCCGAAGGGAGCGAAACGATGGCTACAGGCGTCGTGAAGTGGTTCAACATGGCGAAGGGTTTTGGCTTCATTGCGCCGGACGAAGGCGGCGCGGACGTGTTTGTGCACGTCAGCGCGGTCGAGCGCTCGGGACTCACAGGATTGCGCGAAGGGCAGGCCGTGAGTTTCGATGTCGAGAACGATCCGCGCAAGAACAAGCCGGCGGCGGTCAACATCAAGCCCGTCTGAGCCGATAGTGAATTGCAAGAACGGCCGCCGCGCCAAGCACGGCGGCCGTTCGCTTTTGAGGAAGATCGATGACTGCTCCTTTCCGGCTCTACGGCGCCGAGACCTCGCCATATTCGCTGAAGCTGCGCTCCTACCTGATTTTCAAGGGTCTTGAGTTCGAGTGGCGGGACCGCACGCATGCAGGCGTCGAGGAGTTCGCCCGCTACGCCAAATTGCCGCTTGCGCCGGTGTTGGTGGATGCGGAAGAAAACGTGCTGCAGGATTCCACGCCGACGATCGAGGCGCTGGAGCGTGAATTTCCCGAGCCGTCCATCGTGCCCGCCGATCCAGCGCTCGCGTTCCTTGCGGCGCTGATTGAGGACTATGCCGACGAATGGTTGGCGAAGGCGATGTTTCACTATCGATGGAGCTATGCGGACGACCAGGCGGGCGCCGCCAGGCGCATCGCCGATATGCTGTATGAGGGCGCGGAGGCGCCCGAAGGCGTGGTCGAGTCGATTCGTGCGCGCATGGCGGCGCGGCTTCACCATGTCGGCTCCTCCAGCGAGACGGCCGCGCTCATCGAGGGCTCGTTCGCGCGTCTGCTGGAGATCGTCGAGCGGCAGCTTGCGGGACGGCCCTACCTGTTGGGAGGGCGGCCGTGCATTGCCGATTTCGCCCTTGCGGCGCAATTCGCACAGCTCGCGGCCGATCCGACGCCGGGCGCCATGATCCGCGCGCGCGCGCCGAACGTGACGGGTTGGACCGCGCGGATGGAGCGAGCGCGGGTCGAAGGCGAGTTCGAGGATTTCGCGGTGCTGCGCGAAGGCTTGGCTGAGCTGTTGCAGGCGGAGGTCGCCGGCGCCTACCTGGCGTGGATGGCGGCGAATGCGCGCGCGGTGGCGGATGATGGCGCAATCGTTCACGTCGAGATCGCGGGCGCGCCGTTCACGCAGAAGCCGCAGCGCTACGCCGCCAAGGGATTTGCGGCGCTTCGCGCCAAGCACTCCGCGCTGGAGGAACACAGCGCGCTCGCAGCATTGCTGAGCGAGACGGGCTGCGCGCAGTTCCTGGCGCACGCCGCCGCGGCCGATGAAGACGGCGAGGACGGCGAGGCCGAAGAGTGAGCCGGCGTTATCTCTTTGCTTGGCGCAGCGCGACGGTGTCCTCGTTGCGGGTGAAGATGAGTTCGATCAGGTCGGTCAATTGCTGCGGGCTGAACGGCTTGGCGATCATCGGCGCATCGCGGAACGCGAGCGGAAGGGCTTCGCGTCCATAACCGGTGACGAAGGCGAACGGCGTATTGCTTTGCGTGAGCGCTGCGGCCAATTGATCGACGGGCTGCCCGGCCAGATTGGCGTCGAGCAGCGCACAATCGAACTCTCCCTGATCAATCAGGCGCTGCGCTTCATCGAATGTGGCGGCCGGTCCGACGGCCTTGCATCCGCGCTCGTCGAGTTTGTCGACGATGTCGAGCGCGATGACGATTTCGTCTTCAACGACCAGAACGCGTTTGCCGGCGACGACGTTCGCCGAAGCGCTCGCGCGGTCGAGGACGCGCGCGTCCTCGACCGCGCGAGCGCTTCGGC